>NZ_JAFIRF010000001.1:0-627157 GCF_017116885.1 Mycoplasma sp. CSL10166
GTTCCGAAGAACTCCGCTCGACATGCATGTATTAGGCACACAGCCAGCGTTCATCCTGAGCCAGGATCAAACTCTCGAAAAAATTGACTGTCATGTTTATTGTATATATCTAGTTTTCAAAGAACTTAATGCATCATTCTAACTTATCGTTTTGAGTGATTGCCTAACTATTATAACACCATATTTAGAAATATAAAAATATTTTTTTATTTTTTTTCATAAATATCGATATCAAAAATATTTATCTTTTTAATTGAGTTTGTTTTTTTCTTCAAACCGTTTTTTTGTAATGTTATTATCACTGCATTAAATTGTGTATTATTTGGACTAACTTGAAATCTTTTTCTAGAACTAGGATCCAACATCTTATCACGCACCTCTTGAAAATTTGCACCAATAGCTGAATCAATTGGTCCAACAGTACCTGCATCAGTTATATAACAAGTACCTTTTGGTAAAATATGGTCATCATTTGTTTGAACATGAGTATGTGTTCCGCAAACTGCATCTATTGTTCCATCAACTTCTAGTCCAAGTACATATTTTTCACTTGTTGTTTCTGCATGAAAATCGATAAAGTGAAAATCTGTATCATTATATTCCATTAATTTATGTGCTGATTTTAGAAACGGTAAAGCTACAGACTCATTTCATGGATGGTTTAATTCGTTAAAAGTATTTCCGAGTAATGAACTAACTCTTAATAAAAAATCTTTTACTTTAAAAACTGAAGTGCCGTGCCCCGGATAACTAGAATCAATATTGAAAGGTCTTATAATATCTTTATTATTTATAATATTATATATATCTTCATTCGCTCAAACATGGTTCCCCATTGTGAAACAATTAACACCAATTTTTTTTAATTTATTATAGTCCTCTTGATCAAGACCTTTTCTACCTGTTACATTCTCACCCTGAGCAATAACAAAATCTATATTATTTTTTTTAATTAAATCTGGTAATATCTTTTCTACCGTTAATATTCCAGGAGCTCCAAAGATATCTCCTATAAAAAGTATATTTATTTTATCTTGCATTTTATTCCTAACTATATTATAAAAAAATAATTTAAATAGTCTGATTAATTTAATCTTTGTTAATATTATATAATTTAATTAAATTTAAATAATAGAGATTTTATTTTATTGTTCTAATTTATAACGTTAATTTTTTTAAATTTAAAAAATAAAAAAATATTTTTAAAATTTCTTTGATTTTTTTTTATTGTGTTATAATAATTTAGCAACGAACGCAAAATATGCCCAGGTGGCGGAATGGTAGACGCAAGGGACTTAAAATCCCTCGATTGCAAAATCGTGCTGGTTCAAGTCCAGTTCTGGGTACCATTGTTATGCGTCCTTAGCTCAGCAGGTAGAGCAAATGGCTTTTAACCATTGGGTCAGAGGTTCGAATCCTCTAGGACGTACCATTTCAAGAAATTGACCAAATAAGCCATCTGGCTTATTTTTTTTATTAAAAAACTACACTGTTTATTTAGTGTAGTTTTTTAATATGACTAATTAAATCTCTTTTAAAAATTATTTTTTCCAAATAATAATTTAAAACAGGTATAGATATAGCAAATATTATAAATACAAAATAAATCATTAATTCAAATCAACCCGGAAATAATATATTTGATCCTTTGTAAAAAACACCATAATTGTTTTTAAATTCTGAATTTAATAAATTAGAAAATATTGTCGAAAAATATGCTAATTCAATTGTTATGATTCCTAAAAAAGAAATTATTGATGCACTATAAAAAATAACTTTATTTATTTTGTTTGTCTCATTAATATTTTTTCTATTTTTAGAATATAAAACAATAATATATAAATATACTCCAAAAAATAAAACCGTAGGATAATTACTAAATAAATCTAAAAAAGCATCTGTATCTAATATTGAGCTTAGGGTGAATAAAATTATAAAGTAAAACAAAAATATAACAGAACAATAAAGTAAAGTACCTTTTTTTAGGCTCATTTTTTTTAAAACATAATTTGAACCAAATAATAATTCATTTGAAACCATAGATTCAATTTCGTTTTTATACGCAAATGTTAATCCATTAATAACACCAAAAGTAGAAATTAATAATAATGTGTAAATAATTTTTTCTATAACCTTACTTAATGATTGTGGTAAAGAATCTAACAAAATATCTTCAACTGTCTTTGCGTTATGCAATATAGAAGATAAAGCTATCAATGTATATAATATAGTAATTGATACCATACCAACTATAACTATAATTGGCAATCTTTTTTCCGATTTTTTTATTTTCTTACCGAACGATCCTACTAACAAAAAAGCATCATAAGAAAATAATACGGCGGGCAACGCAATTATTACACCCTTAAGAGTAAATGAACCATTTATGAAAGCATTTACTGGTTGATTTTCATTCGATAAATTGTGGGTCTTTGCTAAAAAAATACCAATTAACATTACTGCAAATAGCGGAATAAACTTTAAAATTGTAACTACTGATTGAAATATACCAGACGCACGTTGAGAGATTAACACTAGCGATAAAAAATAAAAACTAATAAATGCACCAACAATTAGATGAATTCAAATTTTTATTTTATTAAAATCAATTATTTTCATAACTGATAAGAAATAAAAAAATATTTCTGAAGCAAAACTACCTAATATTGTAAAAAGTAAACCAAAATAGAAAACTGCATAAGTTACCGAAATACCGTAAGATGTGCAACCAGGCTTTAATTTATGTATTCAATTAGATATTCCTGAAAAACTTTTGTTACGCATTGATCCTATTTCAGAAAAGCAAAGAGCAACCGAAATAGATATTACTCCTCCAATAATTCATGTTATTAATCAGCTTAAACCGTTATAATCTACCGCTTTTCCAACGGATATATTTTTGAAAAAAATCCCGATACCTACAACTGTACCAATTAACATCATCAATGATAGTAAAAATCCTATTTTTCTGTCACTCTTCATTTTACTCCTTAAGAATTATAATATTATTATAACTTTAAACAGGAATAACTTTATTTTTTAATTAAAAAATAAAAAAATAAGCCAAACGGCTTATTTGGTCAATTTCTTGAAATGGTGCGAACGAATGGACTCGAACCATCGACCTCACGATTATCAGTCGTGTGCTCTAACCAGCTGAGCTACGCTCGCATATATTGCTTTACTATTATAGCATATAAAGCACAATAGCAAAGCATTTTATTATTATAAAATTAACGTTTTGAGAATTGTCTTGCACGACGAGCAGCACGAAGTCCAGGTTTTTTACGTTCTTTAGCTCTAGCATCTCTTGTTAGCATTCCAGCTGCCTTAAGAGTTGAACGATAGTCAGCACTTGCTTCTAATAAAGCACGAGCGATACCTAATCTAATTGCTCCAGCTTGACCGCTTAATCCACCACCCGCAACAACTACTGAAACATCAAATGTTCCTTTTGTTTCAGTTAAATCAAATGGTTGGTTAGCGTCTTTTAAGTAAATATCTGATGTTAAGTATTCACGAGCTTCACGTTTATTAATTACGAATTTACCTGTTCCTGGTGTTAATCTAACACGTGCAACAGATGATTTTCTTCTTCCTAATCCACGATATTCAATATTTTTACTCATAATTATTTAACCTCTAATCTTTCTGGGTTTTGTGCTTGTTGTTTATGTTCTGGTCCTGCATATACAAATAAGTTACGACGTTGTTTGTTACCAAGTTTTGTATGAGGAAGCATACCACTTACAGCTTTTTCGATTAAAGCTGTAGGTCTTTTTACTCTTAATTTAGCTGCTGTGATACTTTTTAACCCACCAGGGTATCCTGAGTGTGAGTAGTAAATTTTTTGTTCTTCTTTTTTAGCAGTTAAAACGATTTTTTCAGCGTTAATAATAACTACATTATCACCCATGTCAGCATTTGGAGTAAAATCAGGTTTATTTTTTCCTCTTAATACAGAAGCAACATATGCTGCTAAACGCCCTAAAACTTGACCTTCAGCATCAATAACATATCACTTTTTATTTGCTTTTTGTGTATTAACAATTGTTGTTTGTCTCATACAACCTCCTACGTTAATTTTGAATTTTTTATGTTTTAATATTAAGTTGCCTTTTTATTATATCATAGATTTATTATTTAAATAATTTTTAATAACAAAATATATTTTTTTAAATTCTGAATAAATTACTAGGTTAATTGAAAGAATTATTGGTACAAATCAATATAATCAATTTTGACCATAAATATCTAACGAAATAATTTTAAAAACGCTTGATATTCCTGGTATAAAAGTGACCATTAGCATAGACAAAACAGAAAATGAACTTGCAAGATAAACTAACTTATATTTTTTAAATTTTGAAAAAACAATTGAAGATTTACTCATTAAATTTAATGAATTTAAACTTGCGCCTACGCCTAATGTAATGAACATGGCACTTGAAGTTAATTTAACAAAATCTTCTGAACTTATCTTTGTATTTTTTGCTAACATTCCAACTAATCCGTATGATAATAACGAAGCAAAAGAAAGAACAATACTTTGAATTATAAGCTCTTTAAACATACCATTAGCAAAAATACTCTCATCTCTCTTTGTGGGTTTATTTTTCATAACATTCACATCTGTTGGAGTCATACCTAATGCTATAGAAGGTAAACCATGAGTTAATAGATTTATCCACAATAATTGAGATGCAGACAAAATTATTACATCTGTGTTTTTAAATTCTTCTTTAAAAACAAAAGAAAATACAAATAACCCAAATAACATAACAATAATTTCAGTTATTGAAGAAATTAATAAATTTAATATAACAGATTTTATTCTATAGTATGTTTCTCTCCCACTTTTAACAGCTTTAACTATTGTACTAAAATTGTCGTCGGTTAAAATCATATCAGCAGCTTGTTTAGAAACATCTGTCCCGGTTATACCCATTGCTATACCACTATCACTACGTTTAAGAGCAGGAGCATCATTTACACCATCACCAGTCATAGCAACAACTTGGTTATGTGATTGTCAAGCATTTACAATTCTTAACTTATCTGAAGGAGTGACACGAGCATAAACTGAAATATGTTTAACTTCATTTTTTAGTTCTTCTTCATCCATGTTCGACAATTCCAAACCAGTTATTGCTCTATCTCCTTCAACAAAAATACCTAATTCTTTTGCAATTGCAACAGCTGTTGTCAAATGATCTCCGGTAATCATTATAGGCTTAATTCCAGCTTCAAAACCTTGTTGAATGCTTTCTTTAACTCCTGCTCTCGCAGGATCAACCATTGCAATCAAACCAACAAATTCTAGGTCATTTTCGTCATCAAAATCAATAACATCTTTTTCTATCATTTTTTTGGCAATCGCCAATACTCTATAACTTTTATTTGATAATTCTTCAACCTTTTCTTTGTATGATTTATCTAAATTTTTTACTTTTGAGAAAATAACATCAGGAGCACCCTTTGTTACTAAAAAGTTTTGATTATTTTCTTTTAATAATACTGACATTAATTTTCTATCACTATCAAACGGTAAAGAATGTATTTTTTTAAAATTATCATAAATATTTTGGTCATTTATATTATGATCGTTTGCATAATATAAAATTCCTATTTCTGTTTGATCTCCGACTTCAACGAATTCACCTTTTTCGTTTTTATGAATTGTCGCGTCACAACACGCAACAAAGTATTCTAAAACTTTATTGTCAGTTAATGTTTTATTGTAGTTTATGAAATCTACAACTTTCATTTTATTTTCTGTTAATGTGCCTGTTTTATCAGAACATATTATGCTTGTAGAACCAATTGTTTCTATCGCAGAGAATGATTTAATAATAACTTTCTCTCTAGTCATTCTTGCTACACCAATAGCTAATAAAACTGTTGTAAATGTTATTAAGCCTTCGGGTATAGCAGCAACTGCTAGAGATATCCCTATAACTGTTGCGTTTGAATATAATTCTGGTCTAGTTCAATTATTTGAAATAGATCCTTGTATAACTATTTGTAGTAAAGCAGTAACAAAAAGTAAAATAATTCCCGCAATACCAAAAATTTTACTTAATTTGTTTAATTTTATTTGTAACGGTGTTAAAGGTACTTTTTGCTCTTGAATTAAATTATTAATTTTACCTATTTCAGTTTGATCTCCGATAGCTGTTACAACCGCAATCGCTCTTCCTTGAGTTGAATATGTTCCTGAAAAAATTTTATTTTTTTGTTCCGCTAAATTGGTAACTTCAGTAGAAATAAAATTTGCGTCTTTTTCAACCGAAATTGATTCGCCTGTTAATGCGGATTCAACAACATAGAATGAATATGATTCCACTAATTGAGCATCAGCTGAAATAATATCTCCTGCTTCAATAACTATCAAATCACCCACCACTAAATTGGATGAAGGAATAGTTATCAACTTACCTTCACGATAAACTTTAGAGTATAATTCATTACTTTTAGAAAGCGCTTTTACCGCTTGATTACTCTTTATTTCTTGGTAAGTGCCTAACATCGCGTTTAATGCCACCACTATAAGTATTATAAATGGTTCAATGAAAGAAATTATTAATTCTGATGTTTTTTGGTTATTGTTGGTTATAGCTTCATATATCGCTACTCCAAAACTGAACGCAGAGGCTATCAAAAGTAAAATAATCATAAAATCTTTAAATTGTTCAACAAACATTTTAAAGATGCTTTTTTCTTTTTTTACACTAATTTTGTTATAACCATTTTTTTTGATTAACTCTTCAACCTCTTTTGTCGTTAATCCTTTTTTATTGATTATATATTCTTGATTAATCAACATTCCTCCTTAATATTAATAAAATCATACTAAAAAGTATGACTTCATTATTTTTCTGATAATAATAAATCAGAAACACGTCTTGCTGCTATTGCACCATCAGATGCTGCAGTTACTATTTGACGAATTTCTTTTGCTCTAATATCACCTGCTGCGAAAACCCCAGGCAAAGAAGTTTCCATAAATTTGTTTGTAACAACAAAACCTTTATCATCTAAAATTTCTTTATTTTTAACAAAATCTGTTGATGGCTCCATACCAATATATGGGAAAAATGAAGCTACTTGAATTGTTGATGTAGTTCCATCTTTATGTTCTATAATTGCATTTTCTAATGTTCCATCACCTTTAAGTGATAGAATTCTTGAATTTTTAAAAATGATAACATTTTCTTTTTCTAATAAATCGTTAACAAGTCTCTGTTCAGCTTTAAATTCTTCATCCTTAATTACTACATATACTTTCGAAGCAATTGTAGATAAATAACTAGCTTCTTCGATAGCGGAATTTCCATTCCCTAAAACCAATGAAGGTAACCCTTTAAATAAAGGGCCATCACAAATAGCACAAAAACTAGCACCTCTATTTAGAAAACTTTGGAAGTTTTCGATAAAATTAGGTTCAACATTTTTCATGCCTGTTGAAATTAAAACAGTTTTTCCATATATAACATCTCCGTTTTCTAATCTAACTTCATTATCAAACTTTTCGTTATGTTTTAATTCGACTACTTTACCGTATTTATATACAGCTCCGTATTTTTTTGAATGGTTAAAAAAGTTTAAGGCTAATTGTCAACCTTCTATATTTTCTGTACCAATTCAATTTTCAACTTTACTTGTTGTAGATAATTTTCCGCCCGGTGCACCTTTTTCAATAAAAATAACACTTAAATTAGCTCTTGATGCGTAAATTGCTGCATTAAGACCTGCTGGACCACCGCCAATTATTACTAAATCATAAATTTTGTTTTGCATAATGCTCCTATTTATTTTTGAATTTTGAAATTATCTTCTTAAAGATGTGTTTAAACGATGTTACATTTACATAAGATAAATAAATTTCAGGGTTGGCGTATTGATATGTTGTAATACTTTGTATTTCTGATTTCTTAACTCTAATATATTTAACTCTTCCAAAGAATTGATAATAAATTACCAAAAATGCACCAAAGAGCACAAAACCTAAAGCAACATATTCGTACAATTTATATGATTCTTCACGTAAAGGCTCCATTCCCATACGAATTAACCCGTACCAAACTAAATACATACCAATATTTACTCCTGGTTTAAAAATTCAGAAATAGTTAAATATTCATACTAGAATTAAATACCCAATTAAGTTTGCTATTGCCTCGTATAAGAAAAGAGGGTATCTATATGCAGCCTCAATCCCTAGCTGATTAGTTACAGCATCGCTAATATACATATTATCAGCAAATGTTTTTCCTCAAATTAAAGAACTTGTACCAGTTCAATCTATTTTTCCATAAACCTCATGGTTAGCATAATTACCAAACCGTCCAATAAATTGTCCTATTAAAATTGTAGGTATTATTAAGGAACCTGCTTTTCTAATATCAACTACATCTCTCTTTGTATAAACGTAAGCTAAATCAACTATAATTGTCGTTACTAAACCACCTTGGATACTTAATCCACCTTCTCAAATCTTATACCACGCAGATCCTTTAAAAGGTTCATCTTGATAAATTAATTGCTCTATAATATAACCGAAACGTGACCCTATAATTCCCATAGGTATAGTAATTAAAATTAAAGTATAAACAACATCCATCTTTAATTTTTCTCTACGTCAAAAATAGATAACAGTAAGTATTGAAAGTAAATAACCTAACATCATTGTTAATGAATAGGTTTGGATTTCAAAAGTCCCAATTTGGATTAAAGGACTTCAAGGTCTACCTTCAAAAGCTGGTTGTGAAGGGATATATGATGCCATATTAGTCATTGCTTTTTAACCTCCTTTTTTCTATCTCATCTAAAACATTAACTCCATCATGTCGAGAAAGATACGAACTCACAGCCGCCTCAATTAAAGAAGCTGTAGAGCCACCTTCTTTGATTGGTATTTGTATTTTCTTAATGTTTCTTCCAAATATTGAATACTTAAGAAAATCAACACCTAAGCGATCGAATTCTTGTTGTTTGTCAGTTCTAACCAATTCAACTACTAAATTTATAATTGACGAAGGGGCTACAGATCTAATTCCATAAGTATATTTAATATCAATAATTCCAATACCACGTACTTCTAAAAAATTACGTGTTATTTCAGGAGATCTACCAATAAATAAATTTCCGGTATCTTTAATTAAAACAGAGTCATCACTAATTAGAACGTGACCCTTCTGAACCAATTCTAAAGCTGCTTCAGATTTACCAACACCACTTGAACCAATTATCAAAACCCCGGTTCCACCAATTAAAACTAAACAACCATGAATTTGTTTTTCTTCTGAAAAAAAGTTGTTTAAATATGAACCGACATTTGTTGATATATACGAAGAACTAGTTTGCGATAAAGTTACAGGAACATTATAAGTATCTGCAACCTCAACTATCCACTCTAAAGCTGGTTTTGTAACACCTTTAGAAAGCATAACCAATGGTGGTTTTTGTTTAAAAATATGCTCCAAAGCTTCACAAGCTCTAAATTTACCAATGCCTTGAAATCAAAGTGATTCGGTAGTACCTCAAGCAATTACGTTATTGCTAATACGATCGCTATTAACTTTTTCGGCCAAATCTAGACCTACACGCTTAATTGCTGGTTGATAAATATCGTTATATTCAATACTTTCTTTATTTTTGTTAATTATTTCCAAATTAAAAAAGTTAATTATTTTTTCGACATTAATCTTTTTTATATTTTTCATTAGACCTCGTTTATAATATTAAATTTATATTAATTATACTTTATTTTAATTATTTTTACTTAATATTTTATTAAGGAATTGACCTGTATAACTATTAGTATTTAGAGCGACTTGCTCAGGTGTTCCGCTAGCAACAATTCTACCCCCGTTAACTCCACCATCAGGACCTAAATCAATGATATAATCACAGTTTTTAATTACATCTAAATTATGTTCAATAACTAATACAGTATCTCCGTTATCTACAATTCTATTTAAGATAGTAATTAATTTTTTAACATCATGAACATGCAAACCTGTTGTTGGTTCATCAAGAACATACACAGTTTTTCCTGTTGGTCTTTTTTGTAAATATGTAGCTAATTTAACTCTTTGAGCTTCTCCGCCAGACATTGTTGTTGACATTTGTCCTAGTTTTATGTATCCTAAACCAACGTCCTTTAAATATTTTAATTTATCAACTATTTTAGGATGTCTTTCAAAGAATATGAAGGCATCATCTACACTCATATCTAAAATATCATTAATATTTTTATTGTGATATTTTATTTCTAAAGTCTCTTTATTATAGCGTTTTCCGTCACATTGATCACACGCAATGTAAACATCAGGTAAGAAGTGCATTTCGATTTTTTGATATCCATCTCCTGAACATTTTTCACATCTACCACCAGGTGTATTAAAACTGAAACGACCTTTTAAATATCCTCTTATTCTAGATTCTTCTACATTTGCATAAACATCTCTAATATCATCAAAAACACCTGTATATGTGGCCGGATTGCTTCTTGGAGTTCTACCTATTGGTGTTTGCGAAATAGGAACCACTTTATCAACATTAACTAATCCTTTGATACTATCAAATTTAATTTTTTTGTTTAATTTAGATGAATCTTTAGAAATCATATGTTGGATTCCTGATACTAAAATATCGTTAACCAAGGTACTTTTTCCTGAACCTGAAACACCCGTTACACCGACCAATTTACCTAGCGGTATTGTTACATTTATATTTTTTAAATTATTTTGTTTTGCTCCTAAAATTTGAATTTTTTGACCATTTCCGCTTCTTCTAGTTTTAGGAACCTCAATTTTTCACTCACCTGATAAATATTTTCCGGTAATTGAACTTTGTTCATTAATAATATCTTCTAATTGTCCGTTAGCAACAATTTGTCCACCTTCTGCTCCTGCAAGTGGCCCGATATCAACAATATGATCGGCGGCAAACATGGTATCTTCGTCATGTTCAACAACAATTAAGGTGTTACCTAAATCAACCATTTTTCTAAGAGTATCTATTAGTTTTAGGTTGTCCTTTTGATGTAGACCAATTGAAGGTTCGTCTAAAACATATAAAACTCCACTTAAATTTGATCCAATTTGCGTTGCTAATCTAATCCTTTGAGCTTCACCACCTGAAAGTGTTTCAGCACTACGATCAAGTGTTAAGTATTCTAAACCGACGTCTTTTAAAAATTTTAAACGATCTAAAATTTCTTTTACAACAAGTGAACTAATTTTTGTTTCTGAATCATCTAATTTCGAAACCGCATCTTCTACTTTTATTAATAAATCACCAATAGTGCTTTTAATATAATCAAAAATATTTTGATTATCTACCCTAACACTTAAAGCTTCTTGGTTTAATCTTGCTCCTTTACATTTTAAGCAAGTAAATACACCCATATATTTTTTCAGATAATCTCTACGATTATCTGAAGAAGTTTCGTAATATGCTCTTTCTATCATAGTCATAATTCCGGGAACAGATTGTTTTTTACGATATTTATTTCCTGAAGTTGATTCTAAAACAAACTCTATTTCATCTTCTTCACTACCGTAAAGTATTCTTCTAAACTGCTCTTCACTCATCTCGTCAATAGGTAAATCAAAAGGAACTTTATAATGTTCTAGCATCCGTGCGTATCTTTGTCATTCCAAATTTGATGTATTAACTGTATTTTCGAAATATTTAATTGCGCCATGTTCGATAGTTCTTCAAGTTTCAGGTATTAATATATCAACATCAGGTTTGAATTCAACACCTAAACCTTTACAATTCTCACACATTCCATAAGGAGCATTAAATGAAAATAATCTTGTTTCAATTTTTTTAATTGAAAAATCCTTATAAATACATGCGTGTAATTTTGAAAATAATTCAATTTTATTTGTTGAAAGATTTTCAACTTTTACATAACCTTCTGATTTTTCGGTCGCAATATCAATAGCTTCCGAAATTCTATTATAGTTATCTTCTTTTACAACTACACGATCGATAACCAAATCAATGGTATGTTTTGTATTTTTATCAAGAATAATCTCGTCATCTAATTTATATAAAATTCCATCTACTTTTACCCTAAGGTACATTTCTTTTCTTAGTTTTTCAAGTAAATTTTGGTGAGTACCTTTCTCGTTATCAATTAATGGAGCATAAATAATTAATTGTGTGTTTTCGCAATATTCATAAATGGATTTTAAAATACTTTTTGTTGTTTGTGAAGTTATCTCAATATTATGTCTTGGACAATAAGCTTTACCAATAGTAGCAAAAAGAAGTCTAAAATAATCATATATTTCTGTTACTGTCCCAACTGTTGAACGTGGGTTATTATGAACCGTTTTTTGCTCAATAGAAATTGACGGGCTTAATCCATCAATTTTATCTACATTTGGCTTTTTAGTTCCGCCCAAAAACATTCTTGAATACGAACTAAGTGAATCGACATATCTTCGTCTACCTTCTTCATAAATAGTATTAAAAGCAAGTGAACTTTTACCACTACCACTAAGACCTGTAAATACAACTAATTTATTTTTAGGGATTGTTAAATCAACATTTTTAAGGTTATTCTCTCTAGCACCTTTTATAACTAAAAAATCATTTTTCATATCTTTTTACCTCTTTAATATATATTTTAACAATTATTTAAATAATAATTTATAAATTAAGCCATTACTTTTATTAAAAAAACTAACAAAATTAATTTTTATTTAATACTGTTAGTTTTTTTAGTTTATTAGCATTATCAGCTAAAATTTTGATTTTAGATATAATTTTGCTAATAGCCGATGAACTCATACGCTCCATTAATTTATCATCTAATATTCAAGCATTATAATCCATAAAAAATTCAATTGAAATACACTCTAAAATGATACCTTTTTCTATTCGTTCTTTTAAAAAATGTTCTTTATCGTAATTCGATAATTTAAATGGTTTTCCATCCGCTACATAGGCGTTGTTATATCAAACATAATAAATATTGTCTTTGGAGTAAATTTTGTATTTTTCAAACAAAAATAAAGATGCTTTATCATAATCAATGCTTTTTTTATCAAAAGTTAATAATTTTTTATAATCATTAACTTTAATTTCAATCATTTTATAATATTCATTTGATTTAATACTTTTAAAAATTAAATTATCAATTTCTTCATGGTTTAAAGGTTTCTCTAATATAAATTCATTGATAACTTGCGCTAATCTCTCGTAATCTTGGTCTTTAAATTCATGATCATTTTGAAATTGATTAATAATATTTTTATTAAATTTAGAAAACCTAACAGTACCTCATTTTAAATTAGTAACATAAGCTCATAAGTTAACTGCTCTTTGCTTGTTAACTTCTTTATCAAACTTATCAAAATAATTTAAAACACCATTAAAAGCTGCTCATTTTTTGTCATAAATCTTTGCAAATAAAATATCTATTGTTGGTAATTTTTTATCAAAATTATTGTATATGTAAGTAGATTTAATAATGGTAACTCTATTAGTTAAGACTTTTGCTTTTATTCCTGATACTGTAGTATAAACACTTTTATCTTTGTAATTTTTAAGAGTTGCTAATGTTTGTTTAAAATAAAAAGTAAATGATCTTTTTTTATGATCATATGTATAAACCAAGTTTGATAAATAACCATCGTTATAGAGTTTTTTCAAAAATGTTACCGCTCTATAATCATCAATATATATACATAATATTTTTTTATCTAGCTTAGATGATATAGTTACATCTACATTTAAGTGATTTAGAATTTCTTTCAAAGTTAAATCATTTATATTATCTATTTTGCTATCGTTTTTTTCATTTAAAATGTTTGATAATCCAGGTCAAACGCTCAACAATTCTTTATTATTCATATTGTAATATCCTTTAAATTTGACTATTACTAGTATTATATCAATTATGTAAATATAATAATCTTAAATAAAAAAGTTATCATAATCAAATGTCTTGATTATGATAACGACTTTGTTGAATTGCTTAAAAATAGTATAGCACTAAAGTACTATTCTTTTTTACTATTAATAATCTATAAAACCAAAAAGAATTAATATATTGTAAAAAAGAGACTTTAAAACGTTTTTTATGATATAATTTATTATCATTTAGTATAAAAATAATTATGAATAGGTTAATAAAATATGAAATTAATTAAATTAATACTTTTTTAGGTTGAGTGTAATTCCTTTAAATTTTTTCTTGTCAAATCTAAATTAAACATTTGAAAAATAAAAAAAATCAGATCCTAAAATTTAAACAAAGAATTGAAGATTTTTAAGAATTTTATGAAAAAGAACAGTTTTCAAAATATGTTAGATAAAATACTAAAAATTTATCATTAAAACAATTAACATTAGAATTAATTTAAAGTGATTTACTTAGTTTAGAAAAGAATAAAGTTGATTACAAAAACAATTTACTTAAATAAGATGTTGTTAAATCAAATTATGAAAATATTATTAAACTTTCAATTTATTTATCAAATGATAAAAAAGATAAGATTTTACATTTACAAATAAATAATCCAATTGAAGATTTAGGATTTAACTCTTTTGTTGAAACTATAGAATCTATAAATTCGAAAATTTCAAATCATAAAGTAACATTATGAAAGATTGAAATTGAAATGATATCAACAGACAAGTTAAAGATATTTCAAATAAGAAGAATATCTCAAACTTTATGATATTAGTTCCTATTCTTTTAGCAATTGCTATACTAATCATTAAATTATTATATGTTGTGAGTGCAAAAAGAAAGAATAAAAATGAAGAAATTAAATATTATATTACCAATTTTAGGGATTGCAACTACTCCAATTTTAACAATTTCATGTTCTCCAAGTTCAACAAACGCAACATCAAAAGAAAAGATTGAAAAAGAAGATACTGAAAAAACTACTTTATTAGCAAAAGTTTCGGATTTAGAATCAAAATCAAATGAACTTACAAATCAATTACAAGCACTTAGCGGAATTAATGGTGTTTTAAATACTAAAATTAAAGCTTTAGAATCCGAAGCTGCTACTAAAGATGAAACAATTAAAAACGCAGAACTTCACACTTTAAAAGAAGTTTTAACCAATAGATCTAATTTAGTTTCATCATACAAATCAAAAACAGCTAATTTTGATGCTGATTTTGATAATTTAAATGAACCTTTAGATTTAAATGTTTCAAATTATAAACATTTAAATACTTATATTGATGAATTAATTCAAGCAAATTCTTTTGTTGAAGAAGATACTATCGAAACTCTTAAAACAAAATTAGGAAGTTTAATGATGGGATTAACTCAGAAAGAAGCAGAATTTGAATTAATGGGTAAAAAAGTTGTTGAATTATTCGCAAATGAAATTGCTGAATTATTCAAAAAACAGGGTGGTGCTAAATCATATTCAGATATTTCATCAAAATATTTAGTCAGTTGAGTTGTTGAATTTACAAAAAATAGACCAGATTCAAATGATGTAGCTTACTTTACAAAAATGTATGACTTACTAAAACAATCATTAGAAAAATGAAACAAGTTTAAAACAGCTAAAGAAAAAAGAGATACTGATTATTCTAAATATGATATAGAATCTCAAAAATTTGAAGCCAAACTTAAAGAAACAACTTCTTCCGCTCAAAAACAATTCTTTACAAATCAAAAAGCATCAAACTTTATTAAATTGGCAAGAGCAAAATATTCAGAAGTTGAAGGTTCAATTCCTGAAAAACTCACAGCTTACGATTACGAAGGTGCTGCCGAAATATTTAAACAAGCAACTACTTATTTAGAAACAGAATATGCTAAATTAAATCAAAAATAGTAAAATAAATCATACTTATTAAAAAGTATATCCTAAAAGAAATACCAAGCGCGACACTTTCGTGCTTGGTATTTTTATTATGTCTTAATGATTTAAAAATCAATATTGTTACTTTTTTCAAAAAAATAAAAAATTTGCTTCTTTAGTTTTAAAGAAATCCACACTTCGATAAAAAGTTGTTTTAAAATTTTTGTTATATTTTTTATTGCTTAAACCTTAAACTAAACTTTCAAAAGTAAAGATTTTAAAAGAATTTTTTCATTTTAAAATTCCTTTGGCATATTGTCTGTTTTAGAAACATTTTCTTGTAAATAACCAAAATTTATAGAGTTAAGTCAAAACATTTTTTAAATTTTCTACGTATAAGTCTATTTTAATTTTCTATTGATCCATGTTAGAATGATGCATAAGTTTTGCAGTATATCTATAACAGTTTAGAGTCTTGAAATAGTGTTGTATTGCTTAAAAATAGTATAGCACTAAAGTCCGATGTTATAATTAAATTTGAAATTTCAAGTGTTGTATTGCTTAAAAATAGTATAGCACTAAAGTTAGTGTTGTTAAAACGTATCAACTCTTTTTGTGTTGTATTGCTTAAAAATAGTATAGCACTAAAGTACTTTAACTTCAACACTTTAAATTTATTTTGTGTTGTATTGCTTAAAAATAGTATAGCACTAAAGTACTTTAACTTCAACACTTTAAATTTATTTTGTGTTGTATTGCTTAAAAATAGTATAGCACTAAAGTCTTTTACATAAAAAATGGGAGAGTGTCGATGTGTTGTATTGCTTAAAAATAGTATAGCACTAAAGTAATCATTAATTTCTTCAATAAATTCAAGTAGTGTTGTATTGCTTAAAAATAGTATAGCACTAAAGTAACCGTCAACCTTTCAAACTACGCTCGAACGTGTTGTATTGCTTAAAAATAGTATAGCACTAAAGTAACCATTCGAAAAAACACTAACAACATTCAGTGTTGTATTGCTTAAAAATAGTATAGCACTAAAGTAGTATCACCTTCACAAAGATGAAACAATGCGTGTTGTATTGCTTAAAAATAGTATAGCACTAAAGTTATAACAAAAAGAACAACAAATAAAATTGAGTGTTGTATTGCTTAAAAATAGTATAGCACTAAAGTCAAAAAACTGTCAAGGGTCGTATAAAAGTTGTGTTGTATTGCTTAAAAATAGTATAGCACTAAAGTGAACCAGAACAAAACGAAATTACAAAAGATGTGTTGTATTGCTTAAAAATAGTATAGCACTAAAGTTTAGATCTGTTTTAAGTTTTTCAATTGTAGTGTTGTATTGCTTAAAAATAGTATAGCACTAAAGTATCACAAAACATTCACACTAAATCGTTTTTGTGTTGTATTGCTTAAAAATAGTATAGCACTAAAGTGCTATATCAAGTTTAAAAGACTTATAAAGAGTGTTGTATTGCTTAAAAATAGTATAGCACTAAAGTTGAAGGCTATTTATTGGCCGACTTGGTAGAGTGTTGTATTGCTTAAAAATAGTATAGCACTAAAGTTAGACCCGCAAGTTATAAAAGATAAGTCAAGTGTTGTATTGCTTAAAAATAGTATAGCACTAAAGTGCGAGCGGTAAAAATTGAATAAGATTGCTTGTGTTGTATTGCTTAAAAATAGTATAGCACTAAAGTATTGTAAATTTGTAAATCATCGTATCCTTTCGTGTTGTATTGCTTAAAAATAGTATAGCACTAAAGTATACTATATATTCTATATCATTTAATTTATGTGTTGTATTGCTTAAAAATAGTATAGCACTAAAGTGAACCAGAAGAAAACGAAATTACAAAAGATGTGTTGTATTGCTTAAAAATAGTATAGCACTAAAGTATACTATATATTCTATATCATTTAATTTATGTGTTGTATTGCTTAAAAATAGTATAGCACTAAAGTTAATTTCTTTTTTAATTTCGGTTTTTAATTGTGTTGTATTGCTTAAAAATAGTATAGCACTAAAGTTCTATATATTCTTCTTCCAAAATATAAATAGTGTTGTATTGCTTAAAAATAGTATAGCACTAAAGTATATGAAACAAGATTATTAGAATTGATTAAGTGTTGTATTGCTTAAAAATAGTATAGCACTAAAGTTATAATATTCATCGACACCCCTTTATTTTTGTGTTGTATTGCTTAAAAATAGTATAGCACTAAAGTATTTTTATTTCTTTCTTTTCTTGTATTATTTGTGTTGTATTGCTTAAAAATAGTATAGCACTAAAGTTATGTTTGTATTAATATTTTCAATATTTTTGTGTTGTATTGCTTAAAAATAGTATAGCACTAAAGTTTTATTTTATAAAAACAACGAGGAGAAAATGTGTTGTATTGCTTAAAAATAGTATAGCACTAAAGTATTCAGATGAAATTTCATTTTGTTCAACTTGTGTTGTATTGCTTAAAAATAGTATAGCACTAAAGTAATCAAAACGATGAACACAATTACATAAAAGTGTTGTATTGCTTAAAAATAGTATAGCACTAAAGTTTGTTATATTTAACTGTAAGTTAGCCAAAAGTGTTGTATTGCTTAAAAATAGTATAGCACTAAAGTTTATCTGTTTTAAACAAAAAATTTTTTTCTGTGTTGTATTGCTTAAAAATAGTATAGCACTAAAGTGCTCAAGGGTTTATTAAAAATAATAATATTGTGTTGTATTGCTTAAAAATAGTATAGCACTAAAGTGCAACAACATTTTTTTGTATCTTAAATAAGTGTTGTATTGCTTAAAAATAGTATAGCACTAAAGTAAAGCATTGCTGCTTGTCTGCGCTGTGTTTGTGTTGTATTGCTTAAAAATAGTATAGCACTAAAGTTCCACATAAGCAATCAAGTATGATTCCGTAGTGTTGTATTGCTTAAAAATAGTATAGCACTAAAGTAAGTTTTAGAAACGGCAATTAATGCTTTGGGTGTTGTATTGCTTAAAAATAGTATAGCACTAAAGTTTATTTTTCGTTAAGAAATGGACCTATACAGTGTTGTATTGCTTAAAAATAGTATAGCACTAAAGTATTTAGTTTGTGGGTGTCCAAAATTTTTTTGTGTTGTATTGCTTAAAAATAGTATAGCACTAAAGTGTCAAATTTAA
This sequence comes from Mycoplasma sp. CSL10166, assembly GCF_017116885.1. Classification (NCBI taxonomy): domain Bacteria; kingdom Bacillati; phylum Mycoplasmatota; class Mollicutes; order Mycoplasmatales; family Mycoplasmataceae; genus Mycoplasma; species Mycoplasma sp. CSL10166. The sequence continues at coordinate 18,974 of NZ_JAFIRF010000001.1, forward strand.
TAAAAAACATAAAAATTGTCCTAATTAATGTTATTTAGCAACTCAATTATTAAAAGATTATCATTTTTTAGGATGCTAAAACTTTCGTCATAACTAAGTTGAAAATTATTAATTTTATTTTCAATTCAAGTATGTAAAGGTAAATACGAATCTATTAGCGTTAAATTTCTGTTGTTTTCTAACGAACATATTTCTAATTCTTGATAATCATCAACTAAATCAAATAAATCATTATTAATTATTAATATATTGAATTTATTTATATATTTTTCTAGTTTATTTATTTTAATAAAACTTAAATCCTTTAAAATAACAAAAGGTTTATTAGTAGAATCATAATTGTCCATTCATTTTGAAAGAGTTCTTTCATCAATAAAAATACTATCATTTAATGAAATTAACGATTTTAAAATTTTAATTTTATCGAAATTCAAATCTAATAAGTTTTCTCCTAATAGAGTGTTAATTAGATCTAAAGAATTTAAAAATTTTGTTTTATCAATATTTGATTCAATATTTAAATTGTCTTCATTAGTTATCATTTTAGTCAAAATATTTTTTGATGTCAAATTGTATAAATCTGTTAATTTTGTCAGATTTGATATTATAATCGCATCTTGTATTGAGTAACTTTTGGAATTTATTAAGAAAACATCTTCGTTATTTTCATATTCATATTTGTAAAAATCCGAAATTAAACTATCACTATTTTTTGTTTCAATAACAAAAATCCCTTGATATTCTATTTCTCCGATTGTATTCAAATTTCTTATTTTTAACATTATAGTTCTATATACCTTTCTTTTTCGTTATAAATTTCGTTAGCCGACTTTTCACCAGATAAAATATCAATATTAGAATATTGAGTCTCTGTAATCAATAATATTCTAACATTCGATCTTTTCGGAATAATCTTTATTAGTTTTTGCTTTTCATATTCATATATAGTCTTAAACCCTATTGTTTTAACATATATTGAATATTGAATCATTATGTAACCCATTTTTAATAAATTGTTTCTGAACCTAGCATAATTAGTTGTATTGTCTTCGTCCATAGAAACATCATACATTAATATTATTTTCATATATCTATTTTGAAATTCAATCAATTTCTAACTCCTTTATGTCTTTATGTTCTAATAAACCTCTAATTAATAAATTAATATAATCAACCACTTTAATTCTTTTAGAATTTACAAAAATATGTTCTTGTAAATTTTCAAAAAATCTTTTTTTAAAGTCTTTAAAATTTATGTTGTTATCTTCTTTTTGCATTTCAATTATTTCATATGTTATTTTATCTACATAACATCTAATTGGTTCTACAATATCACAAGCTAGCGGAATATTGTTATCGAATCTTTTGTGAAAAATACCGATTCTATTATCAAATCCTTTTGAAACTAATGCTCTACTTACATACGCAATCATTACAGTATATCCATAGTTGAGACAAATATTAACAAAGTCTTTTGCATTATTTTTGTCCCTTTTAAAATCTTTACCAAACAATAGATTAAAATAAACCTTAGCCGCGTGACCTTCTCTATTAGATAAATCATATGGTTTAATATCTTTTTGATATTCAATTAATTTTTTTATCACTTCAATTGAATCAGGAATAATAGATTTTATTAAATTTTTAGAATTTAATATTTTTAACTCAATAATATGTTTTCACGTATTACCCTTATATTCATCATTCCAATTGATTTGCGAGTTAAAAACTTTATTATCAAAATAACCACTAAATGGTATTATTTGAGCAATTGGTAAATGTTTGTGGTCACAAAAAATAATATTAACTCCTTGTTCAATTAATTTGTTTATCAATGGCATACTAATATTTACTCTAGTATTCTCGAATATGACAGTTTCAATGTCGTTAGTTGGTATTGTAATTTTGCCTTGACTATTTTTAACAATTAAATTGTTTAAAAATAATGATACATATTCACTTTGTGATACATCAATTATTTTTTTCATTTTCCTCCTTTGTCGTAATTACGACAAAATAAGATTACTACAAATAAAATAAAAAAGAGACATAATTTATTATTATGTCCCCTAATATTAACCTAAAACAGATTTATTAATCTTCTTAAACGTACTTAAAAAAGAATTTACCGTTAAAATATTTCTTTCTTTTTTCTTAGTAATATTTGTTTTTTCTTTATTATCTACCGAATTTTCTTTTATCTCTTCTTTTTTAACTATCATAGCAGAGTAATTATATTCTATAGTATTTAATGAAGAACCTGCCCCCACTATATGGACTAATTTTTTATTATCATCAATTTCGTTTTCGTTAATAAACATCGTTCCTTTGTAATATACATCTACAATCTTATTGTCTAAAGGAATATTTTTTAATTCTTTCTCTTTAATTAAGTTTTCTTTAATAAATACGGATTCATCAAAAAAGTTCTCATTTTTATTATTAGTAAATTTATAAATTTTTGCGTTAACCGGTATTAAAACATAGTTATCTTTTTTATTCTTGTAAATTAATAAGGCTACTCATTTAAATGATTCTTTAAAACTTTTATTATTTTGATTTTTAATAAAACTTACGTTATCTACATTAACTTTATCAGAAAACATTTTTATATTCTTGATATAGTCAAAGCCTTTTTTATTTCTTATAATTAACGCTTTTTTACTATCGTTATTTATAAAGTTACGAGCTTCTCTTTCTCAATTTTCGGGATCAATACATAATTCTTCTTTGTATTCTCTAAATAAGTCTAAAGTATAGTCTAAAAATGGATTTTTAGAACTTTTATAATTGGCTAAAATATTTTTTATTCTATCCAATTGTTCAGGGTTAGTATGTTTCATAACAATATTATCTTCTTTTTTATTACCAATATATTTTGTAATCTCAAAAATTGATTTTTTCTCTATCTTTCTTAAGTTTCCATTTTTATCAACTTTTGTGCCATAGGTTGTTTGATTAAATAATTCTATATTGTAGTCTTTCTTAACTTTTCTTGAATAACGAACTTTTTGTATTATAGAATCTTTTGTTTTTGTTAATTTAGAATTTTCATCACCATCTTTTTCACTCATTTTTTCTTTTACTATCTCGGAAATATTATTTAAATTAAGTGTAAATTCATTTAATGAACCGATGCTTTCTCCGCTTTCTCTATCATACACTTTACCTTTTTCTATAAAATATTTTTCTGGTGTAAATAATAACTTTTGCATATTAGGTTTATAGTTGTTTGCTGAAATAGCCAATAAAGAAGCATCTATAGCGTGATGTGAAAAATGATCTCTATCTTTTGGTGATAAACCTCCCATTTTTCTTAACATACTTGTATATTTTCCTCTAAATGTAACTACATTAAATTGCTTATCATGACTTTTAGCGTACTCATTAAGTTTTTCTAAGAAAACCTTACTTGAATATCTAGTATCATTTAAGTTTCTATTAGCAAATTCAATTTTGTCTTTATCATTGATTTCTAGGCGTAATAAATTCTCTTTCTTGCGATCGTATTCTTTATTTTTAGTATCAAAGAAATCGTTCTTTTTGTCATTATTTTCTATTCAAAAAGATTTGAATAATTTAAAATCTGTTGTATGAACCCCTAAATATTCACTTGGCAATTTATTGGATTTAGCTTGATTTGTACTTTTAAGAACGACAACTTTATTAGTCATAGAATCATCATAACTAATACTATATGGTATTATATGGTCAATTTCTGTATAACCTGGATCAAATATAAGTTTTTTAACATCTATTTTATCTTTAACATTATACGCATCATAACCGTCTTGTTGGAAATATAAAAGTAATTTTTGTTTTGTTTTAAGATTTATTTCGTCTTCAGATATACTAATTCTGTAACTATCTTTTAATATAGAAATTATTTTTTCTAAACGTTTTTTGTTCTTTTTGTTTTGTTTATCTATTCCTTCTCTTTCAGACTTAAGATTATTTTCTTTAGGCATTTCAAGACCTATTTTAGTAACTTTATATTTATTTTTATATTCTTTTAAAATTTGATTGAATACCTTAATTGTTTCAGCTAAAGATGTTTTAACAGCTGGACTAATAACTGCATCACGTAAAAATGAACTATCCATATATTTAGAATTAGAAGTAATTGATAAAAGACCTTCTTTTTCTAAATTTTCGTTATATTTTTTTATTTCTTTATACAAATTAAAATCTTTTTCAAACTTAAAATTAGATAAATTTTTAGATGTATTTAATAGATCCTCGTTAACTAAATAAATTGCCTTAAAAGATAAAGAATGAGTTTTTGAAACTTTAAATTTAGGATTATTTGCTATATCTTCTATAAAATTATTTACTTGTTCTTGAGTATCAAGATATTTACTTAAAAAATCTATATTTTGTTGAGTTCTTATATTTTTGATTCTTTTTTCAACTTCTTTATAGTTGGAAATAACAACAAAAATATTATCTAAACCTTTAGCAAACTCGAATATAGTATCTACATTTAAGTTATCTAATTTTGCACCATTCTTAATAAATGTTTTTATAAAAATAATTGTAGATTCTAATGCAGTTATTTTTTTATCTGCATTTTTAAATTCGTCAGCTTTTAATTCTAAATTAAAATCAAGGTTTCAAGATTTTAAATATTTTAAAATTGTCTGATAAGTAACATTTTTAACTTTACCTTCATTCAAGTTGTCTTTAATTAAATTATTTATAATATCTCTTTTATCGTTTTTTGATAAAACTCACTCATTAGCTAAAGTGTGTCTAACATTATTTAAATCAGATAATAAATTATACAATTCAACACTCGGAGATTGTTGTGGCGCTCTATTTTCATTCACGAAGATACTACATTTTCCGATAGTTTTGTCCCAAATGTTATTATATTTTTGATATAAAGTTTTTCCGTCTTCTTTATAATCATAAATACCATATTCACTATAACTATGTTCGCTACCAGGTCCCTTAGCATATTCACGTATCGAATCATAAATGTTTATAAATTCTAATACAAAATCATTAAATTGTTTATTTTCATATTTTTTAGATTGAACATCATTTAAAACGTGTTCAATTTCACTCTTTCATTTTAAGTGTGAAAATTTAACATCAACATATTGCTCTAAACCTTTAAAGTAACCGAATTTATTAAAGAATTTGAATTGTTCTCTTGTTGGAAATTCAAATTGATTCGTATATGATATCTTTTTACCTTCAGAACTTTCTTTATTTTCTTCTTCAATAACTTCATAAAAGAAACCTCTATTTTGTAAATAATCGTGTAATATTCATACTAATTCTTTACTTTCTACAACTTCATCTAAAGCTTTATTTTTAACAAAAATTATATTTGGATTTTTAGAAGACATTTCTTGATAAATATTATTAACTTGGTGTCTATTTTCAAGTTCTAACCCAAACATATCTTTGTATTTAAAAATTAATTTATCAAATTTATCATTCTTGTATCTTTTTCTCCTAATGCTTCTCCTAATGCTTCTATATCCTCTACGATCAGTGGCTAAACTAGGTTCATCAAACAATCTTGAACCTAATTCTAACACCTCATTATTTGAATTATCCACTATAGACCACCCTACAGAACCAATACCTAAATCAAAACCTAAAGTAACATCAATTATTTTATTTTCTTTATTCATAATTAAACCTTTCAAAATAAATCTATTTCATATATAAAATATTTTACAACATCTAAAAAAATGTGTTATAATAATTATGTACTAAATCTATTGTATTGCTTAAGAATAGTAAAGTGCTAAAACAAGGCGACTTTAATAGTCTGCCGAATTTGCCCCGAAAGGGGTTTTTTAATACTTTTTTATTAAAGAAAAACTCTAAACAAAATAGGTATTTAGAGTTTTTTAATAATTATTCTTCTTTTTCTAATTTAAGATATGAATCTAATTCCAAATATTTAGAATTTTCTTTAGTTAATCTTGGTTCAATATTTTTAATGTTTTTGTATAATTTACTTTTTGCAGATCCTACAATTGCTTTGGAAAAGCTGTCAATGTGCTTACTAATCGAAATTTCTAACGATCCTTTTAAATCATCTAAGTTTTTTTGGATATTTTCCACAAATTTATTTATATCATCAAAATCATCTTTTATTCTAGCCATAGCTTTAACGATAGCTTTAAAGTGTTTTTCGTTTCAAGCAACAATTAAATTACGTTGCTCTTCAATATCTAGTTGTGTATTATCAAAATTAGATCTTTCTTTAATAAAGTTAATTAATAATTGCAGTAAAGGTTTTAAACCTTCAAATCTAACTACAAAAATGTTTGGATATTCCTCGTAAACTTTAAATAAAAAGTTATGTTCCGGTTCAAGTTCTGTTACTAAAACACCAAAAGTTCCTTTGTAATTCTTCATGTCTTTTAACAATTTAGGTAAATGCTTTTTGTTTGTTGTACTTCCGGTTTCAGTTTGTTTTGATTTTGCTTCTATAATAATATTTCCGATATTTTCTTTATCTTTAAAAAGATTAATTTCAAAATCAGGTTTTGTTCTATCTATATTTTCGGTTGTTTTAGAAAACTTAATCTCGTTACCCATAAAACCAAAACTATCTTCTAAAAGATTGTAAATACTATTTTCAAAATTTTCACCAACTTGTTTAGTTGAAAATCCAACATTTTTATTTATGATATCTAAATGTTTTTTTTCAGATATTTCTAATGCATTAATTTGTTGTTTATATTCATTTTCTTTTTGTTTTAAACTCTCGTTATCAAACTTAAGTTTTTCAATGGTTTTTTGATATTCAGATGCCATATTTAATTCTTTATTATGGAACTGTTCTGTTAATTTTGCTTTAATTTCATTTAATTGTGATTCGTATTTATGCGTTTCTTGTTCTTTAACAATTTTCAATTGTTCTTCTAGTTTATTTTTATTTGTTTCTAATGTCAATATTTTGTTTTGATATGTATTATTTATTTCTGTTGTTTTTTGAGAAATCAACACTTCTTGTTTACTTAAAAGTGTTTGAATTTCTTGTTTTTTAACAACTTCATTGTTTTTTAACTCTTGACTAAGTTTAATATTTTCTTCTTTTAACTTGTTTATTTCAAAGTTTAGTAAATCTTTTTCTTTTACTTTGATAATTTGAATTTCTTTAGCTAATTCTTCTTTAAATTTATCTTTTAAAGCGTTAATTTCGTTTTGTTTTTGTTGTTCAAGTTCTTTTTTTGTTTTTACTCTTACTTCTTCTTCTTTTTCTTTTATTTTTTCAAGTAACTCAACCTTTTTAAGGTTATCATATTGTACTTTTCATTCTTTTTCCCAATTATTCTTAGATGAATCAGTTATCTTTTTAATTAAATCTGATTTTGCACTTTCTATAATAGATTGTTGGTTATCTAATAAATCGCTTAATGTAAAATAATCTCCCTTTTTAGCATCTTCTTCAACTATGAATTCTAATTTTTCTATATCACTTATTTTAATTTTTATTTTTTTCATAAATACCTCCATAATATTTTATATAAAATATTATATAAAATAGTAAAAACTGTTTATTTAAAAATATATAAAAGTTTTTATTAAAATATTAAAAAAACTAAACATTCTTTCTTTAAAAGAGTATTTAGTTTTTTGTTTTATTTATTTTTTACTTTCACTAAAGAGCTATATAAACCAACATATATACCAAAAACATAATCGATAATATTTTTAATTTGATTTTTTGAAATAATTTTAAAAAACCTATTTCTTTAAATAAAAGCATATATTTATCTATTTCGATATTATTTTTTTTAAAAATAATTTTATCGAATTTATTCTCCTTTTTGTTATATAGATTTAATTCATTCTTTGTAATACCTAGTAATATAGGTAAAACTTCAACAATTTCGTTATATTTTTCAACCAAATTTTTAAATTCTTCTTCTACTTCTTCGATACTTCTATTTCCGGGTTTAATTAAAGAATTTAAAATGTTTAATTCAATTCACTTTTCTTTAATTTTATTTTTAATTAAATTAAAATTAATAGTTATTAAAAAATCTTTATTTTTATCTTCAATAAAAAGATCAAACAAATTTTTAAAATCATCCATCTTTTAATCTTCCTTAATAACTTTTATTAAAGTATCATTTATTCAAATAGTATCACCTACATGTATTTTAGTTGAACGTCCCACGGGTTTTATACCATTTATTTTAATATCATTGTTTTGCAAAAAATATTTAGATTCACCACCAGTTGATATTTCTCTAATTTTCTTTAAAAATTGACCTAATTTAATTGATTCATCTCTTATTTTTACTATCATTAAAACTTCCTAATTGGTGTTATTAATTGAATATTATCTTTTTCGTTTTCAGAAATTAAATATATTTTATCATCATTTTCTGTTATATATAACTTTATAATTCCGCTTGATAAAACAGAAACCGCATCTTTTAAAAATTGATAATCAACATCAATTTCAAAGTCTTTTCCAACTAAATTGTGTTTGTTAGTAGAAACTTCACTAATTCCTATTTCGGGTATTTCAAAAGTAATATTTATAGAATTTTTAGAAATGCTAAATTGTAATTTTTTAGCTTTTTCTGTATTGTGAAATACAACTTTATTTATTAATTTCAATAATTCATCTTTATCTATTTCAATAGTTTTATTATATTTTATTTCTAATAAATTATTTAAATCAATAAAATTGATTTTTGATATTGATGTTTGTATAATTGAACCTTCATAAGAAATTCCAAATTTATCAATATTGTAGAAAATATTTATTTTTTCCGGAACGCCTTTTGTTATTAATTTTTTTAAATTTTTAGCATCGATATTGATATTAATATCATTTATTTTGTTAATTTTTATTTTTTCAGTAGATAATCTATATGAATCAGTAGATAAGAATCTTAAGTAACCATCACTTTTACTGCTTATATTTATACATCTAAAAACAGCAACATTCAATCTTTCGTTATTTGTTGAATGAGCGGTTGATATGTAAACATCATTAATAACTTTGTTTAATAATTCAGAACTTATTTCAAATGAATTCTCTGTATCTTCAAAATTAATTTTAGGATACTTATTATAATCTAATTGAGTAATTGTATATTTTGTTTTATTCTCAAATATATTTACAACATTATCTTCAACAGAAAAAGTAACTTCTTTATCAAATTTTTTAATTATATTTTTTAATATTATTGAATTTAATAGTGTTTTACCTGTTCTTTTTATTTTTAAATCTTTTTCATCAACTTCAATTATTCTTTTTCCTGAAATAGAAGAACTAGTACTTATTAATGTTAATTTTTCGTTATCTAATTCTAAATATATTCCTCTTTGTGGTAAATAAGAGTCACTTTGATCTATAAACGAATATAAAAATTCTATTGCTTCGTCTATTATTTTTTTACTAATTGTGAAATTCATGTTTTCTCCTTAATATTTTTTTAAAATAATTATATTTTGTTAATATGTTAATAAATAACTGAAAAGTTGAAAAAATGCTCTTTTTTAACCATTATTTTAACTTTTACAAGTTATCCACAACTTATTTAATTGTTAATAACTAGTTATTTTTTCCCATATATGTCCTTTTTTAATTCGTTCATAGTTTTATTTATAGATAGAGCTTGTGCCTCATCATTTAGTTTATTTAAGGCACTCAAAATAGTTGTATGATCTCTGTTGAATATTTTACCGATCTCCGTAGAAGATTTGTTTAAAATATTTTTTATCATTATTATTGATAAATGCCTTGCGATAACTATTTCTTTTTTTCTAGATTTTCCTAATATTTCTTTTGAACTTACTCTATAATATTTTGCAACGTGCTTAATTATATTTTCGTGAGAAATGTTATCGTTATTTTTTATAACATTCTCAAAAATGTTTTTAATAATACCTTCTACATATTCGTTTTCTTTAAAAGAACTTTTAAATAAATTTATTCTATTGGCAGCACCTATTAAAGATCTTATAGAACCAATATGATTTCTAACTATATAATTTATTGAATTATTATCTAAAATGGATGTATCAAAATTTCTTTGTTCTAATAAGAAAAGTAACATTTTATTCATATCTTCTTCAGTGGGCGTGTTTATTTTAGTAACTAATCCGGATTGTAATCTTGTATATATTTTATTTTCAAATTGATTTTCTAATTCGAATAGCTCATTTTCAGATGATATTATTGTTATTTTATTGTTTTGAATTCTGTTATCAAGTATTTGATATATAAAGTTTTTTGTTTGTTTTTTTTGCCCTTCTGCAAACACTTGAAAATCGTCGAAAATAACTATATCCAAGTTAGAAAAGAAATTTAAAAGACTTGAAATCTTCTTGGAATTATTTTCTGTATACATTTCAGAAATTTTTCTTGTAAATAACTCAGGGCTTATATATACACCGTTTTTATTATTGTTCTTGAATTCGTTTCCTAAAGCGTGCAGTAAATGGCTCTTTCCTAAACCTGATGACCCTGAAATATATAGTATATAAAACCCATTATTGTCATTTATTATAGACTTACATATATCTATGGCTTCTTTATTGAAATCTAGTTTTAAATAATTATCAAAGGTATAGTTTGTTTGAAAGTTATTTAATAATTGATTTTTTTCTGCTTTCGTAGCAATATTAGCTTTTATACTATCTTCTATTTTTTGTTTTATAAGTTTTTTAGTTTCTTCTGATTTACTAATGTGGGTTAATTCGTATTTTGCCTGATTACCAAAAATTTTAATAATACATTTTTGGTATAAATCATCAAAGTTTTTTTGATGACCTTTTAAAATATTTTCATTGACGTTGGGTATATATATTTTTACCATGTTTTGATCATAACTAGTTATACTTAAATTTTTTATAAAAGTTTTTCAAATCATATTATCATTTATTTGTTCTTTCATAAAATTTTTGACTTGTTCAGTATAGTTTGATAAAACGTTTTCTTCGTTTTCTTTTGAATATTTATTTATTAAATTCATATACTAATTTTATAACTTTTTTTGCTTTATAAAAACTTAATAATTTATGTAAAAATTAATTAACATAGTTTTCATAAAGTTATCAACAACTTTTTGGTCTATAATATAGTGTTTTTATAGATTTGTCCACACATTTAAAAATATGTTGATAAATATGTTATTATCCTTGTTATAAATATGTGTATAAATATGTGGAAAACCAATATTTATTTTGTTAAGTAAATTTACAAAAAAAATGTATAATTTAATAATATGATATTCGAAAAAGAAGATGAAACAAAAAACAAAAACGACGAAACTTTAATTGGAAAATTTACCGACAAACTTAAAGGACCAGATAACGGCTCTTGAGGTTTTTTTAAATTTAAAAAAGATAATTCAAGAGAACATGTCATGATTTATTGTTCAGGATTAGAAATGCCTGAACTAAACAAAAAATATGAGGTGACAATTGTAAAAGCACAAAGAAATTTTAAATTGATTAAATATATTCCTGTTAAAGTTGAAATAGATATTAATTCTGAAATTAATACTCACCTTAACAAAATACCATCAGTTGGTAAAGCGACAAGTAAAAAAATATTAGACGCTTTCGGTAAAGATGTTATAAAAGTTTTTTTCGATGAAAGCAAAGCTATCGAAATTTTAAAAGTAATTCCAAAGAATACTTACGAAAAGATATTGAGTTATTTTAAGAAGAACGAGAAGCAAATGCTAAAAATCAATGATTTGATTAATCAAAACACAAAAGAATACCAAGAGAACATCCAATTCTTTTTCGGTAATGATTTACAAAAAATATTTACATTATTAACAAAAATTCACGAGAATGATTCGAACCCAAATTTTATTGAGTTATATAAATCCAAGAATCCATACGATTTATGAGAACAATATGATATACCTATCAATGATGTAGATACATTCGCTTTACTTTTAGGTTATCAAACCCTTTCAAAACAGAGAATTTATGCTTACATCGATTACGCAATGTTTAATTTGGAAGAAAATAATTCAACTTTTATTAATATTAATGATTTGATTATTTCTGTAATTAAATTTGCTAATTTATCAAGCGATATAGAAATTAAAGAAATAATCAATAGTTTTATAATAAACAAGATTAAAGATGGTAAACTTTTTATTAAAGAAAATTGTGTTTCAAGAATAGAAATGAGAGAGAAAGAAAAATTTATTGTTGACAAAATAAATTTTATCAATCAAAATAGTGTTTTAATTCTCCAAAAAGAACCACAAAAAGAATTAAAGTATTTATCTGACGATCAAAAAATAGCATATCAAATGGTTTCTGACTGTGGTGTAAGTATAATTTCCGGTATGCCTGGCACAGGAAAAAGTTTAATAATAAAACACATTTATAGCACCTTAAAATTAAATGATTTTAAAGAAGAAAACGATTTTTATATTTTAGCACCTACGGGTAGAGCAGCCTCAAATATTTCAAGTAAACACGGAATTCCAACCAGAACAATACATAGTTTTTTAAAGATAAAAAATGATAAAGAGGAAGTTCCTTCTGATATAGATTTTGATAATATTAAAATTTTAGTTATAGATGAATTTAGCATGGTGAATATTAATATTTTCTATAAAATTTTAAGAGCTTGTTCCAATTTACAAAAATTAATATTAATAGGTGATTCTAATCAATTGCCTGCAATCGGACCGGGTGTGATTTTAAATGATTTAATTGAAAGCAAGAAAATACCATGTGTTTTCTTAAACAAAATTTATCGAAGTGATTCCGAAGAGATAAAAAATTATATAAATTTTATAAATGCTTTAGGAGATTTGAAAAACCCTTATTTTATCGATTTTTTTAAATTTTTCATAAACAAGAAACTTATAGAGTTTATTTCTGACAGAGAAATTATTGAATATTATAAACAAAAATTATTACTAAATCCGGAAAATACGTATAAAGAATTTGTTTATAATTTTTCTGATTCGTGGATTGAATATATAGCGAAAGGTTTTACAGGAAATCAAGTTAACGTTTGAAATAGTAAAAAACCTTTTGATGATTTATCATCATTATTTATTGAAAAAGTTAGCAAGTATGGAATTTTTAATACAGTTATATTGTGTCCTATTTATAGAGGTAGTTTTGGTATTAATTCTATTAACAAAGCTATTCAAAATAAATATAATCCAAGCGGAGAGGTTGTTCATGTTTCTAAAATTAATGGAGAAACTATTGAATATAAAGTCGGAGATAAAGTGATACAACTAGTTAACAAAAACGAAATAGGCATTTCTAACGGTGATTTAGGTGTTATTAGTTATATTGATGAAACAAAAGCAGAAAAAGAAATTTTTGTTAAATTTAAAATCGGTGAAAAAGAAATAGATGTTAAATATACTAAAGAAGATTTTTCGGCAGAAATTAATTTAGCATACGCTATAACCGTACATAAATTTCAAGGAAGTGAAAATGAATCTGTTATTTTTGTGGTTTATAAAGAACATTCAGGAATGCTCAACAGAAAGCTTGTTTATACCGCTGTTTCTAGAGCAAAAAAAGATTTAACTATTTTTGCGCTTAATGATAATATTTATTCATCAATTTTTGTTAACAGGTTTTCAAAAAAAGAACATAAAATAACAAATATGCAAGAATTTTTAGATTTGGAGGAATAATGAAATTAATAGTTGGTTTAGGAAATCCGGGAGAAGAGTATAAATATACTAGACATAATGTTGGATTTTTAATTATTGATAGAATTTGTGAAAAATTAAATGTTAAATTAAACAAAGAAAAATTTAACGGAGTTTTTGTTAAAGTTGATGACATAGTTATTGCAAAACCTATGACATATATGAATTTATCAGGTACTTTCGTTCAACAATTAAAGAATTTTTTCAAAATAGATAGTACTGATATTATGATTATTCATGATGATAAAGATTATGATTTATCAAAAGCAACAATAAAAATAGGTGGTAGTGGAGGCAGTCATAATGGTGTTAAAAGCATTATAGATAATTTGGGTACCTCAGATTTTAAAAGAATGAAAATTGGCATTAATGCTCCTCATCAAGGTCAACTTAAAGATTTTGTTTTAGGTAAATTTTCTTCAAGCGAAATGGAAAAAATTTTACCTATTATTGATTTAGCGGCTGAAACAGCAATTTCTTTTGGTTTTAATGATATTTATACAATAATGAACAAATTCAATGTTAACAAGAAATAAAAAATATTTAATTGCTGTTTCTGGCGGCCCGGATAGTATGTTTCTTTTGAATAAATTTAAAAACAAAAACGTTGTTGTAGCGCACGTTAATTATAATCAAAGAAAAGATAGTTATGAGGACCAAAAAATAGTTAAAAATTTTTGTTTCGATAACAATATAGATTTACAAATCCTTGAATTAAAAAAGGAAGATTATATTTCAGGAAATTTTCAAGAATGAGCAAGAAATGAAAGGTACTCATTTTTTAAAGAAATTTATGATAAGAAAAAATGTGATGTATTATTAGTTGCGCATAATATAGATGACTTTTTAGAAACTTCTATATTACAAATTAATAGTGGTAGAAAACCACTATATTACGGAATAAAAAGAACAAATAATATTTATGGAATGAATATTATTAGACCGTTATTGTTTAAGTATTTTAAAAGTACAATAGAAAATAAATGTCTATCTAAAAAAATTCCTTTTCATATTGATTATACAAATTTAACAAATAAATACTCACGTAATAAAATAAGAAATGTATTAAAAAAGAAATATAAAATTTACAAATTATTTTTATTAGCCAAAATAATTTTTAAAAATTCATTTTTAAAGTTTAAAAAATACAAAATATACAAAGAATATTATGAATGAGAAAAGAAAGATTTTTCAATTGATTTTTTTAGGTCATTAAAATATAAACATGAAGTTCTTTTTAAATTCTTAAACGAAAATAATCATGAAATAAATTTATCGAATCAGAAGATAAATAGTATTATAAAATTTATTTTATCTAAAACAAATAATAAAATTTATAAGTTAAATAATAATTTTTATTTGAGTAAAAAAAATTGAAAATTATTTATAAAAAACTCTATAATTTAAATAACATATATGAAAGGAATAAATGAGAAATAAAAAAATATGAACAGGTATTTTGTTCGTTGTTGTTTTAGGCATTATTATTTATTTTGTTTGAAGTCAATTGACTTCTGGTCAAAAATACGAACAAATTTCACTTACAGCTTTAGCTGATAAGCTTAAAGAAGCAGCTGCAAATGAAGGTGACGACAAATATTTTATTGGTATAAACGTAAACCAATTCGAAAATACAATAATAGGGTCCTTTAATGATGGACAATTAGGTTTAAAAACTTTTCAAACTTACGGATCTTTGAGTTTGCTTAAAATTGTTTTAGGTGGTTCTGATACTCAATCTTCAGAATTAATTAATAATTCATTTTTAGGTGCTAATAGTGAAGTCTTATCAAAAACTTCCGAATCATTAATTGGTTTATCATCAGTAAAAACTCCGTCCCAAAGTATGTGAGGTTCATTCTTTATATCTTTAGTACCGACTTTGATTTTAATAGGTGCAATTGTGTTATTAACTAGATATCAAATGAGATCAATGAACGGTCAAGGCGGAGGAGCTTTTGGTGATAAAAGTCCTGCCCAAATAATCAAATCAGATAAAAAATTTAGTGATGTAGCAGGGAACAAAGAGCCTATTGAAGAAATTTCTGAAATAGTAGACTACTTAAAATTTCCAAAAAAATATGAAGAATCTGGCGCTAGAATGCCGCGCGGAATTCTTTTAGGCGGTCCTCCAGGGACAGGTAAAACTCTATTAGCAAAAGCTACCGCCGGTGAAGCTAACGTTCCATTTTATTTTGTTTCTGCATCTAGTTTTGTAGAGCTTTTTGTTGGAATGGGTGCAAAAAGAGTTAGACAAGTTATTGCGGAAGCTAGAAAAAATTCTCCTGCAATTGTTTTTATTGATGAGTTAGATGCTATCGGTAGAACTCGTGGTTCTGGTATAGGTGGAGGCCACGACGAAAGAGAACAAACACTTAATCAATTGTTAGTTGAAATGGATGGTATAAAGGAAAATTCTGGATTATTATTCGTTGCGGCTACAAATAGAACTGACGTTTTAGATCCGGCTTTAACTAGACCAGGTCGTTTTGATAGGGTAATTACAGTTGGTTTACCTGATGTATCAGAAAGAGCTGAAATTTTAAAATTACACGCTAAAGGGAAAAGATTTTCCCCAGATATTGACTTTAAAAATATTGCTAAAAGAACACCAGGTTTTTCGGGTGCTCAATTAGAAAACGTAATAAATGAGTCGGTCTTATTATCTATTAGAGAAAAAACTAATTTGATAACTTTATCAATAATTGATGAAGCAATTGATAGAGTCATGGCAGGACCTGCTAAAAAATCAAGAACAATTACAAAGGAAGAATTAACTTCTGTTGCATATCACGAAGCCGGACATGCTGTTGTTGGATTAAAAACACCCGGTGGAAACAAAGTTCAAAAAATTACTATTATACCTAGAGGTCAGGCTGGTGGTTATAATCTTATGATGCCCGAAAACGAAAAATACAACTATTCTAAAGAAGAGTTGCTTGCTTCGATAGCAAGTTTTATGGGTGGTAGAGCAGCTGAAGAGATTATTTATGGTAAAAATAAAATTTCAACCGGTGCATCTGATGATATAGAAAAAGCCACAAATATAGCAAGAAGAATGGTTACAGAGTTTGGGATGAGTGACTTAGGACCAATTAAATATCAAAGCGAAGAAGGTAGTCCTTTCTTAGGAAAAACTTTAGCCACAAATAGTAGTTTATCAAATCAAATAAGCCATGAAATTGACTTAGAAATTAGAAAAATTATCTTAGAAGCACAAAATCATGCTCATAAAATTATCAATGAAAATATGGAACTTTTAGAATTGATAAAAACATCATTACTTGAAAAAGAAACAATTATAGCCGAAGAAATTGATTATATAGCTAAGAATCTTAAATTACCTGAAACAGTTTCTGAAGAGTCTATAAATGAAGAAAATACACTAAGTTTAGACGAATTAATAAAAACCACAAGTGATAGGTCAGAAGATAATAATAATTAAAGTTTAAACTTATAAGCCTACACACAAGGCATAAAAGAATAAAAAAGAGGTTTGAACACCTCTTTTTTTACACCTTATTATTACTATTAAATTTATTAGAAAAATATATATAATTTAAACTATCATTATAAAAGGAGAAATATGATTAAACTTTTTAGAGAAGTTTTTAGGTCGCTATTTAAAAATAAAATTACAGTAGCGGGTTTAACAATACTTATTTTCTTAACTTCGGCTATTTTCACTATGCTTAATGATACTTCTAAAGGTATTCAAAAGCAATTTGATAAATATAAAGCAGTTTCAAAAAAACACGATTTAACAGTAGACTTAAATTTACCTACTAATGGTAATGCTTTTAATGATGGTTATTTTATTAATGGTCTAACAAGATCTGAGGGTGGACCTAGTTATGATAAATCAATTCGGTACGAAGAAAAAAATTCTACCGAACAAAGTAATGCTATTAATTTTGAATTAATTAACCAAAAACATATTAAATTAAATAATTTTCAAAATGACCAAATAGATGTAAATTTAAGAAACAAATATTTACTAAGTCATGATTTTAAAAATTTGATTAATAGTTATAATTCTGAACTTTCAAATGAGTCCCAAGACTTATTATATTTAGACTATTCAGAAAATGACAAAAAATTAGTATTTAAAAATGATATAACATATCCTCTTTATTCTGTTGACTCAAACGGTAGTTTTGTTCCATCAACTAAGACAAAAACAATAAATACCAATAAAGAATTTCGTTTTGATAAACAATATACTTTATCTGACGTTTTATTAATTTCAAGCAATCCTGAAGGGTATTTATTTTCTCAATTACAATCATTGTTTATTAACCCTGATACACACGAAATGACATTTGACGTTTTGAAGAAAGATCAGTGAGATGAGACGGTTCAAGTCATAAGACTTGATAAAGATAAGACGCTACAATTATTAGGATTAAAAAAATCTAAAAATAGTGATTATGTTTATATGATTGATGATAGTATATCACCACAATTGTATAACAAGCCCGCAAATGAGAACGATTATGATTCAACAAATTTAAAACAAAATATTAATTATGCGGATCTTTTTGGTATTGATTCTGTAAATTATTTTATAAAAGAAAAGATTACTTTTAAAAAAGGACAAGAATACGTAATACCACTTGAATGAGCAGTTAAATTAACAAAAAAGACATTTTATAATAGAAAATTATATGAAACAACTTTTGTTGAAGGTAGTGCGGATAAGTGAAGTGGTGCTTATAAAAGTTATGTTGAAAGTTTGATTATAGAAAATGGCGGACAATTACCTTTAGATTTTAGTAAATTTTCATACTGAAACAAAGAAATTTTAGTTTATACATCAAATTATTATAATGACAATGGTCAAGTAAAACTATCTGATAAAATGACTTTACTTAGTGAACAATATCCAAATATTTCTTACGATGAAATTAATACTAAAAATATAACATTATCAGAACCATCATTACAACCTCAAAATTTTAAATTCTCTTTATTTAATAAAGACTTTTCTAATTACGGAAGTTTAAGAGAGTATAAAACTATTTTACAAATTGAAAAAATACCCACTTTAAATAATGATATATATACTAAGCTAACCGATAAAGATGTTGCTAAAAACGCGATTCAAAAAATTAAAGACGGAGCCTTAGAAATTGTAAAAAAAGAAATTTATAATTTTGCAGAAAAAAAGGTAACATCGCAAAATATAGGTATTAGAGAATCGATAACAATAGATTCATTTAATGACAACGAGGGTAAAAAAGTTTATCATTTTGTGAATTTAGGAGATTCAAACAGAACGATTGATGGAATACAAAATAATAACGATTTATTAGTAAATGAACAATCAAAACCTACACCAATAAACAATATTTCAGAAGATATAGCTAAATATTTTAGAAGTAAAGAAATACCACCTTATGTTGCTTCTGTAATTATTAAGCAATCTTTTGATAATATATTGCCTCATAATGAATATATTAGTCCGGATTTTTCTTTTGACAATGTAGTTTTTGTTAATAAATTGAATAACGAAGTTAATGTTGTAAAACAAAAAGTTTATAAATTAGCTTTTTATAGAAATGACGCTAATTTAGGATTTGATCAATATAATGTTTTCGCTGAAATTGGTATATCTTTATCAAAAGATAAAAATAATAATTATATTATTAATTTATTATCTCCAGAATATAATAAAAGTGGTCAAATAGTTGGTTGAATTAATTCCAAATATAGCGATGAATATGCTAACGACGGATTAATTTTATATCAAGATTTTTTAAATTTTTTAAGAAAACATAGTTTAACCTTAAAAGTAGAAATAAACAAACCTGTTTGGGCTGAAATTTCTCCAAATTATAAAAATAATGTTTATGTACCTTTTGGTTTTAGAGGTCCAGAAACCGAATCTTTTAACCAAGCTCTAACACAAAATACACTTAAATTAGCTGTTGAAAAAATTGAAAAGAATTTTCTTAAAACAGATATAGTTAGAAATGGATTTATACAGAAAGAGACAATTTATGCTTTTACAGAAGCTATACAAACAGCTTTTGATAAAAACGATTTTGCTAAAATATTTTCAAGTGGTGAAATCAATTTAATAGTATTACCTAAAATGATTTTAGATGGTATTTATGTTATGTCACACAATGAAAAAGGTGATTACTTTAAAAAGTTTTTGATTGATATATTCCAAAAAGCAAAAGAATACATTAATAAACAACCAGAAGAAATAAGAAAAGAGTATGTAGCGGCAGAATTAAGTAAATTATTTAATTTATTTAGTTTATTTTCTCAATTTAACATAAACGATGTTATAAACACTTCGTTAATAGCAAAAATTTCAAAAGATCCAATCTTATTTATTGATAATATTATCAACTTAATAAAATCAATTGACTTTATTAAGTTTACTGATCAGATGGAAGATTTTTTTCAAAACAAATATAATAAAGGTGAAACAGATAATAATGGTATTGTAAGACAAAGAAAATTAAGTGTTTTTGAAATAGTCATATCATTATTAAAGTCGATAGATCAAAAATTATTAAAAACAAGCTTGATTAATATTTTAGATAATATTGATACTTCGTTACTAAAAAACGAAGAATCATTAAAAAATATTAGTAAAAGTCTATTTGGAAATATTCCATCTAAAATAATTGATTTAGTCCAATTAATAGATGTTAACAATAACAACGACGGGAAAAAATTTGAAAATACAATTAACGGTTTAAAATTTTTTATTAAATTATTTGATTTAAATGTATTTATAGAAACAATGGAAAGCAAAATAAAAGTACTTCCGTTTGATATACAAGCAACAGAATATAATAAATTATTTGATGATTATGTTGAAGTAACAAGATATTACTTAGCAGGTTCCTTAAATACTTCAGATATAATTTATTCTATTATAAAAAGTTTATTTCATCTTCCAGGTTCTAATAAACGTATTAAGACAGAAATAGCTAATATGCTTAACCTATCCTTTAAAGGTTCGAGTGTTGAAATAGGAGAAAATGAGTATTTAATAATTCCTTCAAACGACTCTGAAAAACTAGATTACTTTGATTTACTTGGGTTATTAAGCGAAAACGACAAGAATATTGATACTAAAAATAATCCATCAGAAGTTGCGAGGCTTGAATCAGGTGATTATTTTAGTCAAATACATAATTTAATTAATAAAATTCAAAAAAACGAAGTATTTGAATGAGAAAAGCTTACAAGCAATGATAAAAATGTAGCAAATTTTATTTTTGATTGAAACAAAGATACAGATATTACAAGCCCAGAATTTAAAAATAAAATAAAGGTTTGAACAGATGTTGTTAATTCGTTTGAGTTAAATAAACAACATTTATTAAATGGTAAATTTAACGAGTCATTATCATCTTTATATAACTTTTATGCTTTTTATCAAAATATTGATAAAAATTTAATTCATAGTTTGATATCAAAAACTTTAGGTAAATTCATTACTTTAAAAGAAGGTTCTTTTAATTACTTAAAAGATTTTTATCCAATATTTAAAATTTGATTTGATTTATTTGGAATTGAAAATTCTAAAATTACTATCGAAAGAAAAATGGAGTTTGCTGATAAATTATTATCACTTGCTAATAATGATAAAATTTTAGAATATATTAATTCCTTTAAATTATTTGAACCATACGCAAATATTGCTTTAGCTGAAGAAACTAAATTTGGTATTACAAAAGGTTTATCTAATTCTTTTAAAATTAATGATGAGCTTTTTGTAAAAGAAAATAATAGATATAAAAACGAATTATTTGCTAATTTAATTATTGAATTTCCTGAATTCGAAACTTTCTTCAAAGAAAATGAATTTGCGCTTTCACAACAATTTTCATATATTGGTGCATCTAAATTGTACTCAAAATTAAATAGTGATATCGATCAAATTGATGGCGAAACATTAAGATATAATGATTTACATTCTATAGTTGTTGATAATTTGATTCACAAAATCTTTTCAAATAAATATATTTATGAGAATATAGACAAAATCAATAAATTATTAAACTCTGAATATAAATTTAATTCTATTGAAAAACTTGGGATTTCAGATGTTTTAATAAATCCTTTATTAACATTAAAATACCCACAAGTTGTTTTATGATTATTAACAGACGTAAGTAGAGATAATAAAGGCGCAATCAATAACTCTAATATTGGATATTTCTTGATTAATAAAACAATTGACTTAGAAGAATTACTTTCAAAAGGGGAAGAGTCAACGTACAAATTTATAAATTCCTTTTTCAGTGAAAACGTTATTATTCCTACTATTGAAAGTGATTTAACTTATAGTATTGCCTTGGATAATGACTTATTTGTTGATTTAATTAATAAGACAAACAAAAATCCAGAGTTATATAATATTTTTGAACTTCATTTAGTTGATGATATATTTAAATTAGTTAATTCAATAACCTCTTTGACAAAAATCAATAATATACTTGTTTTTGATCAACCATCATCATATTTAGCAAAAGTAAATTACGCTTTCTTATCTAGAAATAATAAAGAAATTTATAACGGTTTTATTCCTAAAGATCCAATTGAATTATTAGAACTTGTTAACTCATTACCTGATAAATATTTATTAAACATCAATGGTTCTAAATATATAATTGTAGGTGATGATATAACTTTTGATTATCTATACCCTATTCAAGATGAAAATAATATTCAATTGAATGTCGAAGATCAAGCGATAGTTTACGTTAACGATAAAGGTTTTGATAGAATTAGAAAAGCGAATGCTGGTAATTTAGTTAAAGAATATTTAACAGTTAAAAATGATACTAATCTAAGTGGGCTAACTAATGAAGAACTTAAAAATGAATTAGAAATATTTGTTCAATCAAAAATTGATAATACTGTTAATTTACAAAGAGTCTTTCTTTATAATGAGCTAGATCCAATCAATCCTGAGCGTAGTATTAGAATTACCGCTATTGAAGTTATAATCAACTCAGTTTCAAAGGTTTCTACTATACTATTAATTATTTTGATAACACTTGTTGTGGTATCGATAGTATTTATTATTAAAAGATATATATCAAATAAAAATAAAGTTATTGGTATATTAGTAGCTCAAGGTTATACACCTTTAGAAATATCTGCTTCTATGGTAGTTTTTGCGTTCTTTACAATTTTTACTGGTAATTTACTTGGATATATAACTGGTTTCTTAATGCAATCAGTTTCATTAAAAATACTTAAAAATTATTGAACAATACCAATAGAAACTCTTGATTTTTCACCTTTATCATTAATAGTTAACATTGTTGTTCCTTTATTATCTATGTCACTTTTAATAATTACTATTTCTCTGCGTTCTTTAAGATATAAATCAATTGATTTAATGTCCGGAATAGTAGAATTAAATACTGGTGAATTTTATAAAAAATATATTTCATTATTTAAAGGACGAAGCGTTAAAACTAAATTTGGAGCCTCTTTAGTGTTGAATAGTTTTTGAAAATTAACTTCATTTGGTATAAGTGTTGTTTTAGCAAGTATAACCACAACGTTTGGTTTTGCAACATTTGGTGTATTTGAAAAATCTATTCAAGATACCTACAAAAATAGATCATATAATTATAAATTTGATTTAGTTTCACCGACAGATCAAGGCGGTCCTATTAATACGATAGATCCTCAAAATATTGGTAATAATATTTATGTTCCAGTCGGTGATGTTAAAGAAATTAGTTCATACAATGCTGATTATTTCAAATCTGGTGTTTCTGAAGAGATAAACATAAATAAAGATGGTATAAACAAAAACGGTATCCCTAATCCATTTGATGGTCACCTAATTACCCAATTCTCTGTTAATATAACAGTTGATTCGGCAGTCTCTATTAATCCTTTTGAAGTTGTTTATAATTCATTACCTGATTCTCAAAAATCTAGAGTTATAAAATCGCATGATAATGTTGGGTATGCATTAATGTTGACACAAAAAGATATTGTTTTTAAAGAACAACAAAATGCAAATGATACACCTAAAGTTGATGTTGAAAAAACTAGAAAAAAAGGTATTAAAAACTTTTTCCTTTATGTTCCAGATAATAATGATGTAATTAAAGGCAAGTTTTACTACATGAAATGAAACGATGTAGAAAAAGCTTACACACATGAAAATATAACTACATCAAAATACAGAGACGAATATCGTGAATTTTTAGTCAATGCGTATAACGAAATTTATAAAATAAATAAAGATTTTGATTTTATGGTTTCGTTTAATGGTATTTATTTTGACAAAAGATTTGATGAGATATATACTTATGTCGATAGTGTTATTAATGATGAAAAAATCAAATTATATGGTTATAATGAAGATAGCAAGCAAATTAAAATAATAGATCAAAATGATTCTAATTTACTTGTTGATATTAATAAAATATTTGAAAATCAAGGTAAAGACGTTTCTAAACCAATACCTTTAATTATTAATTATGTTTCAAAAGAAAAATATAAATTGGATATTGGAGATATCGTTAATTTAAAGGTTTTAAACACAACAAATAGATATACTTCAAAATTCAATGAATTGTTAAATAAACCTGTAGAAGAACAATTAAATAATTATAAATTTAAAGTTTATGCAATTAATCCAACATATATCAATAATGAATTTATTATTCCTAAATATGCAGCGGATAAAATTACTGGAATCACAGATTTAGTGGATTCAAAATTTGAAAAAATAAAAAATACTAAATATGCATCATTAATTAGTAACTTAAATCCAGAAGATTATAAATTTAATGGTATCTTATCTAGACATAAATTACCTATTCAATTATTATGGTCTACAGGGCTATACTCTTTAAGTGGTTATTCACCTAGTGCTAATTCATTTTCAACAAAATCATTAACACAACAAGATTTAAACGATTTATTTGATGGTATTTTTGGTTCTAAGGAAGTATTACCAAATAACTTAGTAGATAGTGCTATGGTTTCACTAGGATATGATATTTATGATATTGTAAAATTTTTAGATCCAAACTTTAATAAAAAAACCGATAATTTTGCATCCGTATATAATAGAGTAAAAACAACAGCGGCCGCTGATTCTATTGAAAAGTTTGCAAATATTTTTGAGGATAAACTTTATGTTCCGTCGGCCTATACAATAGATTCTAAAGATATTGAAGTATCATTTACTTTAAATATTGCAAAAACAGTTCAGACAATTGTTACAATTGTTTCGTCTTTAAGTTTTATTATTTCTATAATAATATTAATTATTATTTCAACAATATTAATTAATGAAAATGAGAAAAATATTGCTATTTGATCTATTTTAGGTTACAACAGTAAAGAAAAAATAAAAATGTTCTTTGGTATTTATGTGCCATTTATAATAATTTCAATTTTAATATCATTGCCAATTGCTTTTGGTATGATGGTAGTATTCACTTCCTTCTTAACTACAGCGGCATCAATTTCAATTCCACTAATATTGTCGCCATTAAATATATTATTAACAAGCACTGTAGTATTAAGCATATTTGTGCTTACAGCTGTTTTATCATGATTTAATATAAATAGAATAAAAGCCATTGACTTATTGAAAGGAAAATAATGACTGAAAAAAACGATAAAAATATAGAATCAACTTCAGAGATTAACACTTCAGAACCTATTGTTGTTTCTAAAAAAAATTTAAATCAAAAAATTACTCGTAAAAATGTTTTTGAAGTTCTTGATTCAGATTCTAAGAATTCAAAAATGATTGTTGATCGAGCAATTGCAAGAAAGCTTAATAGGGCAGCAAATAAAAGAAGACCTAAAGATGAATTCAAAACATTAAAAAATGACCCAGGTAAAATAATTGAAGTTAGAAACGTAAGTAAATATTATTTATCAGGTAACACCGTAACTCGTGTTTTGAAAAATGTTTCTCTAAGCATTAATAAAGGTGAATTTGTAATGATTTTTGGTAAATCAGGAGGAGGTAAATCGACATTATTAAATTTAATTAGTGGTTTAGATCGTCCTTCTCGTGGAAACATTATTGTTTCTGATACAAACCTACCTTATTTAAGCGATTTACAATTAACATTATTTAGAAGAAAAAACGTTAGTTTTATATTTCAAAACTATAATTTATTACAAAATTTATCTGGTTACGATAATGTTGAAACAGGGGCTTATTTGCAAAAAAACAAAGAAAAAAGATTAAATATTGACCAATTGTTTAAAGATTTTGATATGGAAGATGTAAAAAATAAATATCCTTCACAAATGTCTGGTGGTCAACAACAACGTATTTCTATTTTAAGAGCTCTTTCTAAAAATTCAGATATTATTTTTGCAGACGAACCTACCGGTGCTCTAGATGATAAAACTACTAAATTAGTTTTAAGTTATTTATATGATATTAATAAAAAGTATGGAATTACAATAGTTATGGTTACTCATAACCAATATATAGAGCGTATAGCTGATAAAGTTATACATGTAAGAAATGGTAAGATAACCGGAGAAACTATAAACAGCAA
Organism: Mycoplasma sp. CSL10166; assembly: GCF_017116885.1. Taxonomy (NCBI): domain Bacteria; kingdom Bacillati; phylum Mycoplasmatota; class Mollicutes; order Mycoplasmatales; family Mycoplasmataceae; genus Mycoplasma; species Mycoplasma sp. CSL10166. The sequence continues at coordinate 45,159 of NZ_JAFIRF010000001.1, forward strand.
TCCGACCCATCCAAATTTATTAGATTGAAAAGAATAATTAATAAACGTAACTATTTTATAAAGTTGCGTTTATTTTTTGCTTTTATTGTAAAATATAGTTGTAATATTAAGAAAAAGGAATAAAAGAAGTAAATGAATAAAAAAGATTGTGTATTATTCGGAATGAATAATTCTACTAAGTTAGCAACTAAAGTTTCAGAATTACTACAGTTGCCACTTTCAAAAGTTGAAAGAACAGTTTATGCAGATGGAGAAACAATGTTAGTTCCGGGTGAAACTGTAAGAAATAGGGATGTTTTTGTGATCGCAAGTACTAGCAGACCAGTAAACGAAAATGTAATTGAATTATTACTTTTTATTGATGCATTAAAAAGAGCAAGCGCTAAATCTATTAATATTATTTTAAGTTACTATGGTTATGCAAGGCAAGATCGTAAAGCAAGTGGTAGACAACCAATAGGTGCTAAGTTAATGGCTGATTTATTACAAACTGCAGGAGCAACAAAGATAACATGTGTAGATCTACATAACCCATCAATACAAGGTTTTTTTGATATACCTGTAGATGATTTAAAGGGGCAATATCCTATTGCTATTGCACTTAAAGATATGAAAGAAAAATTCACTGTTGTTTCTCCGGATCACGGCGGAACTGTTAGAGCAAGAAAATTAGCAGAATTAATTGCTGACACTGTTCAAATTTGTATTATTGATAAAAGAAGAACCGACGTAAATAAAACTGAGGTTATGGGTATTCTTGGTAATATAGAAAATAAAAATGCCGTTATTATTGATGATATTATTGATACAGGTGGAACTATTTTGAAGGCTGTTGATACATTAAAGGAAAATGGTGCAAAAAAAGTTGTTGTAGCTGCAACACATGGAATTTTCACAAAAGGATTTGAAATGTTTGAAAACAACCCAAATGTCGAAAAAGTAATTATTACAGATAGTATTGATAATTATGAATTAGCGTCAAGATTTACAAAATTAGAAATAATTTCTCTTTCAGAATTTTTATCGAAAGTTATAAAGGCTTCGTTTGAAGATGAAAGTATTTCTCAAATTTATCAAGATTATAGAACTTTAATCTCTAAAATGTAGATGTAAAACCCACTCATATTAAAAATGAGTGGGTTTTAAAAAAACTCCTAATTAAAGGAGCTTATTAATAAAATGTAAATACTGTTTACAATTCCTGACTAATTAAAAACTAAGGAAAAAGAGTAATAATAATTACTATTATTTTATTTGAAATTTATAAAGGCGAGAAAGAGAGAGTATTTGACCTTTAAAAATAAACAAGAAAGAAAAACTAAAATATTTTAAATTTTTAAACTATGACTAATTATTATGTAAGAATTAGCCAGGAATGTACCAAACCTATTGCTAAGCTTGGAACATTATTATATAATATTCACACCGAAAATGCTAAAAATTTATTATTTTTTATTGTTTTTCATATTTTTTACCTTTTTTAATCATTTTTTTAAATTAAAACAAAATAGTTTATAATAATATATTTACTTATTTTTTAGATTAAAAAATAATACGATTAACGTATTATTCATGAATTGAAACTAAAACACCCTTATTATGGAATGGTTTAGGATTTTCACCAAAAATATTTTCGTATAAATTAGGATAATCGATAAAAGGGTTTCTCATTTCTTCGAATTTTGCTGTTTCATTGTTTCTTGTAATATCAAAGATGTCTACTGTATCATTTTTATCTCAATCTTTATATACATCTAGGAAAAATGCATCTATGTAAGGGAATTTATTTTTGAAAATACTATTTCTATTTAAGATATTTTTATCGTTATATGTTGCAATAAAATATAAATATGCTCTAGCTATGTCTCCTTTAAATTTATCTACAGGTTCAAAAACAGTTTGTTTAAGACTATCAGTACCTAATTTAGATCCATTTTGTGAAGTGTAAGATGCTTCAACAACATTACCGTGCGGATAATTACTTCTTCTATTATTAACTTTTATATCAGTTGGTCATACAAATTGACCATCATTTCTTAATGGACTTTCTTTATTGAATCATGATTGAGGAATTATATGTTCTCTATTAGTACCATCACCTTCTCTCCCGCCGTTTTTAGTCATATATTCTTTAAAATTATATGGATCTTCTCCGTCTGGATTTTCAGAGTATACATCTAATATAGTGTCATCTTTTTCAAAATAAATATCTCTAAAGGCGTTTGTTGTGTTATAAAGTTTTTTTAGATCGTTATAAGTTCCAATACCTTTCATGTGTGATTTTTGAATTCTAATTATTTCATTAAGTAATTCTTGGCCTGATAAACCATCTGCGCTTTCATAATAATCATTTGTATCATCGTACACATATTTTTTTGAAATATTTAAATTATCTTCGTTTGATTCTTTTGTTTCTTCGCTAGTTGAATTAGATTCTGGTGTATTTGATTGTTCGGTTGTTGATTTTGATTCTTTATTTTCAGATACTTTATTTTCTAAATTATCTTCTTTTGAACTATTGCAAGATATAGCGATAATTGGTAAACTAGAACTAGCAATAGTTAAACCAATTATTTTAAAAAGTTTTTTAAATGTCATTTGACCTCGTTTCTTAATTTTATTATACTATGTATATATTTATTAACGGAATTAAAAGTAAAAAAAGAGTGCATTTTAATATATCACTCTAATTTATGTTTTTCATTTTTTCCATAAAATCAGTATCTTCTTGTGTAAAGTTTACATTTTTATCAATTCATATTTTACGTTTTGAAGCATCTTTACCCATGAAAGTACTTACTCTTCGTTCTGCTAAACTAGCGTCTTCTATTGTAACTTTTATTAATGTACGTGTTTCAGGATTCATTGTGGTGTCTCACAATTGATCTGCGTTCATTTCACCTAAACCTTTATACCTTTGTAATTCTATATTTTTTTGATTTTCAATTATCCTATTTAAATCTTCATCATCTCAAGCATACTGTATTGTTTTTTTGGTCTTATTAGTAATTTTATACAATGGCGGAATTGCAATATAAACCATTCCTTTTTCTACTAAAGGTTTCATGAATCGATAGAAAAAAGTTAATAATAATATTTGTATATGGGAACCATCAGTATCAGCATCAGTCATTATAATAACCTTATTATAATTAGATTTTGTAACATCAAAATCACTACCAAACCCGGCACCAATAGCGTTTATAATTGTTATTATTTCGTTATTTTTAAGTAAATCTAATGCTTGGCTTTTTTCAGCATTAATTACTTTACCACGTAGAGGTAAGATAGCTTGAAATTTACGATCTCTCCCACTTTTAGCAGAACCTCCAGCAGAGTCTCCTTCGACTAAAAATAATTCTTTTTCAGATGATTTATTTGACGTTGCAGGAGTTAATTTATCGCTTATTACGCTTTTTTCTTTTAATTTCTTTTTGGAAACTCTCGCATCATCCTTAAGTTTTCTTTGTTGTAATCTAATTTCATACGCGTTTTTGATTTTATCTAAAACGCGGTTCATTTGATATTTATTTTCATAAAGCCAGAGACCTATATGTTTATAAACTATATCCTCAACAACACTGGTTGCTTCAGGTGTACCTAATTTATCTTTTGTTTGACCCACAAATTCGAGGATGTTTTCAGGTATTTTAACTGATAAAATACAAGTTCAACCCTCTTTGATATCGTTCAACTCAAAATTAGCTTTATTTTTTAAATAACCTTCTTTTTGAGCATATTCGTTTATTATTTTTAATAACCCTCTCTCAAGTCCTTTAATATGAGTTCCACCATCTCTTGTTTTAACATTATTTACAAAACTTAACATTACATTTGAGTATGAATCTGTTCATTGAAATCCGAATTCTACTTCAATATCTTTTTTTTCTTCTTTAAAAGAAGCGGGATTTGTGAGATATTGTTTACCATCGTTTATAAAATTTAAAAAAGAATTAATTCCGTTATTATATTGATATATTTCGTGAAAATTAGTTTCTTCTTCTAAAACCTCAATTTTTAAGTTAGAAACTAAAAAAGCACTTTCTTGTAATCTTTCAGAAATTGTATGAATGTTTAATTTAGCCTTTTTAAAAATTTTATAATCTGGCCAAAACTCTACAGTCGTTCCGTTTTCTTTTGAATTTCCAATCACATGTGTTCTTTCAATTATTTTATCCTGTTCAAATGCTGTTCTATATATTTTTTTATCTCTTGAAACAGTTACAATTAGTTTGGTAGATAAAGCATTAACTACCGTTGATCCGACACCGTGTAAACCACCTGCGGTTTTATATGTACCAGAATTAAATTTACCACCCGCATGTAGGTCGGTAAATACAATTTCAACTGCGGTTTTGTTTTCACCTTTTTTCTTATCAACAGGTATACCTCTACCGTTATCTGAAACTAATACCGAACCATCTTTTCGTAATATAACTTTTATATGGTTAGCAAAACCTGAAAGAGATTCGTCAATAGCGTTATCGACTATTTCTCATACTAGGTGATGTAATCCATTTACATCGGTTCCTCCGATATACATTCCAGGACGTTTTCTAACTGGGTCCAATCCTTCTAATTTTGTAATACTATTTGCATCATATTGGTTTTTTATCATAACTAAATTATATGTTATTTTTTACTTAATTTCAATAAAGAAAGAATACAAAAAATACGTTAAGAATTATTTAACGTATTTTTTGTATTCTGAATAACCTTCTTGATCCATTTGTTCAAAAGGTATAAATTTAAGAGATGCAGAGTTAATGCAATATCTTAAACCACCCAATTCTTTTGGTCCGTCTGAAAAAACGTGTCCTAGGTGAGAATTTGCATTTTTTGACTTGACCTCAGTGCGTTTCATGTTATATGAATTATCTTCTAGTTCTTTTATAATTTCGTTATTTATAGGTTTACTAAAGGCTGGTCAACCACATCCTGAATCAAATTTATCTGTTGATATGAATAATGGTGTACCATCAACTATATCAACGTAAATCCCTTTTTCGAAATGTTTGTCATATAAATTATCAAAAGGTTTTTCGGTATAACCTTCTTGAGTTACTTTGTACTGCAACTCAGTTAAATGTTTTAGTTTTTTATCCATATGTCTCCTCAAACAAGAATTATAATTAATTTTTAATTATACAAAAATTATTTAATATCTCTCTTTTAGGTTTTAATCACTTGCAAAATTACTTGTTATAAAAACAAAGTTTAAACTTTTTCTTGTAACATAAAACATGTATAAAAAGATCAAGTAAAAATTTAAAATTTTATTTTTAAGGAATACTTTGCATATTATTATCTTCCCTCTTATCTTATTTTGTATATTAATATAAAAAGGAAGTGATTTCATCCAATACAAATCAAAAAATCATTTAAAATTTAATATCATAATTTTAATCGACGAATGAAGTGAAGTGTTCAATTAGAACAATATATATAATAAGTAAAAAGAAATTAATAACAAAATTAGAAAATTATATCTTTGCATTTACTATGATCGTTTATTTTGACATATTCAACATATTTTCGCTTTGTGTAATCAAATTAAAATAATAAAAAAAATAAAAATTTTTTTGGTTTTTAAATTTATAGTGTATACTATTATCAGTAGCAATAGCAAGAGGGTCCACCTGATACCATTCCGAACTCAGTAGTTAAGCCTCTTTACGCCGACGATAGCCACTTGGTGAAAATAGGGAGCTGCTTTTTTTATACCCTTTTTTAGTTAATATATATTATTTATTAGCAAATAAATTATTATTATGCTAAAATTTAGATTATGAGTAAAAAAGATTATTATGAAACATTAGGTGTAAAAAAAGACGCAACACAAGCAGAAATAAAAACAGCATATAGAAGTTTAGCTAAAAAATATCACCCTGATAAATTGAAAGATGGAACAAGTGACCAAAAAATGCATGAAATTAATGAGGCTTACGAAATTTTATCTAACGATGAGAAAAGGAAGATATATGACCAATATGGAGCTGATGCTGCACAAGGAAGAGCTGGAGCAGGAGGTTTTGACGAATCTTCATTCGGAGGTTTTGAAGATATCTTCGAAAATATTTTTGGTGGTAGTTTCAACTCTAGAAGAAGTCAAAGAAATAGTAACGAGCCTAGAAAAGGAAATGATAAACAAGCTTATAAAACTATTACTTTTATGGAAGCGTTTAATGGTGTTCAGTTTAAGGAAAAATTAGATAAATACGAATTGTGTTTACAATGTTCTGGTACAGGTGCAAAAGATAAAAATTCTTATAAAACTTGTTCAACATGTAATGGTACAGGTGCTGAAACAAAACAATTTAATTCTTTTTTTGGTAGACAAATACAAAAAGTTGTCTGTTCGACATGTAATGGTCTAGGAAAAATAATAACAGATAAATGTACTTTATGTAAAGGTCAAAAATATACAAAAAGTTCAAAGGTTGTTAATATATCTATACCAAAAGGGGCATCTAATAATTTAGTTATAAAAGCTGAAGGTTTTGGAGAGAAAGGTTATAACGGCGGAAGACCAGGAGACTTGTATTTACAAATATATGTTCAAGAACATCCTTATTTTAAACGTGATGGATTAGATTTATATTTAAACTTTGACGTTTCATTTATTGATATTTTCATGGAAAATGAAGTTGATGTACCTACTCCACACGGTTTAACCAGAATTAAGATGAAAAAATCATATTCAAATGGTAAGATAATAAAAATACCCGGAAAAGGTATGATGAACTCAACAAGAACTGGTGATTTAAGAATTCAAATAAATATTATTATTCCTGATTTAGGCAGAAGTGATAATAAAAAGATTAACAAAGTTTTTGAAGATATAAAAGATAAAACAAATTATGATTTTGTAAAAAATGTTAATAATACCTTAAAATAAGAAAAGATGTAAAAAATACATTAAAAAGATACTTTTTATGTGTTTTTTTATTTTTTTATGTATAATTTAATTATTAAAAATGAAAGGATTTTAAATGAAAAAAGTATTATTTTTAGACGGTGCATTCTTCACAAACGAAGGATCATACACAACAACATTATTAAATGAATTTGAAAAGGTTGTAGAAAACCCTGAAAGAATTAATTTATCAGGTTCAGAATTTGATAAAACACATTTATCACAAACACATTTCCCATCATTTTACGCTGATGTTAATTCAGATAAATGAATAAACAAATTAAAAGAAACAGATTTATTAGTATTATCATCTACAGTTGTTAATTTTACAGTTCCAACACTTGTTAAGAACTTTATAGATGCAATTGCTGTTGCTGATAAAACTTTTTCATATAAATTATCAAAAGACGGAAATCCAGTTGGATTATTAAACAATTTAAATGTTGTTATCGTTAGTTCACAAGGTGGTCCTCAAGCAGAAGGAACAGAATCATTACAAAATCAATGATTACGTTCAGCTTTCAAATTTGTAGGTGCAAAAACTATTAACTTCATAAAAGTTAATGGAACAAAAATGCCGGATCTAATCAACGGTGATCGTGTTGCTTATGCAAAATCACGTGTTAACGAATTTAAAGAAATTATTGATAAATTATAATAAAATTGGTATTTTAAAAATCTAGATTTAAAAATATCTAGATTTTTATTTTTATTTTTTAAATAAGTTGTTTAACTTTTTATATTCAAACTCTTTTACTGTTTCTTCCAATTTTATTATAGACGGTTTATCATCGAATGGTTTAACATCTTGAACATTAATTCATAAAATTATTAAATAATATATAAGTATTTTTTGTTGTATTAAATATTCTTCTCAATACGATTCGTATCTATTCAAAAATATTTCTTCTTGTTCTTTATTTAAAAAAGAGCCGGTTATAAAATAAGCTAAATCAAAGTGTTTATCGCCCATTGAAGCATATTCTCAGTCTATAAAAAATATTTTATTATCTGATGTTCTCTTAATAATATTTGCTGTGTATAAATCGTTGTGAAGAGGTCTATTGTGTTGACTTTTCGACAATATTAAATTAATACGTTTATAATACTTATCTAAAACTTCAATTTTAATATTTCTTTCTTTTAAAATTTGACGATATTTTTTAATTCTCGCTGAATGATTTGATTTAGGAAATTTTAACTCAGAATCATGCAGGGTTTTTAAATTATCTGCAATAGTTTCTAAATCATCTCTTGTAAATTCTGGATTTTTACCTTCAATTCATTGTCATTCAAGACATTTTGGTGTATCATCAACTAATTTAGGAACAAAATCAAATTTTTCTAATAATTTATAATCTAATTTGTGATTAAATCAATTATATTTTTTAATTTGATAAAAGTCGCCATTATCGTTTAAAAACGATTCATTTGTAAAGCCTATGTTTATTTTTTTCATTTTGCCTCTTAATTAATTATTTTTATTTGATTATATCACAATACAAAGTACAATTTATAATATATGATAAACTTTTTTGAAAAAGAAATTAATAATGAATATGTTGTATTTGATATAGGTAACTCTTCTATAAAGTATGCTGTTTATAATTGGAATTTTAAGCTAATAAAATATAAATTTCAATTAACTAGTAATTTAAATCAAAAAAATATTTTAATAGATAAAATGAGAACTTTTTTAAGTGAAGCCATCAATTTAGAATGTAAACAAAAATTAATTCTAGGTTTTGTAAACGAAGAAATGTATATGTTTTTTAAAAAAATTCTCTTAGAATATTTTCCTGATTCTAAACCTTATATTATTAATAATAAAAAGAAATTCAAAACAGATTTTTCTGATGTAGATATTAATGAATTAGGGATTGATTTGATAGGATTATGTGAGTCAAATCATCATAAAAATGCTGTAATATTTAGTTTTGGAACCGCTTTAACTACAGTTGTTATAAAAGATAATAAATTAATATCGGTAGCTATTGCACCCGGGTTTTATGAATCGTATTCACACCTTTTTGATAAAATAAATAAATTAGATAGAAAATACATGAGAACTAATTTGACAAACGACAAAGGAAACGACACTCATTCGGCATTAAATTTAGGTTGTAAAGCTCAAGTTTATGGATATATACAATATTTCTTATCTAAGTATTCTATAAATGAATTTCAATACAAAATTACAGGAAATGATCAAATAATAAATCAAATTAATATTCAAAATATTGAGCATGTTAAAACCGAAGTAATGGATGGTTATTTACAAATATTTATTAATAACAACTTAAAATAAATAAATTTAAAAAGATTATAACTTTTCTATGTTTTTTAGTTAATGATATTAATTTATATTATAAAATAACATGAAAATGCAATAAAATAATAACTTTTATATGTAAAATATAATAACTTTTAATTAGTAATCGTTTATAATATAAATATGATTTCAAAAAATGAAAAAATGAATGCTCTTATTAGTCAAAGAATAATTCCCGCAATCATTATTGCGGTTATTTTTATAATGTTTATTGCTATAAATAGATATAGCTTTTATTATAGTTATAATTTTGAACTTGTGCCATTTTGAATATTAAGGATTTTTTCTTTAATATTAATTTCTAGTTTTTTGTTCATTTTGTTATTCGAACTTACAAAAGCTTATTTACAAAAAACGAAATTATCAATTTTAATATCATTTATCGGAATTATTGGATTATTTGTTAATGACAAGTTTTTAATAAATATACTTATTTTAAATGGATCTAATCCTATTTTAGGTAAGGAGTTATTAGAAAACGGTCTTACCGACAGCATATTAAAGAGTAATATTTTTAATTATATATTAGGTAGTTGACAAACTTACATATTTATTTTATTATTAACAATAATATTTATGTTATTTAGATATTATTCCAATGATAATAAAACTAATTATTTAGCACTTTTACATAGGGGTATAAGTTTTTTCTTGTCAATTTTTGTTGCTATTAACTTTATAAAAACCTATATTTATTTAAATACTTTAAATACAGGTTTAGAATATATCATTATTTTCTTTATTTTTTCGGTTTCTTATGACACGGGCGGATTTTTTGGCGGCATGTTTTTTGGAAATAAACTATTTAAATCTAAGATGGCGCCATTAATTAGTCCTAAAAAAACTTGGGAAGGGGCCATTATTGGTTATGTGTTTGCTATTTTAATTGCTTTAATTTTTGTTTGAAGCTATTATAGTGTTACTCAAAAAAGTGGTGATAATATTTTGTCAGAATTAGTTTTTGATAAAGGAATTAAAAAAATAAGTTTTTCATTATTAATTATCGCTTCGCCTATTTTTGCATTGTTAGGTGACCTATATTTTTCATATATAAAGCGTAGATTGGAAATTAAAGATTTCTCTAAAATACTAAAAGGACATGGTGGTATTTTGGATAGATTTGATAGTGTATCGTTTGTTTTTGTTTTATGAAGTTTAATCGGAATTATTGCTTGAAGAAGTTAGAAGGAGCCATATGTCTAAATTTAGAGATCACTTATTAAACAGTTTTGCTATTTATTCTGGTTTAAAATATGACCCAGAATTAGATGATGTTATTCTTGAACAAAATAGTGAAAAAGAGTTTACCTTTGTAATACATTCGATTTTGAATTTTAAAACATTCAAAAATTTATTATGAGCTACAAAAAATTCAAAAATTGCAAAAGAAAATAAATTTAATTTTATTGTTAAAAATTATGTATACGAATCCTTAGAATTTAGAGAATATCTTTTAAACATAATACCCGCATTAATTAAAAAAATACCAAAAGTTGCCGAATTAATTAAAAAAAATAGTTCCGCTTTAGTATTAAATCCAAATAATGGAACATATATAATAAAGCATGAATCAGACATTTCCGAAGAGGAAATTACTGAAGCTAGAAATATAATCAAAAATGATATGATTCGTTATGGATTTAAAGATTTTCAAATTGATTTTCAATTGGTAGAAACCATTAATAGTTTTAATCATATTGAAGAACATGATAAAGAACTTCAAAAGTATATAAAAGAACTTAACCAAAAAGAGGTTAATATTCAAAAAACAAATAGTTATAGTTCAAATTTTTATAACAACAATAATAATTCTAATTTTAGATTTAATAAATTTTCCAAAAATACATATAATCATGTAACGATAAAAGAAATGTCAACTTTCTCGGAGTTAGAAACAAATAAAAAAGTTCATTTTGAGGGCGAAATTTATCGTCAAGAAATTAGAAGGCTAGGTAATGTCTACGTGGCAAAATATAGTTTAACAGACTATAAAGATACCATAACAGTTTCTCACTATTTAGGTGAAGATAAAAACAATGCGACAATTTATAAAGTTGGACAATTTATTCTTGTTGATGGATTATTACAAATAAACAGATATGGTTTTGACTTAAATAAAAATGTTAGATCAGATAAAATTATTGTTGGAGATAATCCTTATCATAATGTTACTTTGGATAATTCAATAGAAAAGAGAATTGAATTATCAGCAAGAACTAAAATGAATACCATGGATGGTATTTTATCTGCGACAGATTTAGTAGAAATTGCTAAAAAACATGGTCACAAAGCCGTTGCAATACTAGATTCAAATTCGGTTCAAGCGTTTCCTGAATTTACACAAGCAGCAAAGAAAAATGGCATAAAACCCATTTATGGTGTTTCTTTTGATATTATCGAAAAAGGAAATAATATTATTTTAGGTGATTTCGACCCTAGTATAAATATTAACGATGCGGAATTTGTTATTTTCGATATAGAAACAACTCATTTATCTCCAAGAATTGGGGAATTGATAGAATTTGGTGCAACTGTAATTAAGAACGGCGAGATTGTCAATAAGTCACAATTTTTTGTTAAAGCTAAAAAACCTCTATCTGCATTTACAACTAACTTAACAGGTATTACTCAACAAATGATTGATTCTCAAGGTATTCAATTAGACGATGCGCTTGATAAAATTTATGAATTATTCAACAATAAAATAGCGGTTGCGCATAATGCAAAATTTGACATGAACTTCTTGATACAAAAGTTTTTAGAAGCTAATAGAGAATTACCAAAAACAACATATATAGATACTCTTATGATTTCAAGAATTATTTTTGAAGATAAGAAAAAACATAGTTTAGGTGAATTTTGTAAGAACTTCGATGTTATTTATGATACCGAAGTTGCTCACCGAGCTGATTATGATGCGGAAGTTTTGGCTAGTGCTTTTAAGAACTCTATTTTTTGATTTGTCGATAACAATGTAGTAACATTGAGCGAGTTGAATGAATTTACTAGAGATGAAAAATTATTTTATTCTAAGTTAAATACTACTTTTAATCAATATTCAGTAATCGCTTTGAACAACGATGGTTTAAAAGAAATTTTCCAAATGATTTCAAAAACATTAACAGAACGTTTTTGAAACTCTCCAAAAATGTTTTTTGACGATTTACCAAAAAGTAAAAATATATTAATTGGTTCAAATGGTTTAAGGGGTGAATTAATTGATAAACTACTTTATTCGAATGATATAGAGTTAGAGAAAATCATTGAAAGATGTGATTATATAGAAATACCAGCGCCGCAAACACTTTCTCATAAATGAAGCGGAAAAGATGATTTTTCAAAAGAAGAAATAGAAGGGTTGCTTACACATCTTGTTAATAAGGCAAAAAGTTTAAATAAGATGGTGGTTGCTATTGGTGACGTTAGATACGAAACTAAAGAAGATGCAATATTTTTCAAATCACTAGTATATTCAAAAGGAATTGGAAATACATCTCATTTTTTGTTTGATTATAGAAAGAAAGATAGTTTACAAATACCAACATTAAATTATTTAACAACCGAAGAAATGATTCATCAATTTAGTTTTCTGGGTCATTTAGATTTAGTAAAAGAAATTGTTGTGGAAACTCCAAATAAAATTGCAGATATGGTTGATGATAATATTGTTGTAACGCGAGAAAAATTATATACCCCTAAATTTGATAATTCAAATGTAAAATTAAAAGAGTTAGTTTATAGTAATGCACATAAGAAATATGGTGAAAAATTACCTGAAATTGTAGAATTAAGGATTAAACAAGAATTGGAACCTATTTTAAAATATGGTTTTGATGTTGTTTATTGAATTTCACATATTTTAGTAAAAAAATCTGAAGAAAATGGATATATCGTTGGTAGTCGTGGTAGTGTTGGTTCATCTTTTGTTGCAACAATGGCAGAAATAACTGAAGTTAACCCATTACCACCGCATTATATTTGTGATAATTGTAAATATTTTGAGCTAGTTAAAAATCCTCCAACTCCATCAGGTTATGATTTAGATGATAAAATGTGTGAAAAATGCAATATTTTAATGGATAAGGATGGGAATTCGATACCTTTTGAAACTTTCTTAGGTTTTCAAGCTGATAAAGTTCCGGATATAGACCTTAATTTCTCAAGTGAATATCAAGGATTTATACATGATTATATAAAGGAACTTTTCGGAGAATATCATACTTTTAGAGCTGGTACAATATCAACTATAAAAGATAAAACAGCATTTGGTTATATTAAAAAAGCAAACGAAGAGTTTAATTTTGGTTACACAAATAGTTATATAGACTTTTTATCATACAAAATTGAAGGAGTTAAACGTACTACAGGTCAACACCCTGGTGGTATTATCATTGTACCAAAAGAATTTGATGTAGAGTATTTTACACCAATTAATTATCCAGCCGATGATACTTCATTAAATTGAAAAACTACTCATTTAAATTTTGAATCTATTCATGATAATTTATTAAAATTAGATATTTTAGGTCATAGAGATCCTACCGCGATTGCTATGTTATCTAAGATGACAGGAGTTAATGTTAAAACGGATATACCTAAAAAAGATCCTAGAGTTATGTCATTATTTTATAGCACTAAAGAGTTAGGTATTCAACCGAGCGAAATTGGAGACGAGCCTACAGGTGCAGTAGGATTACCAGAATTTGGTACCAACTTTGTTAGAAAAATGCTTAAAGATGCAAATCCTAGAACTTTTTCAGACTTAATTTCTATTTCAGGATTATCACATGGTACAAACGTGTGAAAGGGTAATGCAGAAACATTAATCAAAGAACAAAATATGTCTGTAAGTGATGTCATTTCTTGTAGGGATGATATTATGTTAATTTTAATTAAAAAAGGTTTAGATCCCTTATTTTCATTTAAGGTAATGGAAAAAGTTAGAAAAGGTAAAGGATTAAGCCCGGAAGAACAATCAGAGCTAAAGAAAAATAATATTCCGGAGTGAATGATCAAAAGTATGTTAATGATTGAGTATATGTTCCCTAAGGCACATGCTACAGCATATGTAATTATGGCTTGACGTATCGCTTGATTTAAGTTATATAAACCATTAGAATATTACTCAACGTATTTATCTATCCGTGTATCAGAATTTGATATTAAAGTTATTGTTGATGACTTTAAAGCGGTAAAAATTAATGAAAAAATTAACGAAATTAATAAATTAAAAGATAAAAAGAAATTAGACGAAGATCTTCTAGTAACTTTAGAAATAGCACGTGAAATTTATGCTAGAGGTTATAAAATTTCTAATATTGATTTAATGAAATCTAAAGCAGACGAATGAATAATTGATTATGAAAACAATGCTTTAATTCCGCCTTTTACATCTGTTAAAGGTTTAGGTCTTGCGGCTGCCCAAAAATTAGTTCAAGCTCGTGAAGAAAGACCGTTTATTTCGAAAGAAGACTTTAAATTAAGAAGTGGTGTGAATAAAACCATAACAAACGTGCTAGATGAATTAGGTGTTCTTAAAGATCTAACAGAAACTAATCAAATGTCATTATTTACATTATAATTAAGGAGAAAAAATGAATAAACCAAAAGTAATTTTTATAGACCTAGACGGAACAACTTTAGATGGTCCAGGCGAAAAATTTTGACACAAAGAAGCCACAGAATATACAAAAAATATAATTAGAAAACTTCAAACACAAATTCCGGTTATTGTATCAACCGGGAGAGGTGTTAACCCAAAAACAGCTAAAATAGTTAGAGATTTAGGTTCTGAAACTTATATTGCTTGAAATGGTGCACAAACAGTTGTAAAGGGAGAAGTAGTTAATAAAGAAATAGTAGATCCAAAAGTTGCTCAAGAACTTTTTGATGAAATTAAAAAAAGTAAATCTTTTGTAGTTTATAATTCAAACTCAAGAGATTTGGCGTTTGTCAAAAACTGATTTTATAAAATTCTCATGGGATTTGGTAAGAAAAATGCTAAAAGATATAAGGATTACAAAAATGATTTTGATGTATACAAGGCTCTTATTTGAAATTTAAATAAAGATAGAATCAGAGAATTAGCTAATGAATGAGGCAAAAAATTCGAAGGTAGATTAACTGTTACAATTAGTGGAAATAATAATATACTAGAAATAACAGGAGCAAATGTATCTAAAGGTGATGAAGAGTTAAGATTATGTAAACTGTGAGGGATCGATCCAAAAGATGCAATTCATATAGGCGATTCGATGAATGATGCATCTGCAAAAGGCAAGATAGGAAAACTTGTTGCCATGGCAAATTCAGTTGATGAATTAAAACAAATAGCTGACGAGGTTACAAGTCATTCATGTAATGACTCCGGACTCGCTAAGTATTTAAAACAATTTATAGAAGAATAAAAAAAGATATTCGGTATTTACTGAATATTTTTATAAACTTATACAATGCAATGGAAAATATGAAATAAAAACATATTTTTATAAAAAATAATATAAAAATAATATAATAAATATACTATATAGTTATCTTTTGAAAAAAAAGATTCTTTTAATAAAAAATAAAATAATAAATTAGGAGATTTATGAAAAAAAATGATTTTGATAGTAAAGATTATTTAGATAAAGTTCATGCTTGATGAAGAGCTGCAAATTATTTATCATTAGGTCAAATGTACTTAAGAAATAATCCTTTACTTTTTGATAAAATTCGTCCAGAAGATATTAAAATGTATCCAATTGGGCACTGAGGAACAATACCTGGTCAAAACTTAATTTATGCACACTTAAATCGTGTAATAAATAAATATGATTTAGAAATGTTTTACATTTCAGGTCCAGGTCATGGTGGACAAGTTATGATTTCTAACTCATTTTTAGACGGAAGTTATTCAGAACTATTCCCAGAAATTACAAATGATACTGAAGGGTTAACAAGAATGTTTAAAAGATTCTCATTCCCTGGTGGTACAGCGTCTCATGCTGCTCCCGAAACACCTGGTTCAATTCATGAAGGTGGGGAATTAGGGTATTCAATTTCGCATGCAGTAGGTGCTATTTTAGATAACCCAAATATTATTGCGGCAACAGTTATTGGGGATGGTGAAGCAGAAACAGGTCCTTTAGCAGGAAGTTGATTCTCATCATCATTTATTAATCCTGTAAATGACGGGGTTGTATTGCCTATTGTTCATGTTAATGGTGGAAAAATTTCAAACCCTACAATTTATGCTAGAAAAACTGATAAAGAAATTTCAGATATGCTGGCAGGTTATGGTTGAGAAGCTATTTTTGTTGAAGCTGACCCAAAAGATACTATTGGTATTCATGAGCTAATGGCAGAAAAATTTGATTTAGCAATCGAAAAAATTAAAGCAATTCATGCTGAGCAAAGACAAAGACCAGCTGAAGAAGCAACAAGACCTGTTTGACCAGCTTTAATTGTTAGAACACCAAAAGGTTGAACATTACCTGAAAGAATTAATAACTTAAAATATGAAGGAAGTTTTAGAGCTCACCAAGTACCAGTTCCTGTTACTTCTGAAAACCCAAAAATGATTGATGAATTAGAAAATTGATTATTATCATATAAACCACATGAATTATTTAACGAAGATGGTTCTTTTAAAAAAGAATTTGCTGATATCGCGCCAAAAGGTGAAAAAAGAATGGCAATGCACCCAATTACAAATGGTGGTGTAAACCCTACAACACTTAATTTTGGAAATTGAGAAGATTTTGCACTTAAATTTACTAAACCTGGTGAAGTTAAAGACCAAGATATGGTAACAGCTAGCTATTGATTTGCTGATATTATCAAAAGAAATCCAACAAACTTTAGAGCTTTTGGACCTGATGAAACTAAATCAAATAGATTATTTGAAGTTTTAAAAGTAACAAATAGACAATGAATGGAAAAAATTAATCCTGAATTAGATGAAGCTTTAAGTCCTGCGGGAAGATTAATTGATTCTCAATTATCAGAACACCAAGCAGAAGGATTCTTAGAAGGTTATGTATTAACTGGACGTCACGGATTCTTTGCTTCATATGAATCATTTTTAAGAGTAGTTGATTCTATGTTAACTCAACATATGAAATGAGTTGTTAAAGCAAATAAAATTTCATGAAGAAAAGATTATCCTTCATTAAACGTTATTGCAACATCAACTGCATTCCAACAAGATCACAATGGTTATACACACCAAGATCCAGGTATTTTAGGACACTTAGCAGATAAAAGACCTGAATTAATCAGAGAATATTTACCTGCAGACTCAAATACATTATTAGCAGTTTTAGATAAATCATTTAGAGAAAGAAATGTAATTAACTTAATTGTTGCGTCAAAACAACCTAGAGATCAATTTTATAACGTAGAAGAAGCGAGAGAATTGGTTGAAAAAGGTTACAAAGTAATTGATTGAGCATCAACCGTTAAAGAAGGTGAAGAACCAGATTTAGTTGTTGTAGCTGCAGGAACAGAACCAAACTTAGAAGCATTAGCTACAATTTCAATTTTAAATAAACATTTTAAAGATCTAAAAATCAGATTCGTTAATGTTGTTGATTTATTAAAATTAAGACATCAAAGTATTGACCCACGTGGTTTATCAGATGAAGAATTTAATTCAGTGTTTACAACAAATAAACCAATATTATTTGCGTTCCACGGATTTGAAGGTTTAATTAGAGACTTCTTCTTCTCACGTAGAAACCACAATTTATGAGTTCACGGATACAGGGAAAATGGTGATATCACTACATCATTTGATATTCGTTTAATGTCACACATGGATAGATTCCACATGTCTAAAACAGCCGCTAGAGCAGTGTATGGTCAAGAAAATGTTAAAGATTTCTTAGATTTAATGGACGAAAAAATCGCATACCACAACTACTATATAAAAGAAGTTGGTATTGATATTGATGAAGTTAGAAATTGAAAATGAGAAGATTTAAATAAATAATAACAGAGAAAAACTGAACTTTAACAAGTCCAGTTTTTGTTTTTAATAATAAAAATTTTATATTTAAAACGAAATCTATTTTTTAAAAAATTTAAAAAATCATAAATTTTAATTTAAAAACCTTAGTCTTGTAAAAGGGCTAAGGTTTTTAACTAATAAATAGTCTAGAGTAGTTTCGTATTTTTTTCAACTATTTATCTTTGAATTTGTTATTAATTGCTAAATGCAATTGATTAGAAAGTGAATTTAACGCTTTTGTACGATTGTTTGATTCAATTTTTTTAGTCATTGTTTCAGAATTATTTTTAAATAGCAGCGAAACGTTTAATTCAACCTTATCTTTTGATATTTGTTTTTCAGTGATATCAGTAATTTCGATTTTATATTTCTCAAATTTATTTTTTAAGCTAGCAAAAGGTCTTGATTCCTTTTCGTAAGCGACTATTTTTGATGCTAAATCATCGGTTTTTTTATTTTTTGCTTTTGGTTTATCTATATTTTTAATATAGTTAGCAATATAATTTTTAACTTCAGATTTTAACTTATCTTTTTTAGGTGCAGAAACTTTAAAGTCATGGTTAGTGTTTTGGTTATTAAGTTTCAATTTACCTACAAAAAATCAAGTTGTAATGCCGCTTTGCTTGCTTTCAAATTTAAATGTTAGTGATTCGACTTTACTTAAATCGTCTTTATTTACATACTTTTCTAAATCTTTTTTAGAAGGAGTATTTAAATTATTCTCATAATCACTTAAACGGCTAGTAGATCATTTATCTAATTTTACAATTACATCGTTAATCGAATCTTTTTTCTTTGACTTTTTAGACTTAAATTCAACTAAATTACTATTGTTTAACTTATCTTTAACAGATATTATACTTTCTCAATTATTGTTTGAACCTTCCTTAACAAGTTGAGAAAGTGTATTTGTAACATCAATAATATTTAATTTTATTAGTTTATCAATATTACTTTTTTCTGTTGGAATTTTGAATGCTACTTTATTTTGTTTAGAAATTGCAACTTCTTTACTATTTTTAACTGTATTATTAATAATATTTTCGTCACTTTTTCCAGAAGATTCACCAATTTGTAGTAGTCTAATTACAACATCACGAGTAATATTAAAATCATAATTTGAGTCTATATATACAGCTCCAATGATTGCTTCAATAATATCAGCATTTTCTTTAGAGCTATCGTCCTCGTCATTTGCTCGACTAGAATGCTTTAATTCATTAATGTTAATTGTTTTTGCGATTATTTTTAAATGATCATTTTTAAAGTAACTTTGTGATTCATCGTTTATTTTACCTAAATCAACCTCAATGTCTAAGCTAGGGATGTCTTTTTTCTTATATTTACCAATCAAATATTCTTTGACAACTAAATTTAGAACAGGATCCCCTAAAAACTCAAGGTATTCATTATTTACGGTTTTTAAACCGTTTTCTAAACTTCCACCATTACTATTTGTATTTGAGTATCCTTTTGTAATTAAGGCCTGATGTAGCAAAAGTGGATTTTTGAATTTGTACTTTAATATATTATTTTGTAGTTTAATCATATTTATCTCCTTTATTTTTGTTAAATAGGCTTAAAATATGCGAAACTACTCATTAATATTTTATAATAAATAATTAAATTTAATTAAATTTATTTTAATAAAAAAAGCAAACAAAATGAATGCTTTTATTTTAAATCTTCTAATATTTTTAAAATATCATCCGAAGAACTAAAGGTTTGAGTTTCTAAGTGTTGGGATTCTACTGCCTCGTTCATTATTTCTTCTTTTTGCAACAATCTTTTATATATTTTTTCTATTAAATTGTATTTTAAATTTCCTAAATTGTAGTTTTGAGAAATGAAATGATATTGAGTATACTCATCATTAGTTAATCCTAGTCTATGAATTCTATTTTTTGATTGCAAATAATGCACTAAATTATAACTAAGATCATAGTATATTGCATCATGAGAAATTTTGTGAAATGATACAGATTCAGCCAAAGTGTGTGGATTTGTAACTATAACATCATATCGACCTTCTTTGAAACCTTTAATATATAAAGTTCTTTGTTGATCTTCCACTTCGCCATGAATTTTGACAGTTTTAATATTATTTTGGTTTAAAAAATCATAAATAGTATTTATTGTATCTTTAAAAATACATCAAACAATAACTTTTTTTCTTTCAAATACTAAAGATCTTACTAATTCGAACATTTTTTTAAATTTCGAAGAAAAATAGATGTTTTCTACCAATTCTTTTGAAATGATATTAAAATTTAGCATTTCGTTTTTACTTAATTCCAATGAATCTAAAATATCATCATCTTCTATTGTTTTTGCTAGCATTTTAGGATTAGACTCTAATTGCATAAATCTAATAAGTTTTTCTGGGCCATTTTTAATATTTTTATTTATTTCTTTAAAAATTAATATTTCGTCTGGAGTAGCTTCTACTTCAATAAATTTATCTTTTAATGGCGGTAATATTTTCAAATCTTTTTTTGATGTTCTTATGAAGAAAGGGTATAAATCTTGATTTACTATTTTCATTTTTGAAATATTATTGTTTTCGGATATTTTTTCTAATTCTTCAACGGAATAAGGAAAAAAATCTTTTAATTCTTTTGAAAACATCATTTTTGCACTAACAAAAATATCTTTATAAGTATTAGGCAACGGTGTTCCTGTAAGTTGTATTATTCCACAGTTTTGATTACCTAAAATAATTTTTATTCACTCTTGAGATCTAACGCCATCTGGATTCTTAATTTTATGTACCTCGTCAAATATCACGAAAGTTTTTTTATTTATAACTTTATTTGCGTGCTCTTTAAAATTAAATACTTTTTCATAATTCAATAATATTAAATTTTTATTTCAAAAATTTTGCACTTTACTTTTCGTACCTTCATAAATATATTCTTTTAATTCTATGTTGTTGCCAAAAGTATTTTTTCATTCATTGATCCAAGACTCAAAGGAGTTTTTAGGAGCAATAACTATAATTTTCTCTGCTATTCCTTTGTCAAAAAGAGCTGAAAATATGGCTAGTGTAGAGGAAGTTTTTCCGGCACCAGGAACAGAATAGTTTAGTGAATTTTTCATTATAAAACCAAAAAAACTATTTAATAATTGTTTTGGTTTTAATTCTCTAATTAAATATTTTTTTATGATAATTTTAAAGTTATTAAATTCATCTAATAACAAATCTGAAAAATTATTATTTTTTATATCTATTCCCACATTTTTTCTTTTTGTAATAATCGATTTTTCTTGTTCTAAAGTTTTCTCTATACTTTTATCTATTTCAAAAGTATAGTTTATATCAGTACAAGATTTTTTTATATTTTCTATTAAATTTTCTATTTCATTATTTGAGAAGTTTTCTTTTACAACTATATAATTTTCATCTAATGAAGAAAGGCCTCAATCAAAAAACTTTTTTAAGAATTTTCTTTTATAAGTCTTAGAATTAGTAAAATGATTAATGTTTCCGTTTGTTCTTACTATTTTGTATAAATTATTTTTTATTTCTAAGGTTGTTAATGTTAATTTATTCATTTATTTCTTTTAACATTTCTTTTAATTTAGTAGATTTTTTTATAAGTACTTCAATCGGTTTTATTAATTCATTTATTTTATCAAAATCTAATTTAGAAATAATTTCATTATCTATTTCGTCTATTTTTTCGATTGCATTAACGATTAATTTTAAAGGAGCGTTTTCTGCTTCTTTTAAACTTATTTGCTCTATTAGTTTTTCAGGTAATTGTTTAACTTTTTCAGATTCATTGCTATTTGCAATTTCACCTAAAAAACTATCTAAATCTTTAATGTTGTGATTTTCATCCACATAATTATCTAACGTATCCAAAACGTAATCAACGATACCCTGTTCTTCTCTAATAAGTTTATTTCCAAATTCTTTATTTTGAATTATTTTAGTTATTTTACGTATAAATCTAGTTTTATCTCCGCTTTGAACAAGTAGTAAATTTGAAAATAAAATATTTTTTAAATCATTTATTTGATCTTCAGAATATTCTTGTTTTTGGGCATTCTTAATTATTTTTACAGATTCTAAAATTGGATCATGTAAAGAATTTTCACGTGCTATATAATATTTATTTTTAGCACCTATAAATTCTAAAAATTCAATTAAAAATTCAGATTGTTCAATTTTTTCTTTTATTTTTTTAACACTCTCTCTTGTTGCCTCTGCATATTCCTCTATTGTAACAGTTTGTTTTAAAACTATATCGTTATATGCCCCTATCATTGATTCAATTGGATTGTAAGAAACTTTTTCGTCAGTACCTATTTGAATATTTAGTTCAAGCAATTTTATTTTCTTGCTATTATTTTCATAATTTAAATCTAAAATAACGGCTTTAAATTTATATTTATTAGGTAATGAACTGTTTTCTTTTTGTAACATTCTTAGGCATGTTAATCTACGGTTACCGTCTATAACTCTACCGTCGTTTAAAACAACACCGGCTTCAATTTGCCCTAATAGTTGAATATTTTGCTTGGTTCTGTTTAATGCCATTTGGTTACTTTCGAAAATTCATTTTTCAAAAAGATTATTATATTTTTCAAAATCTTTTTTTCTATATTCTTCTAATGGATAATCTGTTTCTTGTGAAGACCAAGTAATTATTCTATCATTTTTATCGTTATAAAATAATGGCTCAAGTTCAATTTCATAAACTGGGAAATTATTTACTCTACCGTCTATTACAATATTTTTTGTTTCATTTGTTTTTCTTATGTATTTACTTTCTAATAAATTCATAAATTCTCCTTTTATTTTTTTAATTTATCGTAAAAAATGTTTTTTGACATATAAATAATATCTGAAATATCGTTTATATAATATCCTAAATCTTTTAATATTTCTTTTATTTTATATTCGTCTAGATTATAAAGTTTGTAGTTTTCCTTTATAACTTCGATAAAGTCATCAAACAGAATATGTTGTATTTGCTTATTTCAAAAATATTTATTTATAGTATCTTCTATAAAATTGTTAAATGATAAGAAAGGACTATTTTTATTTGATTTTTTTAAAAATATTTTTTGTTTTTTGGATATTGAAGATATCTTGTTGCTTTGAGAAAGCAAATTTTCGTAGAAAATATCTTCAAAACCTAAATTAAATAATTTGTCTGAAAACCCATTTTCATTTAATGATTGAATTGTAAAATAGTCATTTTTAACAAAATTATAAACATTATTTACAAAATTTTTTATATCTTCTATAGTAACTAAACCGTTTTTTGTTAGTTTTTCAATAGAAATCCAATAGTTATTGTTTATAGGGAATATTTTATTTGTTTGTTTTAATATGGTTATTGTATTATTTGCTTGTCTATCTTTTCAAAAATTATCCTTATCAAAAACTGCTATATCATCTGGAATTTTTATATAATTTTTACCTTTTAAATAAACATTAAAAATTGCGTCTGCAAAATTTGGAAATTTTGAGCTGTAAAAATAATTGTCATTCCTTTTAAATTCTAATTTTTCTAGTGTGTAGATAGGTATAAAATTAATATTATTATCTAAAGATTTAGAGATTATTTTATAAAAATCATTTGTTTTATAAATTTCATTAACTAAATTTGATTTAATTTTTTGAATATCATCATCACTAATGAAATTATCAGGATTATCTATTGATAATATGTTATCTTTTGTAATAAATTCTTTTATATGAATAAAACTGTTAGATGTAAAACTTTCTTTATTAAATCCATAATATTTAGAATATTTTTCTTGAAAGTCGTTTTTATGAATGGGTGAAAATTCATTTAAAAAATTAATTATTTGCTCTTTATGATTTTCCATATTAAATTTAATTATTGGAGACCTTGAAAAATTAATTTTTTCTATTAAATAATTTTTTTCAAATAATTTTCTCAAAAGAGCATGTAATTCATATTCATCATTGATATCATAGTCGTTCATTAAATCTAAATTATTATCAAAGATTAATTTTGTTGAAAAAATGCTATTTTCATATTGTTGAATATTAATTATTTCAAGAAAAGTAGCAAAGTCAAATGAATTAAACGGATAATATCTAAACATTTTTCCTCTAGAGTAAATTACATTATCTAATCTAGTTAATATCGCTTCAACTGGCCTAGAATTTTCTAAAAATAAATTATTATCTATTTTGTTATTTTCAATAAAAAGTTTATATTTATTAAATATTTCATCTACTCTTGTTAATGATTGAAACTCTTTTTTTATTATATATTCTAAAATATTAGATTTTTTTAATGATATTCAATCATTGTCTATCTTTAACCTTTTTCTTTCGTTTAATAATATGATTTTAATAATTTTTATATTTTCCTTAGGTATTTTTTCGTCAAATAAGGCATTTTCTAAGGGTGTTTTACCTTTTCTATAAAATAAATATAAATAATTTGATTCTATTTCTGAGGCATTAAAATATTTTTTAATTTCATTTATTGAAATATCATATTCTTCATAAATATATGAAAACCTATCCTCTAGGAAATGAGTATTTAAATTTAATATTTTATTTTTAATAGTTTCTCTTAGAAAAAGGTTTTCACCGGAAATATCTTTTGAATTTATTATTTTGCTATAATTTTCTATTTGCTTATCGAAGTCAAAAGAATTGATGCTTTCGTGTTTATATAATCACAAATCGTTTTTTCTACGTATATTTTCATTTAATGATAATTTATCTACAACTCTTTGCAATGATTCGTTTTTAAAGACAATATTTTCAAATAGTTCGTCAGTTGTTTTATATTTGTTTGATTTTTTGAGTAAATTAATAATATATTCTTGGTAAATGGGTAAATAATTATAAGTTTCTATATTTGAAGTCATTTTTTCAAAAACATTGTTCAATAATTCTTTAAGATAAATTATTTCCCCATAAAAAAGATTTTTAAACATATTTTTATAAACTTTTCTAATTTCAATTAATTGAAAAATATCGTCTTTTTCAATTAATTTTACCCCATTTATAAAAGAGTTTACTTTACTCATTTTAGACGGAGTTAGTGCGATGTTATTTTTAAAATCGTATATATCAGATATTTTTTTAAAATTATTTGTATTTATTATTTTTTCAATAAAACTGTTCTTCTCGATTATTGAGTCTAAATTTAAGTTAAAATACTTTTTATTTTTAAGTTCGAAAAAATCCTCGTCGCTTATAATATCGTTTTTATAATAATAAGAATAATTAGATCGTTCTAGAACGTAATTTTTTATTTTTTTATAATTTACGGACCTCATTTTTTCGATATGTTTATCGCTAAATTTGTGATCAATTAACTTTTTAATTGTTAGTATATTATTTTTTAATATTGGTTTTGAAATTTCGTAGTTAATATCAATGCTTCCGAACCATTCTTTATATATATTTAAAGCAATTTCAAATGTATTATATTCGTTGTTTATGTTTTCTTCTTTGTGCTCATTTTCCGCATTTTTTGTTATTAAAGTTTCTTTAAGGTTAGTTTTTTCTATAAATTGTTCTTTATTTTTTAAAATATAATCTATAAATTTTTCGTTGTAAGTAATTTTATTTTCGCTAAAAGTATTTTCGCTTATATAGTTTTTCAATAAAATTCTAATATTTTCTAAGTCGCTTTTAGTAAATTTAGTTTGTTCTTCATAAATTTTATTTAACAAAATAATTTCCTCTTTATTAAAATCTTCAGACTTAAACATTGATTCATATAATTCATATAAAGATTTTATATAATTTAGTTTAATTATTTCTTTATATTTTTCGTCCTTATAAATAAAAAAATCTGAAGAATAATTAAAAAGATTTTCTTCATATTTTTTAGTTCTAAAAAAGACTATATTATCAAAATCATTTATTATATAATTTTGCTTAGTAAATTTTATTATTTTAATTATGTAATCCGCTTGCTTTTGGTCAAAATTATCAATTATAAATTGATCATTTAATGATGATAATTCAAATAATGTAATTATATTCATTTTCACTAATTTTACTTTTAAAGATTCTTCTAAGTAATGTATATCTTCTATTTTTTTAAAAATATTAAAAAAGTGTTTTATATTCATATTTTTATTTTACAATATTTTATTTAATATTTAGTTTAATGTGAAAAAACATTTTTTATGTCTGTTTTTATGTCTAAAAAATATTTTTTCACTTTTTATTAAAATTTATATATAAGTATATAATTTCAAATATTGATTAAATATTCATAATAAGGACGGTACTAAAATGAAAAAGAAAATATTATTATCAATGATATCGACAGTGATTCTACCTACAATTGCGGTGGTTTCTTGTTCACAAAATAAATATAATTCTCCAAAAAAAGAAGAGAATAAAAAAGATATTAAAAATAATGATAACTTAGCTAAAACAGAATCACAAAATAATAAAACTAATAGTGATACTACACCAAATAAAAATGAAAATGTGGCGGATTCAACGAACTCAAACGCCAATGCTCAAGACCAAAGTAATGTTGCAAATACACAAACTAATGAAAAAACAACTAATCCCGAAAACACAGGTGAAAATCAATCAAATAGTAATGCTAATGAAGTTGGAGGGAGTGGAGCACAAAATCAACCTTCGAAACCGAATCCTGAAATGCCTTTTATACCTGATGCTGATTTTTTCAATAATTTAAGAAAAAGAGATCAACAATATTCAATGGATGTAAATAAGTTTACAAAACCTAGCGAAAAAGACATTTATAAAGAAATATATGACCGTACATTTGCGATTAAATTTGGTGTAAATTTAGGCACTGACGATAGTTCGTTTTTAGCAACTTCAGGTGGTACTGCTTGATTGCTTGATTATCATAAACAAGATGAAAACAAATACAAGTTGTTCTTAGCTACTAATTTACATGTTATCGGTATGTTATCTAATACTTTAGAAGAAAGTGTTGCAAAGCAATTAAATTACGATGACGAAAGAGGTTTTAAGGCTAATTCTATTTCGATTGGAAAAAGTAGTGAATATATAACTGATTTTGAAGCTAAAAATAATAACTTTAATTATGCAGGTGAAGAACGTTATAGAACAAATTGATTAACAAATAATGAATTATTCACAAACAGAGAAAGAAGCGATAATGATGCTTCCAGAACACAAATGGCTAATGATGGTGCTATTTCAAAACCTAAATTAATTTTTGCAGGTTATGATTTCATAGATCATAAATATATCGATAAATATCAAGAGGATGCAAAAAGAAAAACAAAAGAAGAATTTGATAGACAAAAACGAGAAACATCGCAAGATGAAACAGATAAAAATACTAATCTTTGAGCACTTAATAATACATTACAAAATGATAGATATATACCTTTTTACACTGACTTTGCTGTTTTTGAAATAGATGTAGATTTTTCAAAAATGGATGATACTCATTCGAAATGATTTAAAGATGCAATTGATGCTTTAAATAAATACATCAAAAGAAATAAAGATAATACAACACCTAACCAAGACAAGTCCGTTTCGACATACACACTTACAACTGATTACATAAGTGCAATGCAAAATTCCGGAGAAAACTTAACCAATGCAAAAGATATTTATATCGGTGGATATCCAGCTTTAGGTTCATCTTCATCAGCTTGAAGTCGTAATAATCCAACAGAGAGAAACAGTGGCGAAAATTGATATACAGGTACTTCAAAAAATTCAGAAACTTTTGGATTACCGGCTAGAGCTTATGAAGAAAAAATGACAAATAATAATTTTTCTCCATATACAGAAATATTCGGTAAAACATTAGCTGATTTTTATGGATTTACACAAAGAATTAACTTTTCATCATTATATTATGGAGCATCAGGTTCAGTTGTTTATAATGAATTTGGACAAATTATTGGAGCATATAGCGGTGTAAGTAGTAATGTAGAATATGGTGATTTAAGTAAATCGGGTTCATTTACACCTTTATTATTATCAAATGATTATACATTCAATAACGATACTATTAAGGCATATAACTTGATTGACGGAAGTGATAAAACTAAATATTCTGCTCAAACCGCTTCATATCGTGAAAACTTAAGAAAAATTTATCCAAATGGATTTGGAGATAATAAAAAAGATACTGCAATATTTACAAAAGGATATTAAAATAAAAAAAGCATATATTAAGTGATAAGATCTTAATTTTGCTTTTTAATATAATTGTATTTAGAAATTTAACAACTCAAAATATAAATTTTAAATTTGAATTATTGTTGAAACAATAATTCAACTTTTTTATATTTATTTGTATTTTTTGACTTAAATTCAATAAAAATGACAAAAATATATTTTTAATTTTAAATTTATTATTATTAAATATAATTTTCAATCATATAAAATAAATAAAAAGGAGAAAATGACAAATTTAGTATTAGTTTTTGCTTTTTTGTTAATACCAATGTCTTTATTATTAATAATGGTAAATAATACAAAGTGAAATTTTAAAATGTATATTGTATTACTTGACAGTATGCTTAAAAAATTAAAGAACAATAATTTAAAGATAAATGATAAACAATTAAAGAGAATTTTAAAAACATTAACTGTTTTGGTTTCTTGATTATTTGTGATTAGTTTATTTGGTGTTGCGTCTGTAGTTATTAATGTTATAACAATTATTTCTAAAACAAGCAATTTTATTGCGTTAATACCTTATTTACCATTAGTTTTATTATTTATACCACCAGTAATATTTTTATTTTTATTTGTAAGAGTATTAGTAATTCTTATTAAATTTAAGAAACTAAATAATAATAAAGATGTTTTATTAGAAGAAAAGCTTGACGTAAATAAAAGCAACTTAGAATTTAAAAATATTTTTAAATCTAGACGAATGATATATTCATATAAATTATCTGCACAAATTTTTATGTTTTGAAGCAATAAAATAATTAATGTACGTAAATTTGATATGGATAGATTTTTAAAGAATATAAATAATAAAGAAGAATTTGAATATATTACATATTTATTATTGTTTTCTGGTTCAAACCACATCCTTGATAACCAAAACAATTCTTTAAGCGATGAAGAAATTATTAAAATTTGAAATAATTTAGATGATGTTTATTCAAATTTTAATAAGTAAAAGGAAATAAAAAACATGGATAGTATATATTTATTCATTATAATTTTTTTAGCAAACCTTACTTATGTTAGTTTTTGTTTTAGAATACCATTTTTAAATGTTAAATTTTTTTATTCTGTATTTAATTCATTGTTTGTTAATTCGAAAAATAAAAATTTAAAAATTAATCAGCAAATTGAAAAAATAATTAAAAGAAAAATAAGAAATTTCTTAATTTACACTTCTTTCCTAACGATTTTGTCAATTGTTTTAATTCCTCTAATTATTTTTTATTCAATGAATGAAACTATTGAAGTTTCAAGAAAATGAGGAATAATTTGGGTTGTTTTAGGTATAATCACTCTTATTCCTATTTTATATTTTAATATTCTTTGAATCAAAACTTTTTCTAATTATCTTAAATATAAAAAGATTAATTTAAGTAAATTTACATTGGAAGAAGAAGTTAAAATCGAACCACAAAAAATAAATGAAAAAATTTTTAGAGTAAGAGAACTTTTAATAACTATTAATAATAAAAATAATGAAGTTGAATCGACATTAGCTTCGATATTTAATATAACTAAAAAACAGAAGCAATTTGATTTTTACTTTTATTTATTACTTTTCCCAGGTAATAATCATATTTCATTAAATGATAATACTTTCAGCATTGAACAAATAATAAATTATTGAAATAATAGAGAAAATATTTTTAATGAATTGTTATAAAATAAAAGCCGCTTTTAAACGGCTTTTTATTATGCTGTTATTAAATTATTAATATAATTTATAACTTTGTCAATTTCATCTTTATTTTTAATTATAAACCCACTTGAATTGTGGTGACCTCCACCACCGAATTTTCTTGCAATTATTGAAACATCAAAGGATCCGTTTGATCTAATTTCAACTCTATAATCACCTTGCTCTCTTTTCAAAAAAGCAATTGTAATATCTGTGTTTGAAATTTCAACAAATTTAGCGACTAAAGGTCTTACTATATCGTTAGTTATTATATCGTTTGATACTGTATATGTTACATTTTCGACAACCTTTTTATTATTACATACCTTTCAAATAGTATTTAATTCTTCGTTATTAAGTTGCATTTTAATTAGTAAGGAAGAGTAGTTTAAATTATGTTCAAATAGCACTTTCATAGCTTCAAAAGTTTCGGAGGTTATATTTCTTTCTTTAAAAAATTCGGTATCGGTTAAAATTGCAACTGCCGCACCTTCAAGTGATAAATTATTAGTTTTAAGATTCAAATGTTTTATAAGCATTGCAATTAATTGTCCTGTGGCAGGTCAATTATCGCCACCTATTTCAAATAGTCATTCATTTTCAAATGGGTGATGATCTATTTTAATAGATTCTTGAGTTATAACTCTATGATCGTAAATTCTTGATTTTGTTGAAGTATCAACAACGATTTTAAGACTTTTGTTAAAGAATTCATTAGATACAAGATTCTCTTCTTCTTTTAATAAAAAACTTAAATTACGTGGGTAATCTTTACCTGATATTTTTACTTCTTTAATTTTTGTTGAATTAAGCAAAATTAATTCTTTTAATGCAACAGCACTGCCTAAGGTGTCACCATCAGGTTCTATATGAGTACATAAAGTTATATATTGTGCTTGAGATATTATTTCTCAAAATTTTTTAAGTTGTTTAACTAGCATGTTTTTTACTTTCAATTGATTTATTTTCAAAATATTTAGAACTAACTTTATCCGAAGATTGTAAAGATAATTTTAATCTTTTGCTTCACGCTCAAATTCTTAAGTTTTTATTTTCGTTTCAAACACTTAAAAAAGCTTCTTTTTTAAGTGTTCTTAATTCTTTTGAAATTAGACTAGATTGATTTAGTAATCTTCTTTTTAAGTCTATATATTCCCCTAATTTAATTTTATTTTCAAAGTAAAATTTGTTTTTCAATTGATTATTAAATTTAGCAATATTATATTTAGCAATTCTATTATCATAGACAAAAATTTCTTTATTTATTTTTGATAACGCTAGGGCTTTTACTAAAACGTTATTTCTAAAGTATTTTTTAAAATATGCATTTTCTTCTAAGAAATATCTGTTCATTATTTTCTTTCTAAGCATATTAGAAATTTGCTCAATTATTAATAATAATACAATTGTAAATATTAAATAAGAACTTAAAATGCTTCAATAACGTATATCTGCTGAATAAACTGTAATTTGATATCCGTAATCACAAGCTCCAACAGCTCCAATAATTACGGTGCTTTTAAAATTGATTTCAATTCTATATAAGAAGTTAGAAAGTGTTTGCGGTAATATTTCTTTAATTACTCCTATTTTAATTTTAGTTCATGTAGAAAGACCTAAACTTTCGAGGGATTGAAATACTTTATCATCTATTTTATCCACACTTTCATTTATTAATTTTGCAAGCATACCAATACTGTGAATAGCTAAAGCCAATGTTCCTGCTCATATGATTGAATCTTTTTGTCAAAGTAAAAATATTAATGCGTATGTAAATGGCGGAATTGCTCTTAATGTTATAATTATAAATTTGAAAAATAGAGAAACAAATTTTCCTGATATTTTTTTAGATGCTAGTATTCCGAAAAATAAACTAAACACTAACCCTATAACACTTGCTAAAATTGCAATAGCTAGTGCTTCTGTACCTAAAATAATAGGATTATCACCGCTATCCCATTTAAATACACTTAAATTTGGTGTGAATAAATTTTTAACACCTTCGTTAAAATATGCTAATCCTTCAGGTCCAGTTGTTCTAAATTCAATTGAAAATAATGATATTATAAACAATATAAAAATAATTATTGAAATAGTTATTTTTATATAAATATTTTTGGGCTTTTGTTTTTTAAGTTGTTCTAGTTTCTTCTTAAAATTTAAATTTTCATCAATAGTTGGATGTTTTGGAGAATATTCTAAAATTCATTTTTTCACTAAAAATGTAAACATTTCTAGCAAGATCATAAATGCTACAAGTATTCATATTGCAATTGATAAGTGTGCAAAGTTGTTTGGGACTGCATATTCATCAGCCATTAACTGACCTATTGTGGAAATTCCAATAATACTTAAAATTGCTGCAAAACGAACAACCATTTCGAAACTATAAAATCCATAACTAACAATTCTTTTTAACAAATATGGAAGAATAGATTTTTTAAATGCTATTCACTTAGTATTTCCTATCGCTTGTAAACCGTAATAACTAGACACATCATAAGTATCTAAATCTTCATATAGTCATTTTGCCATTAGTGAAGCAACAAAAATAGCTATGGAAAGAGTTGCAACTAATGATGGAGATAAAATAAAATAAATTATATAAGCATACACTATTGGCGGTATCGTTCTCATAATACTCATAAATGCACGCATTGGTACATAAATTCAAGGAGTTTTAATAAAATTTTTCGAACTTAAGAGCGCAATTGGAATACCTAAAAAAATACCTATTATTGTTCCTAAAATCGAGTAAGAAATAGTTTGTCAAAGTAATTTTAAGCTTTGGGTAGTAGTATCTGCAATTGTTATATCGGTTCTTGAACCTATAACTGCATTTGTATTAAATTTAAAAAAATTAGCTATTAATTTTAAAAAACTTTGGGAATTTTGAAAATCTGGTTTTATTTTGATAAATAATAAAATTATCGCAATTAAACTTATTGCAAATGTTAAATAAAAAAGTCAAGGAAATTTTTTAGTTACTTTTTGGCCGTTAATGTCGACGAATTTAGGTCTAAAATAATCATAAATTAACTGTATAAGTTTTTTAAATTTGAAGTTTTGCTTAAATGAGGTACTCATTATTTAAGGTCCTTAATTTTAAACATTATTTCTTCTTGAATTATTTTTCTCTTTCTCTTTGTTTCAAGAAATTGTTGTTGATCAAATTGCTCTAATTGTTCACCGTAAATATTTTTTAATACTTCTAAATTAACTTTATCTCAGCTTCCGTCAAATACCACTTTACCTTTTTTGATTCCTATTATTCTATCTGCATATTGAAGTGCTAAATCTACGTGGTGTAAATTTGCTAAAATAGTTATTTTGTCCATTTTGTTAACTAATAAAAAACCGTCCATAACAGATTTAGCCATAATAGGATCTAGTGCACCTACAGGTTCATCAGCTAAAATAATTTTAGGTTTTTGAGCTAGAGTTCTCGCTAGTGCAACACGTTGCATTTGCCCTCCACTTAAATCCTTAGCTCTATCATATGCGTTTTCTAAAATATTAACTCTTGCTAAACATTGATAGGCAAAATCAATATCATCTTTTGAATATCAACCTAAAAATGACCTTAAAGGATGCATTTGAGGAAGTCGAGCAGCGAGAACATTTTGTAAAACACTAATATTATCAATTAAGTTATATCCTTGAAAGACGATACCTACTTTTGTTCTAAACTCTCTTAAGTGTTTTCTTTTTAAGTTATTTACATTAAACGGTCCGACAGTTAATGTTCCTGAAGAAATTTCGTTTATTTTATTAACAGTTTTTAATAATGTTGTTTTACCTGCTCCAGATAATCCGATAATTGCAACGAATTCACCTTGGTTAATAGAAAGATTGACATTAGTCAATCCTTTTTTGCCGTTAGGATAAGTTTTATCTACATCTTGTCATTTAATGTTTCAATCACCACTTATCCAATTATTTTCACTTTTTTTTAATTTCATATTATAACTATTCACCTTTAAATGACTTAAATCCTGTAAAGTGTTTTTTAAATCATGCTTCAGGGAATATGTATGAACCTGATGAAGTTGTAGATGTATATGCAAATTTAATTAATCCTTTAACTTCATCTCATGGTAATGTTCAATTTGATCCTTGTGTTTCCAATGCGTTTTTAATTTTTAATGCTATTTCAGAGTCTTTTTTAGCCATAATGTATGAACGATAGTAACCAACTACCGGAAGATTACCATTTGCAGAATTTATTAAACTGTCAACTTTTGTTTTAAGTGCTTCGTTGTATCCATTTTCATTGTCGACTTTTTTTGGAGCATTTTCTATGTTTTGTGGAATGTATAATTTTTTTTCGTTTTGAGAATTAAATGTATTGTAACCATTTATCGCATCTACTAATATTTTTTCATCGGTAAAAGCAGGTGTTGTTGTGTTAGTAGTTGATTCGTATGGATCTATTATTTGTACGGATCTACCGGCCACTAAAATAAAGTTTGTTCCTTGTGCTTGTTCTGCTCATGAACCTGCTGGTAAAAATGCAACATCTATAGAACCTTCTCTTAATGCATTTGCGGCAGCATTATATTCTGTAGCTGTTGAAATTTCAATATTATATCCTTTATCGTTTAAGTATTTTTCTAATGCTTGAGAAGCTTTTCTAACTTCTGCAGGATCACTTGAAGGTATAAATTGAATTTTAAATTTGTTTGTTGAATTTTCTTTTCTTGTCACTACTCCATTATTTATATCAAAATAATCTGAACCTTCTATTAAAGGTGTTCCATAAGTGTTTACTTTTGTACCTTTTGTATCAATTATTATTTGTCCATTTTCATCAACCGATGAGTAATCATTGTGACTATATGTTGTAAAAACAAATTTTGTTTTTCCTGGGTTTTGAATGTCACTGATTTGCAATTGTGGATTACTTTTATCTCTAATTGCTGATTGTAAAATGATTTTAATTGCTTCTACATCACCTCTTTTTAAATTTGATCTAGCTTGTACACCATCGTTTGCTATAATTTCTGTTGCACCTACAGCAACTAAATTATTAGAGTTTTTAATCAAAACTCTTGTATCACCTCAACCAGCAGCTAATGTTGCAGTTCCTAAATCTAATTTTGTCATTTCATCAGAATAACCATTTGCTTTAATTAAATTAAATTCTGATTTTGAATTTTTATCGTTTTGTTTTGTTGAATTTGAACATGAAGCAACAAGAATAGGAAAAGTTCCCAATGTAGTTAATGTTGCTAATTTTAATGTTGTTATAAATAATTTTTTAGTTTTTTTCATTTTATTTTTGCGCCTTTATATTTTAATTCTAAGTTATTTAAGTGTGTATAATTTTAGAAATCGCCTTTATTAATTTAAAAAACGTAATACACTTTTAAGTTTAGCAACTAACTTTTAAATTAATAATAAATGCAAGGTTATAAAGAACTTTTTTATGTTTTTTATCTATTTAAATTTATTTTGGTAATTTAAATAATTATCATATATAATTAAAGTTAACCAACAATTCAAAAATGCAATTTAAAAAGTTTATTAAAAAATAAGTCTTATTATCTAATAGGTGTAATAAGACTTATTTTTTTAATCTAATGTAAATTCCTTTGTTAATTCTATTGTGTCTTGAATATATTGACCGCGTCTTTGGTCAGCTTTTCTTATATAATGTGACAATCAAAGTTTTAAGGTTATTGTGTTTCCGCTTTTTGAAATAATTACATCATCTTGAGATTTGTGTTCCCCATTTGAATTTGCTCTTAATGATGATTCTTCTTTTGTTGAACTATCATATGAGTTTTTAAATGTATAAATATTCTTATCTTGTTCTAAAATAACTTGTTTATCAGGATTATTATATGTTGGTTTATCATAGAATTTTTTACCAACTCTATCATAATATAATTTACTTTCGCCATCGTTTAAACCTTTTAAAAATTCTTTATTCGCTATGGTAATCGAATTCATGAAAGGCTCTCTATTTTTTTCAAAGCTAAATTCTTCTTCTGATTGTGTATTAGCACTTGCGTTTGCACTAGCTTCTGTTTCAATGATGCTATTTTTATCAGAAACTGTTATATTGGCATTGGTTTTTGTTTTGTTTTCTTCTTTTTCTTTTGATTCATTATTGTTATTTGTTGTAGAACATGCTACCGACGCTATTGTGGCAATAGGTAGAGCAAAAATTGAAAATAAGGTTTTAAATTTCATCGTGTATTATTTTATCCTTTCATTTTTTTGGTAGGTTTTTTATTATATCATGTTAAATATGTAAATTATAAAAAATATAATAAAAACCTAAAAGTACTTATCTATAGTATTTTTAGGTTAAAAAATTATCTTAACAAATCTATTTTTATTGCTTAAATCTTTAGTTATTTCTAATAGTTTGAATTTATTTTTAATTGAATTTCAAAATTCAATATGTAATGGATTTATTTCAAAAAGTAAAATTCCGTTTTTATTTAAATATTTTGGTGCTAGTTCTATAATTTTTTTGTAAAAAAATAAACCATTGTCGTCAGCAAATAAAGCATTATGTGGCTCGAAATCTAAAACAGATTTACTTAATTTTTCATCATTTCCTATGTAAGGAGGGTTAGAAACGATTATATCAAATTTACCTGTTATATTTTCAAATAGGTTTGAGTGCAAAATATTAACTTTTAAATTATTAATATTACTATTCAATTCTTGTGACTTAATTGCTTCACTTGATATATCTGAAAGTGTAACAGATATATCTTTATATTTATTTTTAATCGCTAAACCAATGAATCCAGAACCAGAACAAAGATCCAATACAGATTTAAATTGATTTAATTTTATTTCTTCGATAGCTAAATAAATTAATTCTTCTGTTTCATATCTAGGAATTAAAACATTATGTCTAATATCTATTTTAATATCTGCCATTTCAATATAGCCCATTATTTTTTGAATAGGCATACCGCTATTTAATTGTTCTAATTCAAAAGAAGATATTTCCTCTTTAAGTCCATATCTTCTTTTTTCTAATAATAAATCTTCTTTAGAAGGCATTAAATACCAGCTTCTTTTATTTTTTCGTTTTGTTCTTCGGTTAAGAGAGCATCGATTATTGAGTTAAGTTTTCCTTCCATAACAGAGTTAAGTGAAGTTGAGTAACCAATTCTATGATCGGTTACACGATCTTGTGGATAATTGTAAGTTCTTATTTTTTCAGATCTAGCTCCTGAACCAGCTAATTTACGATATCCAGATTCTTCTTCTTGTTTCTTCTTGAGCTCTAAATCATATAATTTAGATTTTAAAATACGCATTGCTATTTCTTTATTTTGGATTTGACTTTTACCTTCTTGACAAGAAACGATTATACCGCTTGCGAAGTGTGTAATTCTAACTGCAGAGTCGGTTGTGTTAACTGATTGTCCACCGTTACCACTTGAACGAAATACGTCTACTCTAATATCTTCAGCTCTTACTTCAATTTCTATATCATCATCAATTTCGGGCATAACAGTAACTGTAGAAGTAGATGTATGAACACGACCTTTTGTTTCTGTTACAGGAACACGTTGAACTCTATGTACACCACTTTCAAATTTTAATTTTGAGTAAGGCTTATCACCTTTAACGGAAAAAGTAACTAATGTAAACCCTCCGGCTTCTGCAACTGTAGCATCTAATAATGTTGTTTTCATATTATTTTGAGCACATCATTTTGAATACATTCTATATAAGTCACCAGCAAAGATATTGGCTTCATCTCCACCGGCAGCACCACGGATTTCTACAATAACATCTTTGTCATCATTTTCATCTTTAGGTAAAATAAGTATTTTAAGTTCTTCACTTAATTTTGACATATTTTCTTCCGCTTCAGCAATTTCCATTTTTGCTAATTGAATCATTTGATCATCTTTTTCGATTGAAAGTAATTCTTTAGCTTGTTTTAAGGTTTCCTCGTTGCTTAAGTATTTTTTGAAAGTTTCTACTATATCGTTTATTGAATTAATTTCTTTATTAATTTTATTGTATTTTTTAATATCAGAAATAACATCAGGGTTTAAAAGTGCTTTTTC
Source organism: Mycoplasma sp. CSL10166 (assembly GCF_017116885.1). Classification (NCBI taxonomy): domain Bacteria; kingdom Bacillati; phylum Mycoplasmatota; class Mollicutes; order Mycoplasmatales; family Mycoplasmataceae; genus Mycoplasma; species Mycoplasma sp. CSL10166. The sequence goes on from NZ_JAFIRF010000001.1 coordinate 83,302, forward strand.
TAACTCTTCATGTTTTTCTTTAATTTGCATTAGTGATTTGTACATTGTGTTTTCCATAGTATTTTAATTTTAACACAAAAAGCACTTTTTGTTATTAAAACGATTCTATTTAGAACTAAAAAAATATCAAAACATTTTAAAAGCTTTAATGTTTTGATATTTAAATTATTTAATGATTAATTTTTGGTTTTTGTTATTCTTTTCATTTTTATGTTCTAAGAAATTAATGAATAAAGAGTATATTATTGTTGAAATAATTCCGATAAAAATACATAAATCGGCAAAATTGAATGTCCCGCGGCTTTGTGCAAAAGGAGTATAAAATACATCTTTTACATATCCATTAAATATAAATCTATCCATTGCGTTTCCTATATCTCCGGCTAAAACCAAACCTAATAAGAAAGCTAAAACAAATCTTTGCTTTTGCCAAAAAAGAACAGATATTAAAACTAATATTGCAACTGCTATACCGATAAATTGTATTATAAAGGTATTTCTTGTGGTTAAAAAGGTTACTCCTCCGTGCCAAATGCTACGCACACCAATAATTTTATAATCCAATCATTGACTTGGGCTTTGATATATTTTTTCAGGAAGGAAATAATTATTTCCGTCTGTTATTAATCCTTCATTATTTAGTGTAAAAATATCACCGTGTTTAAATAATAAATTCTTTGTTAGTTGATCTATAGAAAAGAAAATAATAAACACTACAAATATAACTATATAACTAGCTAAAATTCTTTTTTTATTTTGATAAATTTTTTGTAGTGAATTTTTAATCTTCGAGTTCATCTAAAGGAAATTCCTTTACGATATTAGAACAACTTAAACAAATGTTATTGCTTTTATCGAAATCATTTTCCTCGAAGTGGTTTCAGCATCTTTCACATTTTAAAGATTCAAATGTTATTATCTGTGTTTCTTTTGTATTGTCAAAAGTTACTTTACCAACCATTAATAATGTTTTTAAATCTAGTGATTTAATTAAATCAGAATTAGTGTTTAAAATTAAATGTGCTTCATTTGAACGTTTAATTAGACCACTCTTAATTTCTTTTTCTATTAGGACATTAACTTCGTCACGTAATTCGAAAAATTCTTGATATTTTTCTAAAATAACATTATCGTACTTAAATTCATTATTGTTCATATATTCTGAAAGCATTAGTAAAGTTGGTTTATTCTTGCTATTAAAGAATGAAAAGGCTTCTTCTGATGTGGTTGGTAAAATAGGGGCAATTATGTGTACTAAGAATTCAGTTATTTCATAAAGATTAGTTAAAACCATAATTCTTTCAGGGTTATCAATTTTTTGAACATACAAAATATCTTTTGTTATTGTTAAATAAAAACTGGAAAGATCGACTATGTAGTTGTTTAATATTTTAATAACGTTGATAAATTTATATTCGTCATAAGCTTTAAAAATAGTTTCTTTAATATTTTCCAATTGATTTTTAATATACAAATGAATTCCTGTACGTTCTAGTTCTGAGTCGTATTCAAAATTATTTAAGTTACCTAATAAGAATTTAATTGTGTTTCTAATTCTACGGTAAATTTCGGTATTTTGATCTAGTATTTCATCGGAAATAGAAATATCGTTTGAGTATTCAGAATTAGCAACTCATAATCTCAAAATGTCTGCTCCACGTTTTTTAACTATATCAAGAGGGTTAATAACATTGCCTTTAGATTTAGACATTTTTTCACCTTTTTTATCAACAGTGAATCCATGTGAAACTATTTTTTTATAAGGCGCAAAACCGTTGAACGCCACAGAATTAATGATTGAAGAGTTAAATCAACCACGATATTGATCTGTACCTTCTAAATATAAATCATAAGGAGGTTTAATTCCGTTTTCATCATCAATATCTACAGCGATGCTTGAAACACCAGAATCGAATCATACATCCATTATATCCATTTCACGAGTAAAGCCTTTTCCACGATATTTTTCTGGTAATAATTCATCAGTTTCTTTTTCTCATCAAACATCTGTTCCAAATTGTGAAACAAGATTTATTACATAGTCAAAAATTTCTTCTTCAAATACAGGGTTTTTATCTTGATCGTAAAAGAAGATTAGCGGAACACCTCAAGTTCTTTGTCTCGAAATTGTTCAATCACCTCTATTTAAAATCATATTATAAAGTCTTTTGTGCGCTCATTCAGGATATGTAGTAACGTTATTTTCAATTTCTGAAAGTATTTTATCTCTTATTTTATCAATTGAAACAAATCATTGTGGTGTCCCACGATAAATTATTGGTTTGTGTGTTCTTCAATCGTGTGGATATGAGTGCTTAAAACGACTAAAATGTAATAAATCCGAACCTAAAAATTGACCAATTAATTTGTTGGCATCTTCGTAAAAAATATTATCAAATTGTGTATTTGTATTTTCGATATATCCTTTATCCGAAATATGCATTATCATATTTAAATTGTATTTTTTACCAATTAAATAGTCATCTTCACCAAACATAGGTGCAATGTGCACTATACCAGTACCAGATTCTGTTGTTACGTGGTGACCTAAAATTAAATGAGCTTCAACTTTTGTTATAGGTGTGTTATATAAAATTGAATGATTCTCAATTTCAGAACCAATGAATGTTTCTAAAATTTCATATCCTTCTCAATTTAACTTTGAAACAAATTCGTTTAATAATTCTTTAGCAACAATATAACGTTGGTCTTGATATGACAAAACATTATATTCTATTTTTTCACCTAAAGCAGCACCTGCATTTGCCAATAATGTTCATGGTGTTGTTGTTCAAATTATAATTTTATCATTTGGTTTAATTGATTTAAAAGTAGAACTAACGACATTGAAAGAAACATAAATAGAAGGTGAAACAACATCTTGGTATTCAACTTCTGATTCTGCTAAAGCACTTTGTGAACTTGGTGATCAATAGACAGGTTTAAGGCCTTTATAAATTAAACCATCGAAAACAAGCTTCTTCAATACTTCTAATTGTTTAACTTCATATTTTTTATCAAGTGTTATATATTTTTTATCATAGTTGGTAAACAATTGAAGTAATTCCAATTGTTTTAATTGTTTATCTACTTGTTTTAAAGCGTATTTAGCAGCTTTTTTTCTAATAATAATAGGACTTAGTTCATCTTTATTTAATTTTGCCTCTGTCAACATTTTGTGTTCTATTGGTAAACCATGAGTATCTCAACCAAAAACAAAAGGAGAATAAAAACCCCTAAGTGTTTTGTATCTTACTATTATGTCTTTTAAAATTTTATTTAAAGCGTGTCCAACATGGATATCTCCGTTTGCGTATGGAGGTCCATCATGTAAAATGAAGCGAGGATTGTTCTTGTTTTTTTCTAAAACTTTTTTATAAACTTCGCTTGTTGCTCAAAGTTCTCTAAATTTAGATTCTTTTTGAGTTAGGTTTGCTCTCATTTCAAAATCAGTTTTAGGCATGTTTAATGTTTTTTTATAATTCATATTTTCTCCACAAAGATTGTTTATAAATATTTTTAATTATATTATAAAATAAAAAAATAACTCTATTTTATAAGCTAAAATGTAGCTTCCAAAATAGAGTTATTTTGAATGGTGGCCCCGGCAGGAATCGAACCAGCGACACACAGAGCTTCAATCTGTTGCTCTACCAACTGAGCTACAGGGCCATAAATGGCGGTCCAGACGGGGATCGAACCCGCGTTCTCCTCCGTGACAGGGAGGCGTATTAAACCACTTTACCACTGGACCATTTGGTTGCGGAGACAGGACTCGAACCTGTGACCTTCGGGTTATGAGCCCGACGAGCTACCAAACTGCTCCACTCCGCGATATAAAAATTAATAAACTATAAAAATGGCGGGTGATGAGGGATTCGAACCCCCGCGGGCCGTGAAGCCCCTGGCAGTTTTCAAGACTGCTCCCTTCAGCCGGACTTGGGTAATCACCCATTTTATTGGTGGACCTAACAGGACTCGAACCTGTAACCAACCGGTTATGAGCCGGTTGCTCTAACCATTGAGCTATAGGTCCAATAAATATAATGGATTTATAGTTATTTTTGGTAGCACCGAAGAGAGTCGAACTCTTGACCTTCCGGGTATGAACCGGATGCTCTAACCAACTGAGCTACAGTGCCATATATGGTGGAGAGTATGGGATTCGAACCCACCACCTCCTGCGTGCAAGGCAGGCGCTCTAGCCAAATGAGCTAACCCCCCATAAATGGTGAAGAAGACAGGATTTGAACCTGCGACCACTACAGCCCAAATGTAGTGCTCTACCAAGCTGAGCTACTTCTCCAACTTATTTTTTAGGCTATAGTATTATACTACAAAAAAAGAATTTGTAAAAAATTAATTATTTTTTTGTAGTAAGTATAGTATAACATAAATTTATCTTTTTTATAAGTTAATTTATAAAAATATTTAATTGAGCAATATTATTATAATATAAAAAATTAAATGATGATATTTTTTATTAAATATTTTCGATAGTTTATAAAATTTAATTAATTTATTAAAAAATCAAGATATCTAGTATCCTGATTTTTAGTTTTATTTTAATTTAATAATTGTTTGAAAATCTAACTCTGAAGTTGATTTGTAGATTGTATCGGCTTTTGAAAAATCTTCAGATGATCCGTGTGTAATAGCTACAGCATACATGTTTGCATCTTTAATACCTTGAATACCCGCTGGAGCATCTTCAAATCCAATACATTGATCCACTGATAAATTAACACCTTTAGCTGCTTGAATAAAGATATCCGGTGCAGGTTTTCCGTTTTTAACATCCCCAGGATAAACGATAAAATCAAACATTTCTTTGATTCCTAATTTATCTAAAATTGTAGGTGCATTATAACTACTTGAAGCAATTGATAATTTAATTCCTGCATCTTTAGCATCTGTTAAGAACTTACCTATCCCTGGTAATAATGATTCTTTATTAATTTCTGTAGATAATAAAACTTTATATAAATCATTTTTTCTTGTTGCGATATCATTCATTTCTGATTCTGATAGTACAAGATCAGGTTTTTTCATTTTGATAATTGCTTTAAGTGTATCTAATCTTGGTAAACCTCTTAATTTTTCATTATCATCATTTGTATAATCAATCCCAAATTCCTTAACTATTTCTCTTCATGCTTTAAAGTGTAAAACTGCTGTATCAGTAATAACACCGTCTAAGTCAAAAATAAATCCTTTAATTTTAGTCATTTTTTACCTCGAATAATGTTGGTTTATTTGTAATGTATTCTTTTTTACCATGAACATATATTACACCGTCAAATCTTGATGTACCAATTGTTTTAATACTAAATTGTGTTTTTTCTAGAATAACTTCAAATAATGTTCCTTGATATTTAAATCTATATGTTAGTCCTGATCATGCTTTAGGTAAAATTGGATCTAAATGTAATTTATCATCATGTCAATCAAGTCCACCGAATCCAAACACTATCATTTGGTAGATTGCTGCTAATGAACCTGCATGAATTCCGGCATTTGAAGTATGCATTGCTGGACCTAAATCTATATTAATTCCATATTTAAAAATATCATAAGCTTTATCAATTTTTTTAAGCCTTGCTGCTTCAATTGCGTATGTTGCAGGAGATAATGATGAATCATGTGTTGTAAGTGGTTCGTAGTAATTAAAGTTTGCTTCACGAACCTCTTTTGAATATAGGTGTGGCAATATGTTTGTTAGTAAAACTACGTCTGCTTGTTTTACTAATTGAGATGATAAACGTTTAATACCTTCTGTAGTGTTAAATAGTTTTTTACCAGCATCTCCAAGCATTTGGAATGGTAAAACATCTATTTTAGGTAATTTTAAGAATTGATCATTTTCTGCAATAATTAAATCTTGATTTGGTTTTTGTTGAACTAACTTTTCAGAAACCTCTTTTAATTTTGAAACATTAATTGCGTACGGTATTTTTTGTTTGATAGATGCTCACACATATGGTTTTTTAGCTTTTAAGTATTTTATGTATTTTAATGCTAAGTCAATGTTTTGTTTTGCGAACATATTGATGTATGCATTATTGTCTATGTTACCTTTGTATTCGTTAGGACCCATAACATCTTTAATTTCATAACTTCCATCTGGTTGAAGTTCGGCTCTATGTTGATAGAAAATGGCTGTATCGATAATCATTTCGAATCCCATTTTTTCCATAAATTTCTCATCTTTAGTTACATTATAGTATTGGTTAACTGCATAAGCAACGTCTGCGGAAACGTGAATTTCTTGACGTCTTGAAGCGATAGGAACTTGTTTACCTGTAGCAACATCTGCTTGACCTCAATATGGACACACTTCTCCCTCAGTAGGTCACGCCATTTCTCAAGGGAATTGCGCACCTAATAAGTTGCTTTCTTCTTCACGTTCCTTAACTTCTTTTGCTTTAGCACGAGCTCCTTGAATACCTTTATATCTATATGTTAATAAGTTTTTAACAATTTTTGGTTCATTAAATAAGTAAATAGGATTAATAAAGAATTCTGTATCTCAATATGTGTGTCCTTGGTAACCTTCTCCAGAAAGTCCTTTTGCACCTACATTCATATTTGTTGAATGTCTTGGGACAAAACCGTTTAAGTGGAAAATACCAAAATCTAAAGCAAGTGAATCGTATTTACTTTCTTCGTTTTCACCTTTGATTTGAACGTAGAATTGTTTTCAAACTCTTTCATCCATTGTGTTAATTGATGCTTCTTTTAAGTTATCGTATGTTTGAGCTAAAAGTTCAGCATGTTTAAGGTTTGCGTTTTCTTTAACAATATCATGTTTAAGTAAGAATTTTTTACCATCTACACTTGTGTGGACTGACATAAGTTTTTCTAAAACAATAATATCACCCGGTTTTACATCGACATTAATTTTAAATCCGACATAACGACGTTGCATTTCTACAACATAATCGTCATGTCCACCTTTTATACGTTTACCATTAACAAATAATCTAGTAATCATATTGTGAACAGCAAGTTTTTTAGATAAAGTTGTTTCTTGTTCCATTTGCAATGATTCGGTAGTAGGTCTTGCTTTTTTACCTTCCCCAAAGTGTTGAGTACCACTATTTGTTACTTGACCGTTAATCGCAGGTTTAAGAGTAAGTTTAACAGAATTGTTTTCTGGTGTTTCTAAAACTTTGATTGTAATTTTTTGTCCGTATACATTTGCATCTGCGTTTGAAACAAAACGCTCAAAATTGAATTCAAATTTTCCGCTTCCTCTTTTTGCGACTACAGTTCTTTTTAAATATCCTTCACGAATGTAAAGTGTTTTTGAATATTCATCTCTATTTTTAAGATCAAATTGTAAGCCGTTCATAAAAATAGGAGTAGTCATTAAATCTGCTAAATTAGCTAATTCTGATACATCATCTTTTGTATCTTTATTGAACATACCGTTAACGAAAAAATCTTCTTTGTTATATGAAGCTTTTTCTTCATCGGCACTTCTTATACCCATATAACCGTTACCTAAAGCAAAAATACTTTCTGTTTTAGCGGTTACATTACGATCAAATTTAACTTGTGTAACTGTTTTATTTTCTAAATCATATTTTAAAAAGTCTTTCATTTTAAACCTCTTTCTTGGCTAATAATATTGATTCAAATGGTCTCAACGTATTAGCAACTATTTTGTTATCTTTATATGAAGATAAAAGCTGTGTATATCCCTTTAATTCTTCATCTAAAATTAATTCTTTGTTTGTAATATTTAATATAGCAATTAATTCTTGTTCTTCAAATTTTCTTGTAATTTTTGCTACTCCAGTTGATAATAATTCTATTTTTGAAGTACCGTCAACTAAAACATCATGAAATTTATCTTTACGCATCGAAATTAATTCTTTATAAAAGTAAAAAATACTATTTTTATCATCCAAAGCATCTTTAACATTAATTTCTTTTTGGCTTCTACCTAAAATAAATCATGGTTTATTACCTTTATTAAACCCAGCGTTTATTGAATTATCTCATTGCATTAGTGAACGACCAGCATCACGAGAATTTATATTTAAATATTTTATAAATTCACTTTCACTATAAACTTTTTTCTGGTCCACTAAATCTGCAAATCCGTTAGCAACGTCCACGTCTCTAAATTCATCTCTATTTGCAAAATGTGTATTTAATAGACCTATTTCTTCTCCATAATAAATACATGGAATACCTTTTAAGGTCATTAGCATTAAAGCGTGAGATTTTGCAGATTCCTCTCTAAAAATAGATTCATCACCTCAACGAGAAATACTACGTGAAGTGTCATGATTTGATAAGAAGTTAGTAAACATTTCAGGTTTAATTTTTTCATTATGTTGGAAAGGTTGTTGTTGATAAACAAATTGTTTGTAATCTCAGTTTGCATCAAAACCATTTCTTCCGGTCTTGTTGCTTCAACCAATTCATCATCATGAGAAATTGTAGTAGTTTTGAGAAACTTTTGATTCTCCATCACCGTATTTTAATAATTCTTCCGCAGTAATACCACTTGCTTCACCTAAAGTGAAAGCGTCAGGTTTATCAAAGAAAGCTTGTTGATTGAACGCTTTTAAATAATCAACTGCACCATCACATCATGCAAAATATGGGTTTGCATTAACATCATCAAATGTCTTTGCAACGTGTTTAATTGCATCTAATCTAAATCCGCGAACACCTAAATCATATCAGAAGTTAATAACATCAACCATAGCCTTAATTGTGTCTGGATGTGCTCAATTTAAGTCTACTTGTTCTTTTGAAAATAAGTGGAAATAATATCTATTTACACTAGGAACAAATTCTCATGCAGAACCACCAAAAATGCTTTGAGCTTTCTTTTCTTCGTCATTTAATTTATCTCTTCAAATAAAATAATTGTGTTCTATGTTATCTCTAGATTCTATTGCTTTCTTAAATCAATCATGTTCATTTGAAACATGATTTAAAACAATATCCATTATAATGTCAATTCCTAATTCTTTTGCCTTAGTAGCCATTTCTTTAAAGTCTTCTAAAGTTCCGAATTGTTTTCATACTGACTTATAATCTAAAACATCATAACCAGCATCTACGAAATTTGTTTCGTATGTTGGTGTTAATCATATACTATCAATTCCTAATTCTTTTAAGTAGTCTAACTTTTCTGTAATTCCTTTTAAGTCACCGTCTCCGTCATTATTAGAATCATAAAATGATCTAGGAAAAATTTGATATATAACTCTATCTTTTAATTTAATTACATTTTTCATTATGCTCTCCTTAATAATATTGAAGAATTTTTATCTAAAATTCCTTTTTTAAATTTTATTCTTGAATTAAATAATATTTTGTCGCCATCATTTAATTTGTAATTAATTTCTTGGTTCGAAAAGTTATGTATTACTTCTATTGTTTCATTATTTAGTGAAATTGTAAAACTTAAAATCCCTTTTTGAATATTTGTTTTTGTAAATTTTAATGATTTATTAATTTCTTCGTTTGTTGCTAATCTAAAGAATTTTGTTTTATTTCTAAAGTTATTTATTTTTTTGAAGAAGTCATATATAAACTCTTTAACACCTTCTTTATCAAGATGTTCTCATTTGATAGCATTTACATAATCTGTTGTTTTGTATGAGTTTGGATGATACGAATTTTTGTCTGGTTTTTCATTAAAATCATCATACTCTGAAACTTTACATTTAAACCCTTCTTCACCAGAGTAATCACACGGCTTGCTTTGTAATAATTCGGTACCAGCTAAAATAAATTGTCTTCCTTGGGTGAAAGTGGTCATCATTAAAGCTTGACGATAAGTTTCTATACGTTCTATAAAAGTTAAATTAGTAGTAGTTGTATTAATTTTGTCTCAAAGTGTCATACCGTCATGACAAGCAGCGTAGGCTAAATTTGTTGCTATATCATCTGAATATAAAACATATTTTTCGCGTGAGTGTTTTGCGTTGCCGAAATTAAAATCTTTAATACCACCAACAATCGATGTAACGTATCTTTTAAATAGTGTTTTATCATATTTGGATATTAATCCTGGTTTAAAATCATTGTGTTCGTATCCTTTAATCGCGTCTCTAAGAGAATCGTTAAAGTAACCAAATCCAATATTATTTGATTTTACTCCTTTAATATATGAATCCTTAAATTTTAAATCAGAGAATGGTCAAGCTTCTCCGTGTAAAATTATATTAGGATTAATTTTACGTAATTCTTTAGCAATATAATCGATTGTTTCGTTGTGATGGAATGATGAAAGATCAAATCTAAAACCATCAATATTAAAATATTTAACAAAATACTTTAAAGAATCCACCATTATTTTTCTAACCATATAACGCTCATCTGCTAAAGGCGCATAATTAACAGGAGTTATTTTAGCGTTATCTCTATAATAATATCCTGGAAGTATATTATCATAAATAGAATTAGTCATCATGTGATTATAAACAACATCCATAATAACCCCAACACCATTATTGTGGGCATCTTGAACTAATTTTTTAAGTTCTTTAATTCTAGCGTGTGGGTCATCAGGATTTGAAGAATAAATTCCGTTGATTGTAAAGTAATTATGCGGATCATAACCTCAATTGTAATTTGTTGTTCATCCTTTACCTTCACCTTTTTTGTATATCTTTGTTTCGTTGTCATTAACGGTGTAAGCAGATTGAATAGGCAATAATTGAACGTGTGTAATTCCTAGGTCTTTTACGTATCTAAATAAATTGTGTTCTCTCAATGCATTAAATGTTCCGAGTCTGGATTTAAAATCTTTTTGATTTAAAGCGCTTGTGAAATCACGAACATGTAATTCATAAATACTTGCATCTACGTGATTATTTTTTCTTCAAATTAGTTTTTTTGGTTTGTTTCCATTTTTGTCTGAATTAATATTAAGTAAAATACCTTTTCCAACTTTTGTTTCTTCACCTTTTCAGTCAAAAGAAGCCAACGAATAAGCGTAAGGGTCTAACGCGTAGGTTTCGCTTTCGTTACTATGGGTAATTTTAAATTGATATAAGAAATTTTCATATTCGAGTGGTAACTCAAATTTTCAAATTACTTTTTCTTTAGTTCCTTGTAATGTATTTATTATTTTTTCTTTATCGTTTTTGTCGAAAATTAATAATTCTACATTTTTAGCAATTGGTTGCCAAATCTTAACTTGAATTAGATTGTTTTTAAATAAAACACCTAAATCATTTTTTTGATATGAATATTCTTTATCGAAATTTATGTAGAATTTGCTTGATTTATTTCTTAAATTCATAGTGATAGTATTATATAAAATAAGCGTTTTTAGCATTAAATTTTGTTTAAATTCTTGATATATCAACAAAGCAAAAAATAGCGTAAAAATAAGTATTTTGTTAGTTAAAATTTGCATTTATTTTATATATATTTTTTAATAAATTTTTATGATTTTGCATATAAAAAATGACTAAGCATTTGCTAAAGTCATTTTTATGATTTTCTAGCTAGTTTTTTAGAATATTTTTCTTTAAACCATTTTGTTTTCTTAAGTTTGTGTAATGAAAGAACTTCAAGCATTTGTCATAATCCACCGAATAATCAATAAATTTGAACACCAACTCCGAACATAATTGTAATAATTGCGAACACCGCGACCATAATTTTTTGAGTTTTTTCTGATTTTTTAAGCGCGTTCTTTTCTGAGATTGTTGTAGTTCTTTTGAATTTTTTTCTATTTAAGAATTGTGGTAATAATTGAGAAAGTATTTGGATTGCTATAGTTAGTACTAAAATTCATAGATAACTAAAGTCTCCACCCATAACTTTTTGGAATGAAACTGAAGAGAAGTTTAATCCTAATCAAACTGTATCTTTAATTTCAGGAATACCTTGAATAACCCTTCACATAGCAAGGAAAATAGGCATTGATATTAATAAACTACCAAATTGATCTAAAGGATTAATATTGTATTTTGCATATAGTGCTTGAATTTCTTGGTTTTTTCTCATTTTCATTTGTTTATTTTTTTCAAAACCTTGATATTTAGCTTCTATTGCCGCTTTTTTATATCTTAATCCTTCTTGTAATGATTGTGACATTTTAGTTTTAAAAGTTAATGCTAATGCTATTAATCTTGTTAAAACCAATGAAATAACAATGGCGATAATTGCTTCTCACCCTTTTAAATCAGGTAGTGATTGTTGTAATGATTGCACAACAACTGATAATGGATAAACTATTAAACCATAGAATGGTCCATATTCTCACGATTGTGCTCAATTAGAAATAGGTTGTAAAGGATAATCACCTCTAAACAATAATTCTTTATTAATAACGTTTAATTTTGATTCTTCAAAATTATACTTATTAATATTAGAAGAAATAATTTTAGATTGTTCTACACTTTTTGGGTCGTTTTTATCTTTTCTTTTTTCTACAAATCCTAAAGAATTTAGATAATTAAGCATTGTTTCTTGGTACATTCTAATTAATGTTAATTCCGGTTGAGAAACTTCAAATAAAGTTTCATCACTATCTTGAGCAACTATTACTTTTTTGTCGTCTTTTATTAAACTTTTAAAATATTCTGATACTGATGTGAAGTCTTCGTCGTTAATTTTATTTATTGTATATTTATTTAAATCACTTAAAAATTTACTATTTTTACCAAATGTATAATTATAAAATTCTTGTAAAACATCTCTAGCAAACATAAAGTTTGCAACTGTAATTTTATCGTTTACGTTTGTAATATTTTTGTCTTTTTCATTGTAGTTATTTACTAATTGTAAACCACTAATAAAGTTAACTGATAAGTTTCCTTTACTATCAACATTGTAAACATCTTTTTGTATTGTTTTTTTACCATCTGCAGATTTTACATCTATTTTATGTTTCTTTACATCAATATATGGAATAGCGGTATTAGGTAAAAATCTTAGCAATACAATATCATCAATATCGTTTACATATTTATAAGAAGTTGAGTTAGCAGATTTAAATAAATATCTACCATTTTTTTCTACAATAAATCTATTGTTATTATCTTTTTGGCTTTCAATATTAATAGCGGATAAGAATATTTTTTGACCATTAGTTTCGACACCGTATTGACCACCGTTTTCTGTGGTTTGTTCTCTTAATTTAGATAAAATTTCTCTATCATTAACATAGATGTTTTTATCAGCATTTTGTTCTAATATTTGTAGCTTTGATATTTCTAATTTTTTTTCTGTATCGTTTCCGTCATTGTCAACTAAAGGTAATGTTGTTGTTTTTTCATTACCATATTCACGTTCTTTGAATGTATTAACTCTAGGTGCAATATCATTTTTATTTGTGAAAAATTCTATACCGTTACCAACGGTTGTTGAATTTTTCAAAACAAATGATTGAATACAACCTGTCATAGTTAGACCAAAAATTAAAAGATATAAAATGATTTTCATTCATTTAAAAAAACCTTTTTTAGCTTTTTCTTTTTTTTCGTCCGAACTATTGTTATTGTTTCTAAAATAATTAAAGTTATTATTTTTCATTTTTTCTAAATCTTTCAAATAATTTTTGTATTTCTACTTTTTTAATAGAAAAAGGAGAGTTACAAAACTCTTTTCTTGCAATAATAACAAAATCATAATTTAAATCATACGGATTTAAATTATTTATTATTGCCTTGAGTTGTCTTTTATTAAAATTACGACCAACAGCATTTTCAAATTTTTTAGGTATTGTTATACCCATTTTAAAAGAATTACTTTTCTTGTAGTATAAAACAATATATTTATTATGTAATGAATTGTTTTTACTTATTATTTCTTGAAAATCCCAATTCTTTTTTAGTCGATATATTTTTTTCATGTTGGTGCTTTTATTATTTGTCAGAAACTGTTAAATGTTTTCTACCTTTAGCTCTTCTAGCAGCTAATACTTTTCTACCATTGGCAGTTTTCATTCTTGCTCTAAAACCGTGAACTTTTGCATGTTTTCGTTTATTAGGTTGGTATGTACGTTTGCTCATTTTTCCTCCTTATTTAGATTATAATATTTAAGCGTATTTATATTATACAATAATTTAATTTATACATTAACTAATAATTATTATTGTTTAAAAGTTATAATAGTAATATTAATTCATTAAAAAAACATCTAAGTTTGTGTCTTGTTTATTAAGTTTTATTTTTTAATTTTATAAAAAATACAAATAAATATATATAATTAAAAATGTTTCTTTTTATAAGAAAACGATAGGAGTTTATAAATGAAAAAACTTTTTGCTTTTGATTTGGATGGAACCATTTTAGGTGAAGATAATAGCATTTCAGAATTTAATTTTAATGCTTTGAATTTGTCTAAAAAATCAGGTAATCTAAATGTAATAGCTACTGGAAGAGGTATAAGTAAAGTATTACCTTTATTTAACAAAAATACTATTAATAATTTTGATTATTTTGTGTGTTCTAACGGAGCAGTTATATACGATATAAAAAACGAAAAAACCTTTGTGTTAGGAAAATTAGATAATGCCATATTTGATATTATTAGAGAATACTCAGATGAAAATAAACTAGTATTAACAATAGATTCGTTAGATTATAATTGTACTATTTTACCTGAAAGTAAAATACCTAATTGGCTAAGTAATGAAAATAAAATGGATCTTAATATATTAAACATTTGTAATATACAAGACTTGAAAAATAATATAGAAAATAATAATTTTCATATTGTTCAAATCGCAACTAGAAATCCTAAAAAACTTGCGAAAAAGATAACTAGTGAAATTATTAAGTTGCTTGATAAGTACAAGGTTTCAATTTTTCTAACCAACGGAGTGTATACTGACATTAACCCTTTAGGTGTTAATAAATTAAAGGGTCTTGAAAAAGTTTTAGAATTAGAAGGTTTATCACATAAAAATTTGATTAGTTTTGGTGATAGTGGAAACGATATTGCAATGTTAAAAAATGCTAACTTAAGTTTTGCAATGGGCAACGCAACAGACGATGCAAAGGAAGCCGCAAGTAGAATTATTGGTAAAAATAACACAAATGCAATAGGAGAAACTATCATAGAAATACTAAAATTTAATAATGTGTTATAATTTTGTCCTATGAATTATACAATTGACGTATTATCGTGAATAGCAGCGGTATTTGTGATGATTTTAAGTTTACCGCAGTTAATCAACATCATTAAAACTAAGAAAACAGGGAATATCAATTTTGTTTCGTTTTGAATTTTTCATACCGGAGTATTGATGTGAACATTTTGATCATCATTTGGTAGCGAGAAATTATTTGCAACATTAATTGCTAATTCAGTTTGTTTATTCTTATATACAGTCATGATTGGTTTGTTATATTATTTCAAAAAAGAGTTTAGCTTATTTAGAAAGAAAATAGCATATTTAGGATTATTAATATTTCTATTAGTTTGAACAAGTTTTATAATAATAAGAAATGTTTCTGACTTTAGATGAACCGCAGATGTTCAAACTGCTATGGCATTAATTTTCCCATCATTAACTACATTTGCGTTCTTGCCACAACTAGTTTTTTCTTGAAGACATAAGCATTGAAAAGGTATATCAATTTGAATGTATGTGATTTATGAATTAAATAACTTAGTTTGAATAATTTGATGAATATTATTAATAATATCTTCTGTTGGAGGCGCAGAAGTTGGTCCGTTTATTGGTGGATTAATTTGACAATTAATTTCATTTATCTTATTCGGAACACAATTTATATTTACATTTAAATATAGAAAAAGTTAACATTGCAGAATGTTAACTTTTCTTATTTTCCTATTATAGATTTATAAGTATCTATTGCAGTTTGTTTATCAAAAATTTCTTCAAGAACTTTATATGCTAGTTTTTCAGCGGTCATAGCAGAACTTCCTGTTATAAAATTATTTGATACTACTACATCTGTATCTTCATAATCTTTATTATATCTAAATAATTTACTTCATTCGCTAGGAAAGCTTGTGAATTTAGTATTTTCTGGAATTAAATCATTTTCTTTTAGAGCATTCGGAGCGTCGCAAATTGCTCAAACTAGTTTTTGATTTTTAACAAATTTATTTATCAATTCGTGTGACTTAAAGTTTTTTCTTAAAACTTGCGCACCTTTACCGCCTGGGATAAATATGGCATCGTAATCTTTAAAATCAACTTCATTTAGGATATTATCTATTTTAGCTAAATTTAGTTGTCCGTTAGCGCTTTTGAGTACAGGGTTAAAATAATCAATTTTTTCAAATTTATTTGAACGACTTCAAATTGTTATCGGAGTTACTAATTCTAAGTCATTAAAATTATCTTCAAGTATAACTAATAATTTCATTTTATTTTTTGCCTCTTCTAATAATTCCTCTATATGAAAGATATATTATTAAAACAAGTGGCAATAATACAACTAATATAAATATAATTATATATGTTCTGAATCATGCTTTATTTTCACTTGCTTTTCTTTCTTCAACAAGTTTCATTACAGCTATTGCTGATTCAGCAGTACCAAATTGAGCTTTTACATCTTGAATTCTTTTTTTATCGTATAAAGTAATGAATAAATATAAAGCAAATATTCCAACAAACACACCACCATCAATTGCTAGCAATGTAGTTGTATTTCCAAATGTTGAATCAAGATTTTTCACTAAGTTTAAATATATGTGTAAATTTAGTGAACCATTTGTTTCGCTTTCATTAAAAGGTTGTCCGATAGTTACTTCTTCTATACCAAAATAAAGTGTTATTATTGCTAAGTTAAAAATTAGGAAATAAGTAGTGAAGAAAACGAATATTCATGTAAGCCTTAATGATTTGAGAGTTAATGCTTTGTATAAATCAGCAAACATTGTGCTTGATGCTGCGTCACCGTTAGAATAATTAGATCTGTAATTTTTCTCAACGTTTTTTCAACCTGAAATTTTAATTAAACTTCTAACAGAAACGGAGAATGAAATTAAAAGTACAAATGCAATTAGTACGTATCATCCTATTCCTCTATGAGGATCTTTTGCGGTGTTTAAAAAATAATTTACACCAATTGCAGCTAAAGATAAAAGGAATAATACTCCTCACAAAGTGAAAGAAAGGTATCTTATTCTTTTTTCTTTTTTTATTATCGAATATGTTGATGGATTAAGTTGTTTTTGTGGATCAACAAAAAGAGAACTATTGTTAATTTGTGAAGTTTGTAAATTTACTGGTATCTGACCTGTTTCGATGTTAACAGAATTTGTGTTATTTTGTTTTGGTTTAAACATAATTAAATTTTAGATGGATTTTAAAATTCCACTATTTTCACTTTCTTTATTATTTGATTTAGGGTTTTCATTTTCTATTTTTTCACTAGAATTGTCTTTTTGTTTCTCTCTTTTTTCCAATTCTGAAAATAAAGAGTTAATAACTTTATCAAAGTTTATAATTTTATTTTCTTCTCTTTGGATATTTTTTTCTATGATTTGTGATATTTTACTTGAAAGTTGTTCTTTAGCTTCTGTTGTTAAGTTAGTTGAGAAATTACCTAATATTGATTTAGTTTTATTGTCTAATGAATCTTTAATATATTCATCATATATTTGTGAAATGTTATCAACAAAGTATTGTGTAGCAATTTCTTTTTTCTCATCTTTTGAGGCTGTTACGTATCTAGGATCATCAGATGTAACTTTAGCACGTACTTTTGTAGCTGTTTCATCGTCTATAACATTCATTTGTTTTAATTGTGGTATTTTGTCAAGATTATTTAAAACAATCTTTCTTAATTTAGGATCGTTTAATGTTTCTGTAAACCCTTCCATAACTTTTTCAAATTTTTCTTTAGCATCTTTATTATCAGGGTTATTAATATAATCATTAAACAATTGTTCACCACTAGTCAATACTTGATAAACTGATATTGCAAAATTTCCAATACCGTTAAGGCTAGCCCCCTTACCTCCAGTCATTATTTTGACGGCAACTTGGCTCGCCTTTGATGTGCTGTTGTCTTTTTGGCTTGCACTTAGTAAAACGTTACTAAATAAGAAAATACCAAAAGATGAAGCAATCATATTTGAGGCTCCGGTTATTAATCTCATTGTTGTCTTTGTCACAAAACCTTTTTGTTTGTCAATTCTTTTTCTTCTTTTACGCATTCAAAAGTGAATTGAAAGGGTGATTGAGAAGAAAATACCCCTCAACAATCAGTAGAATAATAAAGCTGCAAATGTAATTACAAAAGGTATTACATCTTTATATTCTTTAAAACGTTCGTTATTTTGCATCAAAGTTGCAGCGGTTATAGAAAATATAATTGTTAATCCGACTGAAGCAATTTTAGCAATAATATATTTTGTTCTCAATCACATACCAACAACAAAAGATATTGCAAAAAGCGCAATAATAACAATTGGTATTATATATGTTAAGCTAGGTACATCTAACTTCGTAAAAAACGAGTTAATTTTTTCTAAAATTTGTGATATCGCGTCTTTACTTTTTTCTGAAGAACTATTTTCAGAAAAGTAACTAACGTAGTTTAAGTTCATTTGTATTCCTCTCCATATAATTTGTCTATAAATAAGTAGATTTTTTAAGTTTTTTTCAAGGTTCTTTTTTCTTTAGACGATCGATAAAAAGCATACCGTTTAAGTGATCTAATTCATGTTGAAAAACAATAGCTAAATAATCTGTAACTTCATATCTTAAAAATTTCTTTTCGAAGTAACTATAAGCATCAACTATTATTCTTTTACTTCTATGTACATAACCTGCTTGATTTGGTCATTCTTCAGGAACAGATAAACAACCTTCACCTTCGCTTAGTGCTACTAATTCTTTACTTTTAAAAACAACTTTCGGATTAAAAAGTACATCTTTAAAAATAACTTTTTCTTTTTCATCTTTTATAAAAATATAAAAAGCATTTTTTAGAATTCCATATTGAACTGCAGCAACACCTACACCAGGTCTAAATTTTGTTCCTTCTGTTTGTGAATCATCGATATGGTAAATCATTTGCTCTGCTAATTTTATGTTTTCGTTAGAAAGCGGTAATTCTACATCTAAGGAATTTTTCCTTAAAACCTTATCTGGTAATTCAACTATTTTTACATCAAATTGTTTTTGTTCATTCATAGTATTTATTATATAATTAATTACAGAAAAATTAAATATATAATTTATATAATTACACTTTTAAAAGGGAGAAAAATGGAAATTTATTTATCTATATTAACTAATTTGCTTTTTGTTGTGATTGGTTATTTGGTCGGCTCAATTAATTTATCTATATTATTAGGTAAATATTTTTTCAAAAAAGATTTACGCGAATTTAACTCTAAAAATGCCGGTTCTACTAATGCTAGACGTGTATATGGTAAATTTTTTGGTACTTTTATTTTAGTTGTAGATATTTTAAAACCTATAATTGTGATATTGTTATCATACGGAATATCTAAGCTTATAAACAATAGCATAAAAATTAATTTAGAAGTTTCAAACACATTTGAAAGTTCGAATAAGATTTACAATGAATTAATTTTAATCCCTACATTTGGTGGTTTTGCGGTTGTGTTAGGTCACGTTTTTCCTGTTTTTCATAAATTTAAAGGCGGAAAAGGGGTCGCAAATTTTGTTGGTTTAATGTTAAGTATAAATGTAATTTCCTTTTTGGTTTTTGTTGTTATATATTTTTTAGTTTTATATATTAAAAAATATGTTTCAGTAGCAAGCATTAGTGCATCAATTTCTTCTAGTGTGGTACTTTTTATTCCATGAATTATTACCGGAGAACTTGGTATTTTTAATAACATTTCAGGTATAAATTATTATTTTATAATTCCATTAATTTCTTTATTTTTAGCTTCATTAATAACTTACTCTCATAAGCCAAATATTTTAAGAATCAAAAATAAAACAGAACCAAAAATTAACTTTTAGACCCGTATACTTTAATTTTGTGGATAATTATAATTGCATTTATATGCAATTATTTTTAATTAAATAAATATAATAACAATATATAATATTAATATGAATTATACGAAATATGCAACAGTAGATGTTGGTGGAACAAATGTGCGTTTTGCCTTATTCGATAAAGATGCCAAAATATTGATGAAAAATAAAACACAAACAAATATTAATAGTGCTGAAATTACATGCGATTGAATAATCGATCAAGTTAATAAATATAGTATTGAACACCTTGCTTTATGTATACCTGGGCCTAGCGATTATAAAAATGGTATTGTTTTAAAAAGCCCTAATTTATTAGGTTCTTGAGTTAACTTTGATGTTAAAAATTACTTATTATCTAAAACTAACTTAAAGTCAATTGTCTTTGAAAACGACGCAAATGCTATGGCTTTAGCAAATCATAATAAATATACTAAAGATGTCAATGTTAGTCAATTCTTCACAATTAGTACTGGTTTTGGTGCGGGTTTAGTTATAAATGATAAAATTTATCATGGTAATAATTATTATGCTCAAGAAATTGCACAAATACCTGTATCGACAACAAATTTTAGCGAAAAACATCGTTTAATAAATGATTATGCATTAGAATTGCACTGTTCAGGCAGTGGAATAGCAACAAAAGCTCAATTTTATAAGATTGCTAATAATGCAAAAGAAGTTTTCGAATTAGAATCAACTAACGAAATTGCTAAAAAAATAATTTTTGAAGCAAAAGACGCATTAACAAGAATGTTTGCAATTAGTGCAGGAATTATTGCTCCCCAAGTTTTCTTTGTTGGTGGTAGCCTAGCTTTAGCAAACAAAAAATTTGTTATAGATGCATTTGAAGAAGCTAAAAAGATTAGTGATTTTAACCATTTTAATAATGTTGAATTAGTTTTTGATGAAATGGGAGACGATTCTGCACTAATAGGATTATATTACTTGATTAACCAAAATACATTGTCTTAATGTATTTTTTTAATATAGTACTATTTGATGTATCAAGTTAAAAAAAATAGATAATATATGATGGGGAAATTTTCTAAAATTGCCTATAATTAATAATACTATGAAGAAAAAAATAAAATTATTACATTTAACAGCTGGTATTTTAGCTCCAGCAACATCATTAATTGCTTTAAGTTGTTCGACAACAAAAACTGATGATAATGCTAAAAGCAAATTGGTAGCTTACGAACAAAGCGATTTTCAAAAAAGAAGAAAAGAATCAGGAAAAAATTGAATTGGTTGAAATAATCCAAAATTTGTAGAGATAAATAGACAAAAAAGTTTAAATAATTTTACATACTCTGACGAAGCCGAAAATGTAAAAGCTATTGCTCCTTTTAATAACAAAGCAAAGAGATCTAATGTTGTATATCAATTAATGGTTTATTCATTTGCAGATGGGAACGGAGATGGTATAGGAGATTTTATTGGTTTAAAAAATAACCTAAGTTATTTTACTAATTTAGGAATAGATACTCTTTACTTGTCTCCTATATTTCCAGCATCTACATATCATGGTTATGATGCAATTGACTATACAGCAGTTGCTCCAGAACTTGGCGGGATGGAAGCTTTTGATGCTTTCTTAATTGAAGCACATAAAAATGGAATTAGGGTTGTTCTAGATATGGCTTTCAATCATACTTCATACGAACATCCATGATTCCAAAGTGCGCTTTTAAATGATAAATCAACATATAGAAGTTTTTATAATTTTTACACAAATGTTGGTGGAGGAAGAGCAAATAGAGAAGGTGTTGATGATTCTAACTTAAGAACTTATTTTAAAGCAATACCTCAAAACGGTTCTCAATTTACAGATTATGATGGTAAAACATATCCAGTAAGAACTACAAATAAACATTGAGTGGCAGAATTTTGATCAGGTATGCCTGACTTAAATTTATTTAATTCTAGGTTACAAGAAGAAATAAAAAATATTCACTACTTTTGAGCTAAAAAAGGTGTAGACGGATTTAGATACGATGCATTCTATCATTTCTTCCAAAGTGAAAATAGATTTAAACGTACAGAGTCTGGCGCTTCTACAACAACTAAACTATTATCTGAATGAAGAAAAGCAGCAGAAAAAGGTTATGCTGATGCTGAAAAAGAAGGTGTAACAAGATCTTCAAATTCTCCATTCATGTTCGGTGAGTGATGAGGTGATCCTGCTGGCGCTACAGATAAAGGAAATTCGAAAGATTTTTGGTTTAATAAACAAGATGATTCTATGGCGATAGGTTCTTTAATTGATGCAACAAAATGAAGATACAATACAAATGTAAGTATTAGTCCCCAAGACGAAAGAAATGTTTTAAATAGTCTTAAAGATAAAAACGGGATTGCAAGAGAATGAATGCCTCATTTAGAAAATCACGATGTTGATAGATGAATTACATATTTTAGAAATACTGTTTCTCATGGTAAGGTAGGTGCAGAACCTAATACACTTAGTGATCAAGAAAGATGAGCATACGAATATGCGGTATTTTCATTATTAACAAGAGGAGGATATCCGACTCTTTACATGGGTGATGAAATATTAATGCAAGGCGGTAATAAAGGAGAAGGTGATACAAACGTTCGTGAACCTTGGTATTGAGGTGATATGTCTAAACAAGTTTATTTTAGTGACGAAAGAGACGGAGCTCAAATTTTACCTAAGGCATCTGTTGGTGAAGGTAATACAGAATATTTAATCTCTGATCCTAATGGTTTTTATAAACTTGTTTCTAAATTAATTCAAGTTAGAAAAGATTTTCCATCTGTAAGTGAACAAAAAGTTGAAAATATAGCTAACCCCGAAATAGTATTAGATTATCAATTAAGACCTGAAATTTACCAAGATGATTTTAAATATAATGAAACAGTTTTAAGAGATAATCACGACGGAACATATGTATTATTTATTTTTAACGGAGATAATAAACCTATTTCAAATGTTTGACTTAAAAAAGAGTTTGAGATAAAAAAAGTTTTATTATCTAAAAACATAACTGCAAAATTAATTGATGAATCTAATCCTCAAGAAAGCCCTACTCTTATACAAGGTAAAGATGGAGTTAAATTAGCTGCATTCTTAATTGGTAAAAAAGAACAAAAATAAAACACTCATCTTGATATATCAAGTTAGAATGACAAAAAATGATTAAATTTATAAAGGTAGAAATATCATAAATAAATTTATTGTAAAATTATAATTAGGATATGAAAAAGAAATATAAAATAAAGAAAATCCCCTTTAAAACTAAAGTTAGATGGTTATTTCTAGGCAAGTACCCTTTAGAAAGAAAATATAAGCCTAAAATTTTAGAATACTTATTTCTTATATTTTCAAGCATTGTGCTTTTAATTCTTCAAATAATTTTTGCTTTATATTTGATAAATTTAGCAAAAGAGGTAGAAAAAGACAGGTATTTAGTTAGTTTAATTCTAGAAATAAAAAAATATACTACTAGAATTCTTATATCTATATATTTCACATCTTATTTGGTTGCTTTGATTTTATCGGTACATGTCTTTTATATATTGCGAAAGACAGAATTCAATAAATGGATTGCAATCATTGGTGTAGTTAGTTTATTATTAATGTTAACACCCATAAGTATCCTATTCTTAATCGTCGCTTACAATAAAAATGAATTAGCGTTCGAGTAAAAAAATAATGGAGACAAAATGAAAAGAAAATTATTATTATCAACTGGTTTAGTTGCGGGTATCGCATCTCTTTCAACAGTTATTGCTTGTGGTTCTACAACACAAAGTTCATCAGGTAACACATGAGCAAATAGAAAAGAAATAGTTATTGCTGTTGATGGAGCCCAAGAAGACTTTTATAATGAAGTTATTAAAGAATTTAATGAAACACCTTATGCTAAGGAAAAAGGTTTCAAAATTCAAACAATTAACAAAAACGTTTTTGGTGCCTTAGATTTCGGCACACAAGGTTTAACAGATGAACAAGTTCCTGATTTATTTTATGCACCTAACGATAGAATTACAAGTACAGCACAAACAGGTTCATTAGCTGAAATCGATGAATTTGATCCTACTTTATTTGATGAACTTGCTAAACAATTGGGAGTTACATCTGCTGAAGAAATTAAAGAAATGAGAGATTTTGGTACTGTAGAAGGTGTTATTAAAGGTGATATAAACGCTGGTACAGTTAAAAAACTTTTAGCATTAAGACATAACGCTGAAGGTATAGTTATGGCATCTAGCGAAAACGAAGATGAGTCAAGAAAAATTTTAGAAAATGCAAATACTGATACATTAGCGGAATTAGTTACAAGTGGTGAAGCGTTATTAAGAATTCAAGACTTTTGATTTGGAAACGGAATCTTTGGTGGAGTTTTCGATAAATTACAAAAAGATAAAATTGAAAATGGTGAAGCAGCTGATTATTTAATGTCAAAAATACTTTATAGTGATAATAATGAAGTTAAATCAGGATTTATTAAATCAGACAAATTCCACCCAGAATTTAAAAAAGCTCTTGATGTAGTTGGTGATTTATTGTGACCAATTTATGAAGCTGCTTTTAAGAAAAACACAGTTGATTATGGACAAACTGTTTGAGGGAAAAAAGGTATTTCTCAAGCTGACTTAGTATCATTTTTAGGTTCAGATGTTGGTAATGCTCAAAACATTTCATTTAGATTAATGAAAGAAGGAAAAATAAAATTTGCTTTAGTAGGAACATGAGATATTCAAAATGCTCAATCTACAGCAAATGCAAAATCATTCTTTAACGTTGTTAATACAAAAGATGACTATAAATACTTACAAGCATCAGGTTCATGATCATACGCTATTAACGCAAGAAATAATGGTGTTTCAGAAGATAGAAAAAATGCTATCGTTGAATTAATTAAGATTATTTTTAAAACTGAACCATACTTAAAATACTTTGAAAGAGATTCAAAAATTCCTTTTGCTAAGGCAGAACGTACAAGAGTTCAAGAAGCATACAATAGAGTCAATACAGAAAAAAATGCTGAAGTAGCAAAATTTGCAACAGATTTAGGATTCAAAAATTTTGAAGACTTAATTGTAAAATATCAAGAAGTAGTTCAACCGATTGTTAAATTAGCCAGAAGTGGTTTATTAGGAAATACTTGAAGCATCGAAACAAATTCAGATCCTTTAAACGATGCTAATAAATTACCTAAATCAACATACCAATTATTAACAAAAGAAGAAGTTAAATTAAAACCCGAAGATCAAAAAGGGAACTATAACGTTAAACCTGATCAAATGTCTAACGAACAATTTACAACTCTTAACAATAGTTTAGAAGATTCATATGCACTTAGAAACGTTCTTTCAGCAATATTAGGATTGACAAATCTTGCTGATCTTCGAGGTAACAATGAACCATGACAAATTGGTGAGGGTGTTATTAAAGGTGGATTATCTACAATAACAAATCCAAAATTTTCGGAATTAATGGAAGGTAATAACGCATGACACGTTAGAAAGGTAGAAAAATACATTTTCGGCGCTAACGGAGATAATGGTGATGAAAAAGAAGCTTTAATTCAATCATTTTCAAATGTTGTAAATGATGAAACTGGATTAAATGACTTAATTAATAGTGTTATCCAAAGAGCTAAAGACTTTTCTTCAGAAGTTGCAAAAACAACAGTTGCAGCTGATGTAATTGAAAAAGCTGTAAAAGGATATTTAGCTAACTTTGTTAACGTTGCTAAAGTAAGAAATGCTACAGCAGGAATTTATGCTGAAGGTAAAATGGTTAATTCTGATGGTCAACCTTCTGAAGTTACATTTGACGAAGTTACTGAAAAAACTGCTGAATACAACAAACTAAAAAGTGTTGATAAAGTTCTTCAAGTTGTTGCTTCAAGTAGAACAATCCAAGAAGGTGGAATTGGAATCTTGTCAACTCAAGAAAGACGTATCGATAACTCTAACCCTCAATTTGGTCAAGTATGAGGAAACTGAAACGAAAAAACAGTTGGTAACAAAGTTAAATTGGAAGAAATTAAAAATTCAGTTAATAATAAAGAACAATTTGTTGCTGCTATCGAAGATCATTTAAGTTACTTATTTGGTGAAACAGCTAAATCTATTACAGGTAAAGCGTCACTTACAGTTGCTTTCGATCCAAAAAAACCAGCTAACAATTAATAAAATATGTATCAAAAATACAAGACAAATATTAATAAACAACAATTTTATATTTTAATTTCATTAATAGCGTTACTATCAGTAACATTATTAGTTTGGGTTTTAATACCATTTGGTTATGGTATTAATCCTAATTATATTAATAAAATTGAAGCAAATAATAATGACGAAGAAGTTAGTAAACTTGTTTCACAATTAGCAATGAAAACAATAATATCTTACATTGCAAACTCATTCGTGATAATATTTTTCTTGGTATATATATTACTTTTAAAAAATAAAATTAAAGCAGGATATCTATTCTTTATAATTTGAATTTTAGTATTTATAACTTTTATTGCAATGCCATTTTATGGTGGCTCAGAGCAAACAAGCCAATATACTAAATTTCAATTCTGGGTAGGTATCTTTGCTTCGTTTTTATCAGGAATAAATGCATTTACATTATTTGTATTTATGTTAAAATACCACATAGATAGAAAATTTCATTATTATGAATGATACAAAATACACAAAGGACGAAGCAAATAATTATGGAAGATTTAAAACTTTATAATTGATATGGCGAGTCATTTGATAATATTTTACCCCAAAGCTCAGGTAATATGGTGGCTTACAAAAAGCAAGTAAGAAACATATTTTTGAGAACAAGGGACAGAATAAAGTCTCAAGAGAGTATAGACAAAGATTTATACTTAAGAGCAAGAACAAAACTACAAGATAATTTAAAAAGAGAACTTGCGAGTCACAAAGTTGCCTACAAGAATAAACTTGCAGTTTTAAAAGATTCTATTAAAAAATTATCATACGCAGATTCAACAATCAACTTGTTGCAATTTGAAATCAATAAAATTAAGGCGTCTTTAAAGGATACAAAAAAATATGCAAAAGATTTTGTTTATTCTTTACAACAAAGCGCTGATGAAATTGATGTCAAATTAGATAACATAGAAAAATTAAAAACAAAAACTTATGTTGATGAAGAAGAATTGTTTAAAAAATTCGCTATTTACAACATAATGTATATTTATATTAAAAAAACAGGTAAGACCGATTTTGATATTAAGCTAATTCACGACGATCTATTACCAATAGAGCAGGAATGAGTTAAAAAACTTGATAATCCAAATCAATATTTCACTAATATTTATAATTCAGTTGAAAAACAAAGAATAAGTTTATACAATCGTAAACAAGAATTAATAAGAAAATACGAAGGAACTTATAAGTTACAAAAACAACTTTTCATTGAAGAAACAGAAGAAATTAAGTTAGTAACTAAACAGAAAATACTTGAATTAGAATATGAATATACAAAAAAATCTAATGAACTACTAGAACGTGCAAAAGAAACTAAAACAAAAGCGTTGGCGAAAATTGAAGAACAAAAAGAGATTATTTTAAATGCTGAAACAAAAAATAAAGCTATTGTAAAAGAAATAATCGATAATTCAAACAAACAAATTAAAGAAATAAAATCAAACTATAAAGAACAATTAAAATTAGTTAAATATCGCTCAATGATACAAAACACCAAAGATTTTATGAGTTTTTTATCAAAAAATGAAATTGATATTCCTCAATTAGACTATACATTCAAGAGTACTTTTACACTAGACGAAGCGAAGGAAATTTCTAATAAATTAAATAGTCAATTAAGTGATTTCTTAATCGAAAATAAAGAAAATCATTTTGTTCAAATTGCTCATTCTCAATTTTTTAGCAAAATTAATTTATTTAGAACATATTACGAATTCAAAAATTTATTAAAGTCACAATACAAAGAAAAAGTTGGTTTAAGTAAAGTTAAATATACTTATGAAGGTAAATTTAACTTAGAAGAATCTAAATCATTAAGAGATTTATTTATTGATTCTAGAAAAACTAGGTTAGCCTTTAGAAAAGAAAAAATAAAAGCTAAGTATGAACTTTTAGTTCTTAAACAAAAAGAAGTAGAAAAACTTAACAATAGAGATAACAAAAATATCGATGATTTAAGTTTTGAATTATTGACAGATAACGAAAAATTTAAGTTAGCAAAATCTAAAGCTATTAAGCAATTTAAAGATGAAAAAGCAGAATTAAAACGTAAAATAGCTTCAAAAGAAATTTCAAAACAAGCTTACAAAAATAAAATTTACGAATATAAAATTAATAAAAAAGAAACTATTCGTGAAACAAAATTAAAATCAATGTTAATGTCTAATAAAGAAATTCTAAGAACAGCATTTTGAAGGGAATTTTCTGAAGTTAAAGTTAACAAAAAAATATATGAAAGTAAAATAACAGAAGCGCAAAAAACTATACCAGTTGAAACAATGAAGAATTTAAGATTCCTAACATCATTTTTAGGATTTGTTTTTCCTGGATTATCAGAATTATTATTCTTCAAACAATATGTTAAAGGTACTTTATTAACATTGTTATCAACTTTTATATGAACAGTTATTATTCCATTTTCATTTGGTGCTTATTGAAGTAAAATGGGTGGAATTCCAGGATTTAGTGACCTTGGAAAAGGACTTCATAATTCATCACTAGGTATTTTTACGGATGCTCGTTTATATATATTTGGTGGTGTTATTTCGGTTGTTTTATTAGTTTTCGCATTAGCGTATTTATCCGTATCATCGATTAGTTCTTATCGTGTTGCTAAACAATTAGAATATGGTTCAAGACCAAGTAAATGAACACATACAAAAAGATGATTAAATACAAGTGGATTTCCATGGATGATTTCACTATTCGGTTGATTTTTAATGATTTTCATCGTTGCAACACCGATATTTACATCTATATTAATTTCATTTACCAACTTCGGTTATGAGCATCAAGCTCCGTCTCAAACAGTTGATTGAGTAGGGCTTAAGATGTGAGGATATTGATGAGTATTTAGAGAAAATAACTTGTTATTATCATTACAAAGAGTTATTGTTTGAACAATAATTTGAACAATATTATCTACATTAATTCCGATAAGTGTAGGTATTATAATTGCTGTATTAACAAACAGCCAAAGAATTAAATTTAAAAAAGTATTTAGAGTTATTTACATTTTACCTTGAGCAATTCCTGCGTTCGTTACACTTACATTTATTAAAAGTATGTTCCAAGGTGGGGACCAAGGTTTCATTAACTTAATTATGCTTAAAATAGGGTTAATTAGTGATGCCAAAAACTGATTAGCTGAAATAGGTACAACTAGAGTTCTTGTTATTATAGTTCAAACATGAATTGCTTATGCTTGAATCTTTATGTTAGTGACAGGTAACTTACAATCTATACCAAAAGATATTTATGAAGCTGGTTCAGTTGATGGTGCAAGAGGTGCACAGTTATTTAGATATTTAACATTACCTTCATTATTACTTTCAATTGCACCTATGTTAATTGGACAATTTGTTGGTTCATTCAACAACTTTACAACAATTTCTATATTCACAGGTGGTGGTCCTGCTTTTGCGAATCCTACTGTGTTTGGTGAAGCTTCAACAGATATCATTATTTCATGAGTTTATAAGTTAACACTTGGTACAGTTAAATTTGCCGGAGATCAAGCTTTCGCTGCCGCTTTAACAACTTTAGCTGCATTATTCAGTATTTCACTTGGTGCTCGTGGATTTATTAAATCAATGTCAAGGAGGGATTAAGAGATGTTTTCTAGAAAAAGAATTTATTCACATATTTTTGATGATATAAAAGTCAATAATAAAAAACTAGACAAAAAAAGATTAAATTTTAATGAATCAGATTCAAAACCTCCTACAACAATGGAAATAATTTGATTATTCTTTAATTATTTAATCTTAATAGTTTGAGCAATAATTGTGCTTTTCCCAATTGTTTCTCTAATTATTTCTGCTTTTAATATAAACAACCCACGTATTATTGCCATCACACCATTTAAATTTGGGTGAGAAAACTTTACATACTTATTCACAAGTGAGCAAAGTTATTTTGGTAGATGATATTTCAATACAATACTAATAGCCGTATTAACAATGGTTATTTCAACAATAGCAGTAGCCTTAAATGGTTACGCATATTCAAGATTTAAATTTGCTGGTTCTAAGCATTCATTGACAGTTATTATGATGCTTCAAATGATTCCAGCTACATCAGCTCTAATTTCGCTATATTTACTTATCAGAATGGGTAATTCATTAGGCTTCCCAACAATATTTATGTTGATTCTAATTTATGCAGGTGGTTCAATTTCTGGTAATACATTTATGTTGAAAAGTTATTTAGACACAGTGTCATCAGAACTAGATGATTCGGCAAAAGTTGATGGATGCAATAACTGAGGGCTATTCTTTAAAATATTAGTTCCAGTTATCAGACCTGCGTTAATTATGGTTGCTTTATGATCATTCTTGATACCATTTACAGACGTTATTTTACCTAAGTTTGTTTTATTTGAATTAAAAAATACAACACTTGCTGTTGGGTTAAGTTACTTTATTGATACTGAACCTAAACACGTTAATGCGGGTGCTTATGCTGCGGGTTCAATACTAGCTTCAGCTCCAGCGTTTGTATTATTTATGTACTTACAAAGATACATTGTAGGTGGATTAAGTGACGGAGCCGTGAAAGGATAATATATGAAAAACAATTTAGACCAAAATTTGACTTCAGATTTAGAAACAGGTTTTGAAACTATTGATTTAGATTCGATGCTTTCTGAAGTTGGGGAAATTTCTTCCACAAATAGCGGTGCCCACATTAATTTAGTAAATATTTCTAAAAAATATGAAGGAAACGAAAAATATACATTAGAAAATATTAATCTTGAAATTAAACCAGGTACCTTCTGTATCTTTTTAGGACCATCAGGTTGTGGTAAAACTACGCTTTTAAGAATGATTGCTGGTCTTAACTCAATTACTAAAGGTGATTTATTATTTAATAATAAAAGATACAACAACTTATTACCAAATGAACGTAATATAGCTATGGTTTTCCAATCATACGCTTTATACCCACATATGAATGTTTATAATAATATTTCATTTGGATTAAAAATAGCTAAAGAAAGAAAAGATATCATTGACCGTCGTGTTAAGGATGTTGCTAAAATTTTAAAAATAGATGAATATCTATATAGAAAACCTCGTGATTTATCAGGAGGTCAAAGACAACGTGTTGCGATAGGACGTGCTATCGCTAGAAAACCACTTGTTTTCTTAATGGATGAACCTCTTTCAAACTTAGATGCTAAATTAAGAGAAAGCATGCGTAGAGAAATTGTTAATATCCATAGAATGTTAAACACAACAAGTATTTATGTTACACACGACCAGTTAGAAGCTATGACAATGGGTGACCAAATTGTCGTGTTTAATGATGGAAAAATCCAACAAAGCGGTAAAGGTAAAGATTTATACTTTAGACCTGCAAACGTTTTTGTTGCAAAATTTATTGGTTCTCCAACAATGAATACTTTTGACGCAGTTTACAAAGGTGGTAAATTAACAGAAGTAAATAACAGTTTAGAAATTACTTTAGATGAAGAAGCTAAACAACATGTAAAAGAAAATCAAAAAATAGTTGTTGGTTTCAGATCTGAAGATTTAAAAATACATAATAAACAAGTTCCAAATTCAGTTTTAGGAAAAATAACAAATATTGAATTAATTGGTAAAGATCAACTTATCGCAGTAAAAGTTAATGAAGATTTAGAGTTTATTGTTAACGCATCAAATAGTGAAGAATTTGAATTATACTCACATGTGTATGTTGAATTCATAATACCAAGAATACATTTATTTGATAAAGAAACCGAAAACAGAATTAATTAACATGAAATTTTTAGAACATTTTAAAAATTATAAAGAAAGAAAAATTCTTTTATTCTTAATTACATTATTAGTATTTATTTCTTTAATATTCCAAATAGTAATGTATATTAATTTTTTCGATAGAATTGAAATCGAAAAAAATTGAATTAATGCTGGCCATGTATTAGTTCTAAACTGAAAAAAAGCTTCCCCTACTTATCAATTAACTGAGTTATTTCTATTTTTAAATACATTATTTGTATTTTCTGCAGTTATCATTCTTATTATTTTGTTTATTATGCAATATAAACTTTATAAAAATATAGGTAATGCTGATGAGTATTTTAAAAGTTTATACTTTTTAGTAACAGTTTTATTTGTTAGTGCATTTGCGATTATTTCATTACAACCTGAAAGTGTAAATCAAATTAATGTAATAACAATTAATAATGAACTTCGTGAAGTTAATAATACACTAAGTTATGATCTTAGTTATAAACTAATTTGATCTTCAATGTTTATGTCATTTATAGCATTAGTATTTACAATTAGCGCTAAAAAGAAATTTGGTTTTGTAACCAAAGATAAAATCCTAATGCCTTCAATTAATGGAAAAGACAATAGACTAAAGATGTTTTTAGGTAAAAAGACAACAACATTACCTATGTCTAGAAGTGACAAAATAACTGACCTAAAAAATAAAATTCAAGATGTATTAGATAACAAATAATATTAAAAAAACAACAGATCGATCTGTTGTTTTTTGTTTACACCTATCAAGAAAAAAATAAATATACTTTTAAATTTTAATAACTTATTATAATTCTATTACTATGAATTTAAAAAATAAAGCATTAAAAAAATATTACAATTTAATATATAAAAAATATTTAAAAAATCAACTTAGAAAAGAATATGCTAAGTGAGATGACCCCAAATATAATGATAACATTAATCAAACTTATAAAGATTTATGAAAAAACGCTCCAAAAGCGGAACCTTTACAAAATTACAAGAATACAAATATAATGTATCAAGTCTTAGTTTATTCATTTGCAGATGGTAATAATGATGGTATAGGAGATTTTATTGGTTTAAAAAATAAACTAGACTATTTATCGAATTTAGGTGTAGACCAAATTTGATTATCCCCATTGCATCCGTCATCAAGCTATCATGGATATAATGTTAAAGATTATTGTAATGTTGCTGATCAATTAGGTGGAATGGATGCATTTATTGATTTTTTAAGTGCAGCACATAAGAAAGGAATAAAAGTTTATTTAGATTTAATTTTTAACCATACATCTTTTGAACACCCTTGATTCCAAAAAGCTATCGAAGGAGACGAGTTATATAAAAAATATTATAGAATTGAACCGGATTTAGATATAAATGACCCAGACGTTAAATTAGATAAAGAATTTTATAGAAAAAGTTTTCCTAAGATTAATCAAAAACCTACCAATAAACATTATTTAGCAAGATTTTCGTATTCTATGCCTGATTTAAACTTAGATAACAAAGTTGTTATTGACGAGTTAGTAGAAATACAAAAATTTTGAACTGCAGTTGGAGTTGATGGTTTTAGATATGATGCAATAGCTGAATATTTTTCGAGTGAAATAGAAACTAAAAACAACTTTAATGAGGCTAAAATATTTTCTATTTTAAGAAAAGCAAGTGATGAAATTACAAAACCAGCAGGACGTGATGATGTATTTATGGTCGGAGAATGAGTTTTCACCGATACATTTAAAGGGTTGCAATATTTAAAAGACGGAAATGAATTAGGTCTTAACACCGTTTATGATGGATTCAAATATTTTAGACAAAATACAGATGTTAGAATTCCGTATAAAGATTTAAAAGATTTAGTGAAAAAATATGAAGAAGCTTCACCTATAAGTAGATGAATGCCATTTATAGATAATCATGATACTAAAAGATGATTAGATGTTTTTAGAGAAGAAGTTTCTAAAAACAAACCACATCAATTGACTAAAAAACTAACAGAATTAGAAAAAGATAATTTAAAAATTGCTTTATTCCAATTAATGGCATTACCTGGAAATCCAATTATTTATCAAGGTGATGAATTATATTATTTTGGTACAAGATACTATGGTGATCCATCATTAAGAGAACCAATGAAATGATCAAATCCACAAGAAAATTGTTTTATCTATGACGGGATTGTAATCGAAAACTTAGAAGAATATATTTTATTAACTTCTGCAACTCAATTGCCTGTAATTGAAGAAGCTATTAAGGTGGAGAATTCACCTTATAGTTTGATTCAATATATGTCTAAATTACGTGAAGAATATCCATTCTTAAAAGAAACAAATTCTGATACAATTGTAGACCCTTATACATTTATAGATACTGACGATTATTCTAGTGTTACAGTTAGAAAAGCTCCTGAACAAGATAAAGAATTCTTACTGTTCGCGTTTTGTAATTATAAAAATGAAAAATTGAACTTCATAAAAATTTCGAGAGATTATCATTTTAAACCCGTTTTATTAAAGAAGACAAAAAATTATGGTTGAAACTTTGAGATGGAGCAAGGTGGATACGCAATATTTAAATTGATAAAAAAATAAGAATTTTTTTATTTTAAATTTGGTAAAATTGTGATATGGTAAACGCAAAAAACAGAAAAAAAATTAATGAAGAACTAGTTTCTAAGGCAACTCCAAAAATATTAAGTAAAACCAATGAGGTAGTAAAATATTTAATTGATTTAATAGTAACTAGAAAAGTTCCTGTAAACAAAATTATGCCATCTGAGCACGCATTAATGGAAATGTTCAAATGTTCTAGAAGTGTAGTTGTTGGTGCTTATCAAAAACTATACGCGCTTGGTGCTGTTTACACAATATCCAAAAGAGGTCACTTTGTAGCGGAGAATTTTTATAATTTAATTAAACCCGTTAGTTTTTTAATGGGTGCTGACAGAGTTAGAGGTATTGAGATAGAAGAACCAACAGAACCGGATTGATTTCATGAAAAAAGAATAATTTTTGTTGAAGGATTCAGACAATTTCGTACAACTTACGAAATTGAAGGTAAAGTCATTGCTGAAGCAGATATATTCTTATCTATAAAAAACGTTGATCAATTTGAACCAATTAGTTTAAATAAACCTATTATTGACACTTTAGCTGAAAGAAGTAGTTTGACAAATATTGTTTATGAGTTGAAATATGAAAATGTAAAACTGTTTGGAGAAGATAAATTAGTTGTTATCACAATGTGAGGATACGACAATGAAAGCATTAGTATCGCAGCCAAGTTTTATATTAAACCAGAAAACTTTATTTTCTTTCACCAAGAATTTTCATTATATTAAAAAATGACTATTACAAATGTTTTAGTCATTTTTTATATTAATAAATCCTTTGTGAAATGGTAATTTTAATTTAGATTTGGTAATGTGAACAGAATAATAATTAGGATTGATATTAGTAATTTTTTTTATTTTTAATAAAGATTCATCATAATCAAAATAAAGTAAGATTCAAATATCTGGATCGTAAGAATAAATAGAATTAATCAAATCATAAATCTGATCGCCATCAGATTTTTTGTTAATTAAATTAAGTAGTTTATTAATTGCTTTATAGTTTAATTCACTTGAATTAGATGCTAACAAAAGATTTAAGTAAATTTTTTCACCAAAATAATTAAAGCTTGGAAGCGGATTATCAGCACTGAATTTTTTATTAATTGAAATTTGTTCACTATTATATGTCTTTAATTTTAAAAAAGATTGTAAATCTATAACTATCTCATATGGGTTTGAAAGTTGTTTGTCTTTAATTGCTTTTTCAAGTGAGTTTCCAAAAAGAGAGTATACAAAATTTCTTTGATGAGCAATTTCATCGAATTTAACTAATATTTTATTCTTTTCAATATTTTCCATATAAAAATTATATAAAAAAATAGACATAACAACATTGTTATGTCTTAAAATATATTTTTTGTAAACTATGCTCACAATATATGAAACATTTAATTATAAACTATGACAATTAGAGATTATATACATTAATATATTATATTTTTTATTGTTACGTGGTCGACTTAATTTTCTAAATAAAAATCTGCATAGTGTTTCGAATATATAGTTTGGTGGACGATTTTATATATTTGACACTTTAGTTTTAGATAATCTAAGTTTATAAATAAAAAATTTAAAGAATGATTATTAATTAATAAATAAATAAAATTAAATTAATCTTATTTTACTTACTAAAGCTAAATAAAAACAAATTTATAAAAATTAATGCTGTTTTAGATAAACATTTTGTTTAATAATGTCTTCTTAATATTTTCTAGCTTTTCTAATTTTCGTTGAAATAGTGCTATTGATGAATCTAAATTGGTGAATATTTTTGATATTTTAGTTTGTTCATTCATTTTAGGAGATCATATCAATATATTTTTATATTCTGAATAATATAAATGTTTAATTGTTGTACCTATCGTTATTTTATTAAAATTTATTCTTTTTAAAATGTTAAATAAAAAAATAATATTGATATTTTTATTAGGTATAATAGCTTGGTTTGTAGAAATAAATCATGAATTTTTATTCACTATTCTAAGATTTCCTATTGAACCATCTACAGAAATTAATATTGCATCTTCTTTTAAATGATTATCATTAATAAATCCAAAAATATCTGTGGCAC
Source organism: Mycoplasma sp. CSL10166 (assembly GCF_017116885.1). Classification (NCBI taxonomy): domain Bacteria; kingdom Bacillati; phylum Mycoplasmatota; class Mollicutes; order Mycoplasmatales; family Mycoplasmataceae; genus Mycoplasma; species Mycoplasma sp. CSL10166. The sequence continues at coordinate 119,896 of NZ_JAFIRF010000001.1, forward strand.
TATAGACAGGATAATTTCCTGTTTTTTTAAAATCATTAATAAATATATTACTTTTTAAAATCTTGCTAACAAATGTTTCAATAGGAGATTGTACTCAAGAATTAGTAAAACCCTTAAATCTAATTTCAGGAAATTCTGCTTGACCGCTTACAAACATCTTATTAAGTAGAAATTCTTTAATAATTTTCATTTTTTCTAACTTACGCTGAAGTAGTGCGATTGATGAGTCTAATGTTTTTAATAATTTAATTATTCTTTCTTGTTCTTTTAATGAAGGAAGATAAATTATAGCATTTTTGAAAAATGATAATGATAATGTAAATCTTTGAGCCCCTTGACCATTAATACTAAAATATGTACGGTATTTTTGGGTATCAAATAAGTAGTCCAAATATGATCTTTCTATTTTAATATTTTTAGGTCTAAATCTTATTAAATGGTAAGAATATACTCCATTCAAAATTTCTACATTTGAAGTTTTTGCAAAACCTAACTCATATTTAGTTTCTGACGAAGGAGTTATAAAAACATCTCCTTCAAGTATATTATTTGTATATATTTGTCACGGAGTCGCAGAGTTAAAAGACAGATTTTCCTTTTTGATTTCTTTTTTATTATAAACATCCATATAATTTAACATTAAACATTTTATATCTTCGTTTCTGATTACTTTGTCAACAGTAGAACCGTTTATATCGCCCATATCTCCTAAAAGTTTCTGTACTCAAGCGTTAGTAAATTAAATTATTAAAAAAATGTCTTTTTTACTATTGTTTCTTTGTGTTTTTTAATATAAATTCGGACTTTTAATCAGTACAAACGAAAAAAGAAGATAATTTTATAATTAAATGTCTTTTTTACTTTCTTATTTTGAGATATTTTAATGATTTTGAAGGGTGATCAAGTTATATTTATTTTTTATATTTATTTTTAAGAAATTTTTTTAAAAATAAATATAAAAAATACCTACTACTTTTTATAAAAAATGTAAATATTTTTTATAAGTAACCCTATATGGTGTCGTCAAAAGTTAAATATGGTAAAATAATTATAAATTTAAATCATTATACGGAGAAAAATATGAGTAATAATAACGATTTTAAGCCACAAATTAGATTTAAGGAATTTACTAACGCTTGAGTACATCAAACTATCGATAAACTGGCTAATGTCAAAACAGGTTCTAGCAATACGGATGATGCTAATGTTAATGGTTTATTTCCGTTTTTTGTTAGATCTGAAGAAATTAAAAAAAGTAATAAATTTATTTTTGATACAGAAGCTGTTATTACGATTGGAGATGGTAAAATTGGTAGTGTTTTTCACTACATAAACGGTAAATTTGATTTACATCAAAGATGTTATGCGATTTTTAATTTTAAAAGCATTAATCCTAAATACTTTTATTGATACTTTTCTAGTAATTTTTTGATGCGCGCTCTTTCACAATCTGCAAAGAATACAGTTGACTCAGTTAGAATAGAAATGATAACAAAAATGATTATCAATTTTCCAGAAGATGAATTAGAGCAAGACAAAATATCTATTTTTTTAGATAAAATCGATTCATCAATCGCACTACTTCAGCGTAAGTTAGAAAAAATGAAAAATATTAAAGAAATTCTACTTAATAAGATGTTTGTAAGCGGTCAAGCGCAATTTCCTGAAATTAGATTTAAAGAGTTTACTAATCCTTGAGTACATCAAACTATTGAAGAATTATATTATTTAGCAAGAGAAGGCGGAACGCCCACCACATCGAACCCGAATTATTACTTAAATGGTAATATACCTTTCGTAAAAATAGAAGATACTAAGAATAAATATATTAAAAGTGTGGAAACTTATATAACACTTAAAGGACTTAATAATTCCTCTGCTTGATTAATTCCAAAAGATAATATTATTTTAACTAACGGAGCAACTATTGGTAACGTGTCAATAAATAAAATACCCGTAACAACTAAACAAGGCATAATTGGAATGGTTTTAAAGAAACAATTTAGTCCGGAATTTATTTATTACTTATTAAAATCAAGCAAAATATGATCAAAAATAATGTCGGTATCATCAATCGGTACATTTAGGTATGTATTATTAAAAGATATTAATAAAATATATATATTTTTACCTGAATACAAAGAAAGAGAAAATATTTCTAAGTTTTTAAACAATCTAGATTCATCAATTGCACTACTTCAACGAAAGATAGAAAAACTAGAAAATATTAAATCAACTTTGCTAAATAAAATGTTTGTTTAAAAACATAACTTATTCTTTTAGTAAGTTCTGTTTTTATTAGATTTTATTTAATAACTTTTAAATTAATTTTTATTAAATCCATTTTAATAAATATAAATTAATTAGTGCGTTATTACAAATGATTTATTACACTATTTTAATAAATTCATAATAAAAGTTTTTGTATTAAATATTAATTAAATATGTAAAAATAGAGTTTCGAAATAATGTCCATTTATTATTCCAAAAATTACTAAATTCCATAAAAGTTAAAATAAACTTAAGCATAATTTTATTTTTTTAATACATCAAAAAATGGCGATTTTATTTAGCGCTCTTAACAAAAGTAAAAAAAAGATTTTTTAGGCTTTGTAATTAATTAAAAAGTGTTTATTTTGTTATAATTAATATAAAATTAAAAGTTTATAAAAAAGGAGCTTTATGGCAAAAGGACAAAAGTCATTTTTTGAACGTTTAACAGAAGTTAATGACTCATACGATGAAAAAAAACAAAATAAAAATACTACTAATAAAAAGAAAAGAAATTATATAAATATTGCTATTTTATCAACTTTAGGAGTTGGTGCTTTTTTAGGTATAACAATACCTGCAGTTATAAATAGTACAAAAGTAAATTATGAACAACCAACTAAAGATGATGTAAATGTTTTTGAATTTAAAAATAGTAATGGTGTTGTAACAAAAATCAATGTTAAAGAACTAACTAATGTTTTAACAGATACAAGTAAAACAAACCAAAGTAAAGTGAGTTCTTTATATAAAAAGATTATTCTAGAGTGATACAAACAAGAGCAACGTGCTTCTCAAATATATGAACATATTTTTAATAATTCATTGATTGCTGGCGAAACAGTTAGAAGTGATATTAAATTAAAGAAAATCGAAGATATCGAAAAAGAACAAAAAGCAAAGATTGATGAAGAAAGAAATAATATTCAAAAGAAATATCCTTTTCAAACATGAGAAAAAGCATTTCTTGAAAAATTACAATCAGATGAATTTGGAAAAAGCAACACAGTAGAGGAAGCTACTGAATATTTAGTATTTAAAGAAATTGAAAATGAAGCGTTAAGACGTTTTACAATTGAAGTTAAAACTTATGATTTAAATTACATTAATAGAGTTGCTCAAAGAGATATTTATGATATCGATGAATTCGGAAACACTTTACCTCAAAAACTTTTATTCCACAAAGGTGATAAAGTATTCTCATTTTACAAAGAAAATGAAAATTATTATACAGATTCTTCAGTTGCTAATAAAGCGGTTACATTTACAACTCGTTCATTTATTGATAAATTAAAAGATCCTACTGAGTTAATTAATACTTACTTTAGTTCAAATTCTTTAATGAATGTTGAGTCTATAATTTTACCTGGTGCTCATGATCCTGAATTAACAAAACCATTTAAATTCGATGATAAATCAAAAGAGAAATTAATAAACCTTTTAAGTTATTCTTCAATAATTAAAACAACTACAAATAATGGTAATCCAATAACATCTAGAGAATTTATACAAAACGTAGAATTGTTCAAGAAATTTAAAGCTGCAAGCGAATACTCATTAATTAAAGAAAATCAAACAAGCGAAGAATTTCAATATGATAAAACATTATATTCAAGTTATATTGAATCTTTAACATTAACAAAATCAGACTCACTTTTAAAAAGCGCATTAGTTACTTTTAAAGATTTATTCACTTCAAACCAAGAGCAAGCTTTAGGAATTATTGCTAAAGATGAACTTTCAAAAGGAGATAAAAAAATTCCAGAAATAAACTTAAATGAAATTTACAAATTACCTACAGGAGTAAATTCAAGTTTAGAATCTGAAATAGATAAGTTGCAAAAAGAACTTAAAACAATGGAATCTCAAACAAATAACGAACAAGAATTTATCGAAAAAACAACTTTATTAAATAGTTATATTTCTAGATTAATTAATTCAATGGATAATGCTCAATTTGAAAAGTGAATAAAAGATACATTCAACAACCACTTTAATATAAATGTTGATAATAAAAATTATGTTTCTACAGTTTATAAAGTTAAAGATAAAGATGGTTACTATGCTTTATTAAATGCGACAGGAATTAATTTATTCAAAGTAACAATGGTTCAAGAAAAAGATCAATATATTAAAATGTTCAAAGACGACATGATTAATGTATTAAAAGGTTTTTCTACTCATTTTGATTTAGTTAATAAAATTAATAAAAAACTTAGCGAAGAACAAATAGTTGTTAAAGCTTTACAAGATGATGCGCTTAAAGCAGCATTAAAAAATATTGATAATCCCTCTATAACTGATAAAAAAGAAAAATATAACGATCAAGTTCTTGAAGAATACTCAAATATTGCTTACTCAATTTCTAACGGTAAAGTTAGTGTTGAAATAACAAATAATTTAGACAAAATTGATAAATGAATAAAAGATACTTATAATTCTGAAACAAACTTAAATTTAAGTTATAAAGACGCAAAAATGAAAGTTGCTTATTACGATACAACTAATAAAACATTTAGTTATTCCGAAGAAAGTGCGTTTGATTTATACGAAAGTGCATTAAGAAAAATGTTAAAACAAGGAGAGGATAAATAATGATAAAATGATTTAAAAAAGTAATTTTGCCAGTATCATTAGCTTCTATTAGTGTTGCTGCTATTTCTTGTGGTAGAACAGCTGATTCGATTGAAAAAACTCAACAAGACGAATTATTTAAAGACGCAAAAGTTAAAACAGAAGTAGAAAACTTATGAATTGAAAATGTTTTAAAAAATTACTATCAAGTTGATGAAAATGCTAATTTAATTTCAAATCAAGAGTATAAAGAAGCTGCTTTCCAAACTTATAAAACATACGTAGAATATCAAAATCAAAAAGATTCTAAATATTTAGAAAAACAAATTACAAATTTACTTTCATTAGGTGTTTTAAACCAAGAAGAATTTAAAGTGTTAGAAAAAGCGTATAGTTTTAAATCATTACCAACTTTAGACCAATTTACAATTTTATATAACAATAAATCAGCCGATGTTAGATTATTGGTTAATAAACAACTATTAGTTAATAAATATTTAACAATTTCATCAAAAGAAGAATTAGAAAAAATTGATAACTCTAAATATACAAGAAATAAAGATAGATTTGATCAAAATAACTTTTTGTTAATTGATTATATTCTTGACAAAAATTATGTTCAATTATGACAATTTAAATCAGACAAAGAACAAGATTTATTTACTACAAAATACAAAACGATTTCAAACATAAATGATTACAATGCTATAGCATTAAAAAACTATACAACAGATAATGTTGTATCATCTAATTTATTATTCTCAAATAATAAAAACCTCGAAACAAAATTAGGTGGTTATGTTGGTATCCAAAAAACTCCTTTTAGCTTTGATAATTCTATAGCAGCTTTATCAGAAGATAATGTTGTTATGAGTGGTTTCTATAATTATTCAACTAATAAACTAGTCAAGGTAAATGAAGACGAAAGTTTAGAAGAGTCTATCAAAATAACAAATAATGATGGAAAAATAAATATATCTTATTTAAATAGAATTATGCCTTTAACAAAAAAAGTTACTAATCCAGATGATAAAGAAAAAGAAATGACAATCTTTACAATGGAAAACACTATTTTTGCTCCTAATTTATTAATTTTAACTACAATTTTATCAGTTAATGATGAATCGCTTTACAATAAAGCCGTTGAAGCTTTTGTTGCCTTAGGGAATAAATTAACAATAACAGAAAATGAAACATTAAAAAAATCATTAGAAGGATCAAAATTCCTTGGCTAGTATTTTTACAAAAATTATAAATAGAGAAATTAACTCTAATATAATTTATGAAGATGATAAGGTTATATCTATTTTAGATGTTAATCCTAAACAACCAGGACATTTTCTAGTTATCCCTAAAATTGAAAAAGAAAATCTTCTTGAACAAAGTGAAGAAGAAGTTAATTATTTAATGAAAATAGCTCGTCAATTAGCTACTGAAAAAATAAAAAATAATGAAGCTACTGGATTTAAAATTGTAATTAACACCGGAAAAAGTGCTGGACAAGAAGTTATGCACACACACGTTCATGTAATACCATATAAATAATAATCGCTTTGCGATTATTTTTATATAATATATCTTTAAAGGAGTTGATATGAAGTTAATATATTCAATATGATTTCAATTAGGTAACTTGGCAAATTTACCTACTTTGGCATCATCAAGCGTTTCGCAATCTAGTCAATCAAGTTATACTAACGATGAATTTAATAAAATAAAAGAAGAATATAAAAAACTTTTTAGTAAGTATTTTACTAATAATAACTTTATTTCTCAAATTGATTCTATTGAAAACACAACGAAAGAACAAGTAAAAAATAAAGTTATAGAAATATTAAAAAATACTTATAAAAATATTATTTCTGATATCTTTTTTACTCAAAGTAACAATAATTATAATTCTATAGAGCTAGAGCGTTCAATCAAAGAAAAAATAAACAATAATAATAGCTTTGAAATAGATAGTTGAGATCTAATGATATCTAGCGTTCTAGTTGATTTAGGTCATAAATGAATTGATGAAACAAGAGAAAATTTTACTTATACCGAATTAATGGATGATTTACCAAAATCTAAATGAACTATAAAACAAGAGAACAAGACCGCTTATCATTATTGATCAAATATAGCAAGAACTATATTTAGTGGTTTTTACGTAGATTCTATTAATGGTGATTCTTGATTTAGCGAAGATGATACAGAACATTCTCAAGAAGAAACTGAAAGAATATATTTTAAAAATGCTATTGAGCCGAAACTATATCTTTTAAATATGGATCCGGAACTTAATCATGACAATAAAAGTTTAAATTTAAGAAATAACGAAGAAATAAAAACATTAATATCAAAACTAAACTTGAATGATTTAAATACTTACAAGGAACTTTTAAATAAATATGGATATTTATTCAAAAGAGACTTTTATAGATATCACGAAAATATTGATTATTCTTTCAATGAAATTTGAATGATAAATCCAGCAATTGTTTTTAAAAATGAATCCATTTTAGATGAAAATTCAGTACCTTATAATAAAGTTATAAATTATGTTAAAAACTACTATTTAGAAGATGTTTTAGAATTGCTAAACTTTAATTTGAATGATGATTTTTTAAATGATTGACCTACTAAAATAAACTTTAATAATAAACTAAACGATAACGCTTCTTTAATTTACTATAATTTAAGTTTGCCTTTAATAAATCATCTTAAAACCCAAGTTTTTAATTCTATTTTTGATTATTACAATATTTCACAAGATGAGCAAAACAGAATTTGAAGTCTATTCCAAGAAACTCCACAGGAAAGAAATTTTTTGTTTGATACTGTCGGAATTTATGAATTATCAGATAAAAAAATACTTAGTGCAATAAGACCTAAAGTATCATTTTTTAATTTGAAATTAAAAATCCAAGAAGCTTTAAATGAAATAGGTAAAATTGTTAAACCTGAGCTTAATGTGGTTAATGAAAATTTTAGATTCCATAACTATACATTAAATGAAATATTGCCTAAAAATGACAAACACAGTGAAACTAAATTAGATAATGAAAATTATTCAGATAATAAGGTAGAAAAAAACGAAAAAAAAGATGAAATTACTTCTAATGAAGAAAAAAACATTTCAAATAAAGAGGATGATAACCAAATTTCGAATAAAAACAATGAAACTCCAAAGGAAAATAAACAAAAAATAGAAGAAATTAGAGAAACTAATCAAAAAAGTCAAAGCAATAATTCAAATAATAGTAAAAAAAATCTAGAAAAAGAACAAAACAAGGGAAATTCAAATTATAATATCAAAAAATTTCTTTTAATTGCCTTAATTGCGTTAGGTATAATATCTTCAGGAACAATATTTTTATTGATTTTAAGAAAAAAGATGTTATCTAAATAAAAAAATCATTATAGCCATGTAGAAAAAAGTAACATGAAAATGTTATTTTTTTATATAAATTATGAGTCGATTTTTGCGTTGTAAAATAAGTAAAAAGGATCTGTTAAAACAATTTATCAATAAAACAATTCAAACATTTTTGATTAACTTTTATGATATAAAAAATAACTTTTGTCCCAAATATTATTAAATTGTCCCAAGTGTGATATACTTTTAATATAGCGAAGGAGCAAAAATGAAAAAAGCAAGAATTCTAAATTTAATAAAATATTTTTCAGAAAAAAATGATATAGCTTTCAAAAATGAAGCATATGAAATTGCTAGTGAATTTGATCGAATGGGTGACTATTCACTTGCAGAATATATAATGGGTTTATTATCAGAAGGAAACACTTTTTTTCCACAAATGATAGTAGATAATCACAATTTTATTAAAAAAATAAAGACAAGTAGCAAATCACTGCCTATACCAGATATCATTAAAGAGGATGTTATAGGGATCATTAATGCTACTACAAGAGATATTGGTATTAATAAATTTCTTTTTGTTGGGCCGCCCGGCACAGGTAAAACCGAAACATCGAAACATATAGCAAGAATTTTAGGAAGAGAACTATTTGTTGTAGATTTTTCCACAATAATTGATAGCAAATTAGGACAAACTAGTAAAAATATTTCAAAATTATTTGACGAAATAAATAATTTAAGAATGCCTGATAAAGTGGTTATTTTATTCGACGAAATAGATGCTTTAGCTATGGAAAGAGTTGATTCGAATGATTTAAGAGAAATGGGGAGGGCAACTACAGCTGTTTTAAATGGTTTAGATCAATTAAATGATAAGGTTATATTAATAGCAACCACAAACTTATATAAACATTTTGATAAGGCGTTAATTAGAAGATTTGATTCAGTAATTAATTTTGACAGATATAGTAGAGATGATTTAATTGATATATCAGAAATAATATTGAATGATTATATTAAGAAAATGGATAATGTCGGTAAAAATATAAGACTTTTTAGAAAAATTATTAATTTATATGAGACAATACCATATCCGGGTGAATTAAAAAATATAATTAGAACTTCTTTAGCATTTAGTAAATTAGATGAAGAATTTGACTATTTAAAAAGATTATATAATACCGTGAAAAATGGAAGAAAAATTGAAATAAAAGAATTACAAACATTGGGCTTTACACTAAGAGAAATAGAAATTTTAACAAGCATATCAAAAAGTCAACTATCTAGAGAATTAAAGGAATAACATGAATGAAATTTTAGAGTTAAAGGGTGAATTTGAAAAGAGCCCTTCAAGTACTAAACCGGGACCATCAAACTTACCGATTGATGAGTTTATAAATATTTCTAACTTGAAAAAAATATATAATGATTTAATAAAAACACTTAAATTTTGAGAAAATGAAAAATTAAAAATTAACCCATTAATTAGTGTTCACTATATAAAAATAGTAGCTAAAAGTAATAGAGTAAAAGGGTTATTTAAAAATAGTATTAGGGATAATAACAATTTGATTGTAGGTGCAAAATTTAATGATAATAAAACAAAGCACATTATTACGTATTGTATGACATTAGAGGTTTTGCACAGTTCTATTCAAAAGTTAAATGAAGTAATTAAAATCTTTGAAAAGAATTTCGGAGAAGAAATCAATTATTCGATGATATCAGAAATTAATTCAGGACATTTTAAGGATTTATTTAGTAGAACAAAACTAAGACAGAGTACATTTGTGAACGTAATTGTCGATTCTTATTGGGTTGATAAAATAAATGTAGAGAAAGAAGTTGACGATATCAAAGAAGATTCAATTGTAACAATTTTCAAAACAGGCAATAAAATTAGTGACATTTTTGATCAACTAAATATTAGCTATACTAATATAAGAAAAATTGATGAGACAACATTTTTATTAAAAACTAATGAATATAATATTTTAAAAGAAAAGGCTCCGTTTTTAATTTCGATGTCAATTACTGACATTTCAAAAATAGACATAAAACTTTATTTAAATGATATTAAAAACAATAGTTCAATAAATATCCCTGATCCTAAAGATGAGCCGGTAGTTGGTGTAATTGATACTATGTTCCATGAAGATGTTTACTTTAATAAATGAGTTGAATTCAAAAATATGTTAGACCCTAATATTGAATTAGAAAGCAAAGATTATATACATGGTACCGCGGTCAGTTCAATAATTGTTGATGGGCCAACATTTAATCCTCAATTAGAAGATGGTTGCGGTAGGTTTAGAGTAAAACATTTCGGTGTGTCTACAGCAAGCAAGTTTAGCTCTTATTCTGTTCTAAAATCCATAAAGGAAATTGTTTTATCAAATAAAGATATTAAAGTTTGAAATTTATCTTTAGGGTCGTATTTGGAAATAAATAATAATTTTATTTCACCAGAAGCCGCTTTTTTAGATAAATTGCAATATGAAAATGACATAATATTTATTATTGCTGGCACAAATAAATTGAATAAAAATATAAATAAAATAGGTTCTCCGGCCGACTCTATTAATTCTTTAGTAGTAAATTCTGTTAATTTTAATAATGAACCTACCGATTATGCTAGAAGTGGCCCTGTATTATCGTTTTATCAAAAACCTGATGTTTCTTATTATGGTGGTACTGATAAACAACCAATTAGAACATGCACTCACTTAGGAGAAAAACTTGTAGCCGGCACTTCATTTTCTGCTCCTTGAATAACTAGAAAAATAGCATATTTAATACATATAATGAAATTTTCTAGAGAAGTGGCTAAAGCTTTGATAATTGACTCTGCTGTTGGTTGAAAAAATAAAACTAATTTTAAAGTTGGGTATGGTGTCGTTCCTATACATATTAACAAAATAATCAATACTCCTAAAGATGAAATTAAATTTATTTTTTATCAAATAGCAGATATGTATGAATCATATGCAAATAATATTATTGTACCCATTGATAAAGGTAAACATCCATTTATATCCAAAGCTGTGTTGTGTTATTTTCCGAATAGTTCAAAAAATCAAGGTGTTGATTACACAAATACAGAATTAGATATACACTTTGGAAGAATTAAAGATAAAAAAGGTAACGTCTTAACAATAAACGATAATAATCAAAATAATGATCATCATTATACTTACGAAGAGAGTGCCCGCGATTTTTACAGAAAATGAGACAATGTTAAAGTTATAATTGAAAATATAAAAACTCAAAAGGGTAGACAAAAGAAAAGCAAACGAACTTTTGTAAATCAAAACTGAGGAATTAAGATTAGAAAAAAAGAAAGAGTGTTGACTAAAAGTTCAAAAATTAAATTCGGAGTTGTTGTAACTTTAAAAGAAATTAATGGAAATAATAGAATTTATGAATTTATTAAAATGAATCAATTATCGGGTTGAATTGTAAATAAAATTGACGTTAAAAATAAAATTGATGTATATGAAAAATCTAATGAAATAATAGAATTTGACTAAAAATTTTGAATTAAAAAATCTTATGTGTAGAGCATAAGATTTTTTAATTATTTAGTAATTTATATAATTCGACAATTTTTTCTAACGGTAATTGCTGAATTCTTAAATTTTCATCATATCCTAATTTGTTATAAGCATTTATAATTTTTTCGCTAGAGTAAACTGTTTTTAAACTTGTGATTAATTTTTTTCTACGATTGTTGAAGCAAAGTTTGAAAAAATCCTTATATAAATTTCAAGTAGAATTATCTATATTGTCATAAAATTTTAGCGAAATTATTGCTGAATCTACCTTTGGTGCAGGTGAAAAAGCATTTTTAGGTACAATAAATTCTATTTTAGTGTTTGCTAAAAATTGACTACTTAAAGAAAGTTTTGAGTATTCTTTTGAATTTTCTTTTGCTACTATTCTTTCTGCTACTTCCTTTTGGACCATTAATATAGCTTCAGAAAAAATGTCTCTATGTTCAAAAATTTTAAACAAAATGTCAGTAGTTATGTAATAAGGAATATTTGCAATAACTTTAGATTTTTCAATCGAAGATAAGTCGCTTTTTAAGAAGTCTTCGTGCACTAAAGTTAAATTGTGACTTTTGATTTCATTTTGAATAACGTTAACCATATCTTGATCTATTTCAAAAGCAATAACATGTTTAGATTCTTTAACTAATTCTTTTGTTAAGGCTCCACGACCAGGGCCGATTTCAACTATATTGTTATTTTTAATTTCGGTTACTTTTAAAATTTTATTAATAATATTATTATCTTTTAAGAAGTTTTGACCGAACTTCTTTTTTGCATAAACTTCTTTTTTCATTATAAATTAAATAGCCTTCTTAAATTTCTATTAATTTTATCAACAAATTTATCTAATCCCACTCCTTTTAGTGCGGAAATATAGTAGCTGGTGTAAACAACTGTATTAGGTTCATTCTTTTCTCCAGTATAAGGATGTGGTCTTAAATATGGAGAATCAGTTTCAGTTAATATTCTTTCAAGAGGAATGAATTTAACTACCTGTCTTGTGTTTTCGCTCGAATTAAAAGTAACAACACCACTGAAAGAAAAGTATAAATTTTTAAATTCCATAAACTTTTGTGCTCATTCGATATTTCCGGCAAAAGTATGTAACATAATTTTTAAATTTTTATATTTTTGAAGTATTTGATATACATCTTGATAAGCTTGAAATTCATTTTCTTTATCTCTAATATGGATAACTGCAGGTAAATTATATTCATTTGCAATTTTTATTTGTTCTTCAAAACAATATATTTGATCATCTCTATTAGGGCCATCTGAGTAGTAATAATCAATCCCTATTTCTCCTATACCAACTATATTATCTAAATTTTCAATGACTTTATCTTTGAATTCTAAGATGGAATCAGTATCTTTAATACTTTCGGGGTGAATTCCAATACAGGCTTTTAAAAGAGGGTATTTTTTAGATAATTCGATTACTTGATCATTTTCTTCAAAATGTCCACCATTATTTATAATAAATTCTACTTTATTGTATTCTGTAGCTTCAACAATTTGTTGAATTGCAAAATCTGTATAGTAAGAATAATTAACATGAGCATGTGCGTCTATAAACTTATTTCTTCTTTTTCCCATTATTTTCCCAAGCAGAAGTTAGAAAACATAGTATCTAATAAATCTTCTCGATTGGCTCTCCCTTTTATTTCTTCCAAAGAATCTCAAGCATCATATAAATCAACAATCAAGGTGTCAAATGTATATCCTTCATTTGTTGCTAAAGCTAAGGCATCATCAATGTGTCTCTTCGCTTTTTTTATTAAAGATAATTGTCTTGTGTTAGAAAATATTCTTTCGTCTAAAACATCGATATTTTTAAAGTTTTCAACTAAAGCTTTTTCAAGATTATCTATATCATTTTTTAATGCTGAAATATAGATGTATTCGTCATTTTTAGACTCTATTAAATCTACTTTATTCATGACTTTAAGGTAATATTTATTTAATTCTTTAGATTTTTTTTCAATTTCAATATCAAATTCATTATTTTTTTGCGAAGGATCTAAGATGTGCAAAATTAAATCAGCTTTTTCAATTTGATCAAATGACTTTTTGATTCCTATTTGTTCAATTATTTCATTTGTTTTTCTAATACCTGCTGTATCAATTAGTTTAAATAAAATTCCGTCAATTTGATAACTTGCTTCCACTAAATCTCTTGTTGTTCCGGCAATATCCGTAACAATCGCTTTATCTTCTGAAAGTAGAGCATTTAAAACGCTACTTTTACCAACATTTGGTTTACCTAAAATTGCAACCTTCACACCTTCAAAAATATATCTACTTTTTTCCGAAACCCTTATAATTTCGCTAAATTCATTAGATAATTCAGTTAATGTTTTAATAAATAATTTTGAAGTTATTTTATCGACATCTTCATATTCTGGGTAATCAATATTAACCTCTGCTGTACCAATCAATAAACTAATTCTATTATTAATTTGATCCAATAAATCACTCGTTTTACCCTTAAATTTTGAAACACTTGCTTGAGCTTGTGTTGTAGTTTTAGACATTATTAAGTCGTGTATTGCGTCAGCTTTAACTAAATCTAATTTACCGTTTAAAAACGCTCTTCTTGTAAATTCTCCGGGTTCAGCTAAACGTGCTCCATGTATTAAAAGTAATTCAAGAATTTTATTAGTTACAACAATTCCTCCGTGACAATTGATTTCAATAATAGGCTCTCCAACGTAATTGTTGTATATTATCTTTCCGTTTTTATCTTTTTTACCAATAAATCACATTATTAAAACTTCATCTATTAGTGTTTGATTATCGTAAATTTCACCGTAAGTTATTTGGTGGTCTTGACCAACTTTTCCTTTAAAAATTTTTTTAACTATTTCTACTGCGTTTGGACCACTTAATCTAATTATAGAAATAGGTTGATTTGTTCTTGATCCAGAACTTATTGCTGCTATATTATCATTCATATTTTAATTATATAATAAAAGGTGATTTTCATCACCTTCACATTATTATCCGTTCATTAATTCGTTTTCTTTTTCTTTGCTAAGTTCGTTAATTTTTTCAATGTTTTGGTCAGTATGTTTTTGAATAACATCTAAATAATTTTTTACCACATCTTCTGATAATTCATCGTTAGCTTTTATTAATTTATTAACGTCTTGTCTTGAGTTTCTAACTCCAACTTTAGCATTTTCGGTGAGTTTTTTAAGGTTTTTAACCATTTCAATTCTACGTTCTCTTGTTAGTGCTGGGAATGTAAGTCTCACTTGATTTCCTTCATCTACAGGTAAAATACCTAAATTAGCCTTTTCTAACGCCTTTGTAATTTCTTTAACTGAAGTTAAATCGTATGGTTTAATTAATAATTGTTGTGGTTCAGGTACACTAATGTTTGCTAATTCTTCAAGAGAAGTAGGTGTATCATAGTAATTTATTCTAACCCCTTTTATTATTTGTGGATTTGCTCTTCCTGTTGAAAGTTTTGACATTTCAAACTTAAAATGTTGTATTGCTTTTTCGTTTTTTTCTTCTAATTCAAGTAAATATAATTCTATATCCATTATTTTATTACCTCTGTGTGTTCGATTTCACCTTCTATTACTCTAATTATTGAATTTTCTTCTAAAAGGTTAAATATTATTAAGTTGATATTATTATCTCTCGCCATGCTTGTGGCAGTAAGATCCATAACTTGTAATTTCTTTTCTAAAATTTCATCATATGTAATTTTATCAAATTTCTTTGCATTCGGATTAGTTTTAGGGTCTGAATCATAAACTCCATCAGTCCCGTTTTTACCCATTAATATTACGTCTGCTTTTATTTCGGAAGCATAAAGTGTTGAAGCGGTATCTGTTGTGAAGAATGGTCTTCCGGTACCCCCGACAAATATAACAACTTCACCTTCTTCTAAATATTTTAATGTTTTTTCATTTACATATGTTTCAGCAATTTTAGGATCCATATTTATTGAACTTTGAACTCTTGATTTTAAACCTACTTGTTCAAAGCCGCTTCTAAGAGCAAGTCCGTTCATAACTGTAGCTAACATACCTATATAATCTGCTCTATTTCTTGGTATTCCATTTTTTTCCGCTGATGCACCTCTTCAAAAGTTACCACCACCAATAACTATAGAAACTTGTATTCCTTTTGCGACAATTTCTTTTAATTGAAGAGCTATTTTTTTAACTAACTCACTATCAATTGCAAGGTGTTTTTCTTTGTTAGCGAAACCTTCTCCTGATAGTTTTATTAATATTCTTTTGTATTTATTCATTGCACCTCTCACCTCATTTTGAATATTTTAATAATTATAATGGAAAATTAATAATTTTTATCATTTGGATACTAAAATAATGAAAAAAATTATTTTTTTACGTTTTTAACTACTATTAATATGTTTTTGATTTTAACCATATTTTGTAGTTAAAATAATGTTTTTATGAAAAAATGTGGAATTTTTTTCTGAAAGTACATTATTATAGTATAAAAAATAAAATCTTGTATAATTTAATAAACAAATTTATATAAAGGAGTTATATGAATAATAAATACTTATTTGCTATTGATTTAGATGGCACAACACTACTTTCTAGTGCTACTGGTGAAGTTCATGATCAAACAATTAATGGTATAAAAAGAGCCATTTCTTTAGGTCATAAAGTATGTATTTTAACAGGTAGACCTTGAAGAAGTACAAAATTTATTTATGATACTTTAGGTTTAGATACAGTAGTTTCAAATTATAATGGTGCTCACATTCACCACCCCAAAGAAGATGGTTTTATACCTTATATTAAATATTTAAATTTAAATGAAGCTTTATATGTTTTAGGTGACGAAAAAGTTCAAAAAGAGGTGTCTAATATCGCTATAGAAGGACCTGATTGAGTTCAATTGCAAAAAAGAGATCCAGATTTAGAAAAAGTTTTCGGATTTACTTCATCATCAAAATTGAGAATTGGTCTCGATTTTCATAAAATCCCATTAATGCCTACAGGTATTATATTTGATGTTAAAAAAGACACAAATGTTGAAGAATTAAGAACATATTTAAAGGCTAGATATGGAGACCTTGCTGAATTTTCATATTGAAGCAAAGGGGAAGGGCTATCACCTGTATTCGATATGACTAACATTACTGCTAATAAGGGTAAAGCGTTAAGTATGCTTATGAGATATTATGATATTCCAGTTGAGAATACAATTGCTTTAGGTGATGGTTTCAATGATGTTCCTATGTTTAAAGTAGCTAATGTTTCAGTTGCTATGGGTAATGCTAGCAAAGATGTTAGACAATATGCGACTGTTAAAATAAACAAAACAAATAAAGAGGGTGGAGTTGGTTGATATATCAATAAATTTTTAGATAACCCAGAACTCGAAATAGCTAAATCAAATGATAAGAAAAAGAAGAGAAACTTAGAGGACGAATAATGTTTTTTTATAATGATTTGAGTAAAATTAATTTAGAAGAATATAATGTAATAGGCGTTGATGAAACGGGAGTCGGAGATTATTTTACACCGATAATTGGTTGTGTGGCTTATTTACCAAATAATTTGAAAGAATGGGCTATCCAACTCGGTGTTCAAGACTCAAAGAAATTAAGTACTGCTAAAATTAATTTTATTGCAAAAGAATTAATAAAAAAAATAAATTATAAAACTTATACATTGACACAAAAAGGATATAACAGTCTAACATCTAAAGGTTTTAATGCTAACGAAATAAAATATTTTATACATTTTAATGCAATTGGAAAATATTCAAATTTGTTTTTAAATGAAAATAAATTTGATAATGATATTTTTATTGTAGATAGATATTCTACTTTTGATTCTATTTTAAGATATAAAGAAAAATTTAATTTTATTTCGGATTTTAAAAAAACATATGAATTAAAAAATCAAGTATTTTTTGTTACTAAAGCCGAAAGTGTTCATTTATCAGTTGCTTGTGCTTCTATAATTGCTAGATATTATTTAATAAATTATATGAATAAACAAAGCGAAGAATGAAAATTCCAATTTCCATTAGGAGCAAGCCAAAAAGTTAAAGAAGCTGTTATTGATTTTGAACAATTATATGGTAAAAATTCTTTAGATTTAGTTTGTAAAACTAGTTTCAAAATTAAATAACAAAAATCATAACTACATAATTTAGTAGTTATGATTTTTTATATTATAGAAGATTCTTTTAGGAAGATATCTTTAGTAATTTTCGCTTTATATTCTTTAAAGTTTTCTACATCGTTTAAAAGATTAGTAATTTTTTGTTCGATTTCAGGGATTATTATATTAATTAAATTGTATGCTGCTGGAATATTATTATCTTTTTCGTATTCTTTAACTTTTGCTTTGTGTTCTGAAATTAAATTGTAATTACTAATTAAATCTCTAATTTTTTGTTTTTCACTATCAAAAAGTTCGGTTTTTTCAAGTATTAATGTTTCAATTTGATCTATCTTAGAATCAACTTCTTTAACGTTAGAGTTCTTTTTATCTTTTAAAATAGCATACTTTTCGTATTCAAGTTTTATTTTTTGTTCATATAATTCTTTTAAGTTTTTTTCTCATTGAGAATTTTGTGAATTTAAGTATGCGGCAGCAGTATCTATTTTATTTAAAACATCACTTATATACATGTTTTGTTCGATATAATTTTTAATCAATTGGTCAACGTCATTATCGTTTATCAATTCTTGTTTTGCTAAAATTTTATTTTTTGCATATAAAGTTATCATTATTTTTTGTTCAGTACTTAAGTCGTCAATAGAAGAATCAATAAATAAATCGTTATAATCCTTTAGTTTAGTTTCATCACTTAAAGATGCAATAATTTTTATATTGGTTTGATTTTTTACTCTATGTAATAGCGGTATGATTTTGTTATTTTCAAATAAATCAATATTTTCTATAAAAATTATTAAATCAGAATTTAAGTTTGCTTTATTATAAAATAGTTTATATAAAATTTTTGTTATTTTAGATTCCTTTGTGAAAAGAAGTTTTTCAGTATTAAGTTTATAAACATTTTTTGTAGGTAATTCATTTTCTTTATTGTTAAAATTAATTACTTGTGCTAAAGTTCTTATAATTAGATCTCTAAACGATTCGCTTTGTTTAGTTAATAATATAAATTTATTTTGAGTTTTAAATGAATTTATGAAGAGTTTCTCAACAATTTCTTTAATTCCATTTTTTTCCAATTCTTCTAAAGTAGTTTTTTTAGATTCAAATATTTTGGAATAATTTTTAGCGTATCTGTTTAATGGGTTAAATGATTTAATAATTTTGTATAAAGCTCAAATCACAAAACCTAACACCATAAATCCTATATAGCTTAAAATTACTATCAATTGAGAAGGATCATATTTTTCATTTAATATAGGCGGTAATAACGTTACTAAAATGACTATACCAATAAGGATTATGGTTAATATATAAAATAATTTTTCTCAATTTGGTATTTTAAATTCTTTCCGCTTGAATGAAATAACTAATATTGATAAAATAGCAATTAAATATAGTACAAAGAAAACTAAATTACCAGCATTTAAAACAGCACCAAAAGAATTAGAAATGCCAAGTGCTTGTGGAATTATTGTAAGTAAAATCATCGCAAAAATGCTTATTGCAGTAACAAATTTAATTGCATTTTTATGTTGATCATTTTTTGCCACTTTAGCTAGTGAACTTGGTAAGAATCCATCTAAAGCAAGTGGGACAACGGCTTTAGCATAGTAAACCATTGAGAAAATTGTTGAAGTTATTTGTTTAAATAATAAACCTACTGTAAATAAAATAATACCTGTTAAACCTAATGTATTTCTCATTATTAAAGCCACATAATCATCTTGACCAGATGAATTAATTGTAGGTATAAATGAAAATAATAAGAAAAATATTAGATAGATAAATATTACAAATCCAAAAAGATATAATAATATTTTTTGGAAATTTTTAGTTTTAACACTAGTTGATAATCCGGCTAATCCTTCAATTCCGCCGTAAGCGTATATAAAGCTAAGAATTGAACTTATGATTGTAAAAGGAGTAATTGTTTCTAGTGTAGAATTTTCTTTTTTAAAAAGATGTATTTCAGGACTTGAAGCAACTAAATATACTATTACACCTAAAATTAGTATAAAAACTATTCACTTAACAATAGCACTTCATAAAACTACTTTTTTAGAAACGTTTAAGCTAAATGCAGAAACAATTGTTAATGCTATAAAAAATAGCAACGAACCTAATTGCAATAGTATTTTATAATCTTGATTATTAACAAATAATCCGACTAGAGTTGAGAAAAATAATGGTGTTGTCGCTGAAAAAAGAGGAGCTTGCATAAATTGATTTCAACCATTTAAAAATCAAAACCATTTACTTTTTGGAAAAGCTTCTTTTGCGTATACATATGATCCACCAATTTTATTACCAAAATATTGTGTACCTCTCGCAAAGGCTAGCATGATACCAGCGGCAATTAAAGAAGTAATGGCAAAAATTAGTAAACTATAGTTTCCGGTTTTTATAACACTTTGAATAGTTGCTATGAAACCAAAACCAACTATAAAGTTTATACCGTAAAAAATGAAGCTTTTTTCACTAAATTTTTTATTCATTTTTCCTTTCGTTGTTTGTTATTTATTAAATATATTTTTTACTTTAAAAATTCTACACATTTTTATTAAAAAGATGAATAAAAAGTGTTTTTTTAAGCAAAAAACACGTTTTTTAGTAAAAAATAAAAAATTACGCGAATAAACGCGTAATTTTAAACTTATTATTTGTTGATGTTGTAGAATGATTTAGCACCATCAAATTTTGATGCTGTTCCTAATTCTTCTTCAATCGCTAATAAACGATTGTATTTTGCAATTCTATCTGTTCTTGACATAGAACCTGTTTTAATTTGTCCTGTATTCATAGCAACTGCAATGTCAGCAATTGTAGAATCTTCTGTTTCACCTGAACGGTGTGATACAACAGCAGTCATGTTTGCTTTTTGAGCCATTTGAATCGCTTCGAATGTTTCTGTTAATGAACCAATTTGGTTTACTTTAATTAAGATTGAGTTCATTGATTTTTCTTCGATAGCACGTTTTAAAATTTCTGTATTTGTAACTGTTAGGTCATCACCAACGATTTGTACTTTGTTTCCTAATTCAGCTGTTAATTTTTTGAATCCAGCTCAATCAGCTTCTGCTAAACCATCTTCGATTGAAATAATTGGGTATTTAGCAACAAGTGATTCTAAGTATGAAATCATTTCGTCTGTTGTGTATTCTAATTTAACATTAGTTAAGTTTTCAAATCCAGGTTGTTTTGATTCGATAGCAGCTTTTAATTTACCAAATGTATAAACACCATTTTCGTATAATTCTGAAGATGCACAGTCCATTGCGATAGCAACAGCTTTTTCTCCTGATGTTGCAGGTGTATATCCAGCTTCTTTAATAGCTTCAACTAAGAAGTCAAGAGCTTCTTCGTGTGATTTAAAGTTTGGAGCAAATCCACCTTCATCACCAACTTGAACTCCGTGTCCGTTCTTTTTAAGTAATTTAGCTAAGTTATGGAAAACGTGGTTAGCCATTTGTAATGATTCTTTTAATGATTTTGCACCAACTGGCATAATCATGAATTCTTGGAAATCAAGTGTGTTTGATGCGTGTTCTCCACCATTAATAACATTTAACATTGGTAAAGGTAATAAGTGAGCATTAAATCCACCTAAATATTTGTATAATGGTAAGTCTAATTCGTTTGCAGCAGCTCTAGCTGTAGCTAAAGAAACACCTAAGATAGCATTTGCACCTAATTTAGATTTTGTAGGTGTACCATCTAATTTAATCATTGTTTGGTCAACTAAACGTTGATCAGTAACTTCTAACCCTTCAATAACTGGTGCAATATCGTTGTTAACGTGATCAACAGCTAACATAACACCTTTTCCACCAAATCAGTTTGATTCGTATTTTGAACCTTTATCTCTTAATTCTAAAGCTTCTCTAGAACCTGTTGAAGCACCTGATGGAACCATTGCTGAACCGTATCCACCTAATTCTGTGTAAACTTCAACTTGAACTGTTGGGTTACCACGTGAGTCTAATACTTCACGTGCGTGAATTTTTGAAATTTTTGACATTTTTTCTCCTATTTTATTAATTAAAATTCAATATATATTATTAAATATATGTAATATATTTTAAATTATAGCACTTTTTTATTATTGATATACATATTAATGTTTTATTGGTTTAAAGTAAGCTTCCAAGGACTTTAAAATAGATTAAAAAACAAATAACCAAGATTGAAATTTAACTAAATTGTAACTATTTGTCTATATTTTCTTTATTTTTAATTTCTAAAATTCTCTTATTAAAAATTCGTTCAATTTTTTCTTCAAGTAAATTATCGATTCTATTAGATTGTTTTTTAGTACTTTGTATAAAACTTTCTAACATTGCTTTGTTATAATAATCTAGTTTAAAATTGTAAGAGTCATAAAAGTCTTTTAAACATTCTAGTAGACTGCTATACTTAATTTGTTTTCATTCATTATCTTCATCGCTTAGTTTAATTGTTCTATAATCTGGAGATAAAACAAAAAGGTGTTTTTTATCAACGTTATTTACTTTTTTCGAAATTCATTCTTTAACTTTATCGTTATATCCTTGTAATTGAGTTTTTTCATCTTGGTATTCTGATATATCTGCCTTTATTTTGTTTTCAATTATTATTAAATCACTTGTATCATTTTTAGCAATTTGAATTGATATATCTGTTCTTTTTCATTCCCTTTTAATCATAATATTATTAAAATCTAAATTTTCATCTCGGATATTCAAAACATTTTTTATAAAATTTTTAGTTAATTCAGGATATTTATTTAAAAAGTAATAGATTAAGTTTGAATACGATAATTCATCGTACTCTTTTCCGATTATCTCTAAAAAATTCAATTTTTCATTTTCGTTGTTAATTATTTTTGGAATAAAAACATCTATTTTATCACCTCAAAGGTTATCATCATTTATTATTTTTTTTAATTCGTTGTAAGCATATTGTTTTTCTTCGTCATCTTCTTTAAAGAAAAATCTCGGAGATCGTCCTATTATTTTTCTATTAGCTATTTTATATATATTTTCATCTTTGTATTTGTCGTCATTAATATTTTTGTTTGTTAATATGTAAAAATCTTTTTTTGGTTTAACAACTTCATCTGCTATAAATGTTATATAAACGTTATTATCCGTATCTTCATCTTTGAACTTATTTTTATTAAAAATTTCATTTAAAAGAACTCCACCATAACTTATTCCTTGTTCTTTAATCATTTTTTTCTGTTGATTAGTAATTGTTGCTTTATTCTCGTTGTTTATATTATCTCCAAATATTTTTAACCCAACAGCTCTACCTATTACTTTATACAAGTTATTACCACTATATTTCACTAAAATCATTTTTGTATCATAACTTTGATGCTTAACATCTAATGTACCACTAGAAGATAAATATATGTAGTTTTTACCATTGTCGGATTTATATAAATTTATAATTTCATGACCTACATTATCATATTTGCTTATATATGTACCACTATACATCTTGTTAATTATTATTTGGTTTAATCTTTTTTGTTCATTCATACTTAAAATTTTATCATTTATTGATTATATAAAATAAGTTCATGTATTAAAAAGTTATCGAAATTAACTGAAAAAAATAACTGCATTTTTTACTTATTTTCTAAAAAGTTATAAAATTACTTAAAAATAAACCTAAAAAAGGAGTTTTTATGATTTTTACAACATATAATGAATTAAAAGAAAATAAATATGATATCAACTCTTGATCTGTAGACGTTATTTCTGTCTACGACGCTTTAAGAAAAATTTTGAAAAAATATATTGATAAAACTTATCAAGATTATGAACAATTAACTCAAAGTTTTTATACAAGAAATGATAGATTTTTAAAAGTGTCTCACGACTTCTCTTTTTATTTAATGAAATACTTAGCTAATAATAATGCTTCAAGTCAAAAAGATAATATTAATAAAGTGTTAGTTGAAAATAAGAAATTATTTTCAACTACTAACGACGAAAACTTAAGAGAGAAAGTTTTAACTTTATCTAAACAAATTTTTAGAATTACACATTTAGATGGATCAACTAAAGATATTTTATTATTAGTTGATTTATTAAATAGTGTAGATAATTCAAAGATAGAAATAATAGAAAAGTTAGATTTTAATTTTCACCCATTTAATGGGTGTGATATGCCTTCTTAGTTTCATTGTAATATAACATATAACAAAACCTCCGAATCTGATCTGAATTCGGAGGTTTTGTGTATTTAAAATTTATTTTTTATTCTTCAATAATTGTTATTTATTCTTTTTGATCTTTTTCTTTATTTACATAAGTTTTAATTATAGGTGTTGCCTTAATTAAAAAATAAGTAGCGGCAAAAACGTAAACCGGTGGGTTAAAAATACCTATTATAAGTGCCGTTTTGATACCGCTTAATTCAATCATTTTAGGGCTTATAAAATATATTTGTAGAATAATAATAACTAAGTAAGCTATCAAAAATAAAATACCAAATATTACAATGAAAGTTATTCAAGCTTCTGAACTTGTACCAGAAAATCCGCTTAAGCTAGTAGCAATGTTTAAAATTGCCCCTACAAAAAAACTTAAAATAGGAATAATTACTAATGTAGTTATCATTAAATTTTTAGATATTACTAAGTTTTTTAAGTCTTTTTTTGAATAATTTTTATTTTTATCAAACATAATTCCTCTCCTTTAATATATAAACATTATACATTATTTTGTTCTTTACATTTGGATGTCATGCAATAAATAAGCATCATAAACTAATTGTTACGATGCTTATTTTTTTATTTTTCATTAAATTTAATTGTTAATGGTTTTGAAAGTAATGATTCATTTAAATTTGTAAGCATAATAGTTAATTCAAGCGTATTATCATCTTTTGCTCTTAAAAAGAGTCCGTAACTATTTTCAACTTGATCTACTCATTGATTTTCATTTATATTTAATTTTTCTAGCATTAATTTTATTTTTTGTTTAACACTTAATAGTCTTTCTTGTAACGCATTATTATCATCGCGCTCAACATTTCTACGTCCAAACTGAAAGTCATTTATAAAAGAATAAATATCGTTTTCATTATCGACAATATTTAAATTATTTTTTGATATTTCGTCAAATCTAGTGTCAATTAAATTTTTTTGTTCTTCAAGATTTTTTTGGCTAAAACCTCAATTTCTTTTTTCTATTTCTAAAGCAATGTTTGGCAATTCTGAATTAGGATTATTATCGTTTTTATTTGTTAATAACTTATCAATATATTTTAAATCATAAAAATCTTTATAGTCTATTTTTATTTGTGGAATTACTGGTTCCTCAACATCTGTTAAATCGTCTATATTATTTATTTCTTGGTTATTATTCTTATTAGAAAATGAACCATTAACTGATGACATATATAGTGTAGTTCCGTCTGGTAATGAAGTAGGTAAAACAGAAAAAGCACCACCTCCTGAATTATTACCGATTATAGTTGCTAAATTGTTGTCTTTTGCTATGTGAGCCATAATGTTCGCAGCAGAGAATGTACTATTAGATGTTAGAATATAAAACTTAAAATCATCTTGGAAACTATCGTTATCAGAAAAATCATTATTTTCGTTATTATCAACATTATAGTAGTTAACAATTACAGAATTATCGTTCATATTAATTTGGTAATCGTAAATAGGTTTATTGGTTAAGAAACTTAGTGCTTTAAATAGTGAAATTGTTTCTCCACCACCATTAGTTGTTAAATCAATTACTATATTTTTAATTTTTTCATTTTCACTTTTTTGAGAATTGTCTTTTTTTATTCGACTAAGTTTATCTTTATAAAATTGGAATGTGCTATTTAGAATTAAATCAGGATTTTCTCTAAAGTCAAAATTATATGTTGTTAGAAATGCGGTATTATTTTCTACTTTTAAATCATTAAATTTCTCCTTATTTTGTAATTCTAAATATTTGGATTTTTGCTCATATAAAAATATAGTGCTCAATAGGGAGTTATTTAAGTTTACATTTTGCATTCCATAATTACTTATTTTGTCTAAATTACCATCATTGTTTTGAAAATTTCCATTATAGAATGAAAAGTTTCTTACTACTGTGTGTCTATCTGATAAATTATTTTGTAACACATCAACATAACCATAATTATTTTTATTTACATCTGTGGATAAAATTAATTGTTTTTGATATTCGCTTATTGTACTTTCTCATTTTTTGTCTTTGAATTTCTTATCTTTCAATCCATAAAAATTATTCATTAAAAATTTTAGTGTATTAAAGTTATAATCTCTGTCTTTTTTGTCTTGACTTGAACTGATATAAGATATTTTATTTAATTTATCTTGTTGTTTTTGATAAATAGTGTTAAACCCGACTATATTATCGTTGCTTAAATATAAATTATAATAATTCGGATTCGCAAAAAGTATATTAAAAATTGGTAAAGGCATCAAAATATCATTATTTGTATTTATAAATTTAAAGTTAGCATCGGCTAAAGAATATTCAACTCATTCTTTACCTTTAAATATTTTGTTGCTTTTATAAATATCTAAATGAATGTTAGGATCTAGAGAATCATTATCTTTTACAAAATTTCAAAAATTAGCACTAGTAGCTGAAAAAATATTTTTTCCTAAATCTATTCTTATTTTTTCATTATTAGGCAAAGTATATTCAATAATTTTATCTTCTTTTTTAATAACGCTTAGTCCATTATTTTTGAAAAGTCCATCAAGGTTAAAAATCATATCTAACAACCCAACATAAATAACTTTTTCGTTTTTCTCATTATATGTTGATATATTTTTTGTCGAAAAGTTATAACCTTCAAAGTAATTTATGAACGATTCACTTTTATAATCTAAATTAAGATTTTCTGCATTTTTCTTTTGTTCATCATTAATTTTTACCTTTTCATCATCAACTAGTTTTTCTAATAGCTTTATTTTATCGTTAAAGTCAGAACTCGATTTGTTCGTAATTTCATTAAATTTATTTTTCACATTCTCAAAGGAATTTACAGATGTATTTTTTAAATAATTTAATAACGCTTCTGCATGTTCTTTTGCGATCGCGTATCTATAAATGGTTGAGTTTTCAACTTTTATTTTATTAATTCTTTTCTTATTTTTTAATATATACTCTGTTTTTAAATTATATAATTGTTTATTTTTTTCTTTTATAGCTTGTAAACTATTATTTTCATTAGAAATAAAATTTTTATTTTCATTTATTTTAGAATTTAAGTCATTTAATTTCAGTTCATTATTATTTTCATATTTATCATTATTTTCTTTAATAATATTGCTTAATTGTTCTAAATCCAAAATTAATTGGATATTATTTGATTTTTGATTTAAAATCTCAAACAATGAGTTATATTTGTTTATTTCTACTTGAATTTCTTCGTCCGACAAACTTTCTTTTTCAAGTGTTTTATTTATGTTGTCTATAGTATTTTCTATATCATTTTTTAAAATATTAAATTTTTCGCCGTTGTTTTCGTATTTCAAAATTTCATTTTCGAATTTTCTTTTGATGTCTTTTAAGGTTAAAAATTTATCTTTTTGTTCTTTTGTTTTAGGATTAGTATTATTATTTTGTTCGATGTTATCTTGATTGTTTTTGTTTGGCTCTGAATCAATATTTTCGTTATTTTGAGATTTTTTATCGTTAGATTCTGTCTCATCTTTTCGATTAGTAATATTATCTTTTGCTAATTTTTCTTTTCTATCATCGCTCGGTAGTTCGTTAATTTTATTTTTTTCAGTATCTTGCTTTGGAGTTTCATACTTATTGCTAGTGCATGATGTTATAGCAATTAATGGTAAATGACTAATTAAAGCTCCTAAAATAAATTTATATTTTTTATTCATATTTTCCTTCAATTCACTTTTTTGATTTAAAACTGCTAAATTATAATAAATTTTTATTTTTTTAGTATCTTATGTTTAATTTTTATTTAAGATAAGTTATCTTTTAAAAGAAAAAAGTTAATTTTAATTAAATTTAATTTAATAAAAATAATTTAAAAATAACTTTTAAGCCTACAATATAGTCATAAAAAAAATAAAAATATGATACACACGGATATGTTGTTTGGTATAATAATTAAGCTATATTTTATAGTTGAACAAATTACATTATATTAAAGAAAGGAAGCAGAAAATGCCAACAACAAATCAATTAGTTTCAAGTGGTCGTAGTTCTAAAATTAAAAAGCAAAATGCTCCTGCATTAAGCTTAAGCTACAACTCACTTATTAAAAAATCTAAAAAAATGGCTTCACCATTTAAACGTGGTGTATGTACTCGTGTTGCAACAATGACACCTAAAAAACCTAACTCAGCTTTACGTAAATATGCTCGTGTTAAGTTATCAAATACAATGGAAGTTACAGCATACATTCCAGGAGAAGGACACAACTTACAAGAACACTCTGTTGTTTTAATTCGTGGTGGTCGTGTTAAAGATTTACCTGGGGTTAGATACCACATCGTTCGTGGAACACAAGATGCTGCCGGAGTTGCTAAACGTAACCAAGGTCGTAGTTTATACGGAACAAAAAAAGCTAAAAAATAAGCATAATTAATTAAATTTATAAATATTAAGGAGGACTTTATGTCAAGAAAAAAATCAGCACCTATCCGTGAAGTACTTGCAGATCCAGTTTTTAACTCAGTAGTAGTTACAAAGTTAATTAATCAAATTATGCTTGACGGAAAAAAATCAATAGCTCAAGATATCTTATATTCAGCTTTTGAAATTATTAAAAAGAAAACAGAAAAAGAACCAATGGAAGTGTTTTTAGCAGCAGTTGAAAACATTACTCCTCAATTAGAAATTCGTACAAGAAGAATCGGTGGAACAAACTACCAAGTTCCTACTGAAGTTCCTACACGTAGAAAACAAACATTAGCACTTAGATGATTAGTGCAATATGCTAGACTTAGAAATGAAAAAACAATGGATGTTCGTTTAGCAAATGAAATCATCGATGCATCAAACAAAACAGGTGGAGCTATTAAAAAACGTGAAGATACACACAAAATGGCTGAAGCTAACCGTGCATTTGCACACTTCAGATGATAGTGTAAACTTTACTTTTAAATAATATGGCTAGAGATTACGAATTAAGTAAATACCGTAATATCGGTATTATGGCTCACATTGATGCAGGAAAAACAACAACAACAGAAAGAATTTTATACCACACAGGTAAAATTCACAAAATTGGTGAAACACATGATGGTGGTTCACAAATGGACTGAATGGACCAAGAAAAAGAACGTGGTATTACAATTACATCAGCTGCTACAACAGCATTTTGAAAAGGACACAGAGTAAATATTATCGATACTCCAGGTCACGTTGACTTCACAGTTGAAGTTGAACGTTCATTACGTGTATTAGATGGTGCGGTTGCCGTACTTGATGCACAATCAGGGGTTGAACCTCAAACAGAAACAGTTTGAAGACAAGCAACAAACTATAAAGTTCCACGTATTGTTTACGTTAACAAAATGGATAAAGCCGGAGCAGATTTTGCAGCTTCAGTAGCGTCAGTTAAACAACGTTTAGGTGGAAACGCAGTTGCTATTCAATGACCAATTGGTGCAGAAGCACACTTTAAAGGAATTATCGACCTTGTTACACGTCAAGCATTTACATACAACGGTGAACAAGCAGAAGAAGAATTCCCAACAGAAATTCCAGAAGAATTAAAAGACATAGTTGAAATTAAACGTCAAGAATTATTAGAAGCAGCTTCAGCATTTGATGAAGAATTAATGATGAAAGTTCTTGAAGGTGAAGAAGTTACAATCGATGAATTTAAATCAGCAATTAGAAAAGCTACATTAAGTTCAGAATTCTTCCCAGTAGTTTTAGGAACATCATTCAAAAACAAAGGTGTTAAAAAAATGATCGATGCTGTTATTGATTATTTACCTTCACCTACAGATATCCCGGCTATTAAAGCTCATTACGAAGATCAAGAAGTTAGTGTTGAAGCTAAAGATGAAGGTGATTTCGCAGCTTTAGCATTCAAAGTTATGAACGACCCATTCGTTGGTTCACTTACATTCTTCCGTGTGTACCGTGGAGTATTAAACAAAGGAAGTTATGTATTTAACTCAACAAAGGGACAAAAAGAACGTATTGGTCGTATTCTTCAAATGCACGCAAATAGCCGTGTTGAAATCGATGAATGTCGTGCAGGAGATATCGCTGCTGCTGTTGGTCTTAAATATACAACAACAGGTGATACATTAGTAGATGAAAAAGCTACAAAAATAGTTCTTGAAAAAATGGTTTTCCCAGAACCAGTTATTTCTCAAGCTCTTGAACCAGAATCAAAAGCAGCTACAGAAAAATTATCATTAGGACTTCAAAAATTAGCTGCAGAAGACCCTACATTTAGAACATACACAGATGAAGAAACAGGACAAACAATTATCGCTGGTATGGGTGAACTTCACTTAGATATTATTGTTGACCGTCTAAAACGTGAATTTGGTGTACAAGCTAAAGTTGGTGCTCCTCAAGTTTCATACCGTGAAACTATTACAAAATCAGCTGACGTTGAAGGAAAACACATCAAACAATCTGGTGGTAAAGGTCAATACGGTCACGTATGAATTAAATTCGAACCAAACCCAGATGGTGGATTTGAATTCGTTGATAAAATCGTTGGTGGTAAAATTCCTAAAGAATACATTAAGTCAATTCAAAAAGGACTTGAAGAAAAAATGGCTGTTGGTATTTTAGCTGGTTACCCAATGATCGATATGAGAGCTACATTATTTGATGGATCATACCATGATGTCGACTCTTCTGAAATGGCTTATAAAATAGCAGCTTCTAAAGCTCTTACAAAAGCTAAAGATCAAATTGGTACAGTACTATTAGAACCAATTATGGACGTTTCAGTTGTTGTTCCTTCTGACCACATGGGAGATGTTATCGGTGATTTATCACGTCGTAGAGGTCTTGTTAATGATCAAGAACAAAGATCAGATGGTGCAGTTGTTGTTAAAGCAGCAGTTCCTCTTTCAGAAATGTTCGGTTACTCAACAGAACTTAGATCTATGACAAGTGGACGTGGAACATACCAAATGCAATTTGATCACTATGAAAAAACTCCAAAAAGTATTTCAGATGAAATAATTAAAAGAAGAAATATTCAAAATAAAGACGAAGATTAATAATTAAAAATCAAGCCTACTAAATAGGTTTGATTTTTTAATTCATTTTTAACAACGATATATTTATCATTTTTTGGTGATACACCAAATATTAATCATTGATAGACATTTTTTATATATTTTAAAAATAGTGTTTTTAATAAAATACTTATTTATTCAACAACTCTAATCGTAATATAATAATCCAAATAAGTTAAGAGAAGATAATTTAATCAACGTCAGTTTTAGAATACTTAATTCATATAACCTAAAAGAAAATATTAAGAAATTTTAGTGAAAATGAAGTAAATTAATTAAGTATTTATAATCGAATAAAAACCTATATTGATTTTATCGATATGGGTTTTGTGACAAATTTAGCTCACCTAACTTATCATAATATGTAACTATGATGTTTTTAATATTTGATTATTTTTTGTAAATTATTCATCTACATCTTCTTCTTTGTAATCATTTTTGAAGAATCATGGAGTACTGAACTTATACGGATGTTTTAAGTTTTCTCTTATAATTTGACTTGCAAAAGAATTAGAGTTGTTAATTTCAAATGGATTTTCACCTTTAAAGTTCATTCCCATATAATTTAATGTCTTAGTTGCGAATGTAGGACCTGACGATTCAACGGCGTGTCAACCTTGACTTCAAGTTGCTACGTATGTATCGTTATCAAGATACATACTTGTTCCAGAACCACCTGATCCTAAGTATATTGGCGGTTTGTAATCGCCGTCTAATTTAATATTTACAAAATCAATTTTTTTGCTTCAATTATTTCCTTCTCCGCCTCTAAAATAAACAGGCCTTCTGTTAATAACTCCTGACATATTACCGCTTGGGAATCCTAAAATCGTTGTATTTTGATTTGAAACAACTTTATTCGATCTTGCTATTAATGGATGAATATCGAACTTTACGTTATTCATTTTATTATTTATATAATCAAGTTTATAAACAATGTTCATGTCACCTTGTCGCTTAGCTTTTTTATACGCTTCTGTAAAATCACCAATAAATACTGTTAAGTCCACTGTAATTTTTTCATTTGAATTATTATTATCTATTTGTTCAACACCGGATCATATAACGGTAGTAGGTATATTCTTTTTATCCATATGTGCATAAAGAACATCATAGTAATCGTTAATGTCATTTTTTCTATGTTTAGGAGCTAACAATAAATTAAAGTTTTCTTCATATTTTGTGTTATCTTTGTTTATATCGTTAAAATTTTTGATTCTACCACCACCAATAACGTGTCTATTTGTAATTAAATAATATCTATAGTCATTAGGATCGTTATTTACTTTACCGATTATAGATGTTGATCCAAAATAACCAGGACCTATAAATTGAACTGATCTCATTCAAGTATCTTTAGCTTGTTTTCAATCATCATGTTTATTTCAGTTTAGTGTGTCCACATTGGTTTGGTATCCATTATGAAATTTGAATCATACATTTTGGTTTGGTCAATATTCTGATTCGTTAAGAAATTCAGAATCATTACTAAATAAAATTGGTTGATTATTATCAGTATAAAATACATCGTTATAGTCAAATCTATTTGAATTAACTTCAAATAATTCATCTTGTAAATTGTTTGTGTATTCAATACTTACTTTGGCAGCTGATGGCATTACTACTATTGCGTGATTTGGGTCAAATAGTTGATTTTCTTCAAATTTATAGTCTTCAGGAGAACCGACAACAACTTTTTGACTTCTATCTTTTGTTTGGATTACTACTTTTATACCTTTTTCTTCTTCTCAAATGAAGAATATATCATACACATAATTTTTATTATTAATTTTTGTGTAATGCGGCTCAGTTTTCTCTATTTTTATTATTTTATTTTCTTTTAGTTGGTTTCAATCTATAGTATATGTATAGGTATTATCTGTAAATCAACCCCCATCACCTCAAACCCTTGAATTTTTCTCTCTATCATTGCTTAACAACCCTGCATATATTGTAAAAATAAGTTTAGCGCTAGAAACATTTTTTCTTAACAAAGTTTTTTCTATATATTTTTTATCCAAATATCAATATGCATTATTTTCGTTTTTATCTTCTTTCCAAAGAAGGTCTCTTCAAAATGGTTCAATTTGTCTTTTTCTTTTAACTTTATCATGCGAAATATAAATTGTGCTCAAAGGACCTTGTTCGAATTGAGGAGTTTTAATTTGTTTTAAATCAGTTTCAATAAAATCTTTAAATCCTATAACTCTATACCAACTTTTACCTTTTATTTCTTTATTTTGATTATTAAGTATATTTTTGGAATTAATTTTTAATTTAATATACAACTCATTATTTTCAAGTTTTTGTACTTCATCTATTTTTATATCTGACGCTTTAATTCTAAAGTTATTATAATAAATATAACCATCACTTTCTTCTGTTTTTATTGTAAAGGAATTTCTTAATTCATCTTTGTGGTTTTTGAAGTACTCAGCATTATTAGATTTTAAAATTTCTTTATTAAATACTAAATCGTCAAGAGATATATTATTTACAATCACTTCAGGATATATAGCTTGCTCATAGTCGTTTACCAAATTAATTAATTCATATTCTTTGTCATTGGTAAATCTTATATTACTATTTTGTTTATTAATTCAACCAATTTTGAATTTCAATCCTCTTCTACCTACTAATTTAAAGTCGTAAAAGTAATAAAAGTAATTATTAATTAAAGGATTTATATCCATTTCAAATCTAGTTATATTTTCTTTATTAATTTTATCTTTTTCGCTTAAAGGAATATAATCTAATTCATCTTTAATAGTTCCATTAGATTCTATTGTATGTCTACCATTATTGTCATCTCAAAAAGTATTAGATATTTTAAAGAAATAGTTAAATTTATTGAAAGCTTTTTGTTCTATAAAATTAATAGGATTTAAAGTACGGTAGTTTGTAATTACCCCTGGTCCATAACTCACATGACCTTGTGCTAGTCTTCAATGAATTACAGATTCATTCATTTGATTTATTAAATTAAGAATATTAGTATCGGTTATCTGTGTGTATTTTTGATCATTAAAGTCTGAAGAAGTAAAATATTCACCTTTTGGTTTTATGTTTTCATAATTTAAAAACATAAAATTGTTTATTGTAAATTTGTTGTTAATACCATTTTCAGGTTTGGGCGCTTCAACTCCATTTTCTGTATATCATAATTTTAAATCTGCTCTTCTTCTGAAATCATCAACATTTTCAACTGACTCAATATAAATTTGGTATTTTCCAAATTTAGGAAGATTATAAAATTCGTTAAACTTTTTTATTGCTTGTGAAGCTAAAAAATCAGTATGATTTCATCTATTTGTAGGGTCTTTTAGAGTAATATTAGTAAATAATTTTTCAATGTTGTTTGAATTGATTATTTCTAATATTTTATTTTTATTATTTTCATCTCAGTATTCTTCGAGTGTTGTTTTTCTTGGTACAAAATGTTTAATTGCTGATAAATTTATTGATTTTAAAATTTGGTTATTATATAAAACGTCAACATTCCCATTTAAAATATTGTTATTGATATTTATATTAGAAATTTTGTATTTAAAAAAATTATTTAGTTCAAATTTAGAATTTTCGAATATTTTACTTCTTTGATTATTATTTAAGTTATTAAATTCATCTAATGTATATGAGTTAAGTAAATCATAATTAATATTAAATAAAGAATCTAATTCGTTAAATGTTATCGCATCAAGTTGGTCTTTTATGCCTCGTTCATATGTTCTAGATTTTTCAAATGTTATAGAAAAATTATCTACACCTTTTATTTTTGCTTCAACTACAACTGTTAGTATTTCTAAGTTATCTCCAGAAACTTTTAAATCCTTAATTGTGTAATTAAATTTATCGTTATCAAAATGATCGAAGAAAAGAGAAGCGTTTTCTAAATTAAATGAACCAGAACTTTTTAATGAATCCAAATTATATTTTGATTCTTCTTCAAAATTATTAAGATTGAATTTAGAAACTGTCATTTCTTCTAAAAGTTGATGTGCTGTTTTTGAAGTGTTGTCTTGTTCGTTTTCAATTTGGATTAATTCATTAATCACCGATTTTAATTTATCTAAATTTAAATTTTCGCTTGTAAAATCATATTGTTTAAGTTGATTTGTAAAAAATTTTCTATGTTTGTTTTTAAACATATAGAAATCCAATTCTTTTTTGCCTAAAATTTGTTTATTTTTTATTTTAAGTTCGAAAGATTGAATTTTATTCAATAAATTTAATATTGAATTGTTTAATTGATCAAAATAAATTTCTTGAGCACCTAATTGATCAATAGTTTTAATTAATTTGACTCTAAATATTATGTCATTTTTTATTTCGTTAATAATTTCAAAACTTTTTATTTTCTCAATTAATAAGTTTGTTTTTTCTTCAAATTTATTTTCGTATTTATTTAATTCTTGTTTTATATTATTAATTTCAAAATTCACTACTGAAGAGTTAACTTCATTTAATAGAGTATTTTTAATTTCGCTTGAAATTTTATTACTATCGGTTATGGATTTAATAAGAGTTTGTTTGTTTTCTGTAAAGCCATCTTCTAATGATTGTAAATTATTATGTTGAATATATTCTTTAATTTCTGTAATCAAGTCACTTATAGCTAATGAGCTTATGTTTTCTTTTAATAAAATTAAAGATTCGTTAAGTTTATTTTCGAAGTCAAATGATGATAGTTCGTAATATTTATTTATATTATTTGCAATTTCAATATTAAAATCATTTTCTAATAGTTTATTTACTAGATTTTCTTTAATTTCTTGATTATTATATGCAATTTGTTTTTTTGAAAAATATATATCTCTTATTATGGAATTTTTTAAATTATATTCATCGATTGAATTTAAATATTCTTCCATTTTATTATTTTGAGAAATTATGTAAATATTTCTAGATTCTGCAAGTTTTTTTCATTCGATAATTTTTTCTTCTAAATAATCATTAAGTTTTGTTATATCGATTATTTTTGCTTCTACTATTTTATTTATTTCATTAGTTAAATTAATAAATTTGCTTTCGTTTGTGAAACTAATATTTATTCCTTCTAAAGCTTTTGCTTGTTTAAATTCGAAATAATCATTTAATTTTAAAATTACTTTAAAAATGTTATTATTAAATATTTCATAATTTGTAATTTCAAATCGGTTGTAGTTCTCTAATATTTTATTTTTAAATTCTATAACATTCTTATTTTTAAAATTTGAAAGTGTATTTGATAATATTTCTTTATATTCATTAACCTTTTGTTCTTTATTTAAAATTGATGTTAAAAGTTCGTTTAATTTATCTATTTTTGTAATATTTTTTATGTTGATATCATTGTAACTAAAGTTTTCTTTATTTATTAAGTTATTTAAAAATGTTCATAACTCATTTATTTCATAACTATTCTTAATAGTATTTATATTAGAAATTTTATTGTATAAGTTAATTGAATTATTAATAGAACTTAAAAAATTAATAATTTTAGTATTTAAATCGATATTCTTATTACTATTTATTAAAACGTCATACTCTGATAATATATTTCCTTTAAAGTTAGAAAATTTTGGATTAACAAAATGAGAAAATGACTGTTTCAATTCCTTTAGGTTTTTTATTAAATTATTATTTAATTCAGAAATGAAGATTGACAAATTATCTAATTTTTCTGAAAAATCTTTAAATTCTAAATTATCATATTTGATAATTTTTTTATATTTTTCTTCAAATTTATTTAAAATGTAATATTTTTCATCGTTATTTAAATTATTTGAATTTTTAAATAATGTATTTAATTTATAAAATATTATAACAATATCGTTATTTAGTTTTTCATAATATTTTACGTTTGAGTATTTTGGGTAACTGTCTAAAATATTTGTCTTAAAACTATCTAAAACATCACTATCATTATTTTGAATTTTTAATTTTAATTCTTTTTTATATTTTTGTTTATTTTGTTCGATATTGTTTTTATTTATGTGAAATAATGCACCTATTGTTGTAGCCGTAATAATTGAAAAAGTAGTTAAAGATAATGCAGTTATAATTATTTTTTTCTTTTTTATCATATATTATTTTCCTTTTATTGCTATATTCAAATTTTTATTTATAAATTTTATTTTTTATTTAATTATTTGCTATTCTATTACATAGCACTTTTTTAACTTTTGAAAGAATAAGTGTTTTATATTTAATTATAAACCATTTTAATTTTAATTTTATTAATTAAATACTAAATTCAATTATAAAATTATCACTAAGAAAAAACGTTATTTTAAGCTGATTTTTAGATATTTTATTTACTTTTTATTATATTTGGTGTTTAATTTATCAAGTTGCGAAGCGACTTATATTTTAAATAACAAAATAACAAAATTAATTTTTTTATATATAAAGGACATTAAAAATGAAATTAAAAAGAAGTTTAATACTTTTAACGATTGCCGGAGTAACTGCTGCAGTTGCAATTCCGGTGTCTATTTTAGCTGCTAATAAAGTTAAAAAAGATAATGATAAAAAAAATATTAACGAAAGTTCATCATCTAATGATAGGTTAGATAAATTAGATAACAAAGACACATCTACAAACGGCGGTTTATCAAAAGAAGGAGAACACACAGAATCTCCAGCAGATGGTAATACTCCAAAAGAAGGAGAACACACAGAATCTCCAGCAGATGGTAATACTCCAAAAGAAGGAGAACACACAGAAACTCCAGCAGATGGTAATACTCCAAAAGAAGGAGAACACACAGAAACTCCAGCAGATGGTAATACTCCAAAAGAAGGAGAACACACAGAAACTCCAGCAGATGGTAATACTCCAAAAGAAGGAGAACACACAGAAACTCCAGTAGATGGTAATACTCCAAAAGAAGGAGAACACGCAGAAACTCCAGCAGATGGTAGTGCTTCAACAGAAGGAGAACACACAGAATCTCCAGCAGATGGTAATACTCCAAAAGAAGGAGAACACGCAGAACAAAAGAAGGAGAACACGCAGAAACTCCAGCAGATGGTAGTGCTTCAACAGAAGGAGAACACACAGAATCTCCAGCAGATGGTAATACTCCAAAAGAAGGAGAACACGCAGAAACTCCAGCAGATGGTAATACTCCAAAAGAAGGAGAACACACAGAAACTCCAGCAGATGGTAATACTCCAAAAGAAGGAGAACACGCAGAAACTCCAGCAGATGGTAGTGCTTCAACAGAAGGAGAACACACAGAATCTCCAGCAGATGGTAGTGCTTCAACAGAAGGAGAACACACAGAATCTCCAGCAGATGGTAATACTCCAAAAGAAGGAGAACACGCAGAAACTCCAGCAGATGGTAGTGCTTCAACAGAAGGAGAACACACAGAATCTCCAGCAGATGGTAATACTCCAAAAGAAGGAGAACACGCAGAAACTCCAGCAGATGGTAGTGCTTCAACAGAAGGAGAACACACAGAAACTCCAGCAGATGGTAATACTCCAAAAGAAGGAGAACACACAGAAACTCCAGCAGATGGTGATGTAACAGCCGATACAGAACATAAAGATACTACTACAGACGAAATAAATATTGAAAAAATTGACGGTAGAGATGAATATGGGTACTACAAAAATTTAGTATATGATTTTAATGGTAGTGGTTCTGAGAAAGAACTTAAAGGAGTACAAGGAAATTCAACAAGTTTGTTTGATAACAGTTATGCAGGCACAGAATATTATCTTAATAAAAATAACGGTGGTGGTGATATTGCTGTTGGTGCAACATTGACAATTTCGTTACCTAGCAAAAAACTTATTTCTAAGGTATTAGTAAAACAAGGAGAAAATAATAATGATGTGTTGAGTAAATTTGACATTCAATATTTAAATTCTGATGGTACTTGAACTAATTTTAATAAAAATGAAGGAACAAATAAAAAATTACAATTGTTTGTTAATGAACCTGTGGAAACTAATAAAGTTAGAATTATAAATAAAGCTCACTCTAGATTTTGATTAAGAATGGATACATTTAAAGTGGGATATGAAAATGATAATTTAGATGATAATGGGTACTATCTCGGATTAGCTCATGACCAAAATCCTGAAAATCCTGAAAAAGAAGTACAAGTACCATATAGCTCTCATCCGTATGCCCATGCACTTGATTTATATAGAAATACTTATCTACATGCTTGAAAAGGTGGCAATGATGAATCTACTAAGCATAAAATTGTGGAAAATGCAACATTTACTGTATCATTACCAAAAAAACAACCTATCACAAAAGTATTTCTAGAACAAGGTTTATCAAACCCAAATGATATTTTAAGTAATTTCGAAATACAATATAAAGATCAATCAGGTGTCTGAGTTCCTTTCAGTGAACAGA
This sequence comes from Mycoplasma sp. CSL10166, assembly GCF_017116885.1. Classification (NCBI taxonomy): domain Bacteria; kingdom Bacillati; phylum Mycoplasmatota; class Mollicutes; order Mycoplasmatales; family Mycoplasmataceae; genus Mycoplasma; species Mycoplasma sp. CSL10166. The sequence goes on from NZ_JAFIRF010000001.1 coordinate 159,368, forward strand.
AAGGTAATAACACAAAAACTCAAACTTTTGTAAATCATAGTGGTGTAATAACTGATAAAATAAGAATTTTAAATAAAACACAAACAGATCATTGATTTGAACTAGATTCTTTTAAAGTAGGATATGATAAAAATCAAGTAGTTTCATTCGAAAATGCAAGCAATTTTATAAATGCAACTTTCACAAAAGGTAATTTAACTTGAAATAAAAATGAAAATCCTACATTACAAGACTCAAATGTTAATTTTAATGTTACTAATGGTTTAGAAAATAGAATTACTAATATTACACTTACAGGTACTGAAGTTGCAAATAATCAAATATTTGCTAAGTATTCATTTAAATTTGATAATCAAGATGGTGAAGGAAAATACTTAGTTGCTACAAAAGCAGATTTTAGAAATTGAAATGATAAAATTACAATAACAGGAATACAAGGATATGACTTTGGTGGTATTAAATTAAAAGCGTTAATAAACGATAATAATTTAACATACGATAATTTAATAGAGGGTAAAAGTCCTGCTGCAGCAAATGTTTATGAATTAAATTCTTATAAAGTTTTAGTTTATAACGATCAAGGAGAATACTCACCTTTGATGCGTGATAATGGAGCAGAATATTCATACCCCGTTTATGTGCAAAAAATTAATAATAAAGAATTTTATTTCATAATACCTGAAGCCCAACCAGAAAATGATAAAACACCATTTAAAGATAAAATACTATATGTAGGTGAAACCGACACAAATAAACCAATTAAATATAATATTGCTGATGTATATTTAAATGTAAATAAAAAGACAGGTGAATATACATACAAAAATAGTGTTAACGTTGGCTGAAAAAATGACTTTTTAGTTTCAAGCAATAATACTTCAATATTAGCTTTTGGAAGTTTTATTAAACCTAAAAAATAACATTTTAATAATTATTCATATTACAAAAATAGCATACCTTTTTATTATTGGTATGCTATTTTTAATTTGTTATTTGTTTGAGTTTAATGCTAGTTGAACTAATGTTTTAACCATAACACCGGTTGGTCTACCGCCGATGTCTGCTGTACCAGCCACATCTAGGTGAATATATTCAACACCTTCAGTAAATTCTTTTAAGAACATGGCTGCTGAAGAACTACCAGCTCCTGCACCACTTAAATCAGTATTTTTTAAGTCAGCAACCGGAGAGTTTTTAATTTCTTTTGCATATGCTTCGTCAAGTGGCATTCTTCATACTAATTCATTTTGTGCATCTGAAGCATCTTTAAGTTCTTTTCATGCTTGTTCAGATGTTGCTCAAACACCTGTATATGTGCTTCCTAAGGCAACAACTATTGCCCCTGTAAGTGTAGCTACATCAACTAATCTTGTTGCTTTTAAGTTTCTAACTGCATATGTCAAACCATCTGCCATTACTAAACGACCTTCGGCGTCAGTATTGTTAATTTCAACAGTCTTACCATTCATACTTGTTCAAACTGAGTCAGGTAAAGAAGCATCACCGTTTACTCTGTTATCTGTGATAGCCATAACTGCAGCAACATTTGTTTTTGGTTTTAACTGTGCAATAGCTTTTAATGCACTAGCAACAAATGCTGAACCTGACATATCAAATTTCATTCCTAACATTGAACGACCTGGTTTAAGTGAGTAACCACCACTATCGAATGTAATACCTTTACCTACATAAACAGTTTTTTCTTTTGAATCAGGATTTCCATTGTATTCAATAACTACAACTCTAGGTTCGAACATACTTCCACGGTTAACTGAAAGTAATAATCCCATTCCTAATTCTTCGATTTGTGATTTATTTAAAACTGTTACTTTTAAGTTATCGTATTGAGCTAAGTCTTCTTGGACTCTTTTTGCTAATTCTTCAGAATTTAAAATGTTTGGAGGTGTAATTTGTAGGTTTCTTGCAAAGTTAACAGCTTCTAAAAGAATGTTTGATTTGTTTAATTGTTCTAATTCTTTTTCTGTTGCTTTTTCGCTTAATAAGCTTACATTAAATTTATCATCTTTTTTGTTTGTTTTGGCGTTGTAAATTTCTGCTGTTACATAAGAATATGCTTCTGTAAAAGCCTTAACAACTTCTGCTAGACTAACTTTTTCTGTTACGAATGTATCCAAGTTAACTTGTAAATCACGTCCTAAATTTGTAAATAATCCTTTTGCAAAATTATATAATGTAGAAAACTTTAAGTCTTCTTTTTTACCTAAGAAAACAAATGATTTGTTTTCGTTAAAATAATCAGTAACTACTGAATTTTTTTCTATTAATGATTTTGGATATTCTTCGCCTTTAAAAATGGCGCTTAATAATATAGAATCATTTCTTTTATTATCTATTAAATTAATTTTCATAATATTTCCTTTCTAGTATTTAATATATATAGTTTAAATTTTACAACTTTTTTTATATTAATTTTGATATTTTAGTGCAAATTCAACTAATGTTGAAATTAATTCACCTTGAGGTTCTCCGCTTCTATCTGCTGTACCCGCTACATCACAATGAATAAAATCAATATCTTTTGTAAATTCTTTTAAGAACATCGCTGCCTGACTTGAATCTGGACGAACAGTTTTTGATCAGTTAGCTAAATCAGCAACTTTAGATCCTTTGTTTCCTTTGTTGTAATCTTCATGAAGTGGCATTCTTCAAACTTTTTCATTAGCTTCTTTAGAAGCAGATTCAAATTTTTCTCATTTTTCATCATTTGTACTTCAAATACCTGTGTAAACGCTACCCAAAGCTGTTAAAATAGATCCGGTTAGTGTTGCTACATCAATAATTGTTGTAGGTTTTAATTTTTCTGCTGCGTAGTAAATTCCATCAGCTAAAACCAAACGACCTTCGGCATCTGTATCAACAACTTCCACTCATTTGCCACTCATTGAACGATAAACATTCTCAGGTAGTGATGCATCTGAGTTGATTCTATTATCTGTGATAGCCATAACAGCAGAAACATTAACCTTTGCTTGTAATTGCGCTAATGTTTTTACTGCATAAGCGCTAATTACAGAACCAGACATGTCGTATTTCATACCATCCATGTAGTAACCTTTTGTATTTACACCACCTGTGTCAAAAGTAATCCCTTTTCCGACTATTGAAATGCTTTCTTTGGATTTAGGGTTACCGTTGTATTTGACAACCACAACTCTTGGCTCGTGTGTGCTTCCTTTGTTAACTGATAATAATAAACCCATTCCTAATTCTTCTATTTCTTTTTTAGTTAAAACGTCAATTGTTAAGTTTGGTATACCACTAAAATCTCTTGTAATTTCTGAAGCTAATTGTTCAGAATTCAAAAAGTTTTCAGGCATAATTTGTAAATTTCTAGTTTTTTGAATATTTTCGGCCAATACAAAAAGTTTTTTAGTTAACGATGCAAATTCTTTGTGGCTTTGTTCATCTAAAATTAAGAATAATTTTTCTTTCTCTTCTTTTTCTGTTTCTATTGATTTTTTAAATAATTTTGCTTTTGCAAAATAACTTTTAAGAATAAAAGTTCTTAAAAGTGTTTTCATATCGTACATACTTAAAAAGTCTGATAATAAAATTTCATAACTTCTTTTGTGTGAAGATGCAAAATTTAATGCAAAATCAGCTAAAGCGTCTACTGTTTGGTGTTCTTTATCGAAAAACACATATGAAATTTTGTTTTCTAAATCTTCAGTTAAAACAAAGTTTTTCTTTGCTATGAATTTAGGAAATTCTTTTCCTTCGAATGCAGGTTTTAAAACTTGATTTTTACCTGTGTTTTTTTTGATTAATTTAATCATTTTTTGTCTCCTTTAAATATTTATCTATTGCTTGTGAACTTGATATTCTATATGCTTTAATTAGTCCTCCGGCACCTAGTTTTATGCCACCAAAATATCTAATCACAACAACTAATACATTTGAAATATTTTTTATTCGCATTAGTTCAAACATGGGTCTACCAGCAGTATTTTTAGGTTCTCCATCATCGCTAAAACCACCTGATTCGACACCATCATTATTTATTATATAACTGTAACAAATATGTCTTGATTTTTTATGTTCTTTTTTTAACTGGTTTAAAATATTTTTTAATTCTGTTTTTGATTCAAATCTAAAAATGTAAGAAATAAAACTAGATTTCTTAACCTCATATGTGATTGGATCAAAAATAGGTTTAATCAAAAGTTACGCCTGACATATTTTTTACTAACTGTATAAAATGATTTTGTGCTTTTTCTAAATCTAGTTTACCCTTTTCTTTATAAAAATTAAATTTGATTGCATAATCATGAAATAATGAGTAAATTTCTTTATCGTCATTAGAAGGTTTTAATCCTCAATTTTCTATTATAGTTGGATAATATTTTGATAGAAGTGCTCAAATTTTTGTAGCAACAAACTCTCTACCAAAATTTTCGCTTTTAATTGAACCAATTGCAAGTAACTTAATAGCGACTTCCTGATCATAAAATTTAGGTAGTAATATACCAGGTGTATCTAAAAATAAAAATTCACCATTAACGACTCATTTTTGTTTAGTTGTTACACCAGGGTAATTTGCAACTTTTAATTTCGAAGTTGGAGAAACTAAATTTATTAAAGTAGATTTGCCACAATTTGGTATACCAACAACAAATGATTTTATTTTTGTTTGTATCAATCCTTTTGCTTTGTTTCTTTCAATTCTCTCTTGACTCATTAATTTAAGTTTTTTTAAAATTATATTCTTTGATTTATTTTTTCTTAAATCTAATCAAAGAATATGTTCACCCTTAAATCTTTTTGTAATTGCATCTTTTTTACTTTGATCCATCAAATCACTTTTAGTTATTATGAATAATCTTTGCTTTTGAGGAGCGATTTTATCAAAATCTTCATTATATGAACTAATTGGACATCTTGCATCTAGTACAACGATAAAGATATCGGCAAGCGTTGCGTTTTCTTTTATTTCTCTAATCCCTTTTGCCATGTGGCCGGGATATCAATTAATTAAATTGTTGTATTCTTTTTCGTTTTCGTTATTCATTTTTTCCTTTTTTGATATCAGATAATTGTGTTTTCAATCTAATTAAGTCAAATTCTAGTTGTTCCTTTTTTGTTTGAATTTTTATTAATTCTTTTTCTAATTCTTTTTTTTGCTTTTGTTCAATTTCTAAGTCGTTCAATAAAATACTAATTTCTGAATAAATTTTTTCTAGTAGTTTATCGATTTCAAGAGTACTATAACCTTTTAATGTTATTGGAATATTTACATTTTGAATATATTCTAAAATTTTAAAATTGCTTTTTTTATTCATTGTTTATCCGTTTCTTATTTTATTTAAAATTATGGCAGCACTCATAGAGACGTTTAAACTTTCAAAACTAATTGGTATATAGATTTTTTGATCAAGTAGAGCAATTATATTTTTATCAATTCCTACACCTTCATTACCAAAAATAATAACCATATTTTCGTTATTAAAATATGTGTCATTAAGTTTTGTTGAACTTTTATCTAAAAGTGTTCCATAAATTTCAAAACCATTTTTTTTAAGTTGTTTAATTGTGCCTATGCTATCTTTAGTTTCTACTATGTTTATTGAAAACATAGCACCTTGTGACGAACGTATTATTTTGTCATTATAAGGATCTGTGTTTTCGACTATAACAGTATCAAAATCGAATGCTTTTGCAAGTCTAAAGATGGTTCCGATATTCCCTGGATCTTGAACATTATTTAATAAAATTACTTTATTTATTTTAATATTATTAATCTTTTTGTTATTGCATAAAGCGAAAATAGGTTGTGTTGTTTTTGTTGGTGAAATATAATCTATTAAATGTTCTTCAATTAATGTGGAATTTTTATATTTTTCATTTCCGGGTATTTCAAAAATTTCTTCAATAATTCCGGAATTTTTAGCTTCCTCAACTAAGTGATAACCAAAAACTAAAAACTTTTTATTTTCTCTTCTATATTTTTTATCAAGTAATTTTTTTAAAAATTTAATTTTAGGATTCTGTCTACTACTTAAAATCATTTTCGATTAGAAAATCTTTCCCTTTTTCTACTTCAAATAATGATAAGTCTTTAAAGTCTAATTGTCTCATAACTTCAAATCCTAAAATAGAAACGCAGTTCGCTAAATTAATTGATCTCATTGCAGAAACCATAGGTATTCTCAAACAATTATCGATATTATTTTTTAAAATTTTTTTATCTATACCGGTTGATTCTCTACCAAACATTAATCAAATTTCTTTATTTTGATTAAAGACGTTTTTATAATTTATATCAGTATAATTTTTTAATCCATATCTTGTTATGTAGTAGATGTTTTTGTCGTGATATTTTTTTGCAAATTCTTCGTAAGATGAGTGTATTTCATGTTTAATATCAGAAAGCATTCTGCCTGCACCATATCTTTTTAGATATTTTGGATGCAAATCAAAACTAGTAGGTTTTATTATGTGTAATTTCATACCCAAAGCAAAACAAGTTCTGATAATATTACCTGTATTCGGGAAAATTTCAGGTTGATAAAGTACGATATTAATCATTTTTTCTCCTTTTGTTAACTTTTGTTAATATATTATTTAAATTATATATTTTTTATTATTTTTAGTGCATAAAATGTAGGATAATATGCGTTTTAAATATTATTTTTACTAAAATTAAATTTAATTTTTTATTTTTTCTACAAAAAAACTTCAATAGCAGTTGTTTATGCAAATATATTGGTTAAATTTAATAATTTTAAAAATAGAAAAATTTTATATAATTAAAATACAAAAAAGAGGTAACATTGGATAGTTTAATATTATATATAAGACGTGGTTTTAGAGCATTTTCTAAATCATGAATTTCTTTTTGAAAAACAAAAGAATTATTAAAAAAAGGAATTTTTACATTATTATTTTTGGTTATTTTTATTTTAGGAACTTCTCTTACAGCTCCTTTCATTAGAATTCAAAATCAAAATCAACTCTCAGAAAATTCATTTTTAAATACTTTAAATTTAATAGGTGGTGGAGGTTTAAGGCAATTTTCGCTTTTTGCTTTAGGAATAAGTCCGTTTATTAATGCATCATTAATTATGATGATTTTACAGTCTAAAATTTTTCCGCCAATCTACAAATTGAGTCAAAGTGGTCCGCAAGGTCGTAGAAAAATAAACATCATTACTCGTTTAGTTACTCTAATTATAGCTTATCCACAAGCTGTTTTCTTAGTCAAGTCATTATCTGCGCAAGGAACAAGAGGTTTTATCGAAATTGTTGGAACAAACATTTTAAGCGAATCTACTTTAATATATTTTATAATTCCAATCATTTTAACATCTGCTTCATTGGTTGCGTTATTTATTTCGGAACAAATAACTAACAAAGGTATAGGGAACGGGACTAGTTTAATTATTTTTACTGGTATAGCCGCAAGGTTACCGTATCAATTTAAGAATGCGGTAGAGTATTACATCGGTGGTAATGGCTCTAGTGGAGTTATGACCGGTATAATTGATGTTGTTACATATTTTAGTGTTTATTTATTGACTATTTTAATAATTGCTATATTTTATGTAGCGGAACGCCATATTCCGATTCAACAAGTTGGTGCAGGACGTTCAAGAAATCGTAAAGAAATGGGTAAATTACCTATTAAAGTTAATCCTGCAGGAATTATGCCAATTATCTTTGCTATGATGGTTTTATCATTTCCTACTATGATTGCAAATTTACTTCCAGAGACAAGTATAGCGAAACAATGAATTAATACTAATCTTCAATTTACACAACCTGTAGGATTTACTTTACTAGTTGTGATTGTTTGAGTATTTTCATTATTAATGGGAATTCAACAATCAAAAGTCGATAAAATAGCCGAAGATTTTACAAAAAATTCAACTTTTATACCTGGTCTTAGACCAGGAGAAGAAACTCAAGATTATTTAATAGGTACAGTTTTTAGATTAAGTGTATTTTCTTCTATTTATTTATTAATTTTAGGAAGTATGCAATTTGTACAAATAATGGCCGGTATTCTTCCGCAAAGTATTGCTTTTGGTGGTACAGGATTAATGATTTTAGTTTCTACAAGTATTGAAACTTTAGATCAACTTAAAGCAAGAAGAAAAACAATGCGTTTAGCGAGAGCAAAACGTCTATCGAGAGATATTAATGATATTAACGATGTAAACAATGTAGATGAAGGATTATTGTGATAACAAAAAATTTAATTTTTATGGGTCAACCTGGTGCTGGAAAAGGTACAGTGGCAGAGTTAATAACAAAAGAAACTAATTTAGTTCATTTATCAACTGGTAATATTTTTAGAACAGAAATAAAAAACAAAACAACACTAGGATTAAAAGTTCAAGAATATGTTAATTCTGGAGGATATGTTCCAGACGAAATAACCAACGAAATAGTATTTAATGCTATAAGTAAATTAAAAAATGAAGGTAAATACTTTATTTTGGATGGGTACCCAAGAACAGTACAACAAGCCGAGTACTTAAAAAGTTTAAAAGAATTTGAATTTGATGTAATTGAAATAAGAGTTACTCAAGAAGTTGTTTTAGAACGTCTTGGAGGAAGAAGAACATGTTCTAAGTGTGGTACAGGTTACCATATTAAATTTAAACCAAGTAAAGTTGCTGGAAAATGTGACTTAGATGGTGCTGACTTGATAATAAGAAATGATGATACTGAAGAAAAAATAGTAAATAGATTAAAAATTTATCAAGAACAAACAAAACCATTATTAGACTACTACATAGGCATGAACGAGTTAAAAGTGGTTGATGGAAGTTTAGCTCCAGAACAAGTAGCAAAAAAAGTACTTGGAATTTTATAAAATTTTGTTAAAATTTAGATACTTTTGGTATCTATATTTTTTATACATTTAAGGAGAATTTATGATTCAAATTTTAAAAGAAAATGAAATAAAAAAAATTACTAAAAGTTGTCAAATCTTGGCAGAAGTAAAACAAATACTTTGAGACTTCATAAGACCAGGGGTTTCTTTAGAAGAGATTGATCAATTAGCTTGTAAAGAAATTAAAAAAAGGGGAGCAAATTTATCTTTTAAAGGATTATATGGTTTTCCCGCTACAGCTTGTATATCTGTAAATGAAGAATTGATCCATGGTATTCCTTCCAAAAGAATCGTAAAAGATGGAGATTTAGTTAGTGTTGATCTCGGATGTGTTTGAGAAGGTTACCATAGCGATAGTGCTTTCACAAAAGGTGTTGGCAAAATATCAGAAATAGACCAAAAATTAATTAATGTAGCTAAAGGTGCTTTTGAAGCGGGTGTCGCAGCTATTAAACCAGGGGCACGTGTAGGAGATATATCTTATGCAATTGGACGTTACATTAGAAAAAATAAATTATATACACCATCCGAATTTTGTGGTCATGGTATTGGTAAAAAATTACACCAAGATCCAGATGTTTTTAATTCGGGACATGCAGGTACAGGTCCATTATTAAAAGATGGAATGGTTATTTGCATTGAACCTATGATAACTCAATCAAAAAATATTTATATTAAAAATGATGGGTGAACAGTTGTTAGTGAAGATGGCACTAATACAGCTCATTATGAACATACTGTTTTAATTAAAAACGGAAAAGGTGTTATTCTTACGAAAGGAATTTAATTTGGCTAAAGACGGATTAAAAATAAAAGCTGTTGTAAAAGAAGCTCATACAACAGATTTATATACTGTTGAACTTGAAAATGGTTTAACAATTAAAGCTCACATTTCTGGAAAAATGAGAGTTAATCATATTAGAATTTTACCAGGTGATACAGTTGATGTTGAAATGAGTCCTTACGACTTAACTCAAGGTCGCATTGTGTATCGTCATAAATAAAATCGAGGAGATACAAAATGAAAGTTAGAGCAAGTGTTAAAAAAATCTGTAAAGATTGTAAAATTATCAAACGTAGAGGAATTAACCGTGTAATTTGTGTTCAACCAAAACACAAACAAAGACAAGGTTAATATTTAAGAAAGGGAAAATATGGCTAGAATTTTAAACGTTGAAATTCCTAATGATAAACGTGTTGTTATATCACTTACATACATATATGGAATTGGTAAATCAACAGCACAAGAAATTTGTGCACAAGCAGGAATTGATGAAAACGCAAGAGTAAAAGACTTACATGAAGATCAATTATCTAAAATTCGTGAAATCGCTAAAAATTATGTAACAGAAGGTGATTTACGTAGAGAAGTAACATTAAACATAAAACGTTTAATGGAAATTAAAAGCTACCGTGGTATAAGACACCGTAAAGGTTTACCAGTACGTGGACAATCTACACAAAAAAATGCACGTACACGTAAAGGTCCAAGAAAAACAGTAGCAGGAAAGAAAGGTAAATAATAATGGCTCGTAAAACTAAAAAGAAAAATATTGTTAGTGGTGTAGCACACATTCATTCTACAAACCAAAATACCATTGTTACATTTGCTGATGAAAATGGTAATGTTATTGCTTGATCTTCTGCAGGAAGCATCGGTTACAAAGGAACTAAGAAAAAGACTCCTTATGCTGCTGGTTTAGCAGCTCAAGCAGCAGCTGAAGCTGCTAAAGAACACGGAATTAAAACAGTTAAAGTTGAATTGAAAGGTTTAGGTGCTGGTAAAGATGCAGCTAGAAAACAAATCGAAGTTGCAGGAATTACAGTTACTGAAGTTAAAGATGTAACACCAGTTCCACACAACGGTACAAGACCACCAAAAAGAATTTTAAAACGTGAACGTGCAAAAAAATAATTTAAACCAAGTTTAAGAGGAAAGGAAATCTAAATATGGAAAAAATGAAACCATTATCATATAGAAAAAAACCAGAATTTAGAGTTGTTTCAGACAATGAAGTAACATTTATATTAGAAGGTTTAGAAAGAGGATTTGGTAAAACTTTAGGTGTAGCACTTAGAAGAATGATTATATCAAGTATGCCTACTTTAGCACCTTTTAGCGTACGAATAGAGGGTGCTGAGTTTCATTACAAAGCACTTAAAGATGTTACTGAAGACGTTCTATCATTAATAATGAACCTAAGAGAAGTTAATTTTACATATTCCCCATCATATGTTGCTGATGATGAAATTGTTAAGGTTAAACTTAAATCAAATGAAATTGGACAAATCACTGCTAAATCAATGGAAGTAAGCAACCCTGGTGTTCAAATTATCAACCCAAATCAATACATCGCTACAGTTAATTCACCTGATGCATTAAATCTTGAATTGTTTCTTCGTGTAGGACGTGGGTTTATGTCTGAAGAAGAAAATAAAAATTACATCAATGATAAAGATTTAAAATCAAAATTAGAAACAGATATTAAACGTGCTGAATTTTTAGCAGTTGATTCTAATTTTGCTCCAATTAAGGCTGTAACATGAGATGTTAAAGAATTAAACTCTGATTCAACTAAAATTGAAGAAGCTTTAGAATTTAAAGTTGTTACAAATGGTTCAATTACTGCAAAAGAAGCTATAAAATATGCTTCAGAAATGTTAATTGGATTATTTAGAGTTATTGGTGGTGTTGAAAATATGGAAGATGTTCAAATTTTCGAAGAACCAAAAGTTGAAGAACCACAACAAATTGAGGATGATTTAGATATTACACAACTTGGTTTATCTGTTCGTTCTCTAAATGCACTTAAGAAAAGTGGTAAGAAAAAACTTAGTCAAGTTGCTGAAATGAGATTTGAAGAACTTGAAGGAATTAAGAACTTAGGTAAGAAATCTGTACAAGAAATTATTGAAAAACTTGAAGAACATGGTTTACAATTAAAAGAGGGAGAAGAATAATATGGCTAATCCAAAACAAATTTATTCACGTAATACAAAATGAAGAAATGGTGTGATGCGTTCACTTACAAGTGAATTATTCGCAAACGGTCACTTAACAACAACTTTAACAAGAGCTAAAGAATTAAGAAAACATGCTGAAAAAATGATTACTAAAGCAAAAAACCCTACATTAGCTAATGTCCGTGTAATTACAAGTTATGTAAGACCTATTACTGTTAAAAATTCAGACAAAAAAGTTTACAAACATTTAATTGACACTATTGCACCAAAATACAAGGAAAGACAAGGTGGTTATACAAGAATTATTAAATTACCTAAACGTCTTGGTGACAATACAAGAATGGCAATTATTGAACTTGTTGATTAATTCAAATAATAATTAAATATTCGGATTGTTCCGAATATTTTTTATTTCAAATACTAAAATAACAAGTTTTATTTTGTTATAATAAATAAATGAATTTTAATGAAAATAATAAGAGTGTTTTTGAAGATGATCAAACAGTAGTTAGATATGCTAAATCAAATTCTTCAATAGGTCTTTGAAAATCTGAAGAATTTATTTTTGATAAGTATTTCAAAAATAAAAACTTCAAATTACTTGACATAGGTTGTGGAACAGGTAGAACAACATTCGGGCTAATAAAAAAAGGATTTACTAATATTCTTGGTGTTGATATTTCATCTAATATGATTGATACTGCTAAATATTTAGCAAAAAACGATAATATAAATGTTAATTTTGAGATAGCAAATGCCTCAAAATTACATTATGCAAATAATTCATTTGAATATGCTCTTTTCTCTTTCAATGGATGACCCGGAATACCTAGTGAAGAAGGAAGAATAGATGCTATAAACGAAATATATAGAGTTTTAAAATCTGGTGGAATATTTATTTTTTCAACAATTATTAGAAATGAGGATACATACATTAAACCTAAAGATGAAATAGTACTAAAATGTAGTGAATTTAAAATAAAAAATTATGGTGATCATATTTTTTTAAATGAAAATAATTTATGCGATTTTATGCATTTATATTCTTATGAAGAATTAATGCAATTATTAAATAAAACAAAATTTACAATTTTAGAAGTTATTGACAGAGATAAAAATTTTTTAGAAAATTATAAAGTGAAGGAATTTGCGAATAATACTCATTTTATTATTTTAAAAAAATAATATAATTAATATATCGATAAAAATAAGGAGAAAAAGATGAAAAATAAGTTATCATTAATCAAAAAAATTGCAGCTAGTTCATTGTTAATTTCACCAATTTTATTAACAATAAGTTGCGAGCCGATCGATTTTTTATTTGGTAAGAATGATTCAAAAGAAACTACAAAAACTGACTCTGGAATCGTAATAAAAAACGATGGAACTTCAAATACTTTTGATGCAAATAACGGATTTGATCAAGCTCCAAAAGATACAAATAATAATACTGACACCGCAAATGTTTCGAATGATAATACATCTAATAATGATGTTATTTCTAAAAACGACAACCAAAATAAACCAATAGACGAAATACCAACAGATTTGAGTGATGATTCTGATAATAACAAAATAAATGAGGAAAATTCAAAGAACGAGCAAAAAGATAATAAAGAAAATGAACCTTCAACTAGAAAGCTTATCGATATTAATTTATTCCCTATTTTAAAAAATGAAGCATCATATGGAGATTCACTTTCTAGTGAAGAATTATATAACGATTTGGTTAAATTAAATGATATCTCTATTGATAGCTTGGATGATATGAAGGAAATGAAGACAAATGATGGACGTTTTTACTACGAATATCAAGATCCTTATACAAAAATATTTTTTAGAGATTTTTCATATTATACAAATCAAAATGATCATAGATATTTACTAGGAAAAAGCGGAATAGTTAAATTAGCCCAAGAGTTTAAGAGAAAAATACCATTTGGTACAGAAGTTTTTGATCTTGATGGTATTAACATCAATGATTTTAAAATCATTGGTAAAAACGCAAACGGACTTTATATACCTTCTACAAAAACCATTTATATTAATGGATCTATTTTAAGTGAACAATCTTTTAACGAATATCAAAGAATAGGCGGAATTATGCCTACTGTTTTCCATGAGTATATTCATCATTGAGCTACATCATATGCTGAAACAGGTTTGCTTAGTGATCCTGAGATTGAAGTTACAAGCACAACCGATGATATCGATGATAAAAAAAGAATTGATATTTATTATGATCCTAATTCAAATTCTAAAGATAATCATACCCATGGTTCAAGACAATATTGAAATGCATTTTTTACAAATAAATTTTACAACTTATTAAACTATGATGTAGACAAAAAAGGTTTTATAGATTATGAAACTTTATCTCTATTTGGTGGTCCTGATTTAGCTCTTAGAACAGAATTAAGTTTTATGTATAGAAAACTTTCTGCAAACGATTTATGAAATATTTCTAATTCGAAAACAGGTCCACAATATCTTAAAAATCCAGAAAATTATGTTAATTTATCATACTCTCCAAGCGAATCTTTTAAATTAGATTATTCTAAAATTAAATATTATTATTCATTGACTGAACTTTTACCTAGAGAATATTTAAAATTTGCTTATGAAGCGTACTTTAATATGAATCATGTAAACGAAGCATATGAAAATAGATTTACAAATAAATCAAGTATTGGTTGATTTGGTCTTCATTCTTACAAAGAAGATAATAAGGATAAAACTTTAATTTTTTCACCTTCAGCAAATGCTGATGATTGAAGTAAAGTGTTTTTGAATAATTTTGATTCCTTTAGAAGACAATACATGTTTCAAGATGGTAAAATAGACCCTAATACTGGCGAGCCAAGATTAAGTGCTATAATGTATCCTACTTCGGTTTTTGATATTTCAACTTTTAAATATACCGAAAAAACAGGAGTTAATTATAACGGAAGATATCTTATTGGTCAATTACCTGAATATAAAACTAAAAGTAGGTCAGAAGATTTTTATAAATTATTTTTAAAAACAATGGGTTATGGTAAAACAATTTCTCAAATTTATTTCGATAATGATTTTGAATGAGTTGGTTCTAATGGAGTTTCAATTGATGAAGCAAAAGCAAAAACAATAAAATTTACTGGATTTTTAGATAACAAAAATGTTAGTGGTATAGTACTTAAAGATTCTAATAATCAAATTTACAAAACAATCGGTATTGAATATTATGATTTATTCAATTTCTTTGGTCATAAGGATTTTGATCAAGGAGCAACATTGATAGATCCAAATACTAACAAAAATACCAAAGATAGAGAAAATCAAATAGCAAATCGTTTATATCCAGAAAATAAAAATTATTTTCAATATATAACAAAAGAGTTTGTCAATATTAAAAATAATTCTCTAATTTATTTATGAACTGATTTAAATAAAAACGGTATCGTAGAAGAAGATGAATTGAATAGCGAACAAATAACATTACCAGAACAAAGATGAGTATCATCACAAAGATCTAGTACAACAAACACTACATTATCTAAATATAAAGTGATAAAAGATGAAAATAACAGAACAAAAATAGAGGAATACACTTAATGAAATGAGACTTTAGTAAAATCCAAATTGGACAAATGGTTAATATTCAAGCATATAAACATAACGGAAAATTATATCGTCAATGATCTAATGCTAAAATAATTTTTCATAATAAAAGGCATATAGTTCTTTCGTTAAAGGGAACTAGGGTTGTAGAGACTTCTAAAAATTATAAGGGTTGAAAATACAAGGAAGACGCCATTTGGTTCTTTCCTAAAGAAAGTTTATATAACACTATTGTATTAATCAAAAGAAAATTAGGCTATTCATATTATACAAATTTAGCTTCAAGACCCATTTTTGAAGATAATACAATTAAATTTATCGATTATGATTTAGATATTAAAAGTTATCCTAATAGAGATTTACAAATTGTGGATAAAGAAGAGTTTAAAGAAAATTCTAAGTTATATAATTATCCAGAACAATTAAAAAAAGATATTTATAATGAATTAACAGAAGTAATTAATTTATATAATAAGGATGAATATTTTTTTAACGAAGGGATTATTGCATATTATTTAGAATTAATGTTAAAAGATAAATTAATTGATTTAAAAACATATAATATATATACCAAAAAATATAAAAATAGTTATAGTGAAGAAACAGAAATGTTTAACAAGTTAAATAAATATTTAAAATATTAGTTAACACTTTTGGTGTTAACTTATTTTTATATAATGTGTCCTGATTCTTTGATTAAAACATAAAATTCTGATCTGATTTTTCTGTCTAAATTATAATCTGCAATTTGTAAGTATTTGTCAAAATTATGAAATAAAGATCAATAAGCATTAAGTTCCAAATTAGTTTTTATATAGATATGACCGTGTTTATTACAAATAAAACCGCCTTCTGATGCTTGAAAATCAATTAAATTTTTCCTTGAACCACAAATTCTACATTTATTAAAAATTGGAACAATACCAAAATAAACGGTACTTTGAACGTAGATAAAAGTAACGAATTTATTGGAGTTTTCAACGTTAAATTTGTCAAAATAATCCTTGTATGAATCAAATAAATGATTCGGAAAATTAAAGTTTAAAAATATATTTTTTATTCTTAAAAATGAACTATTTTTTTTCTTGTTTGTTATGTCAAAAAAATGAGTAATTGTCACTTTTTTTAGACGGCCAATTTTATCTTTTAATCGACTTGGAAAATATTCAATTTCTACAATTGAACCTGGTATTAAATTAGCTCTATTTTTTGAAGAAATTTTATTTAGGCCTTGAGCAAAAAGTCTTAACATACCTTTGCGTGTAAAAAATGAAACTATAAATCCATTTTCTTCTATTTGTTTCACTTCTAAAACTATTCCAAATTTAATGCTAATAGGCATAAAAACTCCTTTTTACATTAATATTTTACTAGAATTAAATTTTACTAAAAAACTAATAATGTTGTAAAATATAACTAATACTTAAATAAGTACTTATTTTTATATACTAGAATAGAGGTTTTAAGTGAAAATAAAACAAGCAAGCGAATTATTTTTTAAAATAATCACTTCAATTCCTGGTATTCATGCAATTCATGAATTATCAAATGATGAAAGAATTACAAAAGATATTGACGATGATAATGTAGAACTAATCGACCGTATTTTTGCTTATGAAAGTACTCCAAATGTTTTTAATTTTAAGTTAGCTATAACTATTTTAGAAGGTGTAAATGTTAACTCATTAAATACTGATTTGTATAAAAGAGTACAAAGGACTTTTAAAAAAAATAAAATCTCGTTAGATAAATTAATAATAATAGTTAAAGGAGTTAAATAATGAGTAAAAAAACAATTAATTTAACCGGATATGAATTTGCGCAGGCTATCATTTCAGGTGCAACTGCACTCCAAAATGCAAAAAATCAAATTGATGCTATGAATGTTTTTCCTGTTCCTGATGGAGATACCGGGACTAATATGTCTTCAACTGCTTACGGTGCAATCGAACTTTTAAATTCATATGATAAAAATATTGACATCGCAACTGTTACTAAGGAATTAGCTCATAGCATGTTATTTGCAGCAAGAGGTAATTCTGGTGTAATTTTAAGTCAAATTTTTAAAGGATTTGCAGAATCGTGTAAAAATAAAAAAACATTAAATTTAGACTCATTATTAAAAGCTTTTAGAGGTGCAACGGAAGCTGCATATAAATCGGTTTTTAAACCTGTTGAAGGTACAATGCTTACTGTTATCAGGGAAACAACAGAAGATTTAGAAAGAGAGTTTTATCGTTTTGATAGTAGTAGAGTTACAATTAATGAATTTTGATCAAAACTTTTAAAATTTATGCGCGAAAGTTGTGATGAAACTCCTAATAAACTTAAGACCTTACGTGAAGTTGGAGTAACTGATAGTGGTGGAGAAGGTTTGTTTAAAATATTCTGAGGGGTAAATGAATATTTTAATGGTAGACCAGTTAAATTAGAAGAAAATGAAAATGTAAATGTTTTTTTAAGTAGCGAAGAAGTTTACAACGGTGAATTTGGTTATTGCACAGAGGTTTTAGTTGATTTGGATAAACCAAAAGATTTTGATAAAGAGTCTTTTACAAAGAAACTTGAAATGATAGCTAATTCTTTAGTAGTTGTAAATGATGATAATATTTTGAAGGTTCATGGTCATACTGTTAAACCTGGAGATATGCTTAATTTTGTTCAAGAATTTGGTGAATTTATTAAAATAAAATCAGAAAATATGACACTTCAAGCGAATGGTTCTAGAGAAAATGCTAAGGTGATAAAAAGTAATTTAGAAAATTCTAAAAGAAATTTATGTGGAGTTGTCTCATGCAATTTAGGTTCAGGAATCATTCAGAGAATGAAAGATTTGGGTACTGATTTTGTTGTGGAATCAGGACAAACCCAAAATCCTTCTGCTCAAGATTTAATTAACGCTATTAATTCGGTTAATGCTGATACAGTGTTTATTTTGCCTAATAATTCAAATGTTATTTTAGTTGCTCAACAAGCCGCTCAAGTTGTTCGTGATAAAAACATTATAGTTATACCAACAAAAACACAAATTCAGGGTTTGAGTGCCATTTTAAATTTCAACCCAGAAACAAGCGCTGAAGATAATAAAGAATTAATGGAAGAATCGATTGAATTGGTTTCAACAGGGGAAATAACAAAAGCAGTTAGAAACACTAAGATAAATGGTATAAAAGTTAAAGTAGATGATTATTTAACAATATTAAATGGTAGAATTGTAAATTCTAGCAAAAACATAACAAATTCATTAAGAGATTTAGTGTCTAGAATGATTCAAGATGATAGTCAACTTGTAAGTATTTATTACGGAGAAGATGGTAATATTAATGAAGCTAATGAATTAAGTAATTATATTGAGTCTAATTATGAAGTTGAAGTTCAAGTTATTGATGGTAGCCAACCTAATTATTCTTATTTAATAGGAGTCGAATAGCATGGAATTTAAATACAAAATAGCTTTGGATGCAAATGGATTAGATTTTGGTTCTATTGAAGCTTTAGAAGGTTCAAAAATATTTGTTAAAGATAATCCAGATACTGAAATACACTTGGTCGGTGATTTTAAAAACATAGATATTAGTTTATTACCTAAAAACATCAAAATTTATCAAAATAACATAAAATCAGCTAACCCAAGAGATATACGTCAAGTGATGCGTGAAAATATTTCTATTAATGAAGCAATCGATTTAGTTAGAAATAATATTGCTCAAGGTATTATTTCAGGTGGTGATAGTGGTTCTTATTTAGCTTCCTTAACTTTCAAGTTGAAAAGACTTGAAAATATTTCTAGACCTGCTTTCATGGGTATGGCTTATTCTATAAGAAATGAAATATTATTAATGTTGGATATAGGTGCAAGTTTGGAAGCTAAACCAGAATATTACCTTGAATGAGCAAAATTAGCTAATAGGTTTTATAAAGTTATGTACAAAGTTGAAGAGCCTAAAATTACTTTATTAAATATAGGTGTTGAAGAATATAAGGGTACTCAAATTTTAAGAGATGCACATGAATTATTAAAAAACGAAAATTTTAATTATATTGGATTTTCAGAACCTAGAGAATTATTGCAAGGTAAATATCAAATTGCCTTGACGGACGGTTATGGCGGTAATTTAGTTACTAAAAGTTATGAAGGTGCATTGTTAACTTTTAAAGATGCGTTAAAAATTCATGTTCAACGTAGTTTTATTAGCAAAATTGGTGCTTTATTAATGAAAGGAGCATTTAAAAAAGTTGCTAAAACCTTCGACTATAGAAATATTGCGTCAGCATGAGTTATTGGAGTTAATGCTCCTGCAATTAAAATTCACGGTGCTAGCGATCGAAAAGCCGTTTTAGTGGCGCTAAACAATATGAAAAATGCATTAGAGTTTGATTTAATGTCTCATTTAAAAGGTTAAATATGGAAGTTAAAATAGATAAAGTAAAAAACGAGCAAATATTAGCTAAATTATTACCTTTTATAAAAGGATTAAAAAACGATTATAATTTAAAAATTTCAGAATCATATGCTAAAAAATTAATTAAATGATTTATCAAAAATTTTTATTATGTTCCTAATGAAATTCATCATTACATTTTAGCAACTACACATAAATCTTTCGATCCTAAAGATGAAACAAAAAAAACAAATTATGAGAGATTAGAATTTTTAGGAGATGCTTTTTTACAACTGTACACATCAGATTTAATTTTTAAAAATTTTAAAAATTTAAGTCAAGGAGAATTAACAAGATTGAGAGCTGACATAGTTAATACTAAAACTTTGGCTAAAGCTTCAGATAAAATGAAATTAATCAACATTTTAAGAACCGGTAATGGTAGAATGGAAGAAGAGGTTAAGAATTCATTAAAAGTTAAGGCGGATACTTTTGAAGCTATAGTAGGAGCTATTTATATTGATTTAGGAATAGAATTTGCAAGTAATTTTATTTTTGAACATTTAATTAAAGAAAATATGGAGCATAAAGTTGTAAATAGTAATGAAAAATTAGTCACAGATGAAAATTTAATGTTTACAACCGAAAAAGATCCTAAAACACAATTGCAAGAATATTTCCAAAACATAGATAAAAGAAATATTACTTATGAAACTAGGGAAGAAAATGATAAAATTTTTGTGGCAAAAGCTATAAAAGATGGTATTGTTTATGGCGTTGGTTCTGGAAGTTCTAAGAAAAGAGCTGAAACCGAAGCTGCTAGGGATGCTTTAAAAAAGCTATATAAATATTAGGAGAAAAATGAAATTAATTAAATTTGAAGCACATGGGTTCAAATCATTCGCAGACCCAATTGTTTTGCGTTTTGATGGTGGTGTTGCTGGGATTGTTGGTCCTAATGGTTCTGGTAAAAGTAATATTAATGATGCTATACGTTGAGTTTTAGGTGAACAAAGTTCAAAAGAATTGCGTGGAGATTCCATGCAAGATGTAATTTTTGCGGGTTCTAAAACAGTTCAACCTATGCAAAAAGCAACTGTATCTCTTACATTTGATAATAGAAAAGGTGAAAGTTCTATTCAAAGTGAGTATATTAAAATTACTCGTTCTCTTGAACGTGGAAAAGGTATTAACGAATATTTTATTAACGATCAAAAGGCTTTACATAAAGAAATTAAAGCTTTAGCTATGGAAACTGGTATTGGTAAAAGTTCGCTTGCTATTATTTCTCAAGGGACTGTCTCTGATATCGCAAATTCTTCAGAAGAAGAAAGAAGAAGAATTTTTGAAGAAGCCGCTGGTGTTTCTAAATATAAATTACGTAAGCACGAAGCTACTTTAAAATTGGATAGTTCTGAGCGTTCTCTCGATATTTTAGAAGCCAAAATTAAAGAAATGGATAGACAACTAAAACCTTTAAGAGAAGCGGCTGAAAAAGCTAAAAAGTACAAAGAAAAAGTTGATGAATTACGTTCGGTAGAAATTGGTTATTTAGCACATGAAATTGAACGAAATGAAAAGATATATTTAGACTTATCTGAAGAATTAGTTGGGGTTGAAGAAACTAAATTATCTTATAATAAAGAAATCCAAGAATCAGAAGAAAAAATATCAAGTAAAAGAGATGAAGTTGTTGAATTAGAAGAAGAGATTAATACTTTAACAAGTAAAAAAGAAGCTCTTTCTACAGAAATTCAAATTATTGATAAAACAATAACAGAAAATAATCTTATTAGAGAAATGAAAGTAAATGGTCAAGGTAACTTTAATGAAGAAGAAAGAATTCAAGCGGTTATTGAAGAAGCAACAATAGCTGAAAAGAAAATTAAATATCTTGAAGATAGTTATAATTCTGTTGTAAAAGAAAAAAAAGAAGCATTTGACCTTATTGATGAATACCGTAGAAAATTCAATGATTATGAACGTAAAATAAATAACACTACAAATCAAATTATTTCTATTGAAACAAGATTAAAATTACTTGTTGAAAAGAAAAATAAACAAACTAACCTACACCAAGGAACTAAAAATATTGTTCAAAACAAGCATGTTTTTAGGGGTTATATAGGGTTAGTTAGTGAATTATTTACAGTTGAACAAGAATTTATTCCGGCAATAGATGTTATTTTAAAAGCAGCGGCACAAAATATTGTTGTTGAAAATTCTGATGTTGCTGTTAAGGCTATTAATTATCTTAAAGCAAATGAAGGTGGAAGAGCTACTTTTATTCCTTTGGCGTCTATAAAAGGAAAAAGTGTAAGAGACGATTATTTATTAGTTCTACGTAATAATCCTGGATTTATTGGCTTAGCTAAAGATTTAGTTACTATTGATGATAAGTATAGAGTTTTAAATGAATTTTTATTAGGTAATATCATTGTTGTTTCAGATATTAAAGTTGCAACTCAAATTTCTAATTTAGTTGAGAAAAAATATATGGTTGTTACAAAAGAAGGTGATATCATCAGAGTGGGCGGTGTTATGCACGGTGGAACCAAGGATATCGCAAGTGATTTAATTGGTTTAGACGGGCAAATTAATCAGTTAAAAGAAATCATACCTGGACACAAACAAGTTGTTGAAAACTTAAGAAAAGAAAAAGATAATTTAATTCAATTAATCGAAAGTGAACAAACTAAACATAATTCTCTTGATACTCGTGAATCATTAATGAGAGTTGAAATTCAAAAAGAAGTTGAAAAGTTAAAAAAATACAAATCAACAATTGAATTTTCGGATTTAAACAAAACTCAAAAAGTTGTAGAAGGTAATGTTTCTGCAGAAACTAAACTTATAGAGCTTGAAAACGAGCTAAAAATAGTTAATTTTGATATTGAAACAAAATCAAAAATTAGAAATAAAATTAATGCTGATATAGTTTCGATAGAAGAAGTTAGAAAAAGAACCCAAAAAATGTTGAATACATTACTTAATTCTTTCTTAGAAAAGGAAAAAGCAAAAGCAAAAGCAGAAAACTTATTCAACATACACAAAGATAGATTAGGTTCATTTTACTCAATTACTTTAGAAAATGCTAAAAATAATTTTCCATTAACAATGTCTGTTGAAGCTGCAAAAGAATTGGTTTATGATTTAAGACATGAAATTGAAGAAATTGGTAATGTAAACTTAAATTCTATAGTTGAGTTAGAAGAACTTGAAAAAAGATTCGATGAATATACAAGCAACTATAACGAAGTTAAAGAAGCTAAAAATATTTTAATAGAAGCTATAAAGGACTTAGATAATAATATTATCAATCGTTTAACTAAAATTGTTGATGATGTTAATGTTGAAATGGATGCAGTTTTCCGTTCAATGTTAGGTGGTGGAAAAGCATATGTAGAATTTATTGATCCTAAAAATATTTTAGAAAGTGGAATTAGCATCTTTGCACAACCTCCTGGAAAAACAGTTAAAAATTTAAAACTATTTTCAGGTGGTGAAAAAGCTTTAATTGCTATTTCATTATTGTTTGCAATACTTAAAGCAAGACCACTTCCTCTTTGTATTTTAGATGAGGTTGAAGCAGCTTTAGATGAGTCTAATGTTGTTAGATATGCAGAATATTTACAAAAACTAAAAGAACAAACTCAATTCTTAGTTATTACTCATAGAACCGGAACAATGGCAAGAGTAGATAGCTTATTCGGTGCAACAATGCAAAGAAGAGGTGTTACAAGTTTCTTTAGTGTTAAATTAGAAGATGCTAAAAAATTAACAGAAGTAGACCAATAAGCTAATTGAAATTTATATTAAAAACATCATAATCAACTGTTATGATGTTTTTAATAATTTTTATTTTTTAGTTATATTATAAATTAGTTTGGCTAATTCTTCTTTTTCCATATCTTCATAGCCGAAAATATTTAATTTCTTAGCAATATCATTTAATTGTTCTCTTGGTAGTTCGATAATTTTCTTGTAATTTTCTGAATTTGTATAGTCATCTTTAGAATGTGAATTTCTATTATTGGAATTTTTTTCTTCCTCAGATGAATTAGTTGCATTAAACGAAGAAGGTCCAAAAGGATTGTTACTTCTTATGTTTTCCATAAATGCTTTTTGATATTCTTCCATTGTTTTTACATATTCAATATACTTGAATGCTCTTTGTATTTTATTTAATTTACCATGCAAGAAGAAGATAATTACCATAAATATCACTAAAGATAATATATTAAAAATTAATGAAATTATTGATAAATAATTATTACCTATAGTAGCAAAAGCATTTTGTGTTATCGAAACAATAAAACCAATTATTTTTCAAATTGCTAATCCATAATATATTAATTGTACTCATGAACTAATATGTTTAAAGTTTTTGTTTTTATAGCTCTTAAATACTGACATAATGTATGAAACATTCATAGCTATTAATGATATTGTATAAAAAGTTTGTTGAATTAGCTCGCTATTATAGTAAGCTATTGGTTCTCCAAGTTGTTTATTATTTTTAATTGACTCGCTTATTAATAATAAGTATTGTTCTTTTGAAACTAATAATATTATAAACCAACTAAATCATATTAAACTTAACAATGTTATTGCTAAAGTGTACAAAATAAAATAAATTCTAAAATCTTTTTTTTCGTGTTTTCATAATTCATCGGTTGTTTTGATGTTTTTATATTTCTCATTTCAATTTTGATTAAACATTATAGTGTCCTTTCGCTTTTTAAGAATTCATCAAAGTCGAATGATGATGCATTAAATTCTTTTGGGGTTTTTGAAAATAATTCAATTTTCTTTTGTGTAATAGGATGCATAAATTCTAGTTTATAAGCATGTAATCTTTGTCCGAAATCATCTACTTTTTTACCATAGACAGGGTCGCCGTAAATTGGATTTCCAATGTATTTTAAATGTACTCTAATTTGGTGTGTTCTACCTGTTTCTAATTCGCACTTAACTAGTGTTTTAGGCATTTTATCAATGTAGAAAGTTGATAATTTTTCAACTCAAGTAATTGCGTGTTTTGAATTAGTATTTGTTATTGCCATTTTTTGTCTATCATTAGCACTTCTACCAATTGGAAGGTCTAATTTTAATTTTTTATTTTCAATAATTCCATCACAAATTGCTATATATTTTCTATTTATTTCGTGATTAGCAAATTTTTCTGCCAATAATTGGTGTACTTGATTATTTTTAGCTATTATTAATAAACCACTAGTATCTTTATCGATTCTGTGGACGATACCAGGTCTCAAAACTCCACTTTCATTTGAAAGATTATTTTTAAAATGATACAATAATCCATTTACTAATGTTCCGTTTGGGTGTCCAGGAGATGGATGAACAACTAGTCCACTTGGTTTATCTATAACAGAAATATATTCATCGTCATATACTATATCAAGTTCCATTTGTTCCGGTTCAATATTAATTTCTTTATCAATAACCTTCATTATTTTAATTACTTGATCTTCTCTAACTACAAATTTAGGTTTATTGATGGCAACATCGTCTACTAAAATAGCATGTTCATCAATTAAAATTTTAATATCATTACGTGAAATGTTTGTATTATTTGAGATATATTTATCTATTCTTTCTTTATATTCTACTTTTAATTCAATCATATATTAAATTATACATTAAAAAGGCATATTTTTAAGTTCAATATCAAGGTATTAAAGTTTTCGTTTTTGTATAAAAATTTAAAGCAAATATTTTTTATTAATGTTCATTTATTGGGTTTAATGATAATTAATGCTAATTTACAAATAATAATTTAAACACATTATTATTCAAATCAAGGTATTATGTATTTTTGCTATTTATTGTTAGTTTATCTTAACAAGCAAAAAATATACATATCAACTAACTAAATTAATAACATAAAATATAACATCTAAATGGTATAATTAAAACATGGTAGGATTTTTAGAAAAAAGAATGCAAAAAGCACTTGAAAAAGTGTCTAAAAAAATAAAGTTAGATGAAGCCGATTTAGTAGCAGTTACAAGAGAAATAAAAATGGCGTTGTTAGAAGCCGATGTTAACTTGCAAGTTGTAAAAGAATTCATAAAGAACGTTAAACAAAAAGTTCTTGATCAAGAGTTGATTGGAAAATTAAATCCTTCTCAACAATTTATTAAAATTTTACATGAAGAATTGGTTTCTATTTTAGGTAATAAAGTTCAAGAGTTTAAAATAGAAAAAAAACCATATATTATAATGATGTGTGGTTTACAAGGTTCTGGTAAAACTACAGCAACTGCAAAATTAGCTTATTATTTTAGAAAGAAAAAACATATTCAAAAGCCATTAGTTGTTGCTGCGGATATTTATAGACCAGCAGCAGTGGAACAATTAGTCACTCTTGCTAAAAGTATACAAGCTGACTTTTATGAACAAGGGGTTAATAATCCTGTTTCAGAAATTGTTGCAAATGCTCTAAAACACGCTAAAGAAAATGATAACGATTTAATTATTCTAGATACAGCGGGTCGTCTTTCTATTGATGAGCCTTTAATGAATGAATTACAAGAAGTTAAGAAAATTGCACATCCAGATGAAATTTTCTTTGTTGCGGATTCATTAAGTGGCCAAGATATAATAAATGTAGCAAAAACATTCCATGAAAAATTAAAATTAACAGGTTCTATAATAACTAAATTAGATTCTGATGCTAGAGGTGGTGCAGCGTTTTCATTAAGATATATTCTTAATTTACCAATTCGTTTTACAGGTACCGGAGAAAAAATTGGTAATTTAGATTTATTTTATCCAGAACGTATGGCAGATAGAATTTTAGGAATGGGTGATGTTATGTCATTGATCGAACATGCTCAAGATAACATCGATCAAGATAAAATGACTAACATGGTTAAAAAGATTTTATCAGGAAGTTTTACTCTAGACGATCTAATGGAGCAAATTAAACAAGTAAAAAATTTAGGTAAATTTTCAAAAATACTTAAAATGCTTCCAGGAAATTTATCTTCGAGAGTAAATGAAGATCAAGTTGAAAAAGCTGAAGAAAAAATGAGAGTATTTCAAATTTTAATTTCATCAATGACTAAAAAAGAAAGAAATAATCCAAGGTTACTTAGACAAGCTTCTAGAAAAGAAAGAATATTGAAAGGTTCTGGTAGAACACCCCAAGAATTTAATAAACTTTTAAGTGACTTTGATTCTATGGTTAAGCAAATGAGTGAAATGGCTAAAAGTTTCAAAAAAACTGGTGGTTTCGGCGGTTTTGGTTTCTAAACTAAAAAGGGTGTAGGCCCTTTTTATTATTGAAAAAATAACTTTTTAGTTAAAAAATAATTTTTTCAAATTGTAAAAAAACTTTTAAAAAATTATTTTACGTGTATAATAATGGTATGAAAAAAGCGTTACAATGAGACTTTATGATTATTATTAACGAAATTATGAATATTAATATTATTCGCATTCGTTAGTTTTATCATTAAAATTTTGTTGTACTAATTATGTATGCATAACAGATTTTAATGTATAAATTGAAATCTGTTATGTCTATAGAGGAGCTACTAATATTAGTAATCAATTGAGCTGGCAAGCATTGATATTGATGAAAGGATATAGTGGCCGAAACTTGCTTAATGGCGATTAAGTTAGTTGGTAGAAAAGCATAAAAGATTTCTACTCTTTGGTTTAACCATTGGTGCTATAGACTTACATTTCTTTAAATTATTGAAAAATAATAAAAAAGTTTTGTATGGTTATATAGCCTATACAAAGCTTTTTTCATATTTAATAAAAATATATATCATATAAAGGAAATAAAATGAAAAGAAAATATTTATTAATGGGTTCTTTAGCTAGTTTATCTACCCTAGGACTAGCGGTTGCTTGTGGAACCTCGGAAAGCAATTCAAGTACAAGCAGTCAAGAAAATAAAGGAGGAGTATCATTTTCAAATAATTTCAATATTTTAGCAAGAAATGGAATTTATTCAACAAATATTAATTCACCTTTTTCATATAGTAGATCACGTTTTGATTTAAGTAGTTCTTATGGTGGGTATTCATTATCAAATGAAGATACAACATTTGGAAAATTGGTTGAAGTGAAAAATGAAGGAAAAGCTGAATATTCAGAAGAAGTAGAAAGAGATGCATTTGGAACAATAACAAAAACAACTAGAAAAATTACTAGACCATCAACATGATCATACGAATTGAACGTTGCTGATGCTGTTGTTTTAACAGTAGATGGTCACGAATATACTTTTGATAGTGATGAAGCAGAAATTATTCCAAAACCTGATTTAGAAAATAATTTATACTCTTCAATGTGAGTACAAAAAACAAGTGCAAACGAAAATTCAATTAACTCACAAAACTTCTTCGATAAGCTTAAAAAAGCTACAAAAGTTTCATTAAGAATTAGAGATAATGTTTATTGAGTAAATAATAAAGGTGAAGCTACACAGTATAAAATGAGTGCAGAAGATTATTATTTAGGATTTTTAAGAACATATATGTCAAATGATACTTCATATAGACGTTCACACGGTGGTTCATCTAATCTGGATGCTGCATCAAAAGCTTTATATACAAAAAATGGAGCTAAATTATTCGAAGAGAAAGATACTTATTCAAATTCATATTTATTCGATTTATACAAAATTAGTATAGAAAACTTATTAAACGAAGAAAAAACAGTAACAAACAAAGATAATAGAAGTTACTTTAATGTTACAACAAGTGGCGATGATGCTTTAGTTTATGAATGATTTACAAACAACTTTGTTGGTTCATACGAATATGCACCTGCGCCTAGTGCTTATATTAATGCTGTAAATCAAGGCGCAACTCTTCCTGATTTTGCTACAGATTCAACAGTTCAACAACCTGAAAAAGAGCAAAAAATGACTCAAATTAAAGCAGCTACAGATTTAGCTCAAAAATCAGGTATTTACTGATATGGTTTCAACGAAAATTCAACTTTATATTCAGGTAAATATTACTACGAAGGATATAATGGTGACAACTATACAGCCACATACAAAATTAACAATCACTATGCTTTGGAATCATATTATAATGATCCTACAACAGTTAAAGAATTTAGAAGTGTTTATGTTCAACAAACTAAAGAAGGTAAACAATTTGAAATTGATCAATTTAACGCTTATAAAGCTGGTTTAGTTTCTACTATTTCATATTCAAATTTACCAGAATCAAGTAAAAAAGAAGTTAATGAAAATCCAAAATTATTTGGTGTTAATAAACAACAATCATTAAACGCAGATCATAGTATTGGAAATATATTTTCAACTTTAGTGCCTCGTGCAAAAGATAGTGATGGCGCTAATTCTTATGTTAACGAAGTATATTCACAACTTGTATGGGGCCACTCACTTTCTGAAATTGAAGCAGGTACTGCTACAAATGTTTTAGAATATACAACAACTGGAATTGCCGAAGAATTTAGAAATATATTAACAGCAGCTGTTAACTGATCTCACATAACAACAGTTATGTCACCTACAGAAGAAGCTGTTCCATGGTTATCAACATTAGCGCCCGACTCAGCAATTAACAGTGATGCAAGTGATAAAAGTGCAACAAATAATAGTCCTA
The DNA here is from genome assembly GCF_017116885.1 of Mycoplasma sp. CSL10166. Taxonomy (NCBI): domain Bacteria; kingdom Bacillati; phylum Mycoplasmatota; class Mollicutes; order Mycoplasmatales; family Mycoplasmataceae; genus Mycoplasma; species Mycoplasma sp. CSL10166. The sequence goes on from NZ_JAFIRF010000001.1 coordinate 188,797, forward strand.
GATATAATTGAGAATTACTTTCTACACTTTTTGTTGTAGATAATCAAACAAATCAAAAAGTAGATTTAGGTGGCACAATTGGAAACGAATTAGAACCTAGTGAATCTACAATCATCGGTATTTCTGATAATGACAAATATAAATCAGGAGCATTTGCTGAATTACAAAAAAGAATGAAAGCGTTGCTTGATAAATTCTATGAAGAACACCCAACCCTCAAAGGTCAAAATGTTGAATTTAAATTATTAAAAAGATATAAAAATTATCCACAAACATATATCGAAATAGTTAAAGGTCAAATTGATACAATCAACCAATTAGATTCAAGATTAAAAGCAACATATGTCGAAGAACTTAGTGATAGCGACTTTTATTCATATTGATTAAAATCATCTTCACCAGTTCATACTGCAGGATGAGGATATGATTATAAATCAATTGGTTCAGGAATTGATGGATTATCATGAGGAATGGGTAAAGCTTTCCCGATCTTAATGAGTGTGTTAGGCGACAGTGCTTACAAAGCAAAATTAGAAGTATCATACCCAACAATTGTTAAAGCTGCAAAAAAATTAGGTGATTTTTTAGAACATAATAAAAATACAATTGAACTTTCAATTACCCCAAGTAAAGTTAAATTATTAACAAATGCACAAATGGACCAACTTTCTGATTTACTAGGAACTCAAAAATTTGATGAACAAGGTCAATTAGTTAATTTAACAGAGCAAGATTTAAGTTCTAAAAAATACAAAGATGGTTACACAATATCGGCTCAATTCTTCTCATGATTAAATAATGGTGACACATCATCTGATCACTTTACAAAGAAAGAATTATTAGAATTAGCAAGAGAATTTACTAACCAACAAGGAACAATTGTTAAATTAGCAACAACAGTAACTAAAAATTCATTTGTTACAACAATTTTAAATACTAACTATATTTCACCAGTTGATCAATTAAATTATGTTGATTTAACAAAAATTAGAATAGTTAAATAATAAATTACATATAAAAAACAATTAACCAATTTGTGGTTAATTGTTTGTGTTTTAAAATAAGCAAAGGAAAAAATGACAAATTATATATTAAAACGTATCGGATTTGCAATATTGACTCTGCTAATTATTTTAGTTGTAGTATTTCTATTAGTAGCTCAATTTAGTGAAAACCCATTTGCTCAAAAGGCAATTGGACAAGCTGATGGAGCAGGATCAAGTGGTTCGGTAGAAAAATTAATACAATTATATGAGCAATCGGTCAAATATCATTTCTTACCATCTGATTGAGCAGGTAAGTATAATCTACATGCAAATGAATGAATGACATATAAATTAAATCCAATAGCTCGTTTTGGTTATTGAATTAATGATTTATTTACCAATTCAGATCATCCGTTTGGATTGCCGTTTGAAGAAACAATCTTTACGAGATTTTCAGCTAACTCAATACCTCAAATATTTTTTAAATATTTAAGATATTCAGTAATAATAACAATACCAGCATTCGTAGTAAGTGCAATTATTGGTATAGCTCTTGGGATTATTTCTGGATACAAACGTGGAACAATTTTTGACACTGCTATTAATGCGTTTTCGTTGTTATTTATAGCACTACCATCATTTATTATTGCTCCAATTTTGATTAGTATTTTACTTAAATTTGGTGTAACACCAAAATTCTTATTACCAACAGATACTGAACATACAAGTGGCGAAATCTTTTTATCATGATTACCACCAATTGCGATTATTACTTTGGGTTCTTTATCAGTTTATATAACATATACAAGAAATCAAATTATTACTGTTTTAACTTCAAATCATGTATTGATTGCCAAATCAAAAGGTTTAAGTAAATCAGAAATATTCTTTAAACATGTTTTAAGAAATATTTCTATACCACTTGCTGCTTTATTGATACCATCATATATCGGACTTCTTAGTGGTGGTATTGTTATAGAGCTATATTGAGCAGTTCCAGGAACTTCACAAGTTCTTGCACAAGCATTCCCAACAGGTGAAATTAATATTATTATGTTTAATACATTATTTTTCACAGCATTAGGTATATTTACATCTATTTTAGTTGACGTATCATATACTGTATTAGATCCTAGAATTAAGTACAATTCAGGTTCAAACCAAAGTAATTTAGTTCTCCTTAAAAGAACTTTAACTAGAAATAAAGAATTTAAAAAGAATTTATTAGAAATGAAAGGAGTTAGAAATGACAGCTAAAGAGTTTGAATCAAAATATAAAGTTTCTTTAAACGGAATCGAAAATCCATTTGAATTTTCTAAAAATACAAATGTTTTCACAAACGTAGCTGGTAAACCTAAAAAAATCTTAATTGAAATTTTGAAAAGATTTTTTATGAGTTGACCTTCAGTTTTGTTTTTAATAGTATTCTTGGTTGTCTTTTTAATTTCAATTATAGTTACAGTAAATTCACAATATAGCGCGACAGAAAGTATTTCTAAAATACAATTAAATTTAATTGGTGATAAAGTTGGACAAGCAACAAATTCAGGTTCATCATTTGATAGTTCTATACCTCCTTTATACTCTAATCATTATGTTAAATTAGGGGATACAATTAGTCAAGATCTTTATAGAAATACTGTTAATGGTTATCGCGATTCTAAATTTTTTAACGGTTTCTTTGGGGATCTATTCTTAAAAGAAAATACTTTTAAAACAATTAATGGTGAAGGTTATATCGATGCATATAAATTATTTAAAATTGATAGTGCGTTTATTGTGTTTAACTATTCGAACATACCAAACAATCTAACTACAGAACAATATCAAGAATTATATAAACAAGCTTTAGATGCTAACCCACAAATATTTTTAAATACTATTTTAGGAACAAAAACTAGTGGGGTAGATATTTGGACCCAGTCATGAGTAGGTACTTGAAAAGCTGTTAGATTAGCAATTATTGTAGCAACAATTCAAACAATTATTGGCGTCGCTATAGGTTCTTACTTAGGTTTTCATGTGGGAAGTCAAATTGATACAATAATCATGCGTATTATTGACATTTTTTCAGCTCCGCCAACACTTATTTGATTACTATTATTTGTTTCTTTATTTGGTACAACAGATTTAACATTAGGTTTTGCATTAATTTTTATTGGTTGAGTTGGTTCTGTAGGTAGAACAAGATTATTTATTATAACTGTAAAAGATTCGGAATTTATTAAGGCTTCAAAATCTGTTGGAGCTTCAAAAGCAAGATTAATTTATAGACATGCATTACCAACAATTATAGGTAAAATTGCAACAGGATTTGTTGAGTCTATTCCATCAATTATATTATCAATATCATCATTAGCATTCTTAGGATTCTTTAAAGCAGAATCAGATATTAATTTAGGTCAAATTATTTCTCAAGCACCATCAGAAGCAGGATTAAATATTTGGGTATTATTGTTACCATCATTAATTCTATTATCAATATCAGTATCATTACACTTTATAGCATTAGGAGTGCACGATGCTCTTGATCCAAAAGTTATTAGAGCAAAATAGGTAAAATTATGAAAGAAAAATTATTAGATATAAAAGATTTAAGAGTAAGTTTTAAATTAAGAAGAAATAAATTCATAACAATAGTACGTGGTGTTGATATTGAACTAAATAAAGGTGAGATAATTGGTATTGTTGGTGAATCAGGCTCTGGAAAAACTGTTACATCAAAATCATTTTTGAACATTAATGAGAATGCAGTTATTTCAAGTGAAAAAATGGAAATCGAAGGAATTGATTTAACACAAAGCAAAAAAGAAAAATTCTGACAAACAATACGTGGGCATAAAATTGGTTATATTCCACAAGACCCGCTTACATCTTTAAATCCAACACGTAAAATTGGAAAACAATTAATAGATGCTTTAAACAAAAATGAAGATTGAAAGAATAAGCCTTATTCCGAGAAAAGAAAATACTTAGTAGACTTATTGGTTAAATTTGGTATAAACGGTGCTGAACAGGTCTTTGATATGTATCCACACACATTAAGCGGAGGAATGAAACAACGTGTAGTTATTACTATGGTTGTAGCACTTAAACCAAGTTTAATTATTGCTGATGAACCTACTACCGCTTTAGACCCAACGGTCCAAGCGTCAGTTTTAGCCTTATTTGAAGATATACGTAGCACAATGGATATTTCTATTATACTTATTAGCCATAATATTTCTGTTGTTGCGAAATTTTGTGATTATATTTATGTAATGTATGCTGGAAAAATAGTTGAAAGAGGAAGTAAAAAAGATATTTTTACTGACCCAAGACACCCTTATACATGAGCATTAATTTCTGCTATACCAGAAAATAAAGACGATAGACTTTATTCAATAAAAGGAACACCTCCTGATATGAATAATTTACCTTTAGGAGATTCTTTTGCTCCGAGAAACGACTATGCAGTTGAATTAGACTTTATAAAAGAACCACCATTATTTGAAGTTAGCCAAGGGCATTGAGCCGCAACATGACTTTTACATCCAGACGCGCCAAAAGTCAAACTAAGCGAAGAATTAGAAACTAGATTAAACCATTTTAGAAAGGTATTTTCAGATGAAAGAAAATAATAGATCGATTTTAGAAATTCATAACTTAAAAAAGTTTTTTAGAAATAAAAATATTGTTAATAAAGCTGTTGATGATGTTTCTTTTGACCTTAAAGAAGGTGAAATAGTAGGTTTAATTGGTGAATCAGGTTCTGGTAAAACAACTATTGGTCGTTCATTATTACGTTTATATGATGATTTTAACGGTTTCGTTCGTTTAGATGGTAAATTAATTTCGGGTAAGAAAATAACACGTAAAACAAATAAGTTTTTACATAAAAATATTCAAATGATTTTTCAGGACCCAATGGCTTCATTAAATGGACAAAATACAATTTTTTCTATTTTAAAAGAACCACTTGTTGTTAATGGAATTATCAAAAATAAAATCAAAGATATTAGAATTGATTGAAGCGAAATTAAAAATAATTTCCATTACACTTTTTTAGAATATTCTCTTAAATTAAAACTTGAGAATTTAAAAATAAATACTAACCTATCTAGTCCTTTCATGAAAAAATGATCTAAAAGACTAGATAAAATTGAATTTAAGGATCAAGCAAACGATTCTTATGATGATTTATATAATTCATATTTTTCATATTTAGATGAAAAAAATAAAATTAATTCAAAAATAATAAATAGTCTATATGCAAATACAGAAAAACTTTTAAATTTTTATAAAAGCAAACAATTAAATTTTAGAAATGAAGAAATAGATTTCGATGAAGAAAATCTTAAAAAAGCTAAAAATAGATTTATTTTAGCAAAACAATTAACAAAAAAAACAGAGTCCTATTATAAATATAAAAATTTAACTAAAGAGAATTGAGTTAAATTTAAGGAAAATTTAGCAACCGCAAGGGAAGTTTATGTTGATTCTAATAATTCTACTAAAAATCTTGCCAGCGAATTAAAAAATGAAGCTAAATTACTATTTAACGAAGCTTATTCAAGTCCTTACATAGATATTTTTGCATATAAAATTAAATTATATGAATTGAATAGACATGTATATAAATTATTTAAAAAAAATAGATCTAAATTAGCATTTTTAAACTACGAATCATTACAAGAGTTGATTTATCAAATTGAAGATGATTCTAGAGAATTTTTCGTGAATTATTTAAAATTTGAACCATACGACTTTGATTCTTTATCAAAATATAAAAATAAAATACGCACTTTTATTAATGATGAATTTAAACTAGATATTAAACAATATTTAGAAACTTCAGCAAAAATAAAACAAGATACTTTTAAAAGTGTTAAGGAATCGTTTAAAGAATTATATTCAAGTTTAAAAAGCACAATTAAAAATTTCTTTGTTTCTCCTAAAAAAGAATTTGAATTCAAAGAAAAAATTAATGAACTTGAAGAATCTAAAAAAGAATATTTAGAAGCTAAAAAAGTGGCTGATGATGAATTATCTAAATATGTTATTGAGTATAAAAATAGAATTTTAAAAATAAACGATGAAATTCAACAACAAGAATTACTTCTCAAAGAGATTAAAGATCAAGAGAAAATATATGATAGTAAATTTAATCAAATACATAAACAATTTGTTAAGTACTATCATGAAAATACAGTTAAAAAATTAAAAGATAATTTATCCAAAGTTGATAATAAAAATAAGTTACAAATCGAAAAAATTAAGGATAAAATTAAACAACATCAAGTTGAACTTAAAGTTTATCAAACAAATGTTGAAACGAAATGGAATAGTAATAATTCATTCTATATAGAGTCAAAATATTTAAATAAAGATTTAAATAATATATATATACTAATGGGGATTTCTAAATTTGAATTATTATCAAAAAATAAGTGATATTCATACGTTTTAGAAAAAGCAACATTACCTTATAAATTATTTAAATTAAATAAATTATTAACAAGGGTTGCTATTTATAAGAGTCTAGAAGATGTCGGATTATTAAAACAATTTGCTTATCGTTATCCACATGAATTTAGCGGAGGCCAAAGACAAAGAATTGTTATTGCTCGTGCTTTAATCACAGAACCAAAAGTTATTGTTGCCGATGAGCCAATAGCATCACTTGATATCTCAATTCAAGCTCAAGTTGTTAACTTATTAAAAGACCTATGTAGAGAGAAAAACATTGGTATGATCTTTATCGCTCACGATTTATCTATGATTGAATATATTGCTGATAGAGTTCAAATTATGCACTTAGGTAAAATTGTTGAATCAGGTAAAACTGAAGAAATTTACAAAAAACCATTACACCCATACACAATTAATTTATTTAAAGCTATTCCAAAAATTTCGAATGCAAATGAAAAATTCAAGGGAGTTAAATTCGAACTTTCATATATGAAAGATCAAATATTCCCAAATATTCCTTATGTACACCAAATAGAAGACAAAAATCATTTTGTTTTAGGAACAAACGAACAAATAGAAGACTGAACAAAATAATACAAATATGATACTTTGTAAATTAAAAAATAGATAAAAGTGACTTCTTTTATATGAAGGAGTCATTTTTAATATAAAACTAAAATTAGGGTCAAAATAATAAAGTTTTAATAGTAAGTTAAGCAACTTATAACAAAGTTATTAAAAGTTTTTTAAGTTTATTTGTACAATTTCTAATTTTAAATTAAATAAAAATAATTTTTTGCATTTTGTACCTTTTGTGAAAATAATATTCTTCATTAAACGCATTATTAGATATCAATATAGTATAATTATTTTATGAGCAAGGAAGTCGAAGTTATATCAAGAAGCGAAAAAACTCAAATGAAAGTTTTGGTAGGAAATTTTTGATTGGAACTAGTTTATTTATCACAAATGGCAGTTAATTTAAATGTTAGACATTTAAAAGAAATCTTTTTAGAATTGATAAATTTAAAAATAAATTATACGTATTCAAAATGAGAAAATCTATATAAATGATATATAAATTTTAAAAATATTAAGTGTTCATCGAAAAAACATGAATTATGCGAATATTGTAAAAGCGAAATTAAAAATAATTCAAATGTTTTAGAATCTATTATTTTAGATGAAAAGAATCAACAAAATGCTTTAGAGATAATTATTTATATAATTGAATTAATAGAGAAGTATATTATTTACGAAGAAAATAATGGGTTTCATAACAACAAAACAAAAACTTTTTTATTTTTTATTCAAAATCAATTTTTAAAAGAAAGCGAAGAAATTACTTTTAAAATAGAAGAATACTTTAAAAATTATTTTATACATAGCAATATTAAAACCTCTAAAGATAATAATAGTTTATGTTCTAATTTTATTAATACAAACAATAGAACTAATGAATTATTTATATATTATATTTTGAACAAATTACTAATAAATCTTGATTTAATGTTAAATACTCACTGAATTAATTTAGTAGTAGATTATAAAAATATTATTTTTCAAAAAGAAGATGTATTTGTTGAAAAATCTGCTAATAATATTGATGCAAAAATCAAAGATTACAGTAATTTTATATATGTTGATCCTAATTTAATTATAAAAGATGAAAAAACATTAGATGTTAAATCGTTTATTTTTCCGTTTGAATCTATTGATTTAGATGATTTAGATTGAACATTTGTAGAGTTAAAAAAATTTATGTTAGAAAAAGATTCTTTTGATGAAAAATTTACTTATAAATTAGATAAAAAAGAAGAATTTTCAAATGTAGAAAGTATAAATTATGACGAAATAGTTTATTTTTCAAAACATTTAGCATCTGAAGTAGAAAGAAAAAATATAAAAAATATTTTGATAACAGGCGAAGCTATGTCAGGAAAAAGTAGTGTATTAAATTTATTTTTAAAAAATAAAAATACCGACGAGTTTATAAAAATTAGTTTTAATAATATAAATTATCCGGATTTAAAAGTTAGCGATCAACAGACTAGTGAAAATTCAAATAAATATTTACTTGAAAAAAGTTTAGCAAGACAAATTATATATCAATTAGGTGAAAATAGTTTTATAGGAAATAAAATAGTTAATAAAAATAAAAAAAGAACTTTTTTTATTTCATTAGCATCATTTGTAATTTCTACTGTTTCAACTCCTTTTTTACTAAAGACTTTTTATAAATTTGATTATAATATAAATTCTTTTTTTGTGGAAATTAGTAAAAATTTATTATATAATAGTATATTTATTTTTCTTTTATGATTTTTACTATTTGGTATTATTTTTGTTTCTTTATTCATGGTTAACAAAAACTTATGAAGATTAAGATCAATAAAAATAAAGGGAAATGAAATAAATTTACATACTAACGCAACTTTTTTAGACGCAAATTTAGACGCTATTGTTGATATAATATTAAATTCAAATAAAAAAATAATAGTTTTTGAGGATATTAATAAAAAAAATAATTCTAATTTTTTACCAAAGTTGTTTGAAATAAATAATTTACTTAATTTAAAAGAAATTTCAAATAAATACACTTTTATTTATGTTATTGACTCTGAAATTGTGACCGAGAAATTTAAAACAAGATTTTTTGACTCGATAATTGATGTTAAAAATAATTTTAATTCCATAGATAAGAAAACAATATCGGCAAAAATAAAAGATAAAATAACAACAGAACAAAGTAAAAAAATTTCCAATACTATTTATCCACAATTTGAATCAATTCAAAAGAGTGAAATTGATAAAATAGTAAACGATTATATTTATTTCTTCATAAATTGAAAAGAAATAAATTTAATTTTAAAAGAAATAAGTAGTTTCGAAAGAATTACAAAGAATTTATTTATTAAGAATATATTAGAAGATAAAAATCTATTTAAAAATAATATTTTAAATTTATACAATCATATTCAAAAAAGAGAAAATTTGTTTAAACTAAATAAATATTTGGAAGATTTTGTTTTTTTATGAATAAAAATAAAAGATAAAATAGTTATAAATCCAAAGAAAAAAGAAAAATATGTTAAATTACAAGATTTTATGGATAAGTCACTTTATATTCCTAAAAATATTTTTGATGGGATAGCTTCAGAAAAAGCGGTAGACGAATTATCAGATGATTTAGTAGCAGGGTTTTCGCAGTATATTTCTTTCTATAAAAGAGACGAAATAGTTAAAAAGTCATTAATAAGATTTACTTTTTTTAAGTTTTACTTAGTATATTTAATTTCAAGTAAATTTTTAGAACATTACCTTGAAAATAATAGGATGTTAGAATTTTCTACTTATAACGACTTCATTGATGTTTGCGTTGGCATATCTAAAGATATAAAAAATAAAAATAATCAAATTAATGACTGACTAAAAAAACAAGATAAAATTTTCGCAAGATTAATAATAAAAGAATTGTTATATATAAGTAAAGATATAAAAAAAGAAAATTTATTAAGTAATTTTAATTCACCAGAATTTAGAAAAAAGATAAAATTTATACTTTATTTTGTTTTTGATTTTCCTGAACTTAAAAAATCTAAATATAAAGAAAAATTTAAAAACAAAATGAAAGAAGCTATTGAATTAGCGATTAAATCTTTTATTAATAAGCATTCTATAAAATATTTAACAACAAAATGTGTAAGCGAAGAATCCAAAACTAAAATTAAACAAGAATGTAACAAAGATATTGATACACATTTCAAAAGTTTTCCGAAAGAAATTTTAAAACTACTTAGACAATTAATATACGACGGTTATATTAGCGAAAATTATAATGCTTATATGGTGGCTTCAAAAATAGATTATACACTCGAAGAAAATAGTGATATTTGTTTTGAAATAGATCATATTTTTGATAGAAAAGTCAATTTATCCTTTTTACTTAGGGACACCAAAAAATGTTTTCACATTGATTTAAATGGTATTTATGATATTTTTGATGATTCTCCTTTGGAACAAGATAAGTTTATAGAATACTTTGAGAGAATAGAAGAATTTTTGGATTCATGATTGGAAGTAAACGAGAGAACTAGACCATCTTTTGAAATGATAGAATTGGATAAAGTAATTTCTAAGAAATTTGAAAATTTATTTTCCACACAAAAAGAGAGGGGTCGTTTTGGAAATAAAAAAAATACTAGCAGAAGATAAAATATGTAATAATTTTTTGATTTATTTATGTGAGAAGTATAGTTATAATTTATTAAGAAAAGTTGATAATAATATTTTGTATATTGATAAAAAAAATAATAAAGTATGAGTAGCAAACACAAAAAAATTTTTAGTTATAAATGATAGATGTTTTAAATACTTTTTTTCTAAAAATATAAACTACATTTCAATTGGAGAAAATACTTTTTTTGATTATAAAATTGAAAATAAACTTAAGGCGTTAAAATTTAAAAAAACAATTCAGGGAATATCTGTTTTTGAAAAAAATTTTTACATACCTGATATTAAAATAGAAGATAAATATATTGTCGAATCAGTAACCAAAGATAATTTTAATGAAGTAATTAGTTTTTTATATAATGAAAATTTTTATCCTGACTCTATTGAAACTTGAAAAGAAGTTTATTATGATAATATGGTCGGTTTTATTATCCGAATAAATGGAGAAATAGTATCTCACGCTTGCAGTGTTTATCAAACTAGTGATTTAGGTGTTGTGTGAGGTGTTGCAACTAACATACAATATAGAAGACAAGGTTTAGCTACTTATTTAGTTTTTTTAGTTATAAAAGAGTTACTAATTTTAAATAAAGCGGCAATATTGTATTGAACTGATGAATATTTAAAAAAATTCTATGAAAAAATGGGATTTAAATCAAACCATTATGTAAAAATATATAAAAAATAATTTTATAGTGAGTAAACATTTAATAAAAGGAGAGTAGTGAAAGCTAAGCAATTTAAAAAATATAGTGATATACCTGAAAAATACAAATGAGATTTAGATGATATTCTTAAAGGAGAAAAAATAGAAGACCTGATAGTTGAATATGAAGCCATTTTTCGCGAAAGAATAAAACAAAAGGAGTCTAAATATAGTACATTAGAAAAGTATATTGAAGATTTAAAGAATTCGGAAGAACAAACTAAATTGCAATTTAAAATAGAAAATTATATTTCTAATAAATTGAATCAAAATTTAAATGATTCTAAAATTTTAAAGTTAGAGTCTGAATTTAAAATTATTTTAGATAAATTAAATATTGAATTTGGTTCAGAAACTAATAGATTTTATAAAAATATTGAAAAAATAAAAAAATGAAAAAATGATTCTAGATTATTTGAATATAAACGATTTTTAGAAGATCAATTAGATGATTATAAGTATAAATTAGATGATAAAATTGAAGATTACTTAATTAGAAATTCTTATGGTCAATCTGAGCCATATAATATATTTAATATACTAACAAATAGTGAGTTAGATTACGGCTATGTTTGAATAGGTAAAAGAAAAATAAAACAAAATTCTATAAACTATTATAAATTTCTTAGAAATAAAGATGAAAAAGTAAGGAAGCAAACGTATTACAATCATATAAAAGCGTACGAAAAACACAAAGATACTTTAGCTGAAATTTTGTTTCAACATTTTAAGAGAATTGTTGTCGATGCAAAAATAAGAAAATTTAATTCAGCGATCGATATGTTAATTAAAGATGATAAAATGAGCGAACAGTTATTAAATAAATTATTTGAACAAGTTTCAAAAAGTAAATATTTGAAAAACAAATATCATAAATGATATAAAAAATTTTACGAAATTAAATTCGGCTCAAAAATGAAAAAGTGGGATTCTTTACGTACTTTGGTAAATATTAAAACCGAATATACAATAGAAGAAATTATTGAAATAACAAAAGAAGTTCTTAAACCTTTTGGTTATGAATATAATGAACAAGTTAAAAAAGCTTTAAATGAAAAATGAATTGATTATATGTCAACGAAAACCAAAAGTCAAGGGGCTTATAGTATTGGCGGAACATACGGAATTGATAAAAAATATATATTAATGAATTTCGATGGAACAATAGCTAGTCTAGAAACATTAGTTCACGAGTTGGGTCATTCGATTCATTCATATTTTTCTGACGCGAGAAATAGTTTAATTAATTCTCAATATCCTATTTTTTTAGCAGAGATAGCATCAATTTATAATGAATTAATGCTATCTGATTATCTTTTAAAAAATACAAAAAATGATAAGTTTAAATTTCAAGTTTTAGCTTCTTTAATAAGTAATTTTTTTAGTTCTGTTAACGAACAAGTCATGTTATCTAATTATGAATATGATTTATATAATGCAATTTGAGACGGAAAAGCTTTTGGAAGTTACGAATCTATTAGTAAAATATATTTTAAGAATGCTAAAAAATATAACTATGGTAATATAAAGTATTCAATTTCGAACACAATTAAATCTATATATGTGCCGCATTATTATTATGAGTTTTACGTTTACAAGTATGCGATAGGCGAATTAGTTGCTATTCACTTTTTCAAACAATATAAAAAACATGGTGAAGAAGCTCTTAAAAATTATGTTGATAATTTTTTGAGCGTGGGTGGTAGAGATTATCCAATTAATATTTTAAAAAAGGCTGGTGTAGACTTATCTAACGACAACTTCTATGAAGAAGGTTTTAGTTTTATCGACGAGATAATTGAAGAATGAATAAAAATAGGCAAAAAAATATTTGGGGTAAAATAATTATGATTAGTAAATTAAAAGTTTTATGATTTTATTTTAAGCGAGAAAGCGTGCTTAATTTAACTTCTTTGCGTTTTTATATATTGAGTTTAATATATTTAATTATATATATATCTATTTTTACTTATTCTGCTATTGAAGGTAATGATGAGATAACAAAATGAAATAATGCAGTTACCGCTTCTGGTATAGTTACTTTTGCATTAGTCTTACTAATTTTACTTTTTAAGTGAGGATTTCTTGAAAGGACAATTGAGAAAGTTAAGGCGAGTATAAATTCAAGTAATAAAAGTAGGGTTGAATATCGTGCAAAAAAGATGACAGAAACAGAAAGAATAATATTTTTAGAAAACAAAAGAAAAAAAGAAATAGAAAAAGAAAATAAAGTTCCAAAATCTAATTATCCGTTTTATTTTAATTTAATACTTTATGCTTTTAGTTTAATATTAATTGCTATAGTTTAGTGTAAAACGTAAGATATATATAACTATTTTGGCTTTTGAATATTTTTATCTCCAAAAATAAACATATTTAGATGTAAAATTAAAATGATTTAATATTTTTAATATGTCTAAATATAAATTATGATAAGAATTATGTTAATTTATTTATAAAATATTAAGGAGAAGAATGAAAATAAAAGACCTTTTATTAGAAGACCCAACATGCAATAATTTTTTGTCATATATTAACAACAAAAAAGGTAATTTGGGTTTCGGGTTTATAAATAATGTTCCTGTTTATTTTAACGAAATTAAGAAACAAATTTGAATTATTAATCAATCAAAGAAAATACAATTAGATAATGATTTTTTAAATGAAATTATATTTCATAAATTTAATGAAATAAATTTAGGTGAAAATACTAGTTTTGATATTGAAGATGAATTAAAATTAAAATATCTAAATTTTTCGAAATATATTCAAGGAATTTCTACATACGATACAAAAAGATTGCCTACAATTAAACCATTAAGTAGCGAATTTATTTTAGAATCAGTTAATAAAAAAAATTTTGAAGAATCCATAAATTTTTTATATGAAGAAAATTTTTACCCGCAATCAATAAAGGCGTGAAAAGAAATATATTATGAAAATATATTAGGATTTATTATAAGAAACAAAAACAACAAAATAGTTGCAAATATAAGTTGTGTTTATCAAACTGATGATTTTGGTGTTATATGAGGAGTTGCCACAAACAAAAAATATAGAAAAAGAGGTTTGGCAACACATTTAGTAATGCAAATAATCGATAGTTTAATCTCTTTAAACAAACGACCTCTTTTATATTTTACCGATGAAAAAATTGGTAATTTTTATAAGAAAATGGGATTTGAAACTAACCACTATTTAACAACATATTTAAAGAATTCTAAATAATTAAAATTAAATTGAATATTTTTAATTTGAAAAAATAAGCAATAGTTTGTTATAATTAAGAAATATATTCCGTTATTAAAAATAAGGAGATGACAAAAATGGAAAATGTTAAAATTTTTGCATTAGGTGGTCAGGACGAGAACGGAAAAAACAGTTACGTTTTTAGTTATAATGATGATTTATACATAATTAATTCAGGTGTAAAAATTCCTATTAATTCAAAAAATGGTGTTGATACATTAATACCTGACTTTACTTTTTTAGAAAAAAATAAAGATAAAATTAAAGGAATTTTCATTACGGATATTAGAAATGAAAGTTTTTCCGCTCTTCCTTGATTACTAATGAAAGTGCCAAATGCTAGAATTTATACTTCTTTCTTAAATAAACATTTTATTCAAGAAAGACTTCAAAAATACAATATAAAATTAGATAAATTTCAAATAAAAACAATTACAGAAAGAACTAAAATAGGTTCAATTGTTGTTCAACCTATATCTCTTCCTGGTTCAACCCCAGGAAATTTAGGTTTTGATTTTATAACTAAGTCAGGTGATTATTTGTTTATGTTTAACTATGTTGAAGGTGATTTAGGAATTTTTGGTAAAACTTGATTTTACCATCTATCTAAAGCATTTGGAAAGCGTAAATTAAATGCAATAATTAGTGATGCTGGAAGATCAAAAACAAACGGTAAAGCCATTGATAAAATAAAATTGCCAAAATATATTGAAGAATCATTTAAAAAATCTAATTCAAAAAGCAGGATTGTTATTGGTGCATATTCCGAAGATGTTGCTACATTACAACAAGTAATTGAACTTGCTAAAAAGTATAATAGACCAATTATTCCTTATGGTAAGAATTATGCAGACATACTATTTTTAACTAAGCAATTCTTAGAAAAAGGCTACCCAGAATATCAATTCCCTGAAATATTAGATTATAAATTGATAAACAAAACAGATAATGCTGTTGTTTTAGTTACAGGTTCTATTGAGAGATTATATTCTCGTTTTGTTAGGATAGTTTCTAATGATGATGTTTATATGAAAATTAATAAACAAGATACTGTAATTATGATAGCGCCCCCAGTGAACGGTTTAGAATCCGAAGCGGCTCAAACATTAGATGAAATTGCTAAAGTCACTTCTAATTTAATTGATGTTCCAGAAAATGAGTATTTTTATTGTAGACCATCAAGAGAGGATATTTTTAGTTTAATTAAAAATTTAAAGCCAAATTATTTTATACCTGCTCAAGGTTTATATAGGTATTTAGTTGACATTTGTGATTATTTACAAACAGAAAACAAAAATACAAATTCAATTGTGCTTTTAAATGGGAAAATTGCACATTTTGAAAACGGAAAATTAATTTCTCATAACGGTAGAATAAAGGAAATTGGTGATACTATTATAGATGGTTTTGGGGTTGGAGATATTTCTTCAGAAGTTCTCGCTGAGAGAGAAGTTTTAGGTCGTGATGGTGTTGTTATTATTAATTCTTTATATTCACCTAAGACAAAGAAAATAATTGGTAAATTGCATATTAATTATGTTGGTGTAATAAATAGTGATGAATACTCTAAATTTGATAGATTAATAAAAGATATAATTATTGATTTGATTTCTAGCAAAGAATACGCTAATATGAGAGAGTTAAACGAAAGAGTTAGAAAAACTATAAGAAAAAAAATATTCAAATTAACAGATAAAGATCCGATGGTAGCCTTCACTCTTACACAGGTAAATTAAAATGTTAAAAAATAAATTATTAAATTTACTTAAAATGCCTTATTTAGAGGTGTTAAATAGTAACAATAATAGGGAAGTATTTTACAAAAAAATTAGCAAAATAAAACTTACTATAGGGATAGTATTGTTTATTTTGCTTTTTGCTTTTTTTCTTCTGTTTAACACAAATGTTTTACCCGAAATTTTAAATTGATTTTATATTTATAGTTTTGGACTTTTATTCGGCAATACTATTATATTTCTATTCGTTGGTTTTACAATAGTTTTTTGTTTTGAAATTTATTTTAATTTTAATGAAAATAAAATAATTTTCTATTTTAGTAGAATTAATATGATTCGAATCGGAGAATTAAGATATAAAATTTACTCTTCAATAATATACTTTTTTGTAGCAGCTACACTTTTAGATCATTTAGTTATACATTTTTTGACTATTGAAAATTTTTCTTTTCAACCTAAAAATTTATCTTTAATTTTTACCGAAGGGTGATGAAAAAAGTTTGGGTTAAGCAAAAAAGATTATTTTACAATTGATAATGTTTCAGTTTGAAATAATATAGGAGTTTTTTTTGATACCTTAATAAATATTTTGTATATACCTTTTTTATCTCCGATTTTACCTATTTTCGCTTTAGCTTTAATTATATTTTCTATTTTTTCTCATTTGACAAACATTAAATTTCGCCAATTATTTAGTAATAAAAAAATAACATTAAGCGAAAAAGTAAGGTTTTTAAAAAACGAAAATAATGATTTTATATACACTAAAAGGGTAAAAGATTATTATGATTTTTTATTTTATGCAGCTAGACATTTTGTTTTAGATTTTAAAAATTTAAGTTATTCAAAATTAGAAAAAATAATTTTAAAAAAAACTGATTCAAAGGTAGTTGAAGATTTTTATTTTTGATATAATGACTTAAAATCAAAGACTGAAGAGTTTGATTATAATATCGAAAATAGACATACACCGATAACAATAAAATTATCTGAAGAGAAAGAATATAATCACGAAAAAGATTGGCTAGATGAATTTGATTTTCAAGATTAATTTAATAATTAATAAAAGGAGAAAAAATGATTAAAAAAATGAATTGAGCAGAAGCTCAAGAATTAATTAAAAATAAAGATACAGATAAATTAACTTTTTTAACTTTTACAACTGAATGATGTACAGATTGTAAAATGATGAAACCCGTTTTCAACGAAGTTGCAAATAAATTTGAAGGAAATAATCAAGTTGAATTTATAAATGTTGACGCTGAAGAAGCAAAACTTTTTAGAGACCCTAATACTAAATGAAGAGTTTTAAAGGTTCCTACAACTATATTATTAAAAGGAGACGAAATAGTTGAAAAAGGTTTTGAATACGTCCCAGAAGAAGTTCTAGAGGATTGAATAGACAAAAGAATTGCATAATGATACACCGAGAACAGTTGTTAAAATTAAAAACCGAAAAAAATGATTTCTATTTTTCGGTTTTTATTATATAATTATAAAGCAACTATAACGTAGATCTATAAGGTTGCTAGTAATACAAAGTTGTTGAGGTATTATCTAGGTTTTTATAGTGAGTTATTGTTCAAAAGAACAAAAGGAGACAACATGAGCAAACTAAACATTAAAATTAAAGGGTTTGATCATACATTAGTTGATGAAGGAGCTAAAAAAGTTTATTTATTGTTAAAAGAACTTAAAGCTAAAGTTAGTGGACCAATTCCATTACCAACTAAAAGAGATGAAATCACAATTTTAAGATCAGTTCACGTTAACAAACCAAGTCGTGAACAATTTGAAAGTAGAACTCATCAAAGATTAGTAGTTGTTGAAAACGCTAATAGTGAAGTTACTGACAAATTAAACAGATTAGAATTACCTGCTGGTGTAGGAATTCAAATTAAAGTTAAATAATTTAAATTAAAATTTTTAAGGAGAAAAAATGAAAGGAATCTTAGGACGTAAAGTTGGTATGACTCAAATTTACACCGAAACAGGTTTAAGAATACCTGTTACTGTAATAGAAGTACAACCAAATGTTGTTACTAAAGTTTTAACAAACGACAAAAACGGTTATGTTGCCACACAACTTGCCGTATTTGAACAAAAAGCTAACCGTGTTAATAAGCCAGATAGCGGTCAGTTTGCTAAAGCTAAAACAACACCTAAGCGCTTCGTAAAAGAAGTTCGTGAAATGTCAGGTTTCGAACTTGGAGACACAATTAAAGCTGACATATTTAAAGTTGGTGAACTTGTTGATGTTACAGGTACATCTAAAGGAAAAGGTTTTGCTGGTACAATTAAAAGACACAACCAACACATTGGACCTAAATCACACGGTGGTGGTGGTGGATCACAACCAGTAAGACAAACAGGATCACTTGGAGATATCGCAGGAAACAGAGTTTTCAAAGGTATGACAATGCCAGGTCATTTAGGTAATGTAAAAACCACTGTGCAAAACTTAGAAGTTGTAAAAGTTGATTTAGAAAATAATTTAATTTTAGTTAAAGGATCAATTCCTGGACCTAAAAAGTCATATATAGTTGTTAAAGAAGCTGTTAAAGGTCTTCCAGCTCACGAAGGTGTTAAACTTGTTGATGTTCAAGAAGTTCAATTATTAAATGAATTAATTGAACAAGCTAAAAAACACAATATTGAAGTTACAGTTGGAATGCATTCATCAGAATTAAAAGCATTAATAGAAGAAGCAGAAGCTAAAGAAGCTCAAGAAGGGGATAAATAGTTATGGCAGAAACAAAAAAAGCTAAAGTAGAAAAAGAAACTACAACAAAAACAACTAAAAAACCTGCTGCTAAAAAAACAACTACAACAACTAAAAAACCTGCTGCTAAAAAAACAGAAACAAAAAAAGTAGTAGCAAAAAAAGAAAAAGAAGTAAAAACAACTACAACAACTAAAAAAGTAGTTAAAAAAGTATTAAAATCAGAAGTTAAATTACCTAAAGCGTTATTCCAAAGTGAAAAAATCTATGAACAAGCTATTTTTGACACAATTTTATCAGAAAGAGCATCAAGAAGACAAGGTACACACCAAGTTAAAAATCGTGCCGAAGTTAGTGGAAGTGGTAAAAAACCATGAAGACAAAAAGGTACAGGTAGAGCACGTCACAGTTCTATGCGTTCACCAATTTGAGTAGGTGGTGGTAGAGCTTTTGGGCCTCAATCAAATAAAAATTATTCACTTAAAGTAAATAAAAAAGTTAAATACAACGCTTTTGTATCAGCACTTACATTATTATCACAAGACAATGCAGTTATTGTTGATGACTTAACATTAAACTCAATCAAAACAAAAGATTTAGTTAATAAATTAGTTGAACTTAATGTAAATGATTTAAGACACGTATTAGTAGTAAATGAAGATTACAACGTATTTAAATCAGCTAAAAATTTACCAAATGTTGCTACAACTAAAGCTAATTCATTAACTGTTGAAGAAATAGTTGGTGCAGATGTAATGATCATTTCAAAACAAAGCTTAGAGCTTTTGGAAAGAAAGGCTAAATAATCATGGAATTAACTCAAGTAATTAAATCACCAATTTTAACAGAGAAAACTGATGTTTTAAGAACAACACAATCAACATTTGTTTTTAAAGTTGACTACGCTGCTAATAAATATCAAATCAAAGAAGCTATTGAAACAATTTTTGGTGTAAAAGTAGCATCTGTTAGAACAATTAAAGTCGAAAAACAACCGAAAAGTGTTGGTCGTTTCCACGGATTTACAAATCGTTACAAAAAAGCTATGGTTAAATTAGTAGAAGGTCAATCAATTAACTATATTCCAAGTGATGATGAAGAAAAAGCGCAAATAGTTTCTGAAGAAGCAAAAGAAGCTAAAAAAGCAAAAGAAGCAAAAGCAAAAGACGTTGAAAATAAAGTAGCTAAAAAATTAGCATCTAAAAAACAAGTTGCAACAAAAAAAGCAACTGTTAAAGCAAAAACAACAACAAAACGTAAAGTTGGTGGAGAATAGTTCTCCGATGAACTTTAGTTATTTAATTTAAACAAAAATATAAATAAAAGCGGATTAAAATATTGCTTAAAAGAAATTCCGCACTATTTTTAAGCAAAGGAGAAAAGACAATTATGGCAATTAAACATTATAAGCCAACTACAAATGGTCGTAGAAATATGTCTTCTCTTGATTTCAGACAAAACTTATCTGGTCATGCACCTGAAAAATCACTTTTAGTTAATCTAAAATATCATGCAGGGCGTAATAACCAAGGTAAAATAACTGTTAGACATCACGGAGGACGTGTAAAAAGATTTTACAGACTTGTAGATTTTAAACGTAATAAAGATAATATCCCAGCTATTGTTAAAACTATTGAATATGATCCAAACCGTTCAGCTAACATTAGTTTATTAGCATATGCTGATGGAGAAAAAAGATATATATTAACACCTAAAGGAATAGTTTTAGGTCAAAAAGTTATTTCAGGAGAAAATGTTGATATCGTTGTTGGGAACGCACTTCCATTATCTAACATTCCTGAAGGTACATTTGTACACAACATCGAAATGCAACCAGGAGGTGGTGGTATTATAGCACGTAGTGCTGGAACATCAGCTCAATTACTTGGTAAAGATGACGATGGAAAATACGTTGTTCTTAGACTTAAATCAGGAGAAACACGTCGTGTATTAGCTCGTTGTCGTGCAACAATTGGTGTTGTTGGTAACGAAGAACATTCACTTGTTAACGTAGGTAAAGCTGGAATCAATAGACATAAAGGAATCAGACCTACAGTTCGTGGTTCAGTTATGAACCCTGTAGATCACCCACATGGTGGAGGGGAAGGTAAACAACCTGTTGGACGTAAAGCCCCACTTACACCTTGAGGTAAAAAAGCTCTTGGAGTTAAAACAAGAAAAACTAAAAAATCTTCAAATAAACTTATTTTAAGAAGAAGAAAGGATGCTAAATAATGGCACGTAGTCTTAAAAAAGGTCCATTCGCAGATGATCATTTACTTAAAAAAGTAGATGCTATTGTCGAAGGGAACGCACCTAAAAAACCAATTAAAACTTGATCAAGACGTTCAACAATCTTCCCAAGTTTCGTTGGTTTAACATTCGCAGTTCATAACGGAAATAAATTTATCGAAGTTTACGTAACAGATGATATGGTTGGACATAAATTAGGGGAATTTGCACCTACAAGAACATTTTCAGGTCATGGTGCAGATAAAGGTAAGAAGAAATAATGGCACAACAAGCAAAAGCACATGTAAAATTACAAAGAGTAAGTTCATCTAAAGCAAAATTGGTTGCTAACTTATTCAGAGGAAAAGATGTTAATGTTGCTTTAGGTCTTTTAGAAAATACATCTAAAAAATCAGCACCAATTTTCCTTAAATTACTTAATTCAGCAGTTGCTAACGCAACAAACAACCACGGAATGAACGCATCAAAATTATTCGTAAAAGAAGTTTATGTAAATGAAGGTCCAACACTTAAAAGATTCCAACCAAGAAGTCAAGGTAGAGCTTATTCAATTTTAAAACGTACATCAAATTTATCAATAGTATTAGAGGAGAGAAACTAATGGGACAAAAAGTTAATCCAAATGGATTCCGTTACGGAGTTTCAAAAAACCATAATTCAACATGATTTGCAGATAAAGATAATTTCGGATCATATTTAGTTGAAGATGCTAAAATTTATAAATTCTTTGATAAATTAGTACGTGAATACCAAATCGGAAAAGTTGAAATAAAAAGAACTAAAGATAACAAAGTGACAGTTAACTTACACACAGTTAAACCTGCAGCAATGTTAGGTCAAGAAGGTAAGAACATTCAAGAATTAACAGTTAAGGTTCAAAAATTTGTTAAAAATAAAAATCTTAATTTAAAATTACAAGTTATAGAATTAAAAAATTATGACTTAAACGCAAGATTACTTGCAGAAATGATTGCAACAAAATTAGAAAACCGTGAAAGCTTCCGTCAAGCACAAAAAATTGCTATTAGAGCTGCTTTAAAAGCAGGTGCTAAAGGTATTAAAACTATGGTTAGCGGTCGTTTAAACGGAGTTGATATGGCTCGTTCAGAAGGTTATTCTGAAGGAGAAATGAGACTTCATACATTAAGACAAAATGTAGAATACGCAACAGCAACAGCTAGAACAACATATGGAGCTATTGGTGTTAAAGTTTGAGTTTCACTTGGAGAAATTTTAGGAGGTAAAAAATAATGTTACAACCTAAAAGAACTAAATATAGAAAACCTTTTGTTGTTAGACACGACAAAAGAAAAGCTACAAAAGGAAACACTGTTGCATTCGGTGAATTCGGATTGCAAGCAGTTACATCAGCATGAGTTACAGCTCGTCAAATAGAATCAGCACGTATTGCAGCAACACGTAGAATGGGTCGTGAAGGTCAAGTTATTATTAGAATCTTCCCACACTTTTCTAAAACATCTAAACCTATCGGTGTTCGTATGGGTTCAGGAAAAGGTGCTCCAGAATTATGATATACAGCAGTAAAAGTTAACACAATGATGTTTGAAGTTGGTGGTGTTAGTGAAGAAATTGCGCGTGACGCTCTTCGTTTAGCTGGTCACAAATTACCTGTTAAATGAAAAATAGTTCAAAGAAAAGGAGATGAATAATTATGAGTTACAAAGATTTATTAGAAAAATCAACAAAAGAGCTTGAAGAATTAACTTTAAAATTAAAAGCAGAATTATTCACACTTAGATATAGAAACGTTACTGGTGATTTAAGAGATACACACAAAATTAAACTTTTAAGAACAGATATTGCTAAAACTCTTACAGCATTAAATGCCAAAAAGGAGAATAAATAATTATGGAAAGAAATACAAGAAAAACTTTAACAGGTAAAGTTGTTTCAGCAGGTAAAAGTGCTAAGACAATTATTGTTGCTGTTGACACATACAAAAAACACCCACTTTATTCAAAACGTTACAAATCAACTAAAAGATTTGCAGTACATGACGAAAATGAAGTTGCTAAATTAAACGATATTGTTGTTATTATGGAAACAAGACCACTTTCAAGAACAAAACACTTTAGATTAGTATCAGTAAAAGAATCTGCTATCGAAGGAAACAACTAATATGATTTTAGAATTATCAAGAGCAAATGTAGCTGATAACTCAGGTGCAAAAACAATAGGTGTAATTCGTGTATTAGGTGGATCAAAGAAAAAAGTTGCTAAAATTGGTGATATTATAGTTTGTTCAGTAAAAAAAGCTTTACCTAACGGTATGGTAAAAGAAGGTCAAGTTGTTAAAGCGGTAGTTGTGCGTTCAAAATATGGTATTCACCGTACAAACGGTTCATATATTAAATTTGATGATAACGCAGTTGTTATTCTTAAAGAAGATTTAACACCACGTGGAACTCGTGTTTTTGGACCAGTTGCTCGTGAAATTAGAGAAAAATTCCCTAAAATTGTTTCTTTAGCACCAGAAGTATTATAGTAGTAAAGGAAAATTAAATTATGACAAAAATTAAATTTAAAAAAGACGACCAAGTTATTGTAATTGCTGGTAAAGAAAAAGGGAAAATTGGAGTTATTGAAAAAATATTCCACAAAACAAATAGAGTTATCGTTAAAGATGTAAATATCGTTACAAAACACAACAAACCAACACAACAAAATCAAGACGGTTCTATAACAGAAATGGCTGCTCCAATTCATGCATCAAACGTAGCTTATTTAGTAAAAAAATCAAGTAAAACAAGTAAACAACAAACTTCAAAACTAGGATATAAAATTAATAAAAACGGTAAAAAAGTAAGAGTTGCTAGAAAAACTCAAAAGGAAGTGTAGTATATGTTAAAACAAATTTATTTAGAAAAAGCAGTTCCGGCTCTTAAAGAAAAATACAACTACTCTTCATCAATGCAAGTACCTAGAATTGAAAAAGTTGTATTAAACATGACAGCTGGTAAAGAAGTTTCAAATTCAAAAGCAATCGAAGAAGTTTTAAATGAATTAACATTAATTTCAGGACAAAAACCATTCGAAACAAAAGCTAAAAAATCTAACGCTTCATGAAAACTTCGTGAAGGAATGGCTATGGGTGGAAAAGTTACACTACGTAGAGATAGAATGTGAGAATTTTTAGATAAATTAATAAATGTTGCAATGCCACGTATTCGTGATTTTCGTGGAGCAAACCCTAAAGCATTTGATGGTAGAGGGAATTTTGCTTTAGGTATTAAAGAAGAAATTATTTTCCCAGAAATCGAATTTGATAAAATTCGTCGTATTAAAGGGTTAGATGTTCTTGTAGTAACTACAGCTAAAACAAACGAAGAAGCAAGAACATTATTAGAATCATTAGGTGTACCATTTGAAAAAAAAGGAGCTAAATAATGGCGAGAAAAGCATTAATAGTTAAGGCGAAACGCGAACCAAAATTTTCATCACGTGCATATACACGTTGTGAATTATGTGGACGTCCACATGCAGTATTAAGAAAATATAAAATATGTCGTATCTGTTTTAGAAACCTTGCGCATGAAGGTAAAATTCCAGGTGTGAAGAAAGCGAGTTGATAATTATGTTTATTACAGATCCAATTTCAGATTTAGTAGTTCGTATTAAAAACGCGAATATTAGAAAACACAAAACAGTTTCAATGCCTTATTCAACAAAAAAAGAAGAAATTTTAAAAGTGGTTCACTCAGAAGGTTATATTTCATCTTATGAAGTTAAAGGTGAAGGTACATCAAAAGAATTAGTAGTTACATTAAAATACAAGAAAAATCAACCTGCTATTGTTGGGATTAAAAGAATCTCAAAACCAGGTCTTAGAGTTTATGTAAAAACTCTTGAAATTCCAACAATTATGTCAGGATATGGAACAGTTATCATTTCTACATCAAAAGGATTAATGACAGGAACACAAGCTAGAGAGGCAAAAGTGGGTGGTGAAATTATCGCTCACATTTGATAGGTAGTTGTATGTCTCGTGTAGGAAATCGTATTTTAACAATACCTGCTGGAGCAACAGTTACAGTAGATAATTCAACAGTTACAGTTAAAGGACCATTAGGTACTTTAACAAGAACATTTAGTCATTTAATCACAGTAAAAGTAGAAGATAATAAAGTTTCAACAATTCGTGCAAACGAAGAAAAAACAACTAAACAATTACATGGAACAACAAATTCTCATATTTCAAATATGATTGAAGGTGTTACAAAAGGTTTCAAAATTGATTTAGAAATTAAAGGAGTTGGGTATAAAGCTGTTTTATCAGGTTCAAAACTAGATGTATCAGCTGGATATAGCCACATCCATTCATTAGAAATTCCAAGTGACATTAAAGTTACAGTTGCAAAACCAACAGAAGTTTCAGTATTTGGTATCGATAAACAAAACGTAGGGCACTTTGCTTCAATTGTTAGAGCAGTTAGAAAACCAAGTGTTTACTCAGGTAAAGGTATTTCATATAAAGGTGAAAAAATTAGACGTAAAGAAGGGAAAACAGCTTCTAAATAGTATTAAGAAGTTAATTAAAACATTATGGCAAAATTATCAAGAAATCAAGCTAGAAAAGTTAAACACCAACGTGCACGTTACTGAATTAACGGTACAGCTACAAAACCACGTTTAAACGTTTTTAAATCTCACCAAAACTTTTATGCACAATTAATCGATGACCAAAAAAGAGTTACATTAGCATCAGTTTCAACACTTAAAGATGAAACATATGGTGGTAACATTAAAGCTGCTGAAAAATTAGGTGAATTAATGGGAGAAAAAATTAATTCATTAGGAATTAAAGAAGTAGTATTTGATCGTGGTGGATATTTATATCATGGTCGTGTAAAAGCATTTGCTGAATCAGTAAGAGCGAAAGGAGTTAAATTCTAATTATGGAAAAAGATAATAAAAAAGTTTTAACTCAAAACGAAACAACAGGTACAAAAGAAGTTACTGCTAAAAAAACTTTTAGACCAAGAAAAAATGTTGCTAATGATCAAAACGAAAATTCAGATAAAGTTAGAACACAAAATCGTCGTGGACCAAGAAGAAACAACACAAGAAATAACCGTCAAAGAGTAGAATCAGAATATACTGAAAAAGTTATCGATATTGCTCGTGTTACAAAGGTTGTTAAAGGTGGAAGAAGATTTAGTTTCTCAGCCTTTGTTGTTATTGGAAATAAAAAAGGTGTAGTTGGATACGGTCACGGGAAAGCAAACGAAGTTCCAGACTCAATTAAGAAAGCTATCAAAGATGCTAAAAATAATTTAGTAACAGTTCCACTTGATAGTAAAACAGGTACAATTCCACACGAAATTCCAATGACAAAATACTTAGCATCAAAAGTTATGTTAAAACCTGCTCCAAAAGGAAAAGGTCTTATCGCTTCTGGTGCAGTACGTGCAGTTGTTGAACTTGCTGGTTACACAGATATTGTTACAAAAACATATGGTTCACGTAAAAAAGCAAACATTGTTAAAGCAACAGTTAAAGCCCTTAAACAATTAAGAACACCTGAACAAATTGCAGAACTTAGAGATAAAGATGTAAAGGATTTTAAATAATTATGGCAATTAAATTACATACATTAAAATCAACAGAAGGTTCAAGACCAGAAAAACACCGTAAAGGGCGTGGGCATGCTGCCGGAAAAGGTAAACAAGCTGGTAAAGGTCAATCAGGACAAAATAAACGTAAAGGGCACAGATTAGGATTTGAAGGGGGACAAACTCCTTGATTCCGTCGTATTGGAAAACGTGGATTTACAAACGTAAATCATGTTGAATACCAAGTAATTAATTTATCTGATTTAGAGTTAAAATTTAAAGATGGTGAAAAAGTAACAGTAGAAAGATTATTCGAAGAAGGTTTAGTAAAAAGATCATTACCAATAAAATTATTAGGAAATGGTACATTAACTAAAAAATTACATGTTGTAGTAAATAAAGCTTCTGCTTCTGCAAAAGCAGCATTTGAAGAACTTAATGGAACAATTGAGGAATTTTAATTATTTAAAATAGAGGGTAACCTCTATTTTTCTAATTAACTAAAAAATGAAAAAAGAAAATAAAAATAATGAATTATCTTTAGAACAAAGAAAGATAATTAATTCTTTTTATGGTGATAATTTAATAGTAAATGCGGCTGCTGGCAGTGGAAAAACTAGAGTTATAGTAGAAATTATTTATGAGTCAAATAAATATAATTTAAACTCAAAAATATTAGTTTTATCATATAATACAAAATTAGTAAATGATACAAAAATAAGGATTTTAAAAAAAGATATTACAATAAAAAATTGTGACATTCATACATTTCACTCTTTCGCAACTAAAAAGAGCAAAAAAATAGTTATGGATGATCTTGGCTTAAAAGAGTTTAATGAATCTAAAATATTAACTGTTGATGAATACGATACAATCATTATAGATGAAGCACAGGATATAACTCCACTTTATTGAGTTTTAATACTTAAAATATTAAAATATAACGCAAAAGCGAGAGTCATGTTTATAGGCGATTCAAATCAAGAAATATATAACTTCAAAAAAGCTAGTTCAATGTTTCTTGAAAATATTGATAAATTAATACCTTCTAAAACTTGAAAAAAATTAGAAATAAATGGTTCGTTTAGGGTGCCTAATGCTACCTGGCGTATGTTAAAAGAAAGTAAACAATATAAAAGCGAGTCTTTTAATGCTTTGAACAAAGAAGGTATATTAAAAATTAATGCTTTTGAATATAAAGATAAATTGTTTGAAGAAACTATAGTTGAAAAAATTCACCAATACGGACAAGAAAATATATTTGTTCTATCGAATACTACTAATATTAATATAATACGAGATACCGCTAATAAACTTACATTAAAGGGTTTTAAAGTATATGTTTCTAGATCTGATAACGAAGAAAAAGTAGATTTTAAAGAAATGCATGGGAAAATTGTTTTTAGTTCTGTACATCAAGTAAAAGGTTTGGAACGTAAAATAGTTATAATAATTAATCTTGATGGTGATGTTCAAAAGAAATATACTATAGATGAATTTAATAAATTGTTTTATGTAGCAGCAACTAGAAATATTGAAGAATTACATATATTTTTTAATAAAAATAGATCATTGCCTACTTTAATGGAAGGTATGAAAGATCAAATTGATGGTTGAATAGACTATGAAAATGACTCAAGTGACGAAGCTTATAATATCAAAAAAGCAACTGAAATTATAAAGTTTATACCTATTGAAATAGAAGAAGAACTAAAGAGTTTAATAGATATTAGTGAAATAAATAAAAAAGATGAAATTATTAAAATTTCAAACATAATTACTTATGATGGTTTCTTTTATGATATTTCAGATATTAATGGAATTTATGCCGAACAAATATTAGGAAATGATAATTTAGATGAAATTAAGAAAATTAATAGAATAATATTAAATTTTTTTACTATGTTTAATTCAATATCGAAAGAAACACACCAGTATATAGAGAAAATTATCAACAAGGAATTTAATTCTTTTTTAGAGTTATGTTTTATTAAGCATTCTATTGAAACAAATGATATAACTAGACTAAAACATTTTGAGGATAATATAAACAATTTTCCAACTTGAATTGATAAAGAAAATCATAATAAAATATATTCAAGAATGCAAAAATATTTATCAAAAAGTAATTTTGAGCAGCAAATTGGCGTTAATTGAGATAATAAAATTTTGGGTATAATTGATTTTTATCAAAAATATACAAACGAAGTGCACGAGATTAAGTTTGTGTCAAATTTATCTCTTACACATTTTTTTCAAGTTGCAGTTTACTTGCTTATTTTATATAAAACATCTAAAAATAAGAATATTCCTGTTGGTTATTTACTAAACATTAAAGATAATATGCGTTATAAGATTACTATTAATGATTTTCAAAAATTTGAGATAATTTTATTAAAAATTTTAGATGGTTTCAATAATGAAATTAGTGTTGAAGAATTTATTAACCTTTATAACGAAAATCAACTAAATATTCTTTGTCAAAAAACTTTAATGATTAAAGAATATAAGGAAAATGTTCCGACAAAAATTGTAAATAAAATAAAAAGTAATAAAAAAAGCGAAATAAAACAGAAGTACAATAAAATTGTATTTTTCGATACAGAAACAACATCTTTGCAAGGTGAAATTATACAACTATCGTTAGTTGTATATGAAAATGAAATTAAAGTTGATGAGATTAACTTTTACTTTAAAAATGACCTTCGAATACATCGCCAAGCTTACTTAGTTCACAAAATAAGCGATGAATTTTTGATAAATAAACCTAAATTTTACGAAGAATTTAACAAAATATATAAATATTTAACTGGTGATTATTTATGAATAGCACATAACGCCGCTTTTGATATTTACAGATTATTTTTTAATTTCAAATATTATAGTGAAAATATTGGTGATAAATTGGAAAATGTAAAATTTAATTATCTATGTAGTTTTAATACGATGAAAAAAAATGTGCCGGGCCTTAAGAGTTATAAGCTAGAAAACCTAGCAAAAGAATTTGGTTTAGAAATGGGTAAATTTCATGATTCGCTATTTGATGCTCAGACAATTGTAAAGTTATTAAAGAAAGTTGATGACAGTATTGAAGGTTATATTAATAGTTCTTTAAAGAATGGATATAAAATAAAAACATTTAATTATGTAGAATGATCAAGAGATAAAAAATAATTTTTATAAAAAATTATCAATTTGTCAAATATTTTTTATGTTAAACTATTTTTGTATAATATTTCTAAAATTTTATGAAAGGTAAAAAATGAAATTTAAAAAATTTTTATTAACTATTCCTGTTGGTATATTAACTTTACCAATAATTTCAATTTCATGTAGTAAAGAAATTAAAAGTAAAAATAGCGTTGATGTTATTGATACTTCTTCTATAGAAAGAAAAGTTAGAATTAATGCTAAAAATATTGCGATTCCAGGAAGATCAGGGATTGGTATGCTAATCGCTTTTGGTTTAGGAGATAGAATTAGTGGGGTTTACAAGTCGACACTCGACAATCAATGAATAAATAAAATATATCCTAATTCTAAAAAGTATACTAAATTACAATATAGCCCAAATAAAGAAGAATATTTAGCACAAGGCTATGATTTAGTAATTGCTCCAGATCCTATTGTGGCAAATTCCGTTATTGAGGCGGGAATGTCGTCTATGGTTATTAGCCAATATCATCAACCCACATATGACGATTTTATAACATTATATCCAGAAATATTAACTAAAATTTTTACTGACACTCAAGTGAAAAATAAAGTTAATACGTGAATTAATGAATTGAATCAAATTATATTAGAAATAAAAGAAAAATTATCAAATAAAGAAATAATTAAAAAAGTTTGATACGTACGCGGTGACAAAAACAAAGGAGTAACTTACACAGAGTCTGGACAAGATACTTTATTATCATCTATAATGCGTATTTTAAAAGTTTATTATGTTCCAGGTGAATTTACTATTGAAAATAATGTAGCAACAAAGGAACAGTTATTAAAAGACAATGCTGATTACTATCTTTTTGGAGGTAAATTCCAAAACGAAAACATTAATGCTTTAAAATCTGATGAAACATTTTCGTCACTAAAAGCGGTAAGGCAAAATAATTTAATAAATATACCTTTAGGTGTGATACCTTTTGAACAAATTGGAGTCGAGTTAAAAATATTTATCGCTTATCTTGCTAATGAATTTTGGCCCGAAATCTTCAATTTCGATATACGATCAATGTTAAAAAATACATACAAAACATATTATAACTATGATTTAGCCGATGATGAAATTACTAAAATTTTAAGCGGTATACAACCAAATGCTTAAAACTAAAAAATATATATTATTTGGAATTACTATATTATTATCATTATTAATTATTTTTATATCTTTATGTTTTGGTAGATATAATATTAATTTTAATAAATTTTTACAAATAATATTTGGTAAATTAAATACAGAAAATACTATTGAATATAATGTTATTTTAAATTTAAGATTACCTAGAACTTTATTAGCTTTTATGGTAGGTGGAGCATTAACTTTATCTGGTTTAATTTATCAAGAAACATTTCAAAATAATTTAGTTTCACCAAGTATACTTGGTGTATCTTCGGGATCTAGTGTTGGTGCTGGGTTTGCAATAGTTTTAGGTTTATCTAATGTAATGTGAGGTATGGGAGTTTCATTTTTTGCGTTTATTTTTGGTATTTTAACAATTTTGATAACAATATTTGTCTCAAAAATGTTTAAAAACACTAAGACTTTATCTTTAATATTAGCAGGAATAATAATAACTGGTTTTATGTCAAGTGTTATTAGTGTAATAAAAACAGTTGCTAACGAACAAACTCAATTACCTTCAATAATTTTTTGACTCATGGGTAGTTTTTCGGAAGTTAAAATGTACCAAGTTTGAATTTTTATGCCTATTTATATAGTTTCAATAATAATTTTATTTTCTATTAGATGAAGAATAAATATCATAAGTAGAGGCGAAGAAATTGCGCAAAGTAGAGGGTTAAATTACAAATATTATAGATGAATAATAATAATTATTTCGACACTTTTGACAGCTAGTTCGATTGCTGTTGCAGGGAATATAACTTGAATTGGGTTAGTAATTCCTAATATTATTAGAATTTGATTAGGTAAAAATACAAAAACAACTATTCCTTTTAGTATAACTATAGGCGGTTCTTTTATGGTTATTATAGATATTATTTCACGAACCTTAACTTCAGGCGAAATTCCAATAAGTGCTATTTCTGGAATTATAGGAGCTATATTATTCGCCTATATTTTAATTGTTAAAAAAGGCAAAAATGAAAAAAGTTAATACTATCATTAAAATTCAAAATTTAAGTTTTAAATATAATAAAATGAGCAATATTTTAACAAATATTAATTTATCTTTTTTAAAAGGAAAAATATATACAGTTTTAGGTCTTAATGGTTCTGGTAAAACTACATTAATTAAGCTTTTAGCAGGCATAAATAAACCAAATAGCGGAAAAATTTTTATTAATAATATCGATTTATCAAAAATTAAAATAAAAGAAAGATCAAAAATTTTTAGCTACGTACCTCAGGTTATTTCAATCGAAAATGAGTATACTGTTTTGGAATATTTAAGATTTAGTTTTGTTAATAAATATAAATTTTATCAAGAACCTTCGTTAGAAGACGATTCTAAAATAAGAGCTATTTTAAACGAAGTAAATATGAGTTCTTTTATAAATACTAAAATAAATAATTTATCAGGGGGTCAACGACAAATAATTGAATTATGCGCTGCTTTTTTACAGGATACCGAAATTATTTTTTTAGACGAACCAACGAGCGCTTTAGATTTAAAAAATCAACAAAAAGTATTATCTATATTAAAAGCAAAAAAAGACTTGGGGAAGACTATTATTTTATCAACACATGATCCTAATCATGTATTATTTCTTGAATCTGAAGTTATTATTGTTGAAAACGGTATTGTAAATCAAAATAATGTAGGTTCTTATAAAGAAATAATAAAAGTGGATAAACTCAAAAAAATATATGGCGATAATATTAAGTCCGCGACTAAAGATAATATTGTTTTTTAACGCGAAATTAATAATAAAAAAGAGGTTTATGCCTCTTTTTTATCAAATTTTAACTTTATTTTCTGGCGATACATACATTTTATCATCAGGTTCTATATTATAAGTTTTTTCAAATAATTCATTATTTCCTAAAATAACATTTGCACGTATTTTAGCAGGAGAATGAACGTCTGAATCTAATAAACGTTTTGCAGTTCCTTCCTTATAAATTGAACGTCATGTTGTAGCTCAACTTTCAAAGAATTCTTCTGCTTTAAAATCATTTTCACGTTGTGCAGATTCTAAAGCACAATCAAATCCACCTAAATCTGCTATGTTTTCTGAAACTGTTAATTTACCATTAACTTTTCCAAATTCAGTTTCTCTACCGTCGAATAGTTTAATCGCAGCTTCTGTTCTTTTTTGAAATTCTTTTCTATCGTTATCTGTTCATCAATTGTTTAATTTACCATTTTCATCAAATTGAGCTCCATTATTATCGAAACCATGAGATATTTCGTGAGCTATAACAGCACCAATCGCACCAAAGTTAGCTGTTTTAGATCTATTAACATCATAAAATGGGTATGACAAAATTGCAGCCGGGAAAACAATGTGATTTTTCATTGGGTGGTAGTAAGCGTTGATTGTCGATGGCGACATTGATCAATATCTTTTATCTTCTTGTTTGTGATATAAACTTAATCTATATTTTGCAATTATTTTTGAAAATGAATGAACAGCTTCGAAAATACTTCCGTTTTCTTCGTATGTTTTTACCTTAAATTTTGAGAAGTAAGGACGTATTATTTCTGGATATCCGACCATATATTCAAATTTAGATAATTTAATAAGTGCTTTTTCAATTGTGTTTTTAGAAAGTCAGGTGTTTTTTTGAAGTCTTTCTCTATATACTTCAATCATACTTTGCACCATTTCTTCAACATCTTTTTTAGCTTTTTCTCCAAAGTATGTTTTAGCATAATACATACCTAACGGCATACCAAAATATTTTTTAACTAAATCAAATGCATAGTCTTCTGTTGATCTATTTTTGTTTATTGAGTATACGGTATTTCTGTATACTGACGCTTTAGTTCTAATTCTTTCATTTAAATAAGGTGTAACTCCTAAGAAATTAACTATAAACATTAAATCTTTATATTTTTCTAAGTTATTATCATCAAAAATTTCATCAAAAGCATCAAAAATTTTAAGGTTTTGAATTGATACTTCAGTGACTTTTTCTCCAATTAATTCATCAAGTTTAGTTCAAAAATCAAAACGTTTAGATAAATTAACTTCACCTCTTTGTCTTAAATTATATGCGGACACATAATCAGCATTTTCAACTGAACTTTTAACATATTCTTTATAAATATCATCAAATTCAATCGCATTGTTAACCATTTTTAAAGCAGTGTTATTATCTAATCCGTAGTCAAGAAGCAAATCAATAACCATATCTTTTCAAACTTTTAGAAGTTTGTTTTTTTCTTTTTCATTTTGGTATGTTTCTTTTGAGGGTAGAATTGTTGGTAATTCACCAATTCAAGCAATTTTTTTAGTGTTATCTAGAAAATCATCATCAACTGAAAAATCAAATGGTAGATATGTATATTCTAGGAATTTATCTTTTTCTCAATTAAAAAAGTCTTTAAAAGTAGTCATACTTTTTAATTCTTTTCTAAGTGGTTCTAAAAACATTTCTTTAGCAGGCGATCAATTTAATTCATCTCTTTTGTTTGTATCAATAATTAAATTATAAAATTTAATCATTTCAATTAATTTAGGATCACTAGGTAATTCGGTGTTATTTTTTGATCAATTAACAATTGTCTCTTTTAATATTTTTTCCAAGTTAATATCTAATTCTACAAATGAACCAATACTAGAACGGTCATCAGGAATTTTAGCTGTTTTTAGTCATTGTGCATTAATATATGCGAAAAAATCATCTTTAAGTAATTTCTTATCCATTTTCATCTCCTTTATTTTTTTGGATCAATATTTGTTTTAAGAATTGATAAGAACGCCTCTTGTGGTACCTCAATTGAACCAAGTTTTTTCATACGCTTCTTACCTTCTTTTTGTTTTTTTAGTAATTTTTGTCTACGTGTAACGTCACCACCATATAATTTTGCAGTGACATCTTTACGATATGCTTTAATAGTTTCACGAGCTATTATTTTACCACCAATAGTAGCTTGAACCGGAACTTCAAAGTTTTGGCGAGGTATAGCATCTTTTAATTTTTGACATAATTCTCTAGCATTTTCGTAAGCTCTATCTTTATGCGTAATTATTGAAAAAGCATCAACTTTATCTCCGTTTAATAAAATATCAACTTTAACTAAATCGCTTTCTCGGTACCCAATTCATTCATATTCGAATGATGCATAACCTTTGGTGCTTGATTTTAATCTATCAAAAAAGTCAAAAATTGTTTCTGCTAATGGTAGTTCGTAAATAACTAATGAACGTTTTTCATCTATCATTTCTAAATTTTTATAAATACCGCGTTTATTTTGACATAATTCCATAACGTTACCAATATATTCATTTGGTATAAATATTTTAGCTTCTACATACGGTTCTTTTATTTTGTCAATAAATGTACGATCAGGTAATAGTGTTGGGTTGGCTATCATTTCTACTTCACCATTTGTCATATGTACTTCATATTCAACACTAGGACTAGTTGCTATTATTCCGACTTTATATTCTCTATCGAGTCTTTCTTGTAGAATTTCCATGTGTAATAATCCTAAAAATCCTACTCTAAATCCAAAACCAAGTGCTTTTGAAGTTTCTTGATCTCATGTTATAGAAGAATCACTAAGTGAAATTTTTTCTAAACTTTCTTTTAGTAAAGAATAATCACGAGTATCTATTGGGTAAAATCCCGTAAAAACAACAGGTTTCATTTTTTTATACCCTGGAAGTGCTTTGCTTGTAGGGTTAGAAATTAATGTTATTGTATCACCGACATTAACTTCTTTTGCATCTCTAATTGCGGCTGATACTCATCCTACTTCCCCAGCTTCTAAAAACTCTTTTTTAGTTTCATGTGGATTTCTAATCCCGAGTTCAATAACATGATAATTATTTTCTTCATCGTTTCTTGACATAAATTTAAATTTATCACCGACTTTAAGTTTACCTTCAAAAATTCTTACAAGCATAACAACTCCTCTATATGGATCAAAATAACTGTCAAAAATTAATCCTTTAAGAGGTTTGTTATCATCAGCATTTCTTGGTGATGGTATATATTTAACTATACTGTCTAGCAATTTATCTACACCTAGTCCTGTTTTAGCAGAAACTAAAACGGCATTTTCTGTTGAAATACCAATCACTTCTTCTATTTCTTTTTTTACAGCTTCTACGTCAGCTGAAGGTAAATCAATCTTGTTAATAACAGGGATTATCTCAAGATTATTTTCTAATGCTAAATATACATTGGCTAAAGTTTGAGCTTCTATACCTTGAGTAGCATCAACAAGTAATAAGGCACCTTCTGATGCTGCCAATGAACGTGAAACTTCATAAGTAAAATCAACATGTCCGGGAGTATCAATTAAATGAAAAATGTAATCTTTGTGCTTAATTTGTACAGCATTTAATTTAATTGTAATTCCACGTTCTTTTTCTAAATCCATAGAGTCTAAAAATTGACTTGTTAAGTCTCTAGTTGCAACTGTATTTGTCATTTCTAAAATACGGTCAGCAAGTGTACTTTTACCATGATCTATGTGTGCTATAATTGAAAAATTCTTTATCTTTTCTTTATTCATAAGTATTTTAATTATACTATATTAAAGTTATATAATAACTATTATATTAATAAAAAAGAGTCTTTTGAGTTATGTTTTTTCAAAGTTTAGTATAATTTAAATTATGAAAAAATGAGTAATTTTTAGTGACGTTGACGGAACAATTTATCCGTTCCCAGGTAAAGTTTTATCGCAAGTAAATATTGATAAAGCTGCAGAAATTAAAGAAAAAGGAGTTGAATTTGTTATAAATACAGGAAATGCTCCTTACGAAAAAATACAAAGATTAGCTAACCAAATGAGTTCTCGTTATATTGTTTGTTCTAACGGTGCTTTAATTTTTGATAATTTAGAGAAAAAAGTGCTCAATATTGAATATATTGACACAAAGGAAGCTAGAAAAATATGAGATTTAGCTGAACAAGTAGGAGTTTATTTATATTATTTTGGTGATAACAGATATTTTTTAAAAGATCCTACACTAGAATTTCGTAAATTTATAACTGAATTTTGTGAATATGATAATTGAATTTTAACCGGCGAAATACCTGATGATTTACATAAAATTGAATTATATGGTGATAAAGATAAATTAAAAGAATTTTATGATAAAGCTATAGAAATGAATATTGATTTAAATATAGTTTACTTAGTTTCCCACATCGAAATTACTAAACCTGGAATTTCTAAAGGTACAGGTATGAAGTGATTATGTGATAATGTTTTTGGCGTAGATGTTAAAACAACAATGGCTATCGGTGATAGTCAAAATGATATTTCAATGTTTGAAATGACAGATTATTCTTATGCCATGGCTAATATTGATGATTATTCAATACAATTTGCAAAATTACATACTTCAAGCGTTGAACAAAATGGTTTAGCTGAAGCTATTGATGATTATTTATACCGTACTGATTTCGAATTAAAAAGACAGTTATCGCAACAAGGGCCAAAGCGTAAAAAATAAAGCAAAAAATGCTTTATTTTTTTATATTCAATAATATAATTCTCTATTATGAAAACATTATTTAAATTAGATACTCAAAAACGTAAAATTATAACTTTAATATCAGTTTTACTTTTATTAGTTATTACCAACGGTTTAATAATCACTTGAATGACTTTATTTAAAAACTCATCTGTTAATCATGAAGCAACTACTAAGAGTTTAGAATCATATTTTTTTAGATATTCGCAATTCTTTTATTTTACAAATTTAACCAATTATTTTAGTCTAATAACATTGCTATTAATGTGTTTTAGTAGAAAAAACATAATAAGAAGATTGTTTTTCCACTCTTTAATTTTAATTTCAATTACATTTCTTGTTTATTGAGGGTTAATCTCATGAACAAGTAATTGAAAAAATATTTTTCAGTCATACAAATCATTGCACACACACTTAATTAATCCTATGATCATATTTATTTTTGCATTTATTTGAAAAGATAAGCTTAAAATACTACAAAAAGATAAATTTATTTGTTTAATTTATGTTTTTTCTTACCTTATCTTTGCGTTTTTATTATTTATAAGTACTTATTATTTAGAATATAATAAAGAATATGGTGTTGTTATTTATCCTTTCTTAGATTTTTTTCATCCTTTCTTTTATAAAGGAAATAATTTAGATCTTAAATTAATCTTGAATTTAGTTATTATTTTAATAGGAATAGGTTTACCGATTTTAATTTTTAAATTTTGATATAGAGTTTTATCAATAAATAAAAAAACTAGTTAAGCTAGTTTTTTTATTTATTATATTTAAAGAATATTTCTTACTTTTTTACTACAAAAAGAAAAAGTATCATTATGAGTTTTTAAAATAATCTTAAATTTAATATTTTTATTATTTAGCATAATTTCTACTATTTAATTTATCTTAGTAATGATTTTTTCTCAATTTGAACCTTCAATTAATGTTTTAAAATCATCATTTGTCATATTTTCGGGTAATTGAGATTTTTCGAAACTTAATGAATGGTTGTTTTTAAATGCTCTGTTACCAATTGTAGTAACATTTGGCATTTGTACACTTTTAAGACGATTGTTATCTTGAAAAGATGAAATACCAATTTTTGTAACTTTCGGCATATTTACACTAGCAAGAAATCTATTCCCTTCAAAAGCTCTATTACCAATTTCTTTTACTTCTGGCATATTTACACTAGCAAGAGAATTATTTCTTTCAAAAGCTCCGTCACCAATCTCTTTAACTTTTTTGATATTTACAGTTTCTAACAATTCATTGTTAGCAAAAGCAAAACTACCGATTGTATAAACATTAGGTATACGTACATTTGTAAGTGATGTATTGTCTTTAAAAGCACACGGCAAAATAGTAGTAACTTTCGGCATATTTACACTAACAAGAGATTTGTTTTCACGAAAAGCTCAATTACCAATTCATTTAACTTCGGGAGCATTTATGCTTTTGAGTAATATATTGCCTAGAAAAGCACTATCGCCAATTTTAATAACTTTAGGCATATTTACCCTTCTAAGATAAGTGTTGTATCTAAAGGCGCTTTTTTGAATTTCAATAACTTTTGGAATATTTAGAATTGTAAGAGAATTATTGCATTCAAAAGCAAAATCTCCAATTTTTGTCACGTTAGGCATATTTATATTTTTAAGGTTAATATTATTTATAAAGGTATTTTCCTCAATCGTAGTGACTTTCGGAATATTTACACTTTTAAGTGATTCGTTATTAGCAAAAGCGAAACCTCCAATTTTTATAACACTTGGAATGATTATATTTCTAAGGTTGATACTATTTTTAAAGACACCATCTCCAATATGCGTAACGTTAGGCATACTTACATTTGTTAGAGAAGTATTGCCTTCAAAAGCACTGTTATTAACTCGGATAACTTCCGGAGCATTTACGCTTATAAGAGAAGTATTGTCTTCAAAAGCGTACGAACCAATTGTGATAACTTTTGGTATACTTATGCTTTTAAGGGATGTGTTGCTTCTAAAAGCGTGTTTTTCGATTATTTTAATTTCTGGCATATTTACACTTTTAAGCGATGAATTATGTTCAAAGGCTTTAGGAGCTATTTTTGTTACGTTTTCAGGTATTATAATTTCGCCTTTAGCATACTTTCCATCTATCAAAATATCATTTATTATTGCAAGTTTTTGTTTATCTGAATTTATTATTTGATCTAAAAATTTTGTATTAGAAAAAGCTTCATATCCAAAATTAATTACTTTTGGAACGCTTACACTTTTAAGGTTAATGTTATTTTTGAAAGCACATTTACCAATTAATTTCACTCTTGGCATAATTACATTTGTAAGAGACTTGTTGTTTGCAAAAGCATATTTTTCGATTTCTAAAACTTTTGTCATAACTAAATTACTAATATTTATTTCGTCATTATTTTTAAAAGACAAACTATTTGGTAACTTTCATTTTAAAGACTTTATATTTAAATCTCTTTGTACTCGATAGCAAATTTTGTTGTTATTAATATATTTTTCAATACTTCCGTTTTTTATAAACTTATATATATTGTTTTTATCAATTATAAATCAGTCTATTTTTAAAATATCGTTTTTTAACATTTTTATTTACTCCTTTTTAGGTTTACTTTTCATTATTCTTTTACGATAAGGATGGAACCTCTTAATATTTATCTATGTCATTTTTTTATCAATTTATTTAATTGGATTTGTAGTTTTTTACTATAAAGTAAATCGCTTATTCATGATGTTTTTTTATTTTTACTTTCGACCTCTATTTTGAAATTCATTTTTTGTTTTGATTTATCATATGTTAGGGAAAAATTATTTGTTCTATTTTTACTTTTTATTTCTCCTTTTAATAAATAATAAAAATCAGGAACTTCAACATTGATTTTTGTCAAGTTATCCAATTTATATTTTTTTGATATTTTGGATTGATCAATAATTTTATCACTAATTAAAATAGATTTTTCTAACGTCATTTTATAAGAGTAATTTTTTATCAAAATGTTCGAATTATCATCAATCATTTTTTTATATTTATACGCAAATAAATTGTTATTTATTTTATAATCGTATAACATTAAGCAATAGTTAAGAATAAAGTCAAAATTTTCTAAATTTAGATTATAGTTATTTGAATTAGAAAACTTATTTTTGTTATATGCTAGCAAAACATCGTTAGATTTAAGTTCATTTTCAAATCTATATGATATTGAATACATGTTCATTAAATTCAAAATATTAGAAGAAACATCGTGAGGTAAAAAAATATTTTTATATATAGTTTCGCCACTTTTCTTTCATTTTAAGAAGCTATAACTAATATATAAGTATATTAATTCATCTTCAGATAATTTAATATAACTATTTTTAACGCGAACTATCATGCTTAAATTGCTATTTTGATCTAACTTTATTATTAAGTCTGCTTTGTATGTTGTAGTGTTAAATAATTTATATAGATTATAAAAATTAATATCATTAATAATATTTTTAGATAAACTACTTTGTAATTTAGAAACTTTAAAACCTGAATTAGAAAGCATTTTTGTAACTATATAATTATCTTGTTTATTACTTATAAGTGTTTGAATATGAAATTGAGGTTTTTTATATATTTTTTTAAATTTTTTTATTTGTGGTTCAATTATTTTTTTATCAATGACTTTAAATAATTTTTCTATATTTAGCACCGTTGTATCATAATTATTATTAGGAATAATAAATTTATTAAAACCATTTAATGCTTCGATTATTATGTTTTGATCATCAATTGAAATCATTTCGTTTGAATTGTAGATTTTAATATAGTACTTATTATTTGTTGGATTATAATCAAGTAAAATTGAATGTTTAATATCCATACCTCTTAGCGTATTTAAAATGATAAATTCATTAATTTCTTCTGTATTATAAGTGAATATGTCAGAACCATTTTTGTTAGCGATGCTAATCATACTATTGAAAATTTTATTGTCAATATTTTTGTTTTTACCCATTAAAATTTTTCTATTATTTTTTCTTAAATTACTACAAAAGATTTCTGTTATTGAGAGGACAGTGAAAAGATTAAAATTATTTAAACCTAGTATTCAATTTGAATCAAATTCAATACCATAAATTGTACTTTTGGGTTGCTTTAAAATATCAAGATTGCTTTGCTCTGTTTCTTGAAATTTACTAATAAACTCTTCGTAAGTACTATAAAATATTGATTCATTATGGTAAAGACTATATCAACTTTTAAATAAATTCTTATTCATATTTTAATTATACTAATTTAATAATTGTTTAAGTAAAAAATAGTTTTTTGATCTTAAAAAAATAACCACTCCATTTTAAAAAATAACCTAGTAATTATTATTTTTGATATAATTAAATAAATTTTTAATTTAAAGGAGAAATATGTCGTTAAAAGCAGGTATAGTTGGTTTACCCAACGTTGGTAAAAGCACATTATTTAGTGCTATTACAAAAAAGAAAGTAGAGTCTTCTAATTATGCGTTTACCACGATAGAACCAAACGTTTCTTCTGTTCCATTAATCGATCCAAGACTTCAACAAATAGCAAATTTAATTAATCCAGATAAAATTGTTTGAGCAACTTTTGATTTTGTTGATATTGCAGGTTTAGTCAAAGGAGCTTCAAAAGGTGATGGTTTGGGTAATAAATTTTTAGCTAACATTAGAGAAGTTGATGCAATAATACATGTAATAAGATGTTTTGATGATAAAAGAATTATGCATGTTGCTAACTCTGTAGATCCGGTTAGAGATAAAGAAATTATTAATTATGAATTAATCTTAGCAGATTACGAAACTATAACAAAAGTCTTAGATAGAGTTGCCAAAAAAGCAAAATCAGGTGATAAAGATGCTATTATCGAGCAAAATGCAGCTCTAAAAGTAAAAGATGCATTGTTATCTAATATTCCAGCAAGAGAAGTGGAACTAGATGAAAAAGAAACAAAATTTATTAAAGGATATCATTTATTAACTTTTAAACCTATAATATATGTAGCTAACTTAGGCAACGATCAATTTATGGATTATGAAAACGATGAATTATTTTTACAATTAAAATCGTCATTAAAAGATGATGAAAAGATTATCCCTATTTCTGTTCAAATTGAATCAGATCTTGTTGAAATTGAAGATGAAAATGAAAAAGCTGAGCTTTTAGAGATGTACGGAATCAAAAGAAGTGGATTGGACTTATTGACAAAAGAAGCTTTTGATTTATTAAATTTAGAAACTTATTTTACTGCTGGTAAAATTGAAGCTAGAGCGTGAGTTTATCACAAAGGTTGAGAAGCTCCGAAATGTGCTGGTGTAATACATACTGATTTTGAAAAAAAATTTATCAAAGCAGAAGTTATTTCATTTGATGATTATATTAAATACGGTGGCGAGCAAGGAGCTAAAAATGCCGGGAAAATGCGTCAAGAAGGAAAACAATATGTCATGCAAGATGGTGACATTTGTCACTTTAAATTTGGTAAGTAATAAAAAAACCGAAATACAATATTTTAGTATTTTGGTTTTTTATTAATGTTTAATTTTTGAGTAATAATAAGTTGTTAAGAGAGAATCTAATTTATCATCTACTCCATTAACAGAATTATGGTTGATTGTATTATTTTGATCGCTAATTTGATATATTTCTAAAGCTTTAAAGTCAAAAGTATTGTCTTGATTTACAAAGTAATTTCTTTTTATTAACTCATATTCCGCAATATTTGAAGGGGTATAGTTGATGAAATCAAAATTTATGTAATTTGGATATTTATTTTCCAAATACTGATAGTATTTTTCGTCAAGAAAATCAATATGCGATAATTTAAAAGAAATTAAATCAAGTTTTTCTTGTTCATCATTTGCTTTTATAGTATTAAATAGTGATTCTTTTAAAATTTGATCATTATTTATTTTTTTAGAAATATAAGCGTTAAACGATTTTAAAATATCATTGTTAAATTCTTGCTTCAAGCCACTTAAGTAAATATCTCGTAATTCAGATTTGAACTCTTCAAATTTAGAAACCCCTCTTAAATTCTTATGATTATAAGCGGTAACTATTTTATCTCTGTATAAATTATTTAGATATTCATCGTACATTTTTAATTGATATTGTTCGATAGTCTTGTTATTATAAATGGCTGCCATATCATTGTAAATGGTAGTATTTAAAGTTGAATATAGATCATCTTCTAAAGAAGAGTTTATCCCTTTGGCTACCACTAATCCGTCAACTAATAAAATATTATTTTTAAATTTAATTGTCTCTATTGTTCCGTTAGGAATTTCAATTTCTTTATTTTCTTTGTTGTCAAATATGGTGAAACCATTTCCTTCGGAAAAATATGCGTCTAATGCATCTCCGTTATACATTATTGCAGCACTTACATCAATACGATTTTTATCTAATAATGATGCAATTATCCCTTGACCGTCAGAATTAAATGATATATGATTTCCGGTTGAAATATTAGTTTTAGTAGAGTTTTCGATAGTATAAATAAAATCGTTTATTGACTCTTTGTAATTAGTTTCATTTGTTTTATTATTATGGTTTTGTTCTGAAGAACCATATAACATATTTACTCTTACAGCATCTGTTATAACTAAGTCTTTATAATTATTTTTAGATATCACATCTAGAATATTTGTTATTGAATTATCATAAACATCATTTTTGAAGAATCGATTTTTATTAATTACATTATTTTGGTTTTTTATAGGATTATAAGCTATTATTCCGTCTTGAGCATAATAAGGTACAAAATATTTTCATAA
Source organism: Mycoplasma sp. CSL10166 (assembly GCF_017116885.1). NCBI lineage: Bacteria > Bacillati > Mycoplasmatota > Mollicutes > Mycoplasmatales > Mycoplasmataceae > Mycoplasma > Mycoplasma sp. CSL10166. Next base: position 233,346 of record NZ_JAFIRF010000001.1, read on the forward strand.
ATGTTTAGGTTGTTCAAATTTATTGCCGTATGCATCTTCTAAAAGTTGATCATCATATGATTCTAAATGTTTAAAAACATCAGGTGTATATATTTTTTTCAATATTTTTTTTAACTCATCATCATTTTTAATATCAATTTTTAATAGTTTGCTAAAGTTTATAGGTTGAATTAAATTTTTCTTTATTAATGATATAGCTTGAAAATCACTACCAATACCTGCGGAAACCTTAAAATTATTCAAAGCTGCGGTAAATTCGCTAATTTCATTAAATGTTTTATATTCAAATTTTTCGTTAAATTTATCTATTAGCGAGTCATTCATATAAGATTTATAATTATAAAAAGCGGGTTTATATTTTTTATTAACTTTTAAGAGAGCTACTGTTGTTATAGTTATTGCTGCGCTAATAAAACCAAATAAAATTGATATTTTTTTTATATTTTTTATTGAAAAAAAATTCTTAAAATTCTCCATTAGTTCCTTTACATTTTTTTATATTCATAATTGTATTATAATGAAGAAAAAAAACAACTAAAAAATAAAAAAACACCATTCAATAGGTGTTTTTGCAAAATAAGCCGTGTTCTGTACTTTAAAATATTAAAGTGCTGATAATTTATCTAACATATCATAAGATATATTTCGCAAAATTGTTCATTTTCTATTTGCGATTCCCCTACCAAATTTGGGTTTCTAGCTCACGGAGTTTACCGCGTTTCACAATTCTCGTCTCTGTGGCACTTGTCGTCTATGCTTAAGCTTATTTGGCTTAACGTGATCACTACTAACATCTCAGTTAGTGCTAGCACGGACTTTCCTCTACCATTCATAATGGCAGCTATCAGCTATTGCACAATTAAGTATAGCATAATAAAATTTATAATTTATTTAATTCTTTAAAAAATTTATTATAATATATTAGATTTTTCAATGAAAAACAATGAAAAAGGGAGGTTCAATATGGCAAATATTAAATCTAAAATTAAGAGTATAGCTAAGATGGAAGCAGCAAGAGTTAAAAATGCCGCTATGAAATCACGTGTTAAAACAGCTATACGTAAAGCTAGAGAAGCAGTTTTAGCTAATGATGCTAAAGCTAGTGAATTTGTTAATAAGGCACACCAAGTTATTGCTAAAGCAGTTTCTAAAGGTGTTTTCCACAAAAACAAAGGTGCTAGAAAACGTTCTCGTTTAGATGAATTTGTATTAAAAAATTCAAATAAATAATTCTATTATTTAAATTCAACTTTTGTTGAATTTTTTTTATTTTTTAGATTAAAAAACCTTTAAAATAATATATTTTTTTGGTAAAAATATCAATTAAAATTTTAAGGTTTTTTATTTCGTAAAAATGTTATAATTATAGAAATATGAATAAGAAAAATACGAGTAAATTATGCCCTATTATTATCTTTTCAGGGCCTAGTGGAGTTGGTAAAGGTACAATAGAAAGATTGTTATTTGAATTTGATGAGTTGAATTTATCTCTTTCTTGCTCTGCTACAACTAGAAAACCTAGAAATGGTGAATTAAATGGAGTTCACTATTATTTTCTTGACGTGGATACTTTTAGAGATAAAATTAAAAATCGTAAATTTATTGAATTTTCTTATCATTTAAATAATTACTATGGTACTCTGTATTCTGAATTAGATAAAATACATAATAAAAATAAAATACCAATGTTAGAAATAGAGACAACCGGTGTAAGACAAATAATAAATAAACTTTCACACCATTCCTTTAATAATAAATATAAATTAATTACAATTTTTGTTGCTCCACCTTCTATGGAAGATCTTAGAAGAAGAATTTTGATTCGTGGATCAGAAAACTCAAAAACCTTAAAGGATAGATTGTTAAAAGCTGAAATCGAAGTTTCTGAAGCAGATGAACTTTATAAGTATAAAATAATTAATGACATTCCCGAGAGAGCAGCTAATGAAATTAGGGAAATATTACATAAGGAGTTAGAACTTGATTAAAGAATATTTTTCAATTAGCGAAAAAGGAAATGTTCGAGAAAATAACGAAGATAAAGTTGAAGTATTCGGAAACGAATACTTCACTTTTGCTATATTGTGTGATGGTATGGGTGGGCACGATTTTGGTGAAATAGCTTCAGCTGTTACTATAACAACAATTAAAACTAACTTTATAAATTATTTTAAATATATTAATTCAGTTGAAACTAAAAACTTTTTTATCGAAGCAATAAATAAAGTTAAAATAGAATTTAAAAATATCGCTAATTTGGATATTTCGAAATCCAACATGGGAACAACTTTTGTTGGTGTTTTATATGTCAAAAAAGAAAATAAAATCTTCATTTTTAACATAGGTGACTCGAGAGCATATTTTTTAGACATCTTTGGAAACTTAACTCAAATAACTGAAGACCAAAATTATGGAAATTTATTACTTAAAGGCACAAAAAAAGAAATTGATTTAGATGTTAATTACACTTGAAAATATTTAACAAGCAGCATAGGTATAAACATGCCTACAACGATTCAATTTTTTGAGTTTAATACCGATAAAGTTGATATACTCACTAAAGTATTGTTGACCTCAGATGGTTTGCACGATTATGTTGATAAAGGAGATATTGAGTCTATTTTAAAAAAGGATAAACAATTGAGTCAAATAGCGAATACGTTGCTTGAAAAAGCTAAAATTAACGAATCAGATGATAATATGAGTTTAATACTTTTAGATTTCGGGGTTAAAAATGAATAGTAGTAATGATGAAACAATTAAAAGAACTGGTATAAGACCAGATTCTAAAATCAATGAAAAATATAAAATAATAAGATCTATTGGTAGCGGTGGTATGGGATCAGTTTTTCAAGTTAGAGTAAAAAATAGCGAAAAAAATATATCCTATGCTCTCAAATTCTTAAATAATATAGGTAATTCAATTTCAAGGGAAAGATTTAGAAACGAAGTGCAACTCTTAAAAAAAATAAATCATAAGCACATTCCTAAAATAATTGAAGATTATGAGGATGATTTTGAAAGTTATTATGTTATGGAATATATAGATGGAGAAACATTATATTCACTACTCAAAAAAACCAAAAGAATATCTATACATTTAGCTAATAATTATATTAGACAAATTGCCGAAACTTTAGGTGAATTACATTCTAGAAACATAATACATCGTGATTTAAAGTCACAAAATATTATGATTTCTAAAGATCATGACGTAAAAATTTTAGATTTAGGAATATCTGTATCTAGAGATACTAAAAAACTAACTAGGGAAAATTCGGTTGTTTGTTCTCCTTATTATGCTGCCCCTGAATTTTTAAATCCTAAATTGAAAAAAACAAAAGCGGTTGATATCTATAGTTTAGGTATTTTATATTTTGAAATGTTGACTGGAAATTATCCTTTTTCAGGAAAGACAGATGTCGAAACTATATTAATGCATAGAGATAAAGAATTTCCTGAACCTACTAAGTTTGTTGATTTACCAAATTCTGTTAGAAATATAATAATAAAGGCGACTGCTAAAGATCCTAAGGATAGATATAATGATGTTTGAGAATTTAGAAAAGATGTTAAAACTTCTTTAAATGAAGAGAGAAAAATCGAGAAATTAATTTCTATTAAGACGATTAAGCCTAAAAAAACTATAGAAGGATTCATCAATTCTCCAATTTTTCTTGGTGTTTCTTTGTTGCTTATTATTGTTTCTATATTAGTTGTAGTAATTTTGTTGAAAGTTTGAAATTTAATATAATATGCAAAAATTTATAGTACATGGAGTTGTTGCTGGCATTTATGAGTTATTTAAAGATAATAAAATAATCAAATTACCAGCAGCAGGAAGATTAAGGTATCAAGGAAAAAATCCTTTGGTTGGTGATAGGGTTATTGTTAAAGAAAACCAAATTGTAGATATTCTAGAGAGAAAAAACGAGTTAGTAAGACCTAAAGTTGCGAATATTGATAGAATTTTTATTTTTATGTCTATAGTAGAACCTAGTTTTAGCACATTTTTAATTGATAAATATATGTCTATTATTGAAAATAAAAATATTGAACCAATTCTATGCATTACTAAAATTGATTTAAATAATAATGAATCGAATAAGTACAAAGAAATTTACAAAAATATGGGCTATAAAGTTATTTTAGTTGATAATAACAACTTAAATATTGAACAATTTCACAATTTATTTAAAGGGAAATATTCGGTTTTTATGGGGCAAAGTGGAGTTGGGAAAACTACAACAATAAACAATCTTGGTGGATTTAATTTTGAAACAAATATTATTTCAAAATCTCTTGGTAGAGGAAAACATACTACTCGAGAGGTTCGCGCAATTCCATTACAAGAAGGCTTTTTGATTGACACTCCAGGTTTTTCATCGCTAAATTTAAACTTATCTCCAATTGAATTAGCACAAAGTTATAAAGTTTTTAGAGAACTTTCAAAAACATGTAAATATCGTAGCTGTTTACATGTTTATGAAAATTTTAAAGATTGCGCAATAAAACAAAATATAGATAACATAAAAATCACTGAAGAAAGATATAATAATTATTTAAAATTACAAAACGAAGTCAAATAAAGGAGAAAAAATGAAAAAATATGTTACACCTAGTTTGTTAAATGTAAATCCTGAAGAAAGATTGCAAATGGCAAATAAATTGATTGAAGAAGGAATACGATGAGTTCATTATGATGTAATGGATGGAAAATTTGTCGAAAATACCGCAATAACTGTTGAAGAAATTAAAAATATTAATAAAAATGGTAAAGGTCATATAAAAGATGCTCATTTAATGGTAGTTAATCCATATGATTATGTAGAAAAGTTGAAAAATGATGTTGATATTTTAACATTTCATTACGAGGCAATTGAAGATGATTTGGATAAATTTGATAATTTCTTAACTACAAATAAACACGAATTAAAAATTGGGTTAGCTATAAAACCCGACACACCCGTTGATTTAATTGAAAAATTTTTAGATAGACTTGCTTTAGTTTTGGTTATGTCTGTAGAACCGGGTAAAGGAGGTCAAAAATTTATTGATTCATCATTAGTTAAGATTTCACAATTGAAAAATATTAGACTTACTAATTTTTATGATTTCTTAATTCAAGTTGATGGCGGAATTAATGATTCAACAGGTCCTAAAGCCTTTAAAAAAGGTGCGGATGCGTGTGTTGCAGGAACATTTTTGATAAAAAATCCAACAAAAAATACAATTAACTCCATTTTAGGTAAAAAGTATTTTCAAAACTAATGATCTATTATAAATAGATCCTTTTTATTTTAAATTTTAATTTAATAATTTTTAAATCAAAATAATATAAAATATATATAAATTAAATACATCATAAATTCAGTTTATTAAAGGAGAAAAATGATTAATAAAATAAAAGGAACAAAAGATTATAATTTTTTAGAGTTTGACATTAAACATATGATAACTTTAATATTTGAGGATATAGTTATAAAACATGGTTTTAACTTTGTTGAAACACCTATTATTGAATATAAAAATCTTTTTGTTCGTTCGATGCAAGAATCAGAAATTGTAAATAAAGAAATATATGAATTTAAGGACAAATCTGAGCGCGAAATTTCATTACGTCCAGAAGGAACCGCACCTTTTGTTCGTGCCTATATTGAAAACAAATGACAACAAGATACTATTCAAAAATTCGCATATATTCAGCCTATGTTTAGATATGAGCAGCCACAAAAAGGTAGATATCGTCAGTTTTATCAAGCGGGAATCGAACATGTTGGCGAAAAATGTTATTTAAAAGACGCTGAAGCTATAATTGTTGCACATGAAATTTTAGAATATCTAGAAGTTGAACATAAAATTTTGATAAACACAATCGGAGATAAAGAGTCACGAAAAAAATATGAACTTGCATTAGTAGAATATTTTAAAAAACATCTAAATGAATTAAGTGAAGTTTCGCAAAAAAGAGTTTCAACTGGCAAAGTACTTAGAATTTTAGATGATAAGAACGATTCGAAGAAAGATGTTGTAATAAAAGCTCCTAAAATTTATAATTATTTAACCGAAGATTCAAAAGAATATTTTAAAAAATTAAAAGATACTTTAGATAGATTCGGTATAGAATATGAAGTTTCTCCACAACTTGTTCGTGGTTTAGATTATTATGACGAAACAGTTTTTGAATTAGTATCTACTAGCGAAATGTCCGGTTCACAATCTACTCTAATCGGAGGTGGAAGATACTCTAATTTAATTCATGAATTGGGTGGTCCAAAAGACTTATCGAGCATAGGTTTTGGTATGGGAGTTGATCGAGTTATTGATGTCATTAGAAATAAATATATTGAAAGAACTAATTTTAACGAAGAGATAAATTATGTTGATGTTTTTGTTTCTAGTTCATTAGGTGGACAAAGTAAAAATCAATTATTTGATTTAACATATAAACATTTAGTGCAGGTGTTGAATAATGTTCATTTTGAGTATTCGACATTAAAACCAAAAAAAGTTTTCGAGAAAGCAAAGAAACGTAATGCAAGTATTTTGATTTATGATGATATTAAAAACGAAGAAAATTTATTAACTGCAAAAAACTTACAAACTAATGATAAAATAATATTTTCATTTAATAACCAAGGAATAGCTGATTTACTAAGATTTATCGAAGAATGTGATATTTCTGATTTAGATGTTAACAATATTGAGAATTATATTGAGGAGAACCTACTTAAAGATGAATAAGACAATTAAAAATAATGAGTTAAGATTGACTGATGTAGACAAAGAAGTCGTTTTATATGGTTGAGTTGCTAATAAACGTAAATTTGGTGAGTTGAGTTTTGTTGATCTAAGAGATAAACACGGCATCACACAATTAGTATTTAAAGGTGATATAAAATTTAATAAAGAAAGTGTTTTAAAAGTTAAAGGTATTGTAGTTGAAAGAAAGGATAAAAATCCTAACTTAGAAACAGGAGATATTGAAATTAACGTTTTAGAATATGAAGTTTTATCTTTATCTAAAGAACAATTACCTTTTCAAATCAGAGATGATATTGACACAAAAGAAGAATTGAGACTTAAATATCGCTTTTTAGATTTAAGAAGACCTATAATGCAAAAAACAATTGCAGTTAGAAATAAATTTATTTTTGCCATTAGAGAATACTTACAAAACATAGATTTTACTGAAATAGAAACTCCGATTTTATCTAAAGCAACTCCTGAAGGTGCACGTGATTTTTTAGTTCCAACACGTAATTATAGTTCTTTTTATGCTTTACCGCAAAGTCCTCAGTTATTTAAACAATTATTAATGATATCCGGATTTGAAAAATACTTCCAAATAGCACGTTGTTTTAGAGATGAAGATTCACGTAAAGATAGACAACCTGAATTTACACAATTAGACATTGAAACAAGTTTTTTAGATGTAGAAACATTTCAAGGACATATTGAAAAAATGTTTCAATATGCATTTAAGAAAGTTTTAAATATTGATTTAAAAATACCTTTTGATCGCGTCGAATATGATCAATGTATTAGAGATTATGGTTCAGATAAACCTGACTTTAGATTTGATAATAAGATTGTAGACGTTAAAGAATTTTTTGAAGGCTCTGATTTTAACATTATTTCAAGCGCTGAATCTGTTAGAATGTTAAAAATTGATGAATTAATCAATAAAAAAGATCATAAAAAATTAGAAGAAATAGCAAAGAAAAATAAGGCAAATGCTCTATTTTATTTTGTTGTAGAAAACAATCGAATATTATTAACTAATTTTGCTTCTAAATCTCAAGAACATGTAGATAAATTAATTAATTCACAAAACAATAAAGATGGTTCATATTTTATCGTTGCTAACAAATATGAAAATGCTTCACAAGCATTAGGGGCATTACGTGTAGAATTAAATTCTTGATTTAATTGAGCTAATGAAGATGAATTTAATTTTAAATGAGTAGTTAAATTCCCTATGTTTGAATATAGTGAAGAAAACGATTCATGAGCTGCTGCACATCACCCATTTACACAGTTCGATCACTCTTTAGAAGAAATAGATAAAATGGATAAATCACTTATTAAGGCAAAAAGTTATGACTTAGTAATGAACGGATTCGAATTAGGTTCCGGGTCCGCTAGAATACATCAAAAGGAAGTTCAAGAAAAGATGTTTGACTTAATTAATCTAACAAAAGAACAACAACAAGCTAAGTTCGGATTCTTCTTAAAAGCATTAGAATATGGAGTTCCACCACATTGTGGAATTGGTTTAGGAATCGATCGTATTATTATGTTAATTACAAAACATAAAACAATTAGAGATGTTATTGCGTTTCCTAAAAATTCAAGAAATGAAGATTTGTTCACCGAAGCACCTTCAGGTGTTGATGAAGAACAATTAAATGAATTATTTTTACAAACAAAACCAGCAAAACAAAATTAATTATAAAATCAAAAAAAATCTCTATGAAATTTAGTAATCATAGAGATTTTTAATTTGGTGAAATAAATCAAATGGCGCGCCCGGCAGGAGTCGAACCCGCAACCTTTAGGGCCGTAACCTAACACTCTGTCCAATTGAGCTACGGGCGCTTTTTTTAATACTAATATAATTAAATTTTGGAGGCACCAACGGGATTCGAACCCGTAATCAAAGTTTTGCAGACTCATGCCTTGGCCATTTGGCTATGGTGCCGTTTAAATAATTAGCAAGATTATTATATAACATTTTTTAAATTTATAAAATAAATAATTTTATATTAATTTTAAGTGGTTTTCAATTTTATTTTCGAAAAGTTTATTTTCATAAAATAAAATTGAATATTTAAATGTTTTTTATTAAATTAAATAAAAGATTTAAATATTTTTCATTATCAAAAAAACATATTAGTGGTTAAAGATGCATAAAAATATTGCTAAAACATCATTTTTATATAATTTCTATGAAAAAGTAAGAAGGGAAAAGTAATCAAAATGAAAATAAAATTTAAAAATATATTACTAGTTTCGACAATTTTAACGGCGGCAACACCTTTAAGTATTTCTTGTTCTAGTCAGCAAAATGACAAAAAGGTTGATAAAACAAATGCAAGCGAAACAAACATCGAAAAAACTAATGAAACAAATGCAAGCGAAACAAACATCGAAAAAACTAATGAAACAAATGCAAGCGAAACAAACAGTGAAAAAACTAATGAAACAAATAATTCTTCAAATGGCGTAACCAATGAAGAATCTATGATAACTGAATTTTTATCATTAAAAGATGAAACGAAATTTAGAGAAATGGTTGTTAATTATTACAAAGAAAAGAAACCTAAAAACGTTGAAGAGACCGGAATTTTAATTCAAGGCTATAATTTACATAAAGATGAAAACAAAAATAATGGTGCACCTTTTTATGGTTTAAAAGGTATGAGCGACAGCGAAAATAATATAATTTTTGTAATTAAAGATGGTCTTAATGTTAATGATTTTGAGTTAATCAAAAAAGACCCTGAATCAGTGATTAAAAAGGATGACCAAAATAAAAAATGATTGATTAACATAAAATTAAAATACAAAAATGTCGATAAGATTCAAACATTTGAAATATCATTTGGTAACGAAATTGAAGAAACAAAAAATATAATTTCAAACGAAGCAAATGAGGGTAGTTCAAACGAAAGTGCCGGTACAGGAAATTCATCTTCAGAAACTACAACAACAGAACCAAACGAGGGTAGTGAAAACGGAAGTTCAGGCGCAGAAAATACTCCTGCAACCACAACAACAGAAACAGGCGATGGTAGTGTCTCAAACGAAAGTGCTGGTACAGAAAGTTCACCTGAAACTACAACAACTAAACCAAACGAGGGTAGCGCAAACGAAAGTGCTGGTACAGAAAGTACTCCTGCAACCACAACAACAGAAACAGGCGATGGTAGTGTCTCAAACGAAAGCGCCGGTACAGAAAGTTCATCCGAAACTACAACAACAGAAATTTCGAAAGATTCTAAAGAAGAAAGTACAATAATAGAAGGAACAGAAGAAGAAAGAACTAAATATTTTGAGTTAGATAAAGAAAAGTTTTATTTAAAGTATAAAGAAAAATCATCTGATAAAAAATCTGTAAATAAAATGCAACTTTATAAAGTTGGTAGCAACTCCTTTTATGGTGTAAAAGGAGGAGGAAACGGAAAAGATAATAGAATTTTACTTTTAAAATCCGACACAGATTCAAGTGTAACATTTAAAAGCAATAAAAAGATAGATTTATCAAAAGAAGGAAATAAATTTATTTTTACAGTTATTCTTTTGGTTAATAATGAACAAAAGTCATTTAAATTTGAAATTGAAGAAAAAACTGATAATTAAAAAAGAGCGGTGGCTCTTTTTTAATTATTCAACATTAACTACAGGTTGTAACATTTCTAATTTATCACCTGTTTTGTAATTATTTAAAATATTCAATGTATTTGTGTTTGATTCTGGTAGAACTACAACCATTGTTGTTGTATCTAAATTATTTTCATTTAATACATCAAGATTAACGCTAACAAGAGGTTGACCTTTAGAAACAGAATCGCCAACATTTACCAAGGTTTCAAAACCTTTACCATCTAAACCAACAGTTTCAATACCTATATGAATTAATACATTTATCCCTTTGTCGTTTACTATACCTATGGCGTGCTTTGAAGGGAAAACTAATTTAATTGAACCATCAATTGGTGAAAGAATATCAATTAAACCTTCTTTTTCTTCTAATTCTACTGCAAAACCATTACCCATTGCTAATGAACTAAAGGCGGGATCTTTAACATCAGTTAATTTAACATATTTCCCGTTTGCTACAGGGTATAATTCTGTTAATTTAGATTCGTTTTTTTCTTCAAATTTGCTAAATATTTTCTTTAATTTTTCAAACATAAATATCCTTTCTAATGATTAACTATTATACATTTTTAATTACTTTTTAATTCTATTGAATAAAATATTTAAAAAAATATTTTTATAATTAATTTTTTGATATTAAAAAAGTAAGTTTTTTATTATAATTTAAATAATATTATTATTTTATAATAAATTTAGATTTTTTATAAAATCTTTGAAACGAGGCTAAATGAATAAAAAAAATATTAAAGTTGTAATTGGTATGAGTGGTGGTGTTGATTCATCAGTTGCTGCGTATTTATTAAAAAAAGAAGGTTACGATGTTGAAGGTTTATTCATGCGTAATTGAGATTCAATAGTTAATAATGATATTTTAGGTAATAAAGAAATAAATAATGAAATTTGTACACAAGAAATGGATTATCATGATGCTCAGCTAGTTGCAGATAAGTTAGGCATTAAATTACATAGAGTAGATTTTGTTGCAGAGTATTGAAATAATGTTTTTCAAAACTTTATCGATGAATATAAAAAAGGAAGAACTCCAAACCCAGATATTTTGTGTAATAAATTCATAAAATTTAACGCATTTGCTAAGTATGCATTTAGTGTTTTAAAAGCAGATTATATTGCCATGGGACACTATGCGCATGTATTGGATGGTCGTTTGTATAGAGCTAAAGATCAAAACAAAGATCAAACTTATTTTTTATCACAATTAACACACGAGCAACTTAAGAAAGTTAAAATGCCATTGTGGAATTTAGAAAAAACTGAAATAAGAGAAATTGCTAAGGAGCAAAATTTAGCAACTGCATCCAAAAAAGATTCTACTGGTATTTGTTTTATTGGTGAACGTAATTTTACTCAATTTTTGCAAAATTACATTCCTGCTCAAAGTGGAGATATAATTGATATAACTACTCAAAAAGTTGTTGGAAAACATGTAGGTTCTTTTTATTACACAATTGGACAACGTAAGGGATTAAATTTAGGCGGTATGAGCGAACCATATTATGTTTGTGGTAGAGATGTTCGTAAAAATATAATATTTGTAGCACCTAACTCTAGACCTGAATTTTTAGAGTCCGATGCATTAATAGCTTCTGGTTACACATTTAACCATGATGATTATAATTTAGATAATTTAACAGCAAAATTTAGATATAGACAAGTAGATGTTCCTGTGAGGTTAGAAATTTTAGATGAAACAAGAATAAAAGTTTATTATCCACAAAAATCGCTTGCTGTTACACCTGGACAACAAGTTGTTTTATACGATGGAGAAAAATGCATTGGTGGTGCAACAATAGATGAAATTTATATCGATGATAAAAAAATCGAATATATTTAAAAGTTAAGAGGTTAATATGAATTCAAAATTAATTAGAGAAAAATGACTTAGTTTTTTTGAGTCAAAAGGTCATTTTATACAACCTTCAAAAAGTTTGGTTCCTCAAAATGATCCATCACTTTTATGAGTTAATAGTGGTGTAGCTACTTTAAAAGATTATTTTTCTGGAAAAAAAATACCACCTTCAAAGAGAATTGCTAACTCACAGAAATCAATTCGTACAAATGATATCGAAAATGTTGGTATTACAGCAAGACACCATACTTTTTTTGAAATGTTAGGGAACTTTTCTATTGGTGATTATTTTAAAAAAGAGGCAATTGAATTTGCGGCTGAATTTTTAATTAATGAATTGAAGTTAGAAAAGGACAAATTATACTTTACCTACTATTTTGAAGATTTAGAAACTAAAAAAATATGAATTGAACAAGGTTTTGATGAATCACATATGATACCCGGGGATAAAGATACTAATTTTTGAGAAGTTGGTTCTGGACCTTGTGGCCCTAATACAGAGATTTTTTATGATCGTGGTGAAAAATATGATTCAAGAGGAATTGAATTACTTAAAGAAGATTTAGAAAACGATAGATACATTGAAATTTGAAATATAGTTTTTTCAACTTTTAATTCTGACGGAAATGGTAATTATACCGAATTAAAACAAAAAAATATTGATACTGGTGCTGGTTTAGAACGTATAGTATCAATATTACAAGATGCACCAACCAATTTTGATACTGATTTATTTTTACCGATAATTCATAAAATAGAAGAGTATACAACTCAAAAATATGTTATTGAAAATTATTTTGATAAAGATCCTATTCAAACAGAAATTAATACTAATTTTAAAATAATTGCAGATCACATGAGAACTGTTGTTAACGCTCTTGCTGATGGTGCTAAACCTTCAAATACTGGTCGTGGTTATATCTTAAGAAGATTAATTAGACGTAGTTCTTACAAAGCAATTTCGCTTGGTATAAATGATTTATTTTTATATAAATTAGTTAAAGTTGTTAAAGAAACTTTACCTTTTGAGTATGAGACAAAAAGAATTGAAGAAATTATTAAACAAGAAGAAATAACTTTCTTAAAAACAATTGATAATGGTAAAAAATTATTAGATAAATACATAGATGAGAATGTTAAAGTGTTTCCTGGTGATGTTGCTTTTAAACTTTTTGAAACATACGGATTTCCAATTGAGTTAACAACAGAAATTCTTGAACAAAAAAATATTTCTATTGAAACAGAATCGTTTGAAGAAGCCAAATTAAAACATTCAGAAGCAAGCAAACACTCTAAAGTGTCTGGTATGGATAAAGTTATTAACTCATTAACAATAATTAAATCAAAAGTAGATAAATTTATTGGTTATACTAATCTTGAATCAGAAAGCAATATTTTGTATTTGTTAAATACTGAAAACGAAATAGATTATTCAGACCAAATAAGCTATGTCGTATTGGATGAAACTCCTTTTTACGCAACAAGTGGTGGTCAAAAACATGATAGAGGTTACATACAACAAGGTAATAATAAAATTTTAATTTTAGATGTATTTAAAGATAAATTCGGGAATCACATTCATAAAGTAGAAGGTACAATAGATAAAAAAATACCAGTACACTGTTATGTAGATCCTGTAATTAGACTAGGATTAGAAAGAAACCATTCAGGTACACACTTATTATTCCGTGCTTTAAGAGAGGTTTTAGGAAATGAAGTTAAACAGTTAGGTAGTGATAACAATGAAGAAAGATTAACTTTTGACTTACCTTCTGAAACTAAACCTACCGAAGAACAAATAGAAAGAGTTGAAGAGTTAGTGCGTAGTTTTATTGCTCAAAAGGCTAATCGTGAATATTTAATGATGTCTACAGAGCAAGCTAAACAAATGGGTGCAATCATGACATTAGAAGAAAATGAATATATGGATCCTAATTTTGTAAGAATTGTTGAATTTGAAAACATAACTGCCGATTTATGTGGTGGGACACACTTATCTAACACAGAGAAGCTTGAAAACTTTAAAATAACTAATGTTGAGAAAAAGGCGGCAGGAGTTTATAGAATTAGAGCAATTTCTTCAAATTTATTAGTTGATGAGTTTTTAGAGGACCAAAAAAATCAACTTATTGTTGAAGTTGATAACTTAATAGAACGTAATGCAAAGTTGGATTCTAATTATCAATTCAACCTAGAAATACCTGATGATAATGAAGATGCTATTAAATATTTAAAAAATATAAGCAATTTAATACGTAACGATTATGTTTCTATAATGAAGAAACAAGAAAATGATTTTAGTTTTGATTTTGATAATATAGAAAAAGAAATCATAGATAATAAAGAGTTGATTTATTTAGAAGATATCGATAAAAAAACAATTAAGAATATCGGAACAACTTTAAGAGAAAAAAATATTAATTCTTTAGTTATTGCAATTTCTGATGATTCTAATCCTATGTTAGTAGTTTCATCAAAAAAATATGATTCAAAATATATTGCAACTCAAATTTTTGATAAATTTAACGGAAAAGGTGGTGGAAATTCTATTTTAACAATGGGGAAAATAGAAACAAAAGATAAAGTTAAAGGCTTTGTAATTGAAAGTTTAAAATGAGAAAATTAGGGTTAGATTTAGGGACAAAATCCTGTGGTTTCGCAATTACCGATGAGAGTGAAATAATTTCTTCATCAATTGAAAATTTTATGTTTGAAGAAAATAATTTTAATTTAGTAATTGAAAGAATAAAGTATTATCTATCCATTTATAAAATAGATGGTTTTGTGTTAGGTTATCCTCTTAAAATAAGCGGAGATAAAAGCGACAGAACTTTAATGGTTGAAAAATTTAAAATTTTACTTGAGAAAAATTTTGAAATTCCAGTCATGCTCGTTAATGAACAATATTCTACAAAAAGAGCTAAAGAAATTTTAAAACAAGGTGGCTTAAATACTACAAAAAGTAAAAAATATAAAGATAGTTTAGCGGCCCAAATTATCTTAAACGATTATTTAGATTATTACAAGCATAAGTGAGGTAAATAATTAATGACTTGAACACCTACTAATATTGGTTTAGCTATCTCTGCAGTTGTTGTATTTATAATAGGAATAGTGGTTTATGTAGGTATTAATATTTGAGCAAAAAAAATCAGAAATAATTTTATCAATAAATCTAGACAAGAAACATTAATTAAAATTGAAAGTTTAAGAAACGATATTGGAACTTTACCTTTTGAATTAAAAGATAAATTAAAATCCAAAACAGATGATTTAGATATTGAAGGTATTATTAATACTGTTTATCTGAATAAATATCAAGATGTGTTGGTTATTTCTGAAAATGATATTTTTCCTAACATAGCAATAAGCGAAAAAACTACAGCCAAAAACTATTATTTAATTAACAATTTTGATTTTGATAAATTTACAAAAATTAGAGATAATAATCCCGAAGATGTTACAAAACCACTTTTTCTTTATAATAATGAATTATTAGATTTAATAGTAGTTTTTAAGGAAAATAAAAATATTTTCGATTTATATAAAGATTATTTTAATAAATTAAATAAAGATGGAATGTTAGTTTTTAATTTAAAAAAAATAAAGAATTCTGAAATTAATAATTTAATTAATGAATTAAAAACTAAAAATATAAAATATGAAGTTTCATACATAACTAATAAATATCTTTTTATTGTTAAATAAACTTTATTGTATAATAATATTAATAATTAGAGGAGTTTCCAGATGAATGATGATAAAAAAATAATTTACTTATCAATTGAAAAGTATAATGAGTATAAAAAAGAGTATGAACAATTAATTAATGTTGAACGTAAATCTGTGCAAGAAGCTTTAAAAGAAGCTCGTGCACAAGGTGACTTGTCAGAAAATGCTGAGTATGATGCGGCAAGAGAAAGACAAGGTATTGTTGAAGCTCGTATTTCAGAATTAGAAAATATTTTAGATAATTCTAAAATTATAGAGTCTAACTCAGATAAACAAGATAATAGAATTGGTATAAATTCACAAGTTACATTTTTGATTTTAGAAAAAAATGAAACAAAAACTGTTATGATTACAGGTTCACACGACGCAGATCCGTTTCAAAATAAAATTTCAACATTTAGCCCATTGGCGGTTGCTATGTTGAACCATGAAATTGGTGATGAGGTTGAAGTTGAAGGTGTTAAGAAATTTACAATTAAAATTATGGATGTTAAACACTTATAATATAAAGTCGTATTTTAATATGGCTTTTTTTATAAAAAGAAAGGATATAAAATGAATAAACACCCAAAAATAAAGAAGATATTATTTGATGAAGAATTTGTAAATAATAAAATAAAAGAAGTTGCAAAATGAGTTAATCAAACTTACAAAGATAGCGAAAATTTAATAATAGTAGCCTTATTAAAAGGTTCTATTCCCTTTTTAGCCGAATTAATTAAACATGTTAATGTTGATCATGAAATCGATTTTATAACAGCAAGCAGTTATAGTGGCCATCACGCTTCTAGTGGAAGTGTTAAAATCATTATGGATTTAGCTCAAGACATAAAAGGTAAAGATGTTTTGATAGTTGAAGATATTATAGATAGTGGTATTACACTTGATAAAATAAAAAAAATGCTGTTAAATCGTGAGCCAAAGACTTTTAAAATAGCAACTTTAATGGATAAACCACAAAATCGTAAAGTTAATTTAAAGGCAGATTGTTATGGGTTTGCAGTACCTAATGAATTTTTGGTAGGTTTTGGACTTGATTATCAGGAAAAATTTAGAAATTTACCATACATCGGAATACTAGATGAAAAATATATAAAATAATTATTAGAAATTAGCATAAAAAACATTTTTTTATCAAATAAACCCGTTTTTTATGCTTTTTTACCTTTTTATAGTATAATAATTTAATTATGTATATAAATATAATTAAAAGGATAATTGTAGCAATAATTATAATATTTTTAGGGTTTAACACTTTATATTCGTTTGACTACAAAACATGAATATGAGAGTTTGGTAGTGTATGGCAAAAGGTGATTGGTGTTAGCGTTTCACTTTCTGCACTATTGGGAGTATTATCTGTTATTGCTTTTTCTAATCATAAAAAAATAGGGTATCCGCTAGGTATTCTTAATGCATTATTATTTTCATTATTTGCGTTTTCTTTTAAAATACCATTAGATGCTTTTATCAACTTATTTATCTATATACCGATATTAATTTTTACCTATTTTAAAACAACAAGAATTATTAAGAATAATAAAAACTTCGAATTTTTTAGATCTAATATTTATTCAACCACTTTTTTTGTTTTTTTAACAATTTTGATGAGCGTATTATTCTATTATGTAACTCCGTTATTGCACGAAGAAATATTAATTTTACTAAATCAATTTGATAAGACACAAATATATGGAACAAACTTTAACTATTATCAAGCGGCAATAATATTAAATTCTCTAATTAACGCATTATCAATTATAGCGTTAATTATGATGCTTTTAGGTTTTAGAGATTCATGACCAGTTTGAATCCTTAAAAATATACTTTCTTTCATTTTTTTTGGAGGAGTAGGGTTTTTAAATTGGACAACTATGATAATTAATATTATTTATATGTTATTATCAATTTATTTCTACTTAGTAACAACTAATAAACAAAATGTAAAAATTGCATTTATTGGAACAAGTGGTAGCGGTAAAGAAGTACTTATAGATAAATTAAATCCTTATTTTAACTATAATAAATTTACTAAATTCGAAGATTTTAAGGAAAACTCACAAGAGTACATAGATTATATAAATAACCTTAAAACTAATAGTTATAAATTTCATAAGGATATCTTTAGACGCAGATTAAAAGAAATTAAAAAGATGCAAGTTAATACAATTAATATAATGGATGGACACATGATTGAAGATTTTATTTATCCAGAAATTAATATTAAGTTAAACAACTTTTCAAGTAAACAAAAGTGATATTGAAAATTTTGAAAATTGAAATACCTAGTCTCTCTTGCGTTGCAAGAAAAATTAGATTATATATTTGTCATAACTAAGGATTTTAAAACAACTAATATAAATCGCTTGTTTGGAGTTGAAAACGCAACTACCGAATTAGAAAGAGCTAGATGAAGTGCCGAAATTAATAATACTCATTTTTTTAAAGAAGTTCATAATTTTTATTTAACTGACAATAATTTATCTCCTTATTTATTAAATTTAGTTAAGAAGTACTCAAAAAATGTTGTTCATATACACAACACAAACGCTGATGTTGCATCGGGTATTATAATCAATAAAATAGACATACTAATCAATAAAAAAACTTCGTCTAATATTAAAAAAATTATCTTTAATTTAAAAAAATTTTTCAAATTCAAATAATAAAAAATATCTAGTTGAAATATAACTAGATATTTTTTAAAATTTCCATTATTTTATTTCAAATAGGGGGTTCGCTTGTTGAGTGGCTAGCTGAATCTACTAGGTATAATTTTGAATTTTTAATTTTTTTATGTAATAAATATGCACCAATTGGTCTACAATCAATATCTTGTCTTCCATGAACTATATAAGTTGGTATTGACGATAGTTTGTGTGCATTTTCTAAAATATAATTATCACTTTCTAAAAAGCTTTTATTAACAAAATAATGAGTTTCCATTAGAGCAATTGCTCTATTATTATCAATTTGATCTTGTGTTAAATTTGCTAGTGGAACAAAGGTTTTAATCGAAACAAGAGCACTTTCTCAATTTGAAAAAGTTGTTGCAACTTTGTTTAATTTATTGATGTCTACTTCGTTTTTAAGTGCGTAATAATATTTTTCTAAATTATTTTTACCCGGATATTTTAGTATTATATTTTTATATTCTTCATATAAATCAGGGTAAAAGTCACTTGCTCCGTTCTCTTCGTATAAATAGTCAACATCTTCCTGACGCCCTAAAAATACCGCTCTTAATAATATTTGACTAACATTATTTGTGTATTTAAGCGCATACATTAAACTTAATGTAGTTCCTCAACTACCACCAAATAGCATTATTTTTCCCAATTGTAGATGATTTCTTAATTTTTCGATATCATCAACTAACTCGTTTGTGTTATTTTCTTGTAGTTCTAAAAAAGGTGTACTTAATCCGCATCCACGTTGATCCATAAATATAATCATAAATTTATTTTGGTCAAATAATTCTAAAAGTTTATAATGACTACCACCACCTGGTCCGCCGTGTACTACAAAAACAGGTTTTCCTTTTAAATTCCCATATATTTTATAATGAATTTTATGTAAACTAGATACATTTAAAAAGTAAGATTTATTTGTTTCAATTTTCATTTTTCTCCCTTGCAATCATGCATATTAATTATTTTTGTATATGTGATTACACTATATAATATTATATATAAAACAAAATTAGGATAAAAGGAAATATATGTATAAGTCAAAATTAAATATAAGAGAAACTCAAAGTGCTATTCAAGATCTGAAAGCACATTTTCAAGAAGGTCTTAAAAAAGAGTTAAATTTAACAAGAGCAACTGCCCCATTATTTGTTTCTAAAAAATCCGGATTAAATGATGGTTTAAGCGGAGAAGCTCCGGTTAAATTTTTACCAAAAGATTCAACAACAGAATTACAAATAGTCCACTCACTTGCAAAATGAAAAAGACAAGCTTTATTTGACTATCATTTCGAAACATACGAAGGTTTATATACAGATATGAATGCAATTAGACGTGAAGAAGATTTAGATGATACCCATTCATATTATGTTGATCAATGAGATTGAGAAAAAATAATTACTGCTAAAGATAGAAATGTTAATTTTTTAAAAAATATTGTTAATAAAATTTACAACTGTGTAAAAGAAACAAAAAAATATATTAATGAAAAATATAATTTGCAAGAAGTTTTTGCAAACGATGTATTTTTCGTTAGTTCACAAGAATTGGAAAATATGTTTCCTAATTTAACTCCTGAACAAAGGGAAAATGAGTTAGCAAGAGAAAAAGGCACTATTTTTGTTTATCAAATTGGTTGACCTATGATGTCTGGAGTAGTTCAATCTAAAAGAGCATTTGACTATGATGATTGAAAATTAAATGGAGATTTAATAATTTATGCTCCTTGAAAAAATAAAGCAATAGAATTGTCGTCTATGGGTATACGTGTGGATAAAGATTCTATAATAGCTCAATCAAAAATGAGTGAAGAAGAAGTTAAATCCATTTCAGAGTTCCACAAAGGTATAGTAGAAAACACTTTACCACTCACAATTGGTGGTGGAATTGGTCAAAGTAGACTAAGTATGTTAATGCTAGAAAAACAACATATTGGTGAAGTACAGTCATCATACTGACCAAAAGAAATGAAAGAAGAACTAAAAAAAGAAAACATTCATTTATTATAAAAAAAACGAACAAAATTTATGTTTTGTTCGTTGCTAAATTGTAATTTCAAGTACAACACAATTAATATAAAATATAGTTGTGGAGCACTTGAAATTTTTTAATAAAAAAATGGCTCCACATGAACCGAGTAACCATTTGGATTATATAACAGAAAATTACAATCAAAAGGTATAGAAAGTGTCAATCTTTTGTAATAAGTAGACTCAATCTAAGATATACTTAAATTGTTTAAATGATTAAGATAACAAAAATAGAATAAATAATATTAAAATAATGAAAGAACAATAAAAGTATGATAATTTTTAAAAAAACAAATACAATACATTGTTTTTTGAAAATTATTATAAAGAACTATGAAATTAAGTATGTTAATAACATTAAAATATAATGTATCCGTAGTAAAATCTAAAACAAAAATTGGCTTTAACCTGTTTTGCTATTAGTCTCCGAAATAAATAAAATATTTGCATTTAAAACACATTTAAAAGTGTTTAAATTAATAGTATATATGATTTAATTCAAGTTATTAAAAAAGGGTTAGCAATTTAGTTTAAATTATTTAGTTTAACATTTAGGAGGGTTATGTTAAACAGTACCATACAAAATATAGATTTTAAAGATTTAATTAAGCAATTTCAAAAAGAAAAAACAATGTTTATAGATGCAGTTATTACGGATCCTCCTTATAACATTTCGAGAAAAAATAATTTCAAAACTATCGGAAGAAGTAGAATAGATTTCGGAGAATGGGATTATGTTTTAATCGAACCGACTGAATTATACAAGTTGCACCATACATTAAAAAAAGAGGTTCTATAATTATTTTTAATGATTATAAAAATAATTATAAAAATTTTGGTGAAATATGTTATTGCTTGGAAAAATTAGGTTTTAAAATAAAAGATTTGATAAGATGAGTTAAAAGCAATCCTATGCCTATAAATACTAATAGAAAATATGTTAGAGATTACAAATTCGCTATATGAGCAGTAAAACCCGGGGCAAAATAAGTTTTAATAAACCTAAGTCAAAGCCTTATCTAGGACTGAATTAAAATCATCAGTGGTTAATGGATTAAAAAATAAAATTCGTCTAACTCAAAAATCTGTAAAGTCATTGAAAAACTTATATTAACACATACAAATAAAAATGATATTATTTTTGATCCTTTTATGGGTTCTGGTACAACAGCAATCGCTTTCATTAATACAAAAAGAATATATATTGTTGGTGAAATTGATAAAACTTATTTTGAAAAATCTGTCGAAAGAATTGAGAGGCACCTTGAAGAAAATAAATCGAAGTCCTTTGTATTATTTGGGAGATAAATATAAAAATTTTTATCAAATAAGTGTTTTTTTCTAAAGATATCAATGTTTTTTATGACATTTTTGGTGGTGGAGGCACTATCCTTTCTAATGTTGATGCAAAAAAATATCATTATAATGATATTGATAAAAATCTTACAAATTTACTAAAAGTTTTTTATAAAACACCTATTAAAAAAATGCTTTTCACTATTGAAAAAATAATGAAAAAATATAATTTTAATGATTTTAAAATCTTATCAAAAGAAGAATTCAAAGATAATTTCAATAAATCGAAAGAAGAATATAATAATCAACTAAATAAAAAAACTTTTTATAGTAATATCTTATTGTTTGTATTAATTATTCATAGTTTTAATAGTCAAATAAGATTTAACTCAAAAAATGAATTTAATATTCCTTCTGGTAAACAAACTTTAAACTAAAATAGACTTCAAATATTTAAATCGTATATCGATAATATTCAAAATAAAAAAATAGTCTTTACTTCAAAAGATTTTACTTTTATAAAACAACTTATCAGTGAAAAAAACTAACAAACAAAGATTTTTTATATTTTGATCCTCTGTACTTAGTGACTAATTCAACATATAATAACATTTGAAACGAAAACAGGAAATTAAATTACTTTTTTATTAGATGAATTAAGTAAACATAATATAAAATTGGCTCTTTCTAATGTTTTTTTCGCAAAAAACAGTGATAATGATATCTTAAAAAAATGATCGAAAAATATAATGTATATTACATAAAAAAGTTATAAAAATTCTAATTATTAACGAAAAATAAAGAATCAAAAGATGAGGAGATACTAATAACTAATTATGAAAATAAAAACATTTAATAAAATATCCGGAATAGAATTTAGAACGAGCAATATTATTAATAAATATTATCAATTAATTATTTGGATAATAGAACAATCTTCAAAAACAAATCTCGAATTTAATCCTAATGATTTAGAAGAAAAATTTAAAGAATTTTGTATACAAGAACAAATTTATTCTTATAAGAACAAAAAAATAAATAGATTTAATATGTTTGTGGGAAACCTATATAAACTAGGAATTATAGAAAAAATAATAAGAATAATTATGTAATTAACAAAGAATATTTAGAAACGAATAACTTTGTTTCAAGTTTTTTTGAATCTATTTTAAAAGGCGAAAAAATATTTTCATTTAACAAAATGATAGATTTTATTTACAATTATAAAGGTAACATAAGCACAGTTCCGTTATTTTTTTCATTTTCTACAGTTGAAGATAAAGAAGATTTTGCAAGTGTTTATGATCTTTTTAATAAAAATAAAAATATTGAAGAATCATGTAGGTACTTAGCAAAAATATCATTAAATGACCATTTGAAGAACCCCAAATATATAGAAAATTTAAATTATAGGAAACCATCAAGTGTCCAAAAAAATATCTAAATTTATAATCGATATTAAACTACAAGGTAAAAAAGTAGAAGTAAATTTCTTTAAAAAATCGATGCTCAAAAAGAAATAAAAAATTTATTTATCAAAAGATTTAATTGTATCTTTTTGAACTTCACCATAAGCATAACAATCTTTTAAACAAAGTTCAAGAGCTTCACTGTTTATTCTAATATCAAATCTTGATAACTCATAACCATAATCTTCAAGTTCTTCATATTGTTCAAGTAAATGATTAACATAATCATCTGAGATTAAGTAATATTCATTAAGATTATCTTTATTTTTAACTACTTGATAATCCTCTTCATCAAATAAGTTTAATAAAATGTAATAATCATGATCTTCTAAATTTTCATTAAATATTAAAGTTCCATCCTCAGTTTCTATTCAAAATTCTTTTGGTATGATTTCTATAACTTTTTTTGATCTACTTCTGAACTGAGATAAATAAATTTCATTTCTACATAATTCAATAACCAATTCTTTTATAGATACTGGTTTTATATTTAAATCAATTGGTAAGTTTAATTTTTTCATATGTTTCTCCATTGATTTAATTATACTCTTTTTAACATAAAATAAATAATTCCCAATTTTTTGTACTATATACTCTAATTTAGTTCTTGTGTAATCATCTATTGGGTTTCAATATTGGATGTTTTCAATTCCGTCTAAGGAAATCATTATAATTTGTTTTTCACTTACACCATTAGTAAGTAAGTATTTTTTGTATAACTCAAATAAAAGATAAGATTTACCACTTCTTCTAATGCTAATAATAATTTTGACTCTGCCGTTATTTTTTTACTAATAATTTTGTTTAAATATTTTGGTCTTTAAATTTCCGTTTCAACCCTATTTAATTATTTCACGTAAATACGCATTTTTCTTAAATATCTATAATAATATTATAGTATTATTATTTGTTTTAGATTTAATGGTTTTAATATAATTTCATATTTTTAAATATGAAATACTTTTAATTTAATACAGCATTAAACAGCGGAACAAAACAAAATTACCTATTATATAGTCTTTTTTATAAAAAAAGTTAAGAAATAAATTAAAATGCTAAGCATGTTCGCAAACGAAATGCAACTTTAAAAGTAGTTTGTACTAAAATAAATTCTTTATAAATTTAATATTTTTGCGTAAATACGCATCTTTTTCAAATATATTCTAATATGTGTAGTATTATTTTTTGAATAATTAAACTTTTAACAAAAAATGTACACTGGAAACTTATTGAAGTTTCTAGTGTACATTATATTTTTAAATATCTTTTGCTAAATTATATATTCAACTTATTATTTGGTTAGTTCCGATGTTTTCTTTAATAGTTTTCTTTATTGTATGGTTTGTACTCCCGCCACCTGCAATAATAAATTTATTAGATCCAACATTTGATTTATCAACTTGAATTAATAAGGAAGTAACAATTTGCATTAAATTATTATTTTTATCTTCATAATAACCTTGATATGAATCAATGATTTTACTTGTTTTTATCTCATCATAATCATTGTTAAAATCTTTAATTTCAACATTAATTTGATGTTCTATTTTATCTGTTTTATAAACTAAAACGAAATCAGGAAATTGACGTTTGATATTACTATCTTCATCATAATATTCATAAAAGATTCCATTTTGTACTGGATTTCTAAATAAAGATATATTTTTATAATTATTATTTTTTAAATCATCTTTAAAAAGTTGAACAATACTATTAATAAAACTTCTTTCGTTATTTGAATCATAATAGTGCAATCTTTGCTTAGATTTATTATTTAGCAATGATATCAATTCATATTGATAATTTATTTTTTGCTCTTCAAACTCAATTTTAAAGCCTTCATCAGTTATTTCAAAATTAATATCAGAAGGTAATTGTTTATCATACATAAGTTTAAATTCACGGATATTAAGTTCACTAATTTGTTTTTTTCTTTGATCTAATACATATTTTTTGACCTTAGGGTAGATAAATTTAATAAACGAATATCAAAGTAGTGAATGGATGTGATCTTTATAATCATTAATAAAGTATTGATCTATTACTCTTAAATCTTTTTTATCCAGAATATTAGAGGTTTTTGCATTAAATTCATTTATAAATTGACTCATTTCAATAATGTTATTAATTTTTCTATTAATATATTGTAGTTCTTGATTTTTTTCTTTATCTATTATCTTATCTTCTTTATAAGGTATATACCCTTTTTCTTGGTAGTAGTTTAAATAATAATCATAATTTGATAATAATTGATTTTTGTTGTTTTTAATTAACTCAACAATTTGATCACTTAGATCAACTTTTATTTTTTCAACTTCTTTATTGATTTCACCGTAGTAAAATTTATCATTTAAACTTTCTTTATTTAATTTATATGAACTAAATTCTCTTTCTTTGCCTATTTTATCAATATTTTCAATATTTGAATATACTCAATAACTATATGCTGTTGAATTATCATCAAAGTTAAAAGCCGGATTGGGATTACGTTTGATACGACCAATGGTTTGGATACTTAAACTATCAGAAGATACATTTCTTAATTGAACCAACATACAAGCACGTGGTATGTTTCAACCAGTTGCAGGTCCAACTTTAAAGATTATTACATCAATATCCGAACTTCTTTTAGAAATGTTTTTTAAAGAAATGTTACCACGCATGTTTGAATCTATTTTTTCAGAAGAAAAGTATTTAGCTCATGTTAAATTATGTTTTTTTAATGTTTTGATTATATTTTCGATCTTTTCATCAAAATCTTTATCATTAGCTTTTTTATCATTTACTTGAATTAACATAGCAGGATTGATATTATCTATTAATCCTTCCTCAGTTATATACTTTTGCTTAATTTCTTTAAATTTAGTACATGCAATGTCCAATAATTCTAAATCACTAAGTTGTTCGTTATTAACTTCGGACAATCCTTCATTTAAATGGCCGTTTATTTTAAGTAATTTAATATCATCTTCTTTTAGTTCTTTTTCACTAATCTTAACTTGTTCATAAATACCTTTTGGTGTAGCGGTCATATTAATTTGAAAATTAGCTGCTTTACTCATTTTTTCGTAAAAGTTTTCAACGGCTTGTTTATTTTTACCTTTAATCCCTGATTCTCTTGTTCCAATATGTGCTTCATCTCGAACGAAAATAACAAAGTAATTGTTTGAGATTTCTGAAATGAATTTATCTAAAATACCTTGTTCGGTATATATTCTGTTAGCACCAAAGGAAGAAGCTCCTAAAATAAATACTTTATTAGTTTCAACTTTAAATGTATAATCAGCGTCTTTAACGTTATTTTTAGTGCTTGACGGAGATTCTTTTCTTTCAAAAATAAGGTCATTTCTATTTTCTAAATAAAATTTATATTCGTTAAAATTATCTTCCATTTGTTTAGGTAATTCTGCATTAGATAATGTCATAACTACAAAAATAATAGGTTTATTATCTCTTTGTTTATTAATAGTGATTGCTCGATCAATAAAGTTAGCAATCATAAAAGTTTTACCAGAACCTGTTGGTGCTTTAAATTCAACTATTTTAGATTGTTTAAGACTATATGAGTTATTAAAATGTTTTAAGAGTTGAGAAACTGCTCTATTCTGGGTATTAGTTAGTTTCATCGAGTTTGTCAACTTCCTCTTTATCTAACGAATATAAATTAGTTAAATTGTTCAATAACTCATCATCGCTAATATCTTTGACTTCAAACTTAGTTAATGATTCTCTAAGTGTATCAATTAAATATTCTGTTTTAATTTGATTTTGGTCTACACTAATATTACTATATTCTAGGTCAAAAACATTTAGGTTTTGTTGATATGGATCATTCTTTTCGGTTCATTTAAAAGTTTCATTATTTGTACCAATACCATTATTTATTCTGAATAAACGTTCGTAAGTAACATCATAACCAATATTGTTTTCGTTATTAGTTACAAGCGTAAAAGTTCTGTTTCCACCATCTTCTCTATTTAGTTCCATAACCGCGTGACCGGTTGTTCCTGAACCTGCGAAGAAATCTAGAATACGTACATTTTTGTTGTCTATTAAATTTACAATTCATTTTATTAAAGATGTTGGTTTTGGGAATGAAAAATTCTTATTCCCTAAAATTGATATTAATTTTTTCTTGCCAGAACTATTAGATATCGTTGAGTCTGTTATTAAATTATTAAAATTATTTCCTCTATGTCTAGTTTCTATCTCGTGAGTTTTATTGTTAAATTTGACTTTTTGATATATTTTTCTAAACGCTTTTCAATATCATACATTATTTTTTTTATCAAATTTTTTTTGAATTTCTATGAAACCGGATGTTTTTTGTGCTATGAATGTATCATATCCAAGAGTGTATGCATATGACATTGCTTTTTTTTCATTTCTATAGTTTGTGAAAATGGTACCATCTGGAGCCTCTATTTCGTAGTCTAATGATGGACTATATTTAAAACTTTCTTTTGAAGACACACGATCTAAATCGGTAAGTTTATATTTTCCTCTTTCTATGTAATATTCATCTTTATAAATAAATTCAGATTCAATCATTTTAACAGAATTAAAATTTGTTTTATTTTTGCTTTTAACATACCCAACAATAAATTCGGTTTCGATATCAATACCTTGTTTATCTGAGCCACCACCATTATTTTTGTTTCTCCAAATGAAATTGGCTAGAAAATTCTCTTCTCCAAAAATCTCATCCATCAAGACTTTTAAATATGCTTGTTCGTTGTCATCAATCGACACAAAAATAACTCCGTCATCTTTGAGAAGTTTCTTGGCTAATTTAAGTCTTTCGTTCATCATGTTAAGTCAACCGTTACGGCTGAATTTATCACGATATATAAATTTTGAAGCGGAAATATTTTCTTTGTCATTTGCAGAGTTATTTCCATCTGAATATGCAGATTCTGTGTTATAAGGAGGGTCAATATAGATTACATCGTAGTTATAATCTAAGCCGCGACTCTCTCTCTCTCTCTCTCTATTACTAATAAATTTTTAAGAGCATCATAGTTTTCACCTATGATCAAGGTGTTTTCGCTTTTAGATTCATCGAATCTAAAAGACTTTTCATTGTTGTGTTTAAGCACTGAAATAGTTTTGCTATTAATTTCAGGTGCTGAATCGAATGTAAAGCCAATTTTTACTCTTTGCATTAAAAATTGGTGTACGTTTTGTAATTGAGTTTTATCAGGTAAGTTTTCTAAGATCATTTTACATATTGCTTTTTGATCGTTGTTTAAGTCATTTACTGATAATTCGTCGATTTTATTTTTATAATCTCTAAGTAGTTGAGAATAATCTTTATTTTCCATATTTATCCCTTCTTATAATTTGTATATTTATATTATAAACAATTTTAAAAAGTAATTAGTTTAGAATACGCATAAAATTAGATTAAAAATTGATGCTACCATTTATGGAAGCAGCATCAATTAAAATTTATCTTTTTAATTTTGAATAGCATAGCAAAAATTGTGCTTAAAGTTATAAAAATGTTACATTTTAATGCGAGTTTATAAACAATTATATAGTTATAATCGTAGTAGAATTATCAATATTTGTAATGAATGGTTATAAAATGTTTAAAAATATTTTATTGAGTATAATCATATTTGTTTTTGTTTAAAATTTATTCATATGATTTAATATTAATTCTTATTTATACTATCAATTAATTCATTTCTTTCAGAAGGACCATTTATTCTGTTATAAAACTGGCTATTATTATCGTATATTTGAAGCAATTTTTCTTTTTGGGACTTATCTAATTCTTCTAATTTAGTTCGTAAAAAATACATAAATTTATCTGCAAGATAAAATGCGTTATATGTCCGTACATTTTTCATCATTATTTCCAAAAACTCAAATAAATTAAATTCTTTCAATTCTTTTATATGATCATACAATTGTTCTATATATGCACTATCATTTAATGAATCATTTTGTTTTAATTCATTGTAAAATTCGTCCTTGTCAAAAAAATCGTCGCCATACTCTATAAATAAATTTATTTTGTATTTAATTTGGTTTTTAATTGATTCGAATAATTTGTTTGCATTAAAGATAGTTTTTATAATGCTAAAAGAATGATATAATTCACACAACATTCAGATTCGGTCATCTATTTTTTTATTTGGATCAATTTTTGAAATTATTTCTTGAACACTTTTATCTTCGAAAATACTTATATCTCCTTTATCTTTAATTTGAAATTCTATCATTGTATATAAGTATAAAAACAATCCTGGTCTATTATCAATAAAGTCTGACTTGTCCAAAATAAATGTAAATTTTAAAAAATTTTTAATATTTTTCTTAATTGTATAGTAATCCATTCTGCTTAAGTATTTTTCTTTTATTTCTTTTTTTATTGATTCATGTCGGATTAATAAATTATTTTTGCATACTCGATATTTTTTGATATCTTCTTTAACGAAGTGAAATAAGTTCGAAATAAAAGGTGCTTTAACGGAAAAAACTTCTTTATACATATGAAAAATTAAAGTTTTAACATTAGAATCACTAGGAATAAAAATGTCTTCATCTCTTGTATTCAGATGTGCACATCTATTTCTTAATTGTTTTAAATATTCCAATTCATCTTTAAAATTATTGTAAAAATTTATATAATTTTTAGCGAAAAATTTTTTCACATCTTTTTCAATTGATGAGTATGTGTCGTTATTATCTATTTTTTTAATTATATTTTCATATTTTTCTTCCGCTTCTCTATTTCCGTCATTTGATAGAGTTTTTATTTTTTGTAATAAATCATATGTAACAAACGAGTGCAATTCAACTATTGCTGCTCTATAATTTGTTCCGTAATATAATTTTAAAATTTCTTGAAAATATATCTTTGATTTTTCGTCATTAAATACTTTTAAATCTATTTCGTCAAACAACATAATTATTCCTTTTTATATTTGTGTTTATGTTACATTATTTTTAATCAACAATTATTGAATAATTTAATTGTAACTTTTATATTATAATATACAATTTAAACTTTTAAGCAAATGTATAACCAAATAATATTTTTATTTAAGTTTTATAAGTGTTTCACTTATAAAGTTTTCATTAATTTCAGGGAGATTCGATATCTCCTTTTGTTTTGTGGTTAACATGCAAAATTAAATCAAATGATTATTAAAAATAAACTTAATGTTAAATCAATAATGGAATTGAATTTAAAAAAATAGGTATTTTAGCTAAGTGTTTAAATATTAAAATCTATAGAACAGAACCTTATACATCATTCCAACGTGGATCAAACAAAAATTGAAATGGACTTATACGTAGAGAATTTAAAAAAGGTTTTGATTTTAACGCTATAAATTTTGAGATCATTAAGATATAATAAAAATACCAAGCACGAAAGTGTTGCGCTTGATATTTCATTTTAGAAACATTATCTTCTTAATGTTTTTTATCCTCAATAACATTGCGTTAATCGCAACTATGACAGTGCTTAATGTCATAAATATCGCTCCGATTTCAAAGCTAATTGTAATATTGATACTTGAAAGCACACCAGCAGCAAGCGGTATTGCTATAAGATTATAAAGTGTTGCTCATACTAAGTTTTGAATCATTTTATTATATGTTTTTTTAGCAAAACTAGTTAGTTTAATATATCTTTTAAGTTGTTATTAATTAGTATAATATCAGAGGTTTATTGTGCAATATCGGTCCCTGAACTAATAGAAACTCCAACATCAGCTCTTGCAAGTGCGGGAGCATCATTTATTCCGTCTCCAACCATTATAACTATATTTTTATTTTTTTGTAATTCTCTTATTTTTGATTCTTTTTGATCAGGTAATACATTCGCAAAAATATCCATCTAAACCTAATTTATTTACGACATTTTGGGCCACTAATTCATTATATTATCATCTGTTAACATATAAGTATTAATGTTTTTTTAATTTTGCTATCGTATCGTATGATTCTTCTCTTATTTTATCATTAAGTTAAAAATGAGCAATAAGTTTGTTTTCTATTAATAAAAATACATTTGTAGCAATAGAGTTCTCTATTGAATTAATTTTTAAATTGTTTGCAGTTAAGTATTGAAAATTAACTAATTTTACATTCTTAACTTCTCCATCAATATCTAAGGTACCATTTAGCCCATATCCAGGAATAATATTGCTACTTAATAATTTATATGATATTATGTTTAATTTTTGTGCATAATTAGAAATAGCATTTGCTATAGGGTGATTCGAATGTTTTTCAAGCGAGTGAGCAATTCGAATTATTTTATTTTGGTTATATTTGCTATCAAAAATTTTTATATTTTCTATATCAAAATTACCATAAGTCAATGTACCTGTTTTGTCAAAAACAACAACATTTACTTTTCTTGATTTTTCAAAGGCTACTCTGTTAAGAGCTAATATACCATTTTTAGCTAATTGATCGGTAGATCTTGAAACTACAAGGGGTATCGCTAATCCTAATGCGTGCGGACAAGTTATAATCATAACTGTTGCTGCATTTTTTATTGAAATATCTAAATCTTTATTTATTGCTAATCAAACAATAAAAGTAATAATTCCAACACTAATAGATAAAATGGTTAAAGCAAAGGATGCTTTATCAGCTAAATGTTGAGTTTTTGATTTAGATTGTTTTGCTTCTTGAACTAATTTAATTATTTTAGATAAATAATTATTTTCGTTTGTTGCTGTAACTTCAATTTCAATAGAACCGTTAGTGTTGATAGAACCGCCAATAACTTTATCTCCTATTGTTTTAGAAATTAATTTTGACTCTCCGGTTAACATAGATTCATTAATTTCGGAATTTCCGTTAATTATGATATCATCACCGGGTATTTTATCACCGGGTTTTACTAATATAATATCACCAATTTTAAGTTTTGATGTTTCGATTTCTTTTATTTCATTTTCTATGATTGAATTAGTTTTATTAGGGATTAAATTAGCTAATTTTTTCAATCAATTTGATGCACTAACGATTGAATGCATTTCAATTCAATAATCTAGCAACATAATATCTATTAATGTTACTAATTCTCAAAAGAAATTATTACTTTTTTGTGTAATAACTATATAAACGCTATAAGTATATGCAATCGTTATTGCTATTGCGATTAAAGTCATCATTGCAGGTTTTTTACTTTTGATTTCTTCAAATGCTCCTTTGAAGAAAGGAATACCACCATAAAAGAAAATAAAACTAGAAGTAACTAATTCTAGATATTCTGAACCTTCAAATCTTAAAATATTAGAACCTATTATTTTTGCAAATAATCCTGATATAAGAATGACCGGTATAGTGAATAGTAAACATATAAAAAACTTAGTTTTAAAATCTTTAATCATCATTATATGATGTTCAGTGTGATCGTGATGTTCATGATTTGAGTGCTCATGATTCTCACGACTTGAATGTTCATGATGTTCATTATTCGAGTGCTCATGTTGTTTGTGATTATTGTGTTTGTCATGCTCATGACTCGAATGTTCATGATGTTCATTATTTGAGTGTTCATGACGCTTGTGGCTTTTGTTTTTTTCGTTATCTGAAAATGATTTATTACTATGGCAATGAGTTTTTTATTTTTACACATTTTTATTCTCCTCATTATACGTATTGCTAATTATAATTGATATTAATTATCTTTTTTAATAAAAAACAATTTTTATCATATAAAAAAATAACAATTAGAAATCTAATTGTTAAAGTTGGTATATTTTAAATATATATGGTGCCTCAGACAGGACTTGAACCTGCAAGGAAAATTCCGGCGGATTTTGAGTCCGCTGTGTCTGCCAATTCCACCACTAAGGCATATTTAAATTATACTATAATTAATAATTTGAATACAATCTTTTGTAATTTTTTTGATTCTTTTTAAAATATGATCAAAATAGTTCGGAAAAACTAAATCCTTGCATAGTAAATGAACCTAAGGCTATTTCAAATACATATATTACATTTTGTGAATTAGGGTTAGAAATTAAATTACTTATACTTATAAATAATTCTTTAAATTGTTCATTTATATCATTGCTAATTATTTTTGGTTCAAAATTAGGGTTTACATCGTGTTCATACCCTATAGTTATCAAAAAATGCATTAAATCAGCGAATTCTTCTTTAATTGCTTCAATGTTAATGTTTTTATTATTCTTTCAATATTTAAAACTTTGAACTTCATTAACATATTCGGCTGCTTCAATAATTAAAGCAAGCATTTTTTGTGTTTTTATATTTTTATCGCTAAATTCAGGATGTGTTATTTTTCTCTTTTGATGTATCTTTGCGTCTAATTTTTTTTGCAATTCAAATAATATTTCTAAATTCATCTTTTCCTATCTTCAATCATCCATTTGTTCGAAAATACTATCAATATCTTCTTGATCTAATTCGTAATAATCGTCTTCATAGCAATAATCTTGTTCTATATCATTGTTTTTTCTTATTATATAGGTACCGCCATTATTAGTAACTGTATAAGACAATTTTATTTCATCGTGTTTATTGTGTTCAATAATAAAATTTTCCACTGAATTTTGTAAAACTCCTGTTCCTCTACCTGTAATTATTTTGATATGATCGTGTTTGTTATTTAACAATTCTAAAATTTTTAATTGTATTTTTGGTAATGCTTCTTCATGTGTGAAGCCGTGTATATCAATTGTGTTTTTCATTATTTAATCACTATATTTGCATTTTTCATAATATTTAATGCGTTTTGGTGAAATTCCTTTGCGTTATGGTTTTTAGAATCAAATGTTGCTACAGAATTTTCTATTACAACTACTTCTTTATCTGAATTAATTTTATTTAATCACATTTTTAAACTTAAAGCTAATTGCAAAATACAAATATCGGTACAACACCCTACTATTTCAAAACTATTAAATCTATCTCAATAATCGGGTCTAATCTCGAAGAAACCATTTGTTGTATTTTTGTAAATAACGTTTTTATTATCTTCTTCAACGAAATCAATTAACTCTTCCACTATTTCGGCTTCAGGTGTACCTTTTAAACAATGCGGAGGATATGATTTCATTTCAAGATCGTCTTCGCTATGTGCATCTGCTAAGAAAATGATGTTTTCCGCCTTATTTAAAACGCTTTTTATATTTGGGATAATATTTTTAATTAACGGACTCGAAAGTGGTCCAAATTTTGCAAAACCATTCAACATATCTACTACTATAGTTAGTTTTTTTTGCATTATCTCTCCTTTTGGCATGTTGGACAATAACTTGTTCCTCTACCGTTAGGTTTAAAATCTAATTTCACTTTAACTATTTTATCACTTTGACAAGTGCTACATATTTGATTTTCTCTTCCGTAGACTTTTAAGAAATTTTGAAATTCACCGCTAACTCCATTTACTGATGCATATGAATTAACTGTGCTACCATTATGAATAATACTTTGATCCATTATTTTTTGAGCATTAATTAAAAGTTGTTTGAGTTCATTTTTTGTTATTTTATTAGCGGGAGTCATTGGGTAAATTTTTGTCATATGCAAACTTTCGTCAGCGTAAATATTACCAATTCCTAAAACAAGAGATTGATCTAAAAGAACTTTTTTAATGCTGATTGTTTTTCTTTTTAATTTATTAAATAATGCATCAACATCAACACTTTCCGGTAAAAAAGCAAGATTTTTAATTTCGTAAATACTTCTTTGATCTTCGCTTGGTAAAATTTCAAAACTTCCAAACATTCTTGAATCATTATACACAAGTACTTTTTGATTATCCAATGTGAAATAAATACAATCACCTCTATAAGCGTATAATGCAGGGTCATTGATATCTCTAACAAAATATTTTCCTGTCATTCTCAAATGAGAAATAAGCCTTGATTTATCATTAAAATTAAATATTAAAAATTTACCAATATTTTCAATATTAGATATTATTTTGTTTTTTAAAAAACTAATGAAATTTTTTTCGTCTGTATTTTTTATTAATTTTGAAATTTTAACTTCTACTTTTAATATTTTTTTGTCTTGAACATGTTTGTTTAATGCTCTTTGTACGACTGTAACTTCTGGATATTCTGGCATGCTTTTATTATATTAAATATTAAAAAGTATTAAAATAATTATATGAATAATTTTGATGATATTATAATTTGTAGTACTGATACAGTTGTTGGTATTGGTGGTAAAGTAAATGATGAAGTCTTAGAGAAAATCTATTTTTTAAAAAATAGACCTTCTAATAAAAAATTAATAATTTTAGTTGGTTCAATAGAACAAGCTTTAGAGTTTGGTCAATTTAATCAAACAGCAAAAAAAATAGCACAAAAAGAATGGCCAGGAGCGACAACTATCATAGTAAATAATCAAGGTTTTAGAATGCCGAATAATAAAAAATTAATCGATTTTTTATTAAAAAATGGTCCACATTATATGACAAGTGCTAATAAATCGGGATTTCCTCCAATTAAAATTGAACAAGCAAAAGAAGTTTTTCCGGAAGTTAAAAACGTTTATGATTTCGGACCAGGAACTAATGTCCCAAGCATATTAATAAATTTAGATACAAACGAAGTTATAAAGCGCTAATTATGATATGAAAAACAAAAAATAACCATTTTATTTTTAAAGTGTTAAAATAATATTGGTTATTTTTTAATATTAATACTAGTCTATTATATTCCTTTGTAAAATGCAATGTAAATAACCCAAATTACAATGTTAGAAATAGGAGAAAATATGACACCACATATTAGTGCAAAAAAAGAAGAAATTGCAAAAACAGTTATTACGCCTGGAGATCCGTTAAGAGCTAAATATATTGCTGAAACATTTTTAGATCCAGGATATAAATTAGTAAATTCAGTTAGAAATATGTTTATGTATACTGGAACATATAAAGGAAAACCTGTAACAGTCGCAGGAAGTGGAATGGGTTGTCCTTCAATCGGAATTTATTCATACGAATTATTTAAATTTTATGACGTAGATAGAATTATTAGAATTGGATCTGCAGGTTCTTATAAAAAAGATTTAGGTTTATACGAAGTGGTTCTTGCAACAGAAGCGTTCGCTGATGGTGACGCATTTAGAAGAATTGCCTTAGGAAAACCAGGGAATGTTGCTAAACCAAGTGACAAATTAAATGATGAAATTAGAGAAATTTCATCTAAATTAAATATAAACTTAAACGAAGGTAGAGTTCATTCATCAGATGTCTTTTATTCAGTTGTTCCTCTTGAAGACAGAATTAAAGATACTGAAGCCATTTGTGTCGAAATGGAATCATACGCATTATTTACAAATGCAGAAGCAACAGGTAAAGAAGCTGCGTGTTTATTAACAATTAGTGATAATTTAATTACACACGAAGAAACTTCGTCAGAAGAACGTCAAACAGCATTTACAAAAATGATGGAGATTGCTTTAAATTTAGCAAAATAATATGAGAGTAGTTGATATTATTGATAAAAAAAGAAGAAATCAAGAGTTAAGTGATGAGGAAATTAAATTTTTGATTAGTTCTTATGTAGATGGTTCAACACCTGATTATCAAATTAGTGCTTTTTTAATGGCGGTAGTTTTTAATTCAATGACACCAAGAGAAATTGCAACAATGACAAAAGAAATGATGTATTCTGGTGATGTTATTGATTTATCAGAAATACCCGGAATTAAAGTTGATAAACATAGTACCGGTGGAGTTGGGGATAAAACAACTTTAGCGGTCGCTCCGATTGTAGCATCAATAGGTGCTCCTGTTGCAAAAATGAGTGGTCGTGGTTTAGGTCACACAGGTGGAACAATTGATAAGTTAGAATCAATACCAGGTTTTAATGTTGAATTAAGTGAAGAAGACTTTATCAAACAAGTAAAAGAACATAAAATTGCAGTTGTTGGTCAGAGTTCAAAACTTGTGCCGGCTGATAAAAAATTATATGCTTTACGTGATGTTACTGCAACTGTAGAAGCAATACCTTTAATCGCTTCTTCAATAATGTCAAAGAAACTTGCGACTGGTTCAAATGCAATTTTACTAGATGTTAAATGCGGAAATGGTGCTTTTATGAAAGATGAAAAAAGTGCTGTTGAACTAGCTCAAACAATGATAAACATTGGTAAAGAATTAAATGTAGATGTTAGAGCTGAAATTACAAATATGAATAGACCTATTGGTAGAGAAATTGGTAATAAAAACGAAGTTTTAGAGGCTATTTTAACACTTAAAGGTCAAGGTCCTGAAGATTTTAATGAATTAGTTTACTCTTCATGTGCAACAATTTTAGAACAATCAAAAATTGCTAACTCACATGAAGAAGGTATTGCGCTTGTTAAAAAATCAATCGAAGATGGAAGTGCACTCGCTAAGTTTTATGATTTTATAAAATTACAAGGCGGTGATGTTGAAGCGCTAAAAGATCCTAACTTTTGAAATCCGAAATATAAATTAGAAGTTATTTCAAAAGAAGAAGGTTATGTAGAAATTTTTGATAGTTTAACATTTGGTATAGTGGCTATGAAATTAGGTGCTGGTAGAAAAACTAAAGAGGATTCAATTGATTTTGAGGCAGGAATAAGTATTGCTAAAAAAACAAATGAATACGTTAAAAAAGGTGAAGTTTTATTTAACTTATACTCATCAAATCCAATATCGATAGAATTAGTTTCTGAATTAGAACAAGGGTATAAAATAAATAAACACAAAGTTGAAAATAAAATTATTTTAGGTAAATTAAAATAAGGAGAAGAGAGATGAATTACAATAAAATGATAGATCATACATATTTAAAACCTGAAGCAACAGAAAAGGATTTAAATAAATTAATAGACGAAGCCAAAAAATACGATTTTAAAACAGTGTGTGTTAATTCTTCATGAGTAAGATATGTTGCAGAAAAATTAAAAGGTAGCGAAGTAGGGATTACTAGTGTTGTAGGTTTCCCTTTAGGTGCTATGATTACACAAGCCAAAGCTCAAGAAGCAAAATTAGCTATAGATCACGGTGCAGATGAAATTGACATGGTTATTCATATTGGTAAATTTAAACAAGGTGACTATGAATACGTTTTAAACGATATTAAAAAAGTTAAAGAAGCAATTGGTTCACATGTATTAAAAGTTATTATCGAAACTGCTTTATTGACTGAAAAAGAAATTGAAAAAGCAACAGAAATTGTTATGAAATCAGGAGCAGAATTTATTAAAACATCTACAGGTTTTAGTTTTAGAGGCGCAAATCTAAAAGATGTTGAAATTATGAAACGTGTTGCTGGAGATGCTTTATTAATCAAAGCTGCAGGTGGAATTAGTAATATGGATGATTTAATTGCAATGTATAACGCAGGTGCTACAAGATTTGGAACAAGCCGTTCAGTAGCAATTGTTGAGGGTAAAGATTCTAAAGGCGGATATTAATTAAAAGGAAAAATCTAGAAATATAAGTTCTAGATTTTTGTTTTATTATAGAGCTCTAATTTACCATAGATAAGTTGAGCTCGAAAACATTCGAATATGATTTAAATCAAAACAGTATTATTATTTACTTTAATTTCCCACTTTGATTTATTTTGAAACAAGATTTTAAAGCAGATTTAATTATTTACTTCCGTTTTTTAAAAAAATATGATGAAATAATTAAAAAATGAAAGGTGCAAAATGAGTTTAATAAAAAATTGCTTTAACAATTTTATTGAGTAAAGTTTTTATGATTATACTTATTAGTTCTATTATTAGAGGTAGTATTTACTAATCCGGAAATAATTACTATTATCATTTTAAGGATTTTATCAAGTGTATTAGCTTTTATAGGTTTTATTACTCATATGATGCTATTAGGGTAATGTTAGTGGAAATATGGACATTTTAAAAATAAGTTTTTTATCTCTAATTGTTACTTTTATAGTTTTAACTTTACGTAATAATTATTTTTTAAAAATATTTAAAATAGTCAAATATTAAAATAAAAACTTATAAAAGTAGGAGTTAAAAATTCCTAACTTTTATAAGTTTTAATATATTTACTTTTTATTTTTCATAATCAACCCATACAAGTGTGTGGTCAGAAATTTGTGAACGAATTATCTCGAAGTCTTTATAATTTTCGTGTGTTTTATAAGCCGGAGATTGTTTTCACAGTTTAATCATTTGGTTTTTATCAAAAAAACCATCATTAAAAGAATTTATTAAGTCAAGTTTAAATCATGAATTTCTATATTTTATATCCATATTATTTAATTTTTCTGCTTCAGTAATTATGTTTAAGTTATTTTCTTTAAATAATATTTTATCATATGCATTTGCATAACCTTTTTTAGATCCTAAACTTGTTTCATAATATTCATATTTATTATAAGATTTAACATTATTTACTTGGTTAATTCTCATATCATCATAGTAATTTATTATTTGTCTACTTTTAAAATCGCTAGATAAAAATAATTCATTATTTTGAGTTTTTATATTAGTATCACCACCAAAAATAATTGATGAATTTTGATTTGTTAATTTCTCAAAATAATCAAAAGCATTAGCTAATCTTGATGCTTCAAATACCTCTTGTGTTCCTTGTCCTGAGTATTTCGATGTTTGTTCATCACTATTTTTCTTGACATCTGGACTATCTAAATGTCCGAATATTGTTGTTATTTTTTTGTCTAATAAATTATCTTTAAAAAGAACTCCGAATATTGGGCGTTTAAATGATCTTTGTACATTTTTTTCATCATTTGCTTTTTCTTTTCCAAAAGATGCGCCAATTTTATCGCTATTAAATTTTTCTGGTGTTAAAACAGTGCTTTTATATAATATTGCAATTTGTTCTTTAGTTGCGTTATTTGAACTAGGATTTGAATCAGATATTGGTTGAATTATTGATTTTCATTTTGATTTAGAATCTAATTCATTTAAAGTTTTTAGTATTCTATCTACTTTATCTCCGTCATCGTAATTAATTTCAGTTAAACCAACTAAATCTAATTTAGTTTTAATTATAGCTTGTGATATTGCTGTTACTTTTAAACCACCTTTATTTGATGTGTCTCCACCAAAATTTAATATGTTTCAGTGCCCGACTCTGGTAACATTTTGTGGTTTATAATAACGCACATCATTACTTAATTTTATTTTTGAGTCAGAATTATTCGCTTCATAACCAGCATTATTTTGTAATTCTTCGTTGTTATTTTTTTTGTTAGGTTTATCCTTAACTCATTTGTAAATGTAGTAAGCGCCAATTCCTAAACCTAAAAGAGTTAAACTTCCAAAAGAAAGCAAGATTTTTTTAATTATTTTAAACATATTTCTCCTTTTATTGCTTGTTATTCAATGTTTTTATTATATATTAATTAAGTTAGAAATTAATACTATTTATAACTTTTTCACAATTCCAATTTATTTATAGTTACACTTAATTCACTCCTAATATTAAAAACAAAGTTTATTTAATAAAATATATATTTAAAATACTAAAAAAAATATTTTTTGATATAATGAATATGTTACTTCTTAAGTAACCGTACCAAATGGGTTTATAAAGAAGCTAAGCTCACCCTAAGGACGAGCCACTTTAATGGAGGTATTGCATGTTAGCAATTATCGAAACAGGTGGGAAACAACTTTTAGTTAAGGAAGGTCAAACAATTTTTATTGAAAAAATTGAAGCCGAAGTAGGTTCAACAGTTGAGTTTACAAAAGTTTTATTAGTAGACGATAAAATTGGTAAACCTTTCTTAAAAAATGCTAAAGTATTAGGTACAGTCGAAAAACAAGGTAAAGCTAAAAAAATTATTGTATATCGTCACAATGCAAAATCAACACATAAAAGAAAATTAGGGCACCGTCAACCATATACACGTGTTAAAATTACTGAAATCAAAGGATAATAACTAGAAAATGGCAAAGACAAAAGCTGGTGGATCTACCAAAAATGGTCGTGATTCGCATTCAAAACGTTTAGGTGCTAAATTAGGTGATGGTCAATTTGCAACAGCAGGTTCAATTATTTATAGACAACGTGGAACAAAAATTCACGCAGGATTAAATGTTGGACGTGGTGGAGACGATACATTATTTACAAAAATCGACGGATATGTAAAATACGAAAGCAGAAAAAATAGAAAGTATGTTTCTGTTTACACTGAAAGACAAAAATAAATTTAATTAATAAAATGGGAATAACTCATTTTATTTTTTTATATTATTTTGAATGATGCTATACTTTAAATTTAAGTAATTATAATAATTATAAAGCAAATGAAAGAGGGAAAAATGAGTAAATTTATTTTTGTTACCGGTGGTGTAATTTCAGGACTCGGGAAAGGAGTTTCTGCTGCATCTTTAGGTAATTTATTAAAAGCACGAGGCTTTTCAATTTTTGTTTTAAAACTAGACCCATATTTAAATGTTGACCCTGGTGTTATGTCGCCTTATGAACATGGTGAAGTATACGTCACCAAAGATGGAGGAGAAACAGATTTAGATTTAGGTCATTATGAAAGATTTATTGACGAGAACTTTAGCAAAGATTCTAATTATACAAGCGGAAGAATTTTTCAAAATATATTGAATAAAGAAAGAAAGGGTTTTTATAATGGAAAAACAGTTCAATATATTCCGCATGTAACAAATGAAATAATATCAATAATAAAAAATATAGAGGATAAGTATAAAAAAGATTTTGTTATCGTCGAAATTGGGGGAACTGTAGGAGATATCGAATCTAATCCGTTTATTTATTCGTTAGCTCAAATGAGTTATGAAAATGAAAATAATACCTATTTTATACATGTTACATATGTTCCTTTTTTAAAAACTTCTAAAGATTTCAAAACAAAACCAACACAATTTTCGGTCTCCGCATTAAAGGGAATGGGAGTAAGACCAAATATGATATTTTTAAGATCAGATTATTTGGTTCCTAACGAAATTATAAAAAAGGTTGCTAATAGTTCGCACTTACCTGTTGAAAACATTATTTCAACTCCTGATTTAAAAAATATATATGATATGCCGCTTTATTTAGAATCTAAGAAAGTAGTTCAAAATATTTTAAATCATTTTCATTTAAAAGATAAAAAACCAAAACTAAAAGAATGAGAAAATTTTATTAAAAAAGTTAATTTACCAAGAAGTAAAACAGTTGATATTAAAATGTTAGGTAAATATACCTCGTTTACAGATGCTTATAAATCTATAAATGAAGCGTTAGAAATATCAGCAATTCATTTAGGCGTTAATTTGAATTTAGAATTTATAGATTCTTCAATTTTAAATAGCGAAAATTTAGATGAAGTTTTTTCTAATGTAGACGGAGTTGTTATATTACCAGGTTTTGGCGCAAGAGGTTTCGAAGGTAAGGTTTTAGCGGCCGATTTTTGTAAAAGAAATAAAATACCCACTTTAGGTATTTGTTTAGGGATGCAAGCTATGACTGTTGCACAGGCAAGACGTAAAGGAATTGTAAATGCGACTTCAAGAGAATTTGCAAACGATAAACTTAATGAAACTTACGTTCTTGACTTTATTGATGGAAAGAGTGAAAATGATAATATTGGCGGAACTTTGAGATTAGGAGATTACGAAACAGAGTTTATTCCTAATTCTAAAATTGCAAAGTTTTATCAAAAAAATAATATTTTCGAAAGACATAGACATAGATTTGAGGTTCAAAATAAATATATAAAAGATATCGAAGATGAAACATTTAAGTTTACCGGCTTTAATCCTGAGCACAATTTAGTAGAATCATGTGAGGATCCAACACAGGATTTTTACATTGGAGTTCAATATCACCCAGAATTTACATCTAGACCTTTAAAACCACATAAATTATTTATGAATTTTTTAAAGTTTGCTTCAAAAAAGAATAAAACAAACTAGTGTTAAAATGCTAGTTTGTTTTAAACTTGTAAAATGCTTGAAATATAAGTTACGAGCTTAGCTCCGGACTTGATTAATTGATTATTACCGTCTTCAATATCTACACCTGGGAAACAATTTATTTCTTTTCCATAATTTAAAAAACAATTAATTAAATTGTTTGTTTTTGAATTTTTTTGCATTGAAAATGATAAAAATTTATCACTAATGAGACTTGCAATGTTGTTTGTTTCATAAAAATGTCTTATCTTTGGGTGAGTATTTGG
Organism: Mycoplasma sp. CSL10166; assembly: GCF_017116885.1. Lineage (NCBI taxonomy): Bacteria > Bacillati > Mycoplasmatota > Mollicutes > Mycoplasmatales > Mycoplasmataceae > Mycoplasma > Mycoplasma sp. CSL10166. The sequence goes on from NZ_JAFIRF010000001.1 coordinate 276,957, forward strand.
TGGATATATACTAATAACTAGTTCGTTTAGTGAATTAAAATTAATAAAATTATAAGAGTCTAATCCTTTTTGAGCAAAGTGTATTATACGACCTTTATTATTTTTAAAATAATCAACAATTTTTCTTTCAGTTTTTGCATAATCACATGTTGTTATTACAGCATCATTTATTATAGTTTTATAATTATTCAATAAATATTTGTTTGTGGTAGTATTTCAAATTTCGTTAATAATATAAATTTTATTGCTAGTATTTAAAAGATTAATATTTCCTTTGTAAAATAGACAAATCAATGGTTCTTTAAGATAATATAAATTTTTAGGATAATTATCATCTAAAATAGTTAAAAAATTGATGCCATTTTGTTCTAATATTTTTAAATATTCTTTTTCATTATTTTTATCTATTTTTTCATTATTTTTAATTGCGTTCATTATTAGTTTATAATCGTTTTTGTATTTTATTGCAAAATATAAAATAATATCATTCATTTTTACCTCCAAATAATAAGTGTAAAAAATGTAAAAACGGACTAAATTTGTTAAAATAATGTTTTTTATTTCGAAAAATAAAATTTGTTTTTTAAACTTTTAATGAATTTTTGTCATTTTGATACAAAAAGTTATTAGTTTTTAATTTAGTTTATGCATTATAAAATTAATAATTTCAATTATAAAAACAAATATTTTATATTATAATTTAATAAAGTTTGACAAATTACAAAATATAGGAGTTTACTTATTATGAAAATAGCATTTTTTGATGCAAAAGATTATGACATTAAATATTTTGATAAATACAATAATAATAGACATGAAATTACATATTTTAAAGAAAATTTAAATTTAAACACAGTTTCTTTAGCTAAGGGATATGATGCAATATGTGGTTTCGTTAACACTTATGGTGATAAAGTTATTTTAGAAGTGTTATCAAAATTAGGTGTTAAATATTGATTACAAAGATCAATGGGATACAATAAAATTGATATTAAAAAAGCAAACGAACTTGGTATTAAAGTTTTTAGAATTTTTAATTATTCAGCAGAAAGTGTTGGTGAATTCGCTTTTGCCACAATGTCTGCTTTGAATAGAAATTTATTACTAGCCAATCAAAGAGTTGAAAAATTTAATTTTTCATTAAATAGTTTAGATGGAAAATGTATCGCAAATTCAACAGTTGGTGTTATTGGTTCAGGTAAAATAGGACAAACATTTATTAAAATTGCAAGAGCTACAGGTGCTAGAGTTTTGGTTTTTGATGCTTTTGCAGAAGAAAATTTCCCAGATTTAGCTAAAAACATGGGATTTGAATGAGCTTCACTAAGTGAATTATTATCACAAAGTGATTTTATATCAATACACTGCCCATTATTTAATTCTACAAAACATTTAATTGATGAAGCTGCCGTAGAAAAAATGAAAGAAGGCGTTATTATTGTTAATACAGCTAGAGGTGAATTGTTACATATTCCAGCTGTTTTAAAAGGTCTTAAAAGTGGGAAAATTAAAGGTCTTGCAAGTGATGTTCTAGAAAGAGAAGAAGGAAGATTTTACGAAGATGTTTCTTCTAGAATTGATGAATTAAAAGAACTTGATCCTGAATGAAAAGAATTGATTGAGTTACCAAATACATTAATAACATCACACCAAGCATTTTTAACAGATTTAGCATTAACTCAAATTGCAAAAGTTACACTTGATAATGCTGATGCTGCTCAAAAAGGAGATTTCGAAAATTCATTAGTTTTAATGGATAACGGAAAAATAAAGAATGGATAATAAAGTAGAAGCACAAAAAGTTTCACTAATTAAAAATTTATTTAGTTTTTTCAAAATTTCTCAATCTAAAAGAGAAAATGCAGAAAAACCTAAAGATGTGAGAACTTGAATAATACATGGTATTTCTGAATTAATAGGAACAATATTATTATCACTTTTATTAGCAGGTTTAAGCACGACCGTAGGACAATTAAATAATAAAGCAGTTGTTATTGAAGAATATTTATTACATCCAATTATCGTTGGTTTTTATGCTGCGAATTAATAGGAACAATATTATTATCACTTTTATTAGCAGGTTTAAGCACGACCGTAGGACAATTAAATAATAAAGCAGTTGTTATTGAAGAATATTTATTACATCCAATTATCGTTGGTTTTTATGCTGGTTTTATCGCAGTTGGATTAGTATTGTTTATATTTTTAAGATTTAGTTGTGATTTAAACCTCTCTGTTTCGTTATTTAGATATTTAAACGGAACAAATAATGGTTGATATACATCCTATAAAATATCAATACAATTTTTAGGTGGTTTTATTGCTGGACTAATTATTTATGGAGTTGGTAGTTCTACTGCACCTGAAGGATTTTTATATAATCAACCAATAACCACCATAGGAGCTGCCAAAAAAGCTTTTCATTTATTCCAAGGTAGTTCAAGTGTTTCGACAATGAGTACAGCTGGAACATTTTGAATTTTATTTGTTGAATTAGTTATGACAGCAGTTTTATTATTCCCAATTTTTTCACCAAATATAAATAATAAGTATCGTGATTTATTTATAATGTTTATTATTTCAATGAGTGTTTGAATGGGTATTTTAGGTGGTTCTGCAGCAATTAACCCTGCTAGAGGTTTTGCTCAACAAGTTTCAACTTTATTTATTCAAAATTTAGATACTGCCAATATATCAGTTAATTCTCTTGTGGCCGCAAATGGTATGACTATTGCTCAACAAAAAGACGCGGTTATGAATTCAGTAATTTCTGCTACTATAACAATGATTTTAGCTGATTTACTTGCTCCTGTATTCTACATTTTTATACAAGGTTTAACAAAATATGTCGTTAACCCATTTGTTGTAAAAGTAATTGCATATAAAAATTACAAATCACAAAATATGGAAAAGCCTTCTAGTAAATAATAATTAAATATCTCAATTTGGGATATTTTTTATATATAATATTAAATATATTTTTTAGGAGAAAAATGAATCAATATACGCACTATATTTTAAGTATATTTTTTATTACTTTATTTGGTTTAATATTTATTATATCAATCGGATATTATTTCTTTTGAAAGTATTTTATAGATTATAAAAAAAATAAGCAAGGCTTTTTGTTTGAAAGTGTGATAAATAGAAAAATAAAGAAAATAATTGATAAAAAAACATTTCTTTTTTCTGAAGGTGGTATTTATTCGTATGATAATAAAAAGTATGAACTAGATGGTTTTTTAGTTAGTGATTCAATGATTGTGGTATGTGAGTATAAACTTTACAACGGAATATTGTCTGGTAATGCTAAAAATGAAAAAATATTTTTAAGTATAGGAAAAAAGAGAAAAATAAAGGTTAAAAATCCTATTTTTCAAAACGAAAATAATATCAAGCATGTTTTAAAAATGTTGAAAAAAAATATACCGTATGCTTCGTTAGTAATTGTTCCAGAAAACACGAAAATAGAGATAAATGATATATCTAGTCATGTTTTGTTTATTAATTCAGATAATATAGAAGAAACAATAAATAAACTTATTTTATCATCTCAAAGATTGCCTAAAATTATTAATAACGAAGATGTTAAAAATTTATTCCAAGCAATGAAAATTAAAACCACTAGAGAAAAAATAAAATTTAAAAATATGTTAAAAAATAAAAGGTAAAAATTATGAATAGAAAAACAATTGAAGAATTAGAATTACAATTAAAAATAAGCAAAAAAAGTATTGAAACAGTTTTAAAAATGTTAAATGAAGGTAATACAGTTCCTTTTATATCTAGATATAGAAAAGAACAAACTGGCGGTTTGAACGAAGAACAAGTATATGAAATTGAAAAAAGATATAAATATGTTAACGAATTATTAGAGCGTCAAGAGTCAATATTAAAAATATTAGAAGAAAAAGGATTATTAACTAAAGAAATAGAAAATTCTATATTATCCACAAAGGTCAAGTCAGATTTGGAAGCTATTTATGAACCATTTAAAATTGGGAAAGTTACAAAAGCTACATCAGCAATTAAATTAGGATTAGAACCTTTAGCAAAATCAATTTACGATAATAAAAATCCTAATTTTAATAAAGAAAAAGAAGCTGAAAAATATTTGAACAGCAATGTAACTACAGTTGAGTTTGCGCTAGAGCAAGCAAATTTTATCATTGCTCAATGAATATCTCAAAATGTTCAACTTAGAACAGCTATTAAAGAACAAATTTTAAAATATGGTCTAATCGCTACTAAATTGAAGAAGAATGCATCTGATGACGGGGAGAAATTTAAAATTTATTATGATAAAAAAACACCAATTAAATACATTAAAAATCATAATATTTTAGCTATAAATAGAGGGGTAAAACTTAAAATAATTACAATTACATTTGAATACAATCAAGAATATTTATTAAAAACAGCGCTATATTATATTGATAGAAAACAAGTAAATAGAAAGAATATTTTTGAAGCTATAAACGATTCTTTAAAACGCTTAATATTACCTTCAGTTGAAAGAGAGATTTTTAGTGACTTATTTAGTAAAGCGGAAGAATCATCAATTAATATTTTTGCTAATTCAGTTGAAAAATTATTAAAAGCTCCGGCGACTCAAGATAAGGTAGTTTTAGCAATTGACCCAGGTTATGCAAATGGTTGTAAAATGGCAGTTCTAAATCCAAACGGTGATTTTATAACTAAGCAAAAAATGTATCCACATAAGCCACAAGAAAAAATAGAATTATCTAAAAAGATAGTTTTAGATTTAATAAGAAAATATAATATTGATATAGTTGTAATAGGTAACGGTACAGCTTCACGTGAAACTGAAAAGTTCATCGCCAACTTAGTTGAAGAATATAAATTAACCATTAAATGAACTATTGTGTCCGAGGTGGGTGCAAGTATTTATTCAGCATCAAAAGTTGCTATAGAGGAATTTCCGGATATGTCGGTAGAAGAAAGAAGTGCTATAAATATTGGTAGAAAATTTATTGACCCTCTTAATGAACTTGTTAAAATTGATCCTAAATCTATTGGTGTGGGCCAATATCAACATGATGTTAATCAAAAAGAATTAGAAAATTTCTTAACTTTTAAAGTTCAAAAAGTTGTTAACGAAGTAGGGGTTGACATAAATACAGCAACTAAGTCAATATTGACTTATATATCAGGACTTAATTCAACATTAGCAAATAATATTATTGATTTTAGAAAAGAAATAAAATACTTTTCTAACCGTAATCAACTAAAAATGGTAAAAGGTATTGGTGATAAAACTTTCGAACAATCTATAGGTTTTTTAAGAATTTTTAATTCTGATAACTATTTAGACAAAACATTTATACATCCTGAATCTTACAATCTTGCTAACAAAATTATTGAAGATTATAACTTAGAACCAAGTGAAAACGGCATAGATGTTTCGTTTTTAAATATAAATACTTTGATTCAAAAATATAATTCTAACAAATTTGAAATAGAAATGATTTTAGACGCATTAAGAAACCCACTTAAAAAAATAGATAATAATAAATCAGGATTTTTATTAAAAGATTCTATAGTTGATCTTGAACAACTTAAACTTGGTTCGGAAGTAGTTGGAACAATAGAAAATATAACTGATTTTGGGCTCTTTGTTTATATCGGCATTAAACAAACATTATTTATTCATTTAAATGACTTAAATTTACCTAATAATGTTGAGATATTTGATCAATATTATCCTGGAATGACAATTAAAGCAACAATCTTAAATATAGAAAAAGATAGAAATAGACTAAGTGGTAAAATTGCCTAACTAAGGGTTATTAAATTACATAAAATAATGTAAAATAAAGATATGAAAACAACAAACAATAATATCGAAACAAGCTTTAAAAAATTTAGTTTATTTCCAAAATGAACAATCAAAAAAATGGTGTTTGTTGCTATTTTAATTGCAATTTCGGTTAGTTTTACGATAATAGTTGCACAACTTGTACCGATTGTGAATTTACCAACATATAAATTCTCTTTTATTGGTTTACCAATTAAAGTTTCTGGTTTTATTTTCGGTCCTATGGTAGGTCTTTTTGTTGGGATAGTTAGTGATTTTCTTTCTCTATTATTTATACCCCCAGCTGGATATAATCCTTTTTATACATTAGCAACCGCTATTAACGGTCTCATATCTGGTATTTTTGGATTTTATTTTATAAGCATTATTAAAACAGCCTATAGCAAAGAATATTTAATACAAAAAACTATGAGAAAAATTAATTTGTTATCGATTAAGTATCATGAAGCAAAATTAAAAAGGAATGATATTTTAGCTGAAAAAATTGCTTTAAAAATTTTAGAATTAAATTCTAGAAAGAAATATGTAGCTAGCGAAAGTGCGTTACAATATCAAAAAAATATTTATTTATTTGTATCAATATTGCTTATTATCTTAGTTATAGCTATTAATACTTTAGTTGTTTTAAATATGCCTGAAAAAGTTATTGATAATGGTATCATTCAAAATAAATATTGATTAATAGGTATAATGAATGCAGGTTTTGTATTAATGATTTTATTTATATTTATAGGTAGATTTATTTTAAATACTAATACATATTTAAATATAGTTCCGATAATTGTTTTTAGCGCCTTTTTAGAGCTAATTAATGTTCCTGTTCTTTCTTACGCTGATCTTCTCTCTTTAGGTAGTGGTGACATTAAAGATATTTTTATATGAATTTCTCAACATATTTTATCTAGTCCAATTAAAATTTGATTTAATACTTTTGTAATTTTCTTTACATACTCAGTTATTAGTAAGTTAGTTAATAAAAATGAAGATTTAGTTTATTAAAAAAGAAAGTGATTTATCAATGAATAATAATACAAAAAATATTTTTTCGATATTTAATTTATTTGAAAAAAATAACAAAAAATCCTTTTTTTTAAATAAAAAAAAGATTTCACTTGAGAATCCAATTGATATTGAACAATTGAATGTAGAAAGCATGAAAACTTTTTTTTATATTTCTAATAATAACAAAAGCATTACCTTTGATAATATTTGAAATTCAATAAAATATAACAAAAACACCCAAATATCATTACGAGTTAATAAAAATGACGGTGATGTAGTTATTTTAAATGATAAAAAAGAAATATTAAATAGTATTTTTGTTTTTAATACTGTAGATATAAGCGATGAAAAAGACTATAATCTTCCGCTCATAGAAATGTGAAATACTTGCTTTAAAGATGTAAAAAATTATCATAAGAAGCAACAAACATCTAAAATTTTTGATCATATTAGTCACCATAACACTAAAAATTTATTTTCTAAAACTTTACTTTTACATTTTGAAAAAATCATAGATATAAATCAAGCTTATGAAAGATCTTTTAAAAAGTTATATAAAAAATTCTCTAATACATTTGAAGAAATTAATATTGATTTATTTAAAGAAATGCTTAACTTATTTGAAAAGAATATTAAGGATTATTCTTTGAGAATATTCGCTCAATATATTGATTTATTCAAAGAATTAAAAGAAAACGATGAATTTTTAAACGAAAATTATAAAGACTTAAACGAAGTAAAAGAAGATGAAAAGATAGTTGAATTAAAAAATAGACTAAAGGCATTGAATAAAATAAGAAAAAGTTCAATAGATAACATTACAAATCAATATAGAATTAATAGAATTTCAGATGAAATAAAGTTTATTAACAAAATAATCTATAAAACACATGTTAATTCGAAAAGTTATATTTACAATATTATTAAAAAATATAAAAATGAAAATCGAAACTTAAGTTATAAAATTAAAATTTTATCAAAAAAACCTAATTCCTCTGTAGTTGAATTATTTAATAGAATTACTTTTAACAAAAAAATAATATTTTTTTGACAGGAACACAAAGATGAATTATTGTTTTTAAGTTTAGAGGACCTAGAAACTCTTGATAAACATTTAAATAATGAGTTCCACTTAATTTTAATGTCAAATAAAAACAATGATACAATTAATATTTATAGAGACTATGTGCCTTATGCTAATATCGATAATTTCATTTTTAAGTCAAAGGAAAATAAGAGTAATTTGAATAAAACGCTAGAGAATTTAAATAAGGAATTAATCTTAGAAAAAAATAAAGTTTATACTCAATTTACAGATCATAAAGATGATATTAAATTTCATGAAATAAAACAAAAAATAAATATGTCCGTTGCTGAAACAAATTGAGTAAAAAAATCTAGTAATAATCTATTTAATAAAACAATAAAAGTAAAACAAAATAAGTTTAAAAGATTCAAAAGAAGTTATAAGGCTTTAAATGATGTTATTGAAAAATGTTATTTATTAATACAAGAAAATCACTCTAATAGTAGTTTTTTAAATGAGTTAAAAAGTAGGTTAAAAAATATAGATGAAATATTACAAAAATTTATAAAAGAATCAGAATTTTATAATTTAATTGTTGAAATTTCTCAATTCACCAATTCAAAAAATTTCATTACAAAAAAAGCAGAAATATATTACAAAACAATGTTAATATTCATCAAAACATATGAATCTATTTCTGTTAATATTCAACAATTTTTAGAACCTTTTAATAATTTAAAAATAATAGAAAGAACTAAGTTTAAATTAATACCATTTTGACTTTCGAAAAATAAATTAATTTTTGTAAATGATACATTTAATATAATGAATTATAGTGATAAAACTGAATTATTAAGAATATTATCTATTTTATGTGATAACATAAATGCGCCATTTATTTTTGTTTCAAATGATTCACAATTAATTCAAACAAGAATGTTCGATGAAATACATATTTTCAATGATTATAAAAATGTAGAAGGTTTTAAGTTTCCTGAAGGTCTTGTTGAACCTAAATCTCTATTTACAAGAAAAATTTTAAAAGGCGATGAATTTGAAGATAAATTTTATGAAATAAATTTTGACGATAAAATTTTTAAAATAAATAGTGAAACCAATCATTATGTTTATGTTTCTACCGAAGAGTACAAGAGCATCATACATAAACAAAAAGAAAAAGAAAATCAAAACAATGATTCATCTATAGCTAAAACATCAGAACACGATTTAACTAATGCTAATTCAATGTTTTATAATTTAGAATTTGAAATTCCCGTTTTTGAATACTTAAATTCTACTAAATTAATAAATTTATCCGCAAGAGAAAAAGAAGATAAAATAAATGAATATTTAGAATGAGAAAAAAATAATTATTCTTTACCTAATGAAAAAGAAGATTTTTAAAAAATAAAATGTCAAATTAAAGTATTGGCATTTTATTTTTTAAAATATATTTATTTAATATATAATTTATTACGAAGGACAGAGGTACTAAAAATTATTTTTTGGTTGAGAAATACTCTTATTAACTGATCTGGTTAATACCAGCGTAGTGAGTCTATATTTTTTAATACCCTTTTGAGTCCTTATAAAAGGAGTTATTTTGAAAATTAAATTTATAAATAAATTATTTTTTGGTGGTGTTATTTCTTCTATACCATTAATTGCGTTATCTTGCTCTAATAATAAGAGCGAAAGTTCTAAAGAAATAAAATTATCTATTTATTCAGGAATAGAAAAAGGTAATTTAAATGAAAAAGAATATAATGATCTTTTATTAGATTATAAGAAGCAATATAATCAATTTATTTTAGATCTCAATAATGAATTAAAACTTATAAATCCTGAATTAAAATTAGATATTAATATAAAGGGTGAAGAAACATATGAGAACCAAATACAATCTATACAAAAAGGTGAAACCGACATAGTTTTTCTCAATTCTGCTAGTATATACGAAAAGAAAGATGACTTGCTTAAAAGATCAGGTGGCAAATTATTTCTTCAAACTTATACACGTAAATTTGAGGGGCAAAACTCAAATGAACAAATTTATGTAGACGGATCAAATGATGACCCATTAAGAATTATTGCTAACAACGAATATGAGGTATATAAAAATAAAGATAATTTTATTAATTCTTGAAATGGTGCAATTTATGAAAATTTATACCAAAGCAAAGATAGTTTAACACCATTTCAAAGAGGTGTTATTATTTTGGTTGCAGACGAAAAAACAAAAGAGGAAATAATTAAGGCATGAAATGAAAAAGATTATGAAAAATTTATTTCTTACGGAATAGGTGTTGGTGATCAAAGTTCAGGTAGCAAATATATATTACCTCAAGCGCTATTTAAAAAACATTTTGGAAATAATTATAGATCTTTTTTAAATTTAAAGCAAGACCCTAACACACAATCATTTATAAAAACTGCTAAATTTAAAGACAAAGACGTCGAAAAGAATCTACATATATTTTTAGATAATGAAGGTAAATATGCTTATACATCAAAAAGTAAATTGAACGATTATTATCAATCAAATATAAGACCAAATGAAAATGTTTATTTCCTAACGGTAACAGATGTATTTCCTTATAACGTTGGGTTAAAAAGTAAAAGAATTAGTGATGAGTATGCATTTGATATAGGAACTGCTTTAATAAATTTATCTAAAAAAGGTAAAGATATTTTTGGAACATCAAATGGTTTTAATGGATATAAATTAATTGAAGATGCTGATAGAGAATTTTGAGATGTGATCAATAATACTTTAGGAAAGAAATAGTGATAGAATTTCAAAATATCAATCTTAATTACGGAAATAAAAAAATTATTTCTAATATTAACTTGACTTTCGAATCAAATAAAGTGTACGGAGTTATAGGTAAATCTGGAAGTGGAAAAAGTACTCTTTTGTACTCTTTTTTTGATTGATCTATAATAAATTCAGGTATTTTTAAAATTAATAGTAATAATAAAAATAGTATGACTAAAAAAGAAGTTGCTATTTTTAAAAAAAGTATTTCTCTTTTAGAGGCAAATAATAATTTTATTGAAACAATAACTTTTTTTGAAAACATATTATTGTCATATAAACATTACAAAAATTATTTCTATAAATTTTTAAAAGTTTTAACAAGAAATCAAAAAGATACACTTTTTAATTTGTTAAAAGAATTTGGTATGGAAGAATATGCTTTTGTAAAAATTTCTGATTTATCTACAGGACAAAAACAAAGATTAGCTTATATTAGCGCAATATTCAATGTTCCTTCAATTCTTTTATGTGATGAACCCACTAGTAATTTGGATAAACTAAATACAAATTTAATATATGAATCTATACAAAAAAATAAAGAAAATCGTATTACTATAATATCATTGCATGATTTAGATAGTGCTATCAACTTTTGCGATAATATAATCGCAATAAGAGATGGAAGAATAGAAAAAATATTTAGTAAAGAGATGTTTGATAAAGAAAAATTAATGGGTTATTTTGACACAAAAACAATTTAATAATAATATTAAAAAAAGGAAAATTTGAAAAATTACTTTTTATTTTATTACAATTTTACTTTTTTTAATTTTTAGCTATTTTTCTTCTTTTTTTAATTTTTACGATAATTACTCTCTTCTTTTTGAGAGATTTTCAAGTTTATTCAAATTTAAAAATATAGATTATGATAACGGAATTAACAATTTATGATTATCTAATTTAAGACTTTTATGAGTTACTGTTAAGACAACAACAACCGGAACTATATGTGGGTTAGTTTTAGCCTTTTTTACATCTTATATAAATGCGATAAATTTACATAGAAAAATTTATTTTTCTTTATCTGTAAAATTTCTTTTATCGATACTAAGAAGCTTTCCAATAATTATCTTTATTTATTTTTTTAAAAAAATTTCTACATTAAATTTAACAGCCTTTTTAATATTTTTTTGGTCTACGTGACTGTGAATGCACCGATATTTTAATGATATTATTGAGAACTCAGAAGTTAAAAAATATTGAAATGAAATAAATTTAGGTAAAAGTAAGTTTTTAAGTTTTTATAAAAATATTGTTTTAAATAATAAAAATAGATTTATCATGAATTCTCTTTTAGCTTACGAATCCAATGTTAGATGATCTTCTATTTTAGGTTCTATAGGTATTTATGGAATAGGGATTTTCATAGACGCTTACAAAGAAAAATTTGAATATTTATCTATAAGTCTATTTTATATTATTATATTGCTTGTCATGCTAGAATTATTTCTTGTTCTTTTTAATAAAATTATAGGAATAAGAAATTCTAAACAAACAAGGAATATAAATTTTAATAAAACATTTCAATATAATTACAAGAAATTTATTTCAATTATTTTATTAATTATCGTTTTGGTAGTGGTTGTTTTTGGGTTTATCGACTTGTTCAAAGATGATTTTAATTTAAATAATTTTAAAAAATATTTAGTTAGTTTGTTAAGTTCCGATTTTAGTTATCTAAAAAATAATTGAACATTTTATTATATAGATTATGTTTGAGCTTTTATATATACATATCAAGCCATTTTTTTAGCAATATTTTTTTCAATTTTATATTCTTTTTTAATGGTTGAAAAATTATTGTCTTTAAAATTCACTATATTAGCTAAATTTGTAATTATTATTTTAAAATCAATACCCGCAATTGTTTACTTTTATTTTATTATTATTTTATTTTCACAAGAAACAACGTTTATTTTTATGCTAAGTGTTATAGCTTTTAGAGCGTTAAGTAAACAAATTTCTGAAAAATTAAATTCAAAAATAAATAAAAAAGTATCGACATTATTATCTTTAGGCTTTTCTAAATGGAAGATTTATTGAGTTTATTTGCTCCCTCAAATTAATAAAGATATTTATTCTTTTGTATTTTTTGAATTTGAAGGCACTTATAGAAACGCAATTAATTATGGTATTTTTACTGGAGTTATATCGATAAATTCTAACATTGAACATTTTGAATCTAGAGATAAATATGAATTTATATTACCTTTAATGTTACCGTCAGTAATATTTTTTGTTATTTTAGAATTTTCTTTATTTTTAACTAAATATAGGCTAAGAATTAAAAAACATTTTAATTTAACCTTTATCAAAAAATAAACCTAACAAAATTAGGTTTATTTTTTTTAAAAAAAGAATTCTGTATTACATATTATCAATTAATTCTAAAATTGGTTTAGTTGCTTTTTTATAATAATTTGATAAATGAAGACTAAAAACAACTAAATCATCAATAACATTTAATATACTTAAAGATGTATAATCGTTAATTTCGTGATCATTATTAATTATTCGTTCGAGATATTCATTATTTAAAACTAAAACATCATCATCCTTACTATCTTTATATGCTAATAATGCATATAAATTATTGTTTTGAGCATAAATGGAAGAACTTTCTATTGCGTATCCTTGACCAAAAAGTTTATTTTTTTTAAAATTTTCCAATGCTCTAATAAGGTTATTTTTTTCGTCATCGTTAATAGAGTTTTCACTTCTTAATTTAAACATTATATTTATATCTAAGCTCTGTGTTTTAGTTGGTACTAGGCTTATTTCGTAGCCTTCATTAATTATGTTAAAGTGATTCAATATTGAAAAGTTAGGTATATTTTTTTCGTTATTGATAACAAATTTATAAAAAACTAATCTTTTAATATCACTATTTATTATAGGTTTAATTGCGTCTCTAGCTGTTTCGTTTTGTATTTTTGTGTAGGAAGTTGAATCATATAAGTTATTATTCTCAATTACATCTAGATTTTGTATTTCGACAAGATGATTATTTATTGTATATATTTCACATAATCCTACATCAACTAACTTATTTTGATGAGAAATATCAGGATAACTGAGTAAATTAAAGTGTTTGATTGCACCTTTACTATCTAAATATTTGACATTATTTTGGTTATTTAATATTATTTTCTTTATTTCTTCAATGTTGTAAGTTTTGTTTTTTATTAATTCAAAAGCATATCTTTCTATATCTTCGTTTGTTTTAAATGCTATTTTAGTATTTCTTCTTTTTAAAATAAAAAATACTATTGTTAATATCATAAATAGGATAGCTAAAACACTTGAAGGAATAACACCATAATAAATAATTAGTATACCTTGCGCAACACTTTGGATAATATTATTCAAATTCGGGATAAAAGCAAATAATATCAACGCAATCGAAGATAACATAAATAATATAAAAAATATTAAAAAAGTTATGCTAAGTTTTTTATGTTTAATAGACTTTTTAATTGATAAATCTATTTTAGTATAATTGTCTCTTACGAATTTTTCATCAATATTATCAAATATATTATCTAAAATATTTTTTTTAGTATTTTCAAATTCTTCTATTGAATTTTGTTCTTCTTTTAAAGATTGAATAGTTTCACTTGAAATTGAATAAACTAATTTATTATCTAGGTACCTCAATAAAGGTCTATCCCCTAAGAAAGTAGATAAATTTTGGTTTGTATTTTTTTGTTCCTCTGATTTAAAGTTCAAATTTGAATTGTTCATGTATCTCCTTAATTAAATTATAAAATAATTTAAATTTTTATGTAAATATTATTATTATTTTTTTGATTTAAAAATAAAAGATTCAAGGTATTAAAAATTACTTTTATAGCTTATTTATAGGTACAAAAGTAATTTTTTTTAATATTTTTTATTATCATGATAAGTTTTTTGAAACATAAAAATAAACTCTATATATACACTATTTTTATTAATTACCAAATATTTATTAAAATTTATTTTAAATTGTGCTATAATTTCAATACTTTTAAAATAAGTAATAAAAGTTATTTTGCAATTAATTTGGAGGAAATAAATGGTTGTCGAAAACGATAAAAATAAAAAATATACAATTCGTAAATTTGGTCCCAAAACTTTAAGAAGAGATTATTCTATTACAAAAAAGTCTCTTCCATTGTTTGATATTTTAAAAATAAGCAAGGAAAGTTTTGCGCAATTTATTAAAAACGGTATTCAAGATTCTCTTTTAGAAATTTACCCTATTACAGCCGGTAAAATGAAATTAGAATACGTTAAAGGTTCACTTGAAATTGAATACCCGTATAAAAAAATTACAAGTGAATGAGATGAAATAAATAAATGTAAAACTAAAGGAATTAACTATAGTTTTAAAATTTATGCAACACTAAAAGTTGAAAACATTGAAACTGGTCAACTAAAAAGTGAAAAAGTTCTTTTAGGAGAAGTTCCACATATGACTTCAGGTGGAAGTTTTATCATTAATGGTTCTGAAAAAGTTATAGTTAGTCAGTTGATTCGTTCGCCGGGTGCATATTTTGGTCTTGGTGTTCGTAACAAACAATCTGATGATTTGTTCAATAAATTAGAAATATTACCAAGAATAGGTTCATGATTTGAAGTATCACATAAAATTACTTCTAACTCAATTGATTCAGTTAAGGTAAAAGTAGATAAAAGTAAAAATATTTCACTACCAACATTTTTAGGTTCATTTGGTTTTACACCATCAATGATGTTTAAACTTTTTGGTGAAACAGAATTATTAAAAGAAACATTAAAGAAAGATAAGATTTTAAGTAACAGCGAATTAACTCAAGAACAAATTATTGAATTAACTCAAGAAGAAATATTTAAAACAATCAGAAAAGGTGATAGAGATACATTAGAAGCCAAAAAATCTCTTTTACCTTCTATGCTTTTTGATAAGAGAAGATATAACTTATCAAAAACCGGCCGTCATATGTTAAATAAAAAACTTTCACTAGTTGATCGTATAACAAATACATATTTAGCCGAGGACATTGTAAACAAAGACGGAGAAGTTCTTTATCAAAAAGGAATTTTAATAACTTTAAAAATTGCTAAAGATATTCAATCGTTATTTGACACAAAAATTTTAAGTAGCAAAAAAATTGAAAACATAGACCCGGAACATGTTTATCATAAAATTTATAGACCTGAAGGTTTAAATCTTTATGGTCAACAAGTGGGTAATCCAGAACTTAGAAAACGTATTAAAATAATAAGAGTTAAGGTTTACCCAAGTAAAAAATGAATGAATTTAAAACCTGAAGAACCGGTTTTAGTTATTGGTAATGATCCTCAATCAACAGAAACACATTTATTAATCTCTGATATTGTAGCAGCAATTAATTACTACTTTAACTTAACATGTGGTGTAGGTTCTGATGATGATCCTGATTCATTGATTAACAAACGTATTGTTTCTGTTGGTGAATTATTAGAAGGTCAAATCATGATCGCGCTTTCTAAATTAGAAAAAACAACCCGTGAACGTATGGGTGCTAAAGAAACAGAAAAAATAACAGCTAAAAATGTTACAAACAATAAGTTGATAACAAATCAAATGAAAACGTTTTTCAACTCATCAAAACTTTCTCAATTTATGGATCAAATAAATCCGCTTGCCGAAGTTTCAAATAAACGTCGTGTAACTTCTTTAGGTCCCGGAGGACTTAGTCGTGATACTGCACAATTTGAAGTTCGTGACGTTCACGCAACACATTATGGAAGAATTTGTCCTATCGAGACACCAGAAGGTCTTAATATTGGTCTTATTCTTAACTATGCAACATTTGCGCAAGTAGATGATTTAGGTTTTTTAAAAACTCCATATTTTAAAGTTAATGATGGTGTTGTAGATTATGAAGACGTTCGTTATTTAACAGCAGCTGAGGAAATCGGTTACTCATTTGCTCAATCATTAGTTAAAATTGATGATAACAATAGAATTGTAAGTGAATCACTAACAATTAGACGTGATTATAACTATTTAATTGGAACACCAAAAGACGTTGATTTTATTGAGGTTTCTTCAAAACAGATGGTTTCAGTTGCTGCAGCAGGAATTCCTTTCTTAGAAAACGATGATGCTAACCGTGCGCTTATGGGTTCAAACATGCAACGTCAAGCCGTTCCATTATTACAAACTGAAGCTCCACTTATTGCAACTGGTATCGAATCTGATATCGCTAAATATTCATCATATAATTTAACAGCTAAGAATGCTGGTGTTGTAACTTTTGTAGATAGCTCAAAAATTCATATTAAGAGAGATGAAACTGGAGTTACTGATAAATACATGTTAAGAACTTTTGAGAGAAGTAACCAAGGTACAATCATACATCAAAAACCGATTGTTAAATTAAATGATAGAGTAGAAGTGGGTGATTTACTTACAGATGGTTCATCATTTAAAGATGGAGAATTATCATTAGGTAAAAACGTTTTAGTTGGATTTACAACATGAAATGGTTATAACTTTGAGGATGCTATTATTATTAATGAACGTCTTGTTAAAGAAGATGTCTACACATCTATACATATTGAAGAGCATATAATTCAATTTAGAAATTCAAGAGCAGGAAAAGACGAATTAACTTCAAATATCCCTAATGTTTCTAAATACGCAATTAGAAATTTAGATGAATACGGAATTGTTAAATTAGGTTCTGACGTTAATCCTGGTGATGTTTTGGTAGGTAGAACATCTCCGAAAGGAGAAGAAAATCCTTCTCAAGAGGAAAAACTTTTAAATGCTATTTTAGGTACAAAATCATTAGCTTACAAAGACACATCATTAAAAGTTAAAAATGGACACGGCGGAACTGTTATTGACATTCAAGTTCTTTCAAAGGAAAATAATGATGTTTTAGAAGAAGGTGTAGAAAAAATAGTTAAAGTTTCAATTGCACAAAAACGTAAATTAAAACCAGGTGATAAAATGGCTGGACGTCATGGTAATAAAGGGGTTGTTTCTATTATCTTACCAGTTGAAGACATGCCATACTTAGAAGATGGTACTCCGCTTGATATTATGTTAAATCCACAAGGGGTTCCTTCACGTATGAACATTGGTCAAATTTTAGAGTTGCACTTAGGTATGGCGGCTAGAAAATTAAATGTTAAATTTGTTACTCCATCATTTGATGGTGTTAAAAAACCTGACATTGAAGCAGCTTTAGAAGAAGCTGGTCTAGATAAATCAGGAAAACAAACATTAATAGATCCGATTACAGGTAGAAAATTTGATAAACCAGTTTCTGTTGGTGTTATGTATATGCTTAAACTTAACCATATGGTTGACGATAAGATGCATGGTCGTTCAGTGGGTCCATATTCATTAATTACACAACAACCATTAGGGGGTAAATCTCAAAATGGTGGTCAAAGATTTGGAGAAATGGAAACATGAGCTTTAGAATCATATGGTGCGACAAACGTTTTACAAGAAATATTAACTTACAAATCAGATGATATTCAAGGTAGAAACGCGTTATATAGCGCTTTAGTTTCAGGTAAAGAATTACCTAAGCCTGGTACACCAGAATCCTTTAATGTTTTAAGCTATGAGCTTAAAGGTTTAGGAATGAAATTAGAAGTTTCAGAACAATCATTAGATGAGTACGAAAATGAAAATGAGTACGATATGTTACAATTTGAATCCGGAGGAGACAGTGAATAAAAATTCTAAAAATTATATTAATAAAATAACACTTTCGTTAGCAACAAAAGAAGATGTTGCACAATGATCGAATGGTGAAGTAAAAAAACCTGAAACAATTAATTATAAAACATATAAACCAGAAAAAGATGGTTTGTTTGACGAGTTAATTTTCGGACCTGTTACTGATTATAAATGTGCCATTTGTGGTACAAAATATAAAAAGACTGACGAAAATGATATATGTACTAAAACTCCTCAATGTGAAAAATATAAACCTGTTATACTACCTAAAATTTCAAGAAGAAGTAGAATGGGTCATATTAAACTTCATAATCCGGTTGTTCACTTTTGATTCTTTAAAATAGATCATTCAATAATTTCTAAATTATTAGGATTGAGAGTTAATGATTCAAATAAACCAGTTACAAAAGCCGATTTAGAAAAATTAATTTACTATAAATCACATATAGTTTTAGATAATGGTAATTTAAAGTCTCTTAAAAAGAATACAATTATCGATATTAACGAGGCACCAAACATTTATCGTGCCGCACTTGAAGAAATGCTAACATTACAATATGACGATGAAGAAATTCTCCAAGATATTAAAGATACTTTAGATGAATTAATCGAAGTTGCTCAATCGGAAGATGGAAAATCATTTGGTGTTGATTTTTATCATTATAATGATTTAATCGAAGAATATACAACAGCAAAAATAGGAACAGGTTCAAAAGCAATTGAATATTTATTAGAAAATATTGATCTTGAAGAAGAACGTAAACTTGTTCAATCTGAAATTGATAAAATTAACTTAGAAATAGGAAATAATTACGCCTCAAGTTCTAAGTTACAAGAAAGGTCTAAATTATATAAAAGGCTTACAATTATTAGTTCATTTATTAAGTCAGGTCAAAAGCCTACAGATATGTTAATTTATAATTTGCCTGTTATTCCTGCAGATTTAAGACCTTTAGTTCAACTTGATGGTGGTAGACATTCTACAAGTGATGTTAACGAACTTTACCGTCGTATAATAATAAGAAATAGTCGTTTAGAAAAATGAAATAATGCTGACGCACCTATGTTGATTAAACAAAATGAATATCGTATGATTCAAGAAGCGGTTGACGCTTTAATTGACAACGGTAGAA
Source organism: Mycoplasma sp. CSL10166 (assembly GCF_017116885.1). Lineage (NCBI taxonomy): Bacteria > Bacillati > Mycoplasmatota > Mollicutes > Mycoplasmatales > Mycoplasmataceae > Mycoplasma > Mycoplasma sp. CSL10166. Next base: position 296,490 of record NZ_JAFIRF010000001.1, read on the forward strand.
AAAAACCAAATCCAGTTACTGCGAAAGATAATCAACCACTTAAATCTATTTCTGACGCACTTACTGGTAAAAAAGGACGTTTCCGTCAAAACCTTTTAGGAAAACGTGTTGATTATTCTGGTCGTAGTGTTATCGTTGGTGGTCCAGAATTAAGAATGCACGAAGTTGGTATTCCTCGTGATATGGCAGCAAAATTATTTGAACCTTGAATTATTAAAGAATTAATTAACAACGAAGATAATATCACAAGCATTAAAACAGCAAAAAAATTAATTGAAAACTTAAATCCAATTATTTGAAAATATGTTGAAAAAGCAATTGAAGGTAGACCGGTTCTTTTAAACCGTGCTCCTACACTTCACCGTTTATCTATCCAAGCGTTCCAACCTGTTTTAATTCGTGGTAAGGCAATAAAACTTCATCCACTTGTAACAACTGCATTTAACGCCGATTTCGATGGGGACCAAATGGCTGTTCACGTACCTATTTCAGACCAAGCCGTTAGAGAAGCAAAAGAATTAATGTTAGCTTCTAAAAATATTCTTGGACCAAAAGATGGTGAACCAATCATTAACCCTTCTCAAGATATAATTTTAGGTTTATACTATTTAACAATTGAAAAGCCAGGCGCAAAAGGAGAAGGTAAATTCTTCCCAACAATGGATGAGATGTTATTAGCTTACGAAAGAGAAAATATTACTCTTCATACAAGAGTTGTATTACCTATTAAAGCTTTAAATAAATCAAAAATGTTAGAAAAATTAACTGATAGACCATATATTTATTCAACAGTAGGAAAATTTATATTGAATAATGTATTTCCTATTGATTTTGAATTTATTTTTGGTAAAAACGTTGAACGTAAATATAAAGAAGAAAATGGTGAATTAAAAGTAGTTAGTGAAAAAGAAAAAATTCACACTTCAAGTGTTAAAGAACAACTTGAAAGATATACTTTTGATTACGGAACAAACTTTGTTGAAGAATTAAAAAACAAAGAAGCGAATTTAAGTTTAACCAAAAAAGATATTGCTAAAATTATTAGAAAAGTTTATGAAAACTATGTTCATGTTGTTTCTATGGAAGATATAGCAAAAGTTATTGATAAAGTTAATAGCATTAATTATGAAAATATGTTAGAAGAATGTTTAGCTTTAAAAGACTATAAGAATGATAGTATTCCGGAATCACATGCGAATTTAATTAATAATTTTATAAAAGAAGAATTTGAGAAAATTTGATTTAAAACTAAGAAGACATTAACAAATGAAAATGTTACTTCGGGTATGCAAGAATATCAATGAGATATTACAAAGTATACATCTGTGCTTGAAAAAGTTTGATTTAAATATACAAATATTGTAGCGTTTGTTCTTGACGCTATTAAAGATTTAGGATTTAAATATTCAACACTTTCTGGAATTACAATTTCAATGAATGATGTTAAAACACTTGAATCTACAAAAGAAAAAATTGCAAAAGGTGATAAACATACACAAGAACTTAAAGAGTATTTTGAAAATGGATATTTAACCGATGATGAAAGATATAAATTAACAATTCAAAATTGATCAAAAGTTAAAGATGAAATTGAAAAAGAACTTAAAGAAGTTACAAAATCAGATTTAGACAACCCATTATTTATGATGATGAGTTCTGGTGCTCGTGGTAATGCTTCTAACTTTACACAGTTAGCTGGTATGCGTGGACTTATGAATAACAACACAAAAATACTTAAAGCCGATGCCGAAAATGACCGTGTTGTTCGTTCAACAATTGAAATTCCGGTTAAATCATCATTCCTTGATGGTCTTAGTGCTTATGAATTTTATTCATCAACACACGGGGCTCGTAAAGGACTTACAGATACCGCTCTTAACACAGCAAAATCAGGATATTTAACACGTAGATTGGTTGATGTTGGTCAAAGTATTGTTGTTCGCGAAAATGATTGTCACTCAGATTACGGTTTCCCAGTTAAAGATATTAAAGATACCAAAACTGATACAGTTATCGAATCATTATACGATAGAATTGAAGGTAGATATACAAATAAAGCGATTTACGATGATCATGGAAATGAAATAATTGGTGCAAATAAACTAATTACACCTGAACTTGCAGATTTAATTGTAAATGTTCACAAAAAAGAAGTTGTTGAGATACGTTCAGTTCTGTCATGTCATACACGTAACGGTGTTTGTCAACATTGTTATGGTAAAGATCTTGCAACAAATAGAGTTGTAAGTATCGGAGAAGCAGTTGGAGTTATAGCTGCTCAATCTATTGGTGAACCTGGGACACAGCTTACAATGCGTACATTCCATACTGGGGGGGTTGCTGGAGTTGAAGATATTACAGGTGGATTCGGTAGATTAATCGAACTTATAGATGCTTATGACTTCCCTTGAGGTAAACCAGCTGTTATTTCTACAGTTTATGGAAAAATTTCAAAAATAGAACAAGCTAAAAATAAAGAAACAGGTAAAGAAACAGATATTACAATAGTAACTGTTTCACAAAAAAATTCAAAAGGTGAAGAAACACACGTGGATTACCATGGAAAAATTTCTCAAAAACTACGTGTTAAAAAAGGAGATTCTGTTGCTCCTGGGCAAAAGATTTTTGAAGGACCAGTAATTTTAAATGAATTATTAAATGCAGCAGGACCAAGAGCGGTTCAAAATTATTTATTAAAAGAAACCCAAAGATTATATCGTTTACAAGGTATTACAATTTCGGATAAATATATTGAAATTATTATAAGACAATTATTATCAAAAATCATGATTATTGATACAGGTGATTCTAAATTCTTTAACGGTGCGTTAGTGGATACATTTATTTATCAAAAGGAAAATGGAAAATTACTTGCACAAGGTAAAAAACCAGCATATGGTGAAGTAAAAATTAAAGGTGCAAAACAAGTTCCACTTCTATCAGATTCATGATTATCAGCCGCTTCTTATCAAGAAACTGCTAAGATATTAGTTAACTCTGCTGTTGGTATGAGGATCGATAAATTAGATGGACTAAAAGAAAATATTATTTTAGGACACAAGATTCCAGCGGGTACAAATAGTAATTATGAATTAAAAGGTAAATATGATATTAGAGATCCTAAATCATACTTTAAAGAAAAATATGATCCTACAATCGCTTTAGGCGAAAATTTAGATGAATCAGATACTATTTATGATTTAAATGATATTGTTAGCTATAACTATGACGATAATCAATTAGAAACAAATCAAATGGGAGATGATTACGAATTTGAATTCGAACAATTCGAATAATAAAAAAGACTCAGGAATCAACTGAGTCTTTTTTAATAAAATTTTTATACTTCAATCAATGAAATAACATCGATATTTTCTCCAATTAATTGTCTACCATTTAATTCTTTTAATTCTAGTAAGACAATAACTTTTGTCACTGTTACACCTTGAGATTCTAAAAGTTTAATAATAGCTTTTGTTGTTCCTCCGGTAGCAAGAACATCATCGATAATCACCGCTTTTTGACCACTTTTTACGAAACCTTTTTGTAATTCTAATTTATTACTTCCATATTCTAATTCGTATTCCATCGAAATAACTTCACCTGGTAATTTGTTTGGTTTTCTAACCATTATAAATGGTTTTTTTAGTATAGTGGCAGCTGGTGTTCCAAAAAGAAAACCTCTTGCGTCAGGACCGACAATAATATCTGCTTCTTTAGCGTGTTCTGCTATTTTAGTGATTGTGTAGTTTAGTGCTTCTCCGTCAGCTAACAAAGGAGAAATATCTTTAAAAATAATTCCTTCTTTTGGGAAGTTAGGGACGTCTCTAATTAATTTTTTAATTTCCATACTAATTAATTTTACCTTAATTTTTAATTTATTCTTACGTCTTCGTAAAATTCTAATACATCATCTTCTTCGATGTCGTTGTAGTTTTTGATATGAGTTCCAAAATCTTTTCCTTTTACAACTTCTTTGGTGTCATTTAATTCTCTTCTTAAACTATCTATAACACCTTCATGAATTAATTTACCTTTACGATAAACCTTAACTTTAGATTTTTCTTTTACTAAACCAGTATCCATCATTGCTCCTGCAATTTTACCAACTTTTGAGTAAAAGAACACTTTTATAATGTGAGCCTCACCTGTTTTACGTTCTTCATAGATAGGGGCTTTTTCTCCATCGAGCATTGCTTGGCAATCTTCTAAAATTTTATAAATAACGCTGTGTTCGATGATTGTAATATTTTGAGCAGCGGCATTTTGTTTGATTGTAGAAGGAGTCTTTAAATTAAAAACAAATATTATCGCATTTGATGCTTGTGCTAAAAGTAAATCACTACCACTAACATGACCTGCACTAGCTGCAATAACTTTTATAGTAGCTTCCTCGTTTTCCATGTTAGATAATTGTCCTTTTATAGCTTCACTTGTACCATGAACATCACTTTTAATAATTACATTTATAACTTTTTTACCTTCTGCATTTATTGCCTCTACATTTTTGTGATGCAATAAATCCATTTTATCGGCAAAAGCCTTTTCGTTAGCAAGTTTTTTAGCGAATTTTTCATCATTAAACCCGATAAATTTATCTCCTGCGTCAGGAGCATAATTTAACCCTGTAATAACCCCGGGTTGTCCTGGTTCAATTCTTTCGATTTCCAAACCATTTGCATTGGTTATTTTTCTGATTCTACCATATTTTGAACCCGCAACAATAAAATCACCTTTATATAAAGTACCATTTTCAACTATAACTGTTGATACGGCACCAGCACCTTTATCTATTTTAGATTCAATAACAGTACCTATTGGATATCTCTTAGGGTTTGCTTTAAGATCCAATAATTCTGTAAGTAATGTAATTTCATCAAATAAGTCTATCAAACCTTCTCCCTTAAGAGCTGAACCATATACTATTTGTACATCACCACCATATTCTGGTACTATAACTTCATGTTCCGCTAACTCACCTTTAAGTCTATCTAAATCTTTATTTGGTTTATCCATTTTGTTAACAAAAACTATCAAAGGAACGTTAGCAGCTTTAGCGTGTGTTATCGCTTCAACTGTTTGAGGCATAACTCCATCATCTGCTGCAACAACTAATATAATAATATCTGTGACTTTCGCACCACGGGCACGCATTTTTGTAAATGCTTCATGACCTGGTGTGTCCAAGAATGTTATTTTTTTATCTTTGTGTTTGATTTGATATGCACCAGTATGTTGTGTTATACCACTTGATTCAGTTTCAACAACATTTGTGTTTCTAATTTTGTCGATTAATGTTGTTTTACCATGGTCAACGTGCCCCATTACCGCTATTATAGGACTACGATTTATTAAATCTTCTTCTTTATCTTCGAAATTAACTTCATCTAAAAAGTTAGACCCGTCAATGTTAGTTTCTTTTTGAAAATCTAAATTATTTTCAAGACATAATTCAGCGATTTCTTCTTCATCTAAAATGTGATTTAAATTATACATTTTACCCGCCATGAAAAATTTCTTAATAATTTCGTTTGAATTAATTTTTGTCACTTCTGAAAAATCACTTATAGACATTTTACCTGTAAAAATAAATTTTCCATCTTTGATTTCGGTTTTTGTAGTTTGTAATTGTTGTTTAATGTCGTTAACATTACTTATTCTTTGTGTTTTTTTAGCCATAAAAAGACCTCCTTTAATTCTTGCTCTATTTCGAAGTAATTTTCTTTTGAAATATTGCTTTTAAAAACTCTATTTAAAGCTTTTGTTTTTTTGATTTTATTTCAGTTTTCCTCTGATGGTATAAAATATGCCCCACGCCCATTTAATTCTCTTTTTAAATCTAAAGTTGCATGATTATTATTTTTTAAATAATTAAATCTAATTAAATTTTTGATATCAACTATTTGATTTGTTATAATGCACTTTCTTGTAAAGTTATGATTAATTTTCTTCTTTTTCTCAATCATCGTTAAATTCACTTAAATCAAGATCTAAGCTTAAACCGCCATAACTCACTAAATCATTGTCAACGGTAAAATCTTTTATTTTTTTGTATTCTTCAATAACTTTTTTCTTATTTTTATTAGTGGTATCGTTTGTAGGTTTTCTTAAATTATCATCAATAAATTGAGTTTCTTCTTCGTTTGAATCAGAATCGGACATGTCTTGATCATAATATTTACCTAATTCGTTAACAAAATCATAAGAATCATTATTTTCTTCTTGAAATTCAGAAGTGTCTTCTAATTTTGACTCTAATTCAGAAAATACATCATCAAAATTAAATTGTTTATTTGATTTATCCGTTCTTTTTGTCTTTTTATTAGTTTCTTTTTCGTTAGTTGTTTCTTTGTCTTCCATAGATCTTGTAGATCTTAAAAATTCACTAACATCTTTATCAAACTCTTCAAATTTTAAATCTATATCTTTAAAATAGTTATTTGATCTAGATTTTTTATTTATATTCTTACTATCACCATGTGCAAATAATGGTTTATCATACTCCCTTGTTGGTTTATAACCTGATTGGTTAAATGGAATTTTTCTTTTTATAGCTTCATCAACAGGAATAATATTAATTATATTTTCAGTCAATTTTGAGGCTAAATCATTATTAATACCACGCTTACCTATTGCGATTGTTATATTATCAGCATCGACGATAGCAAAACATTTACCAGTTTTTTTATGAATTGCAACATCTATAATTTTTGCAGGAGATAATGCGTTTATGATATAATCTTTTCTATTTTCTGAATATCTAATGATATCTATTTTTTCTCCTAAAATGTTAGAAGCTGCAATAATTCTTTTTGCCCCTTCACCAAAAATAGAACCTATTATGTCAAAATCAAAAATTTTATCCGGATTTGGCATAACCGCAACTTTAGTTCTTAGACCTGGAGCTCTTTGAACTTTTTTGATTATAATATCGCCGTTAGCAATTTCAACAATGGTTTCTTTTAAAATATTTTCTACTTGTTGTGGTTTAATCATAGATACTTCTAAAACATTTAAAGTACTATCATAATTTACTTTTTCCAGAATAACCTTAACCGAAGAACCAGGGTGTAATTCTCTAATTCTTGTAGCCTTATTTCTATTTAAATGTGATGTATATACATTATTTTCATCATCTAATATTTCTACTAAAAAACCACCTTTTGGTAAAGCGTGTTTAATTTTACCATCAAACTCTTTTCCTATTTTATCACCAAACACCTCTCTAATTCTTTCTTTTTCCTTTGATTTTAATTCAGATTTAAAACCATTATTGATTGCTGTCTTTTGTCTTTGTGTTAGAGAATTAAAGCTAAATTCAATGCTTATGTTATCACCATATTTAACGTTAGGGTTTAATTTAATAGCATCTTGGTAATTCATGCTAATTAATCTTTGTTGGTCAAAATTTAAATCATTATTATCATCAAAATCAATTTCAAAATTTTCTTCTTCAACACTACCAGCGATGTTGTAAATAGTGATAGTTTTTTCTTCATGATTTGGTTCTCAAACTATTTGTGCATCTGGGTCGATGTCTCTTTCAAAAACTTTTTGAGTTTCGTTTCTAAAAAGTTCTAGAACTAAATCAAAATTAAAATGATGTTTATTTGCATAATTTTCTACTATTTCATATCAAATCTTTTTTTCTGAAATTAATTTAAGATCTTCTTTATTTTTTGTATCTTTTCTTGCCATATTTTCCTTTAATATTTAATATATAATTCAGCGTTTAAAATATCTTTTTTTTCAAATTCAATTTTTTTCAATTGTCCCTTTTTGTTTCAAGATGCTATAAAACTATCTAATCTATCTTCAAGTATTTTTACTACAAAAATATCTTGACCTAAATATGATTTTTTAAGTTTTAAAGTTACATCTTTATTAATGAATTTATCTAATTGATTAATGTCAACATTAGTATCAAAACCTTTAGATAAAACCTCTAAGTAGTGGTTATCGGTAAATCATTTTTGGCTTTCTAAAAATAATGATATTTTTTTAGAAAGCATTTCTACATCCTTGAGATTTGTGTGATTTACTGTAACTTCTAAAGTTGGCCCAAAATCATTTTGAATCATTTTAGCTTCTAAAATAATATCGCCAAATGCGTTTGTTAATATTTGTTTATAATCCATAAAACTCCTTTAAAATAACAAAGAGCTGTGCAATGCACAACTCCTTTTTTATTACATAACTAACTAGAAGTAATATTATTATATCATAAATAGAATATTTTGAAAAGTAAATGAAGCTTAATTAATTATGCAATATAGAGACTTTGAAATCAAAGTAGGTTGATCTTATTAAAATAAATGTGTAATTGTGAAAAAATACGCTTAAACCTATTTTGTTTTCAATCTCTCGTAATCTATTTTAATCTTTCTAGCAATTGCAAATTTTACTTATAAAGCTTAAATAAAGCTTAAAATTATTTAGCATATAAAAATAAAGTGTAAAATATATTAAAAGGAGAAAAATGGATAAAAAATACGAAAAATTAGCTCAAAGACTTAAAAAATATATGTCAATTGAAGCGATATCAAGATTTGAAGAACCAGTTGTTGATGAATTAAAATCAAACATTAAAAAAGGTGCTTTTAAAATTGAAAGAGACAAGATGGGCTCTGTAATTTTCTTTAAAAAATCTAAAAAAGAAGATGCACCAAAAGTGATGTTAGCTGCTCATATGGATGAAGTTGGTTATATGGTGAGAACAATTAAAGATAATGGTAATCTAATGGTTACACCAATTGGAGGAGTTTGAGCAAATACTGCTATAGGTACAAGAGCAGTTGTTGTTTCTTCTGAAACAAATCAAAGATTTGAAGGGGTTTTTGGACATACAAGCATTCATATTCAGACACCTGAAATGTATAAATCAGCGGTGAAAAATGATGATTTATATGTTGATTTAGGATTTAAATCAAAAGAAGAAGTTGAAAAAGCTAAAATTAATATCGGTGACAAAATTTTTATGACAGGAGAATACATAGAATTAGCAAATAATTTAGTTGGTGGTAAGGCTATGGACAATAGAGCAGGAGTAACTGTTTTAGAATTTGTTGCTAACAACATTGCCGATTTAGATTTAGATGCAGATGTTTATTTAGTTGGTACAGTTCAAGAAGAAGTTGGTACTCGTGGTGCTAAAACTTCAGTTTCAATAATTAATCCAGACGTAGCATTTGCTGTAGATACCGGAGCAGCTCACGATACAACAGGAGCAAAAGAAGGTACACCAGTTTTAGGTAAAGGTGTAAGTATTTTAGTAAAAGATTCTGGAACATTACCTGATCCAAAATTAATTAATTATTTAGACCTAATTTCAAAAGAAAAAGAAATTCCTACTTATAAATATGTAGCAGGAGGCGGTGGTACAGATGCCGCAGAATTGCAATTTGCTCCAGGGGGTGCGGCTGTAATGACTATTTCTATTCCTCAAAGATATCTACATAGTCCTATAGGTGTTGCTTCTTTACTAGATATACAAGCAACAATAGATTTAATGACAGAATTTATTAAGTCGTATTCTAAAGAAACTCACGAAGAAAAATTATCATACAAATAAAAATAAAAAACTCGCAATTTTGTGAGTTTTTTATTGATCTATTTTTATATTTATTTTAATTTTTTTAGTTTGTGTTTTATCAGAAGTTGTTTCATTTTCGGTTTTTATTTCATTCAATTTATTGATTATTGTTCTATTGTTTTCTTCGCTTAAAGAAAAGTAAAAGTCATATGTAAATTCACTAAAAAGAGCGTTTGGATCAACTTGTCCGAAAACATATTTTATATTTTTATTAAATAATATTTTTTCGAATGAATTTATGTCTAATGCCTCATTTTTTCTTATTGACGGTGAGAAAAATAAACTTAATTCATTAGTTTCATTATTGAATTCAACTTTTGTTATTTTCGGATTATACATCTCTATAGGTGCATATTTTGTTAATTCTAATACTTTATTTGTTAAATTGGTTTCTACGTTTTGAGGCTCAATTACATCTCTAAAAATTGGCATCAATTGTTCCAAACTCAATGAAATTTTAAAAAATGAATTTATGTTATCTGGTAAATAATCACTTAAATCTTTTTCGTTTTCTTCATTTTGGATTTCTTCAACTTTATCAAATTGATTTTTATTTGTTTTTGAATATCTTGTTATGAAAGTATCATCTATTCTACGTTTTGAAGCATTAATTACGCTGCTTTCATAAAAATCACTAGATACAAAATTGTTTACAATATAGTTTGAATCAATATATCTATTTTTAATTTCTTGAAGATTAATAAAATCATTGATTTCTTTAGAATTATTAGCTTTATTTATTAATTCTTCTTTAGAAATATTTAATGGATATAATTCAAAAGTTTTATTTTTGTTTGCTTCTATCCCTGATTCTATGTTAGATGTAGATGTTTCACTTGAACTTGGTTGATCGTTTGAAGTATCTTTTCCATTTCGATCAGAATTAGTAACAGGTACATTAATTTTTTTAATATTAAATGAGTTAGTTGAAATACTTCATATATTACTATTTTTATTAAATGTGTATTTTTCGCTTAAAGAATATTTAAAAATATCAAGCATTTCTTTACTAATATTTAAAATATTATTTTGAATTTGGTTATTAGTTTCATCGTTTGGTACATATTGTGGGTTTGAAATTTTGTCTATTATATTTTTTAAATTTAATTTATATTCATTAGCTTTAGATGTAAATAAATTGATTTGATTTTGAGTTTGCAAATCTAAATTTGAATATTTTTCCATTTTATCAACATATTTTCTTGCTTGGTTATTAATAGATTCTGTTAAAAATAAATTTAATATATATTTAAAATTTTCTTTTTCTTTATCTAAAATTAATTTTGATTCATTAGTATAAATCTCATCTTTAAGAGCTTGTTCTACAAAATCTGTTAAAAAATGTAAATAAAAATTGATTAAGCTATTCAATTTTTTAAAACCTTTATTTTCATCATTTTTAATTTCTGTAAAAGTTTTATTAAGATTATCTAGCAGTCCTGTACCTTTTTTTGTGTATTCAACTAAAAAATTATATTTATCTAAGTTTTCTTTCTTTAATTTTTCTGTTTTTTCTTCATTTTCTAAAAATATTTTTGCATCTTTTATAAACTTATCTTCTAAATCTACCGAAAATTTATTAAAGTATTTTTCAACTGGAATTGATATCGAAGATAATTCATCCATTAAATTAATATTTTCAACGGATGAATCTTGTTGTTTATTTTCATTTGTTTTATTATTTGTAGTGGCACAACTTGTACTTAATGTAATTAAGCTTGATAGTGCGAATGCATTTAATAAAAAATTGATTATCTTTTTCTTTTTCATAGTTTAAATTATATATTAATATGATTTATTTGTTTCTTTCATATTAAATATTTAAATTTATCAAAAAGAGTTATATTGTCAGTGCAAAAAAACAATTTTATTTAAATAGTTTCAAAACTTTTTATTTCAATTTAATAATTGGTGATATAATAATAGAGCCATCTAAACAATAACCCACTAACTTGGTCAGGACAGAAATGTAGCAGCCATATGAGGAAGTGTTGTGTTAGTTGGTCTTTTTTTACGGAGAGGTTTTATGGATGTTATTTTTGAAATTGAAAAAAATAAGAAATTTAAATTAAGAGTAGGAGCTATTTTAATACACAAAAATAAGTTATTGATTGCTTACGATGCAGAAAATAATTATTATCAATATTTACCCGGTGGAAAAGTAGGTTTTGGCGAAAGCTTCGAAGAGTGTATTAAACGTGAATTAAAAGAGGAGTTAAATTTAAATGTTAATTCCTTACAAGAATTTTGCTTATACCAAGGTTTTTTCTTCAATAAATATGTAAAAAAAGATTTTCATGAGGTTTCTATGTATTATTTAGTTGAATCTAATATAGAACCTTGATTTGAACAAGATGATGTTGTGTTTTATGAGGGTGATAGAAAATTAACATTTAAGTGAGTAAAGATTGAAAACCTAAATCAATACAACGTTTTACCTAAAAAAATTGTTGATAAAATAAAAAAAGGTGATTTTCGGTTTGATTTAATTTTAGAAAATAATTATTAAAAAATATTTTACTTTTAATGATAAATATGGTAGAATATTATTACGTGGTCGCGTAGCTCAGCAGGACAGAGCACGAGCCTTCTAAGCTTGTGGTCAGAGGTTCGAATCCTCTCGTGATCGCCATTTTTTTATACCTTTTTTTGTGTTTTTTTCAATATTAATTTATAATTTTAATCATTATTAAGATTAAAAAGTACATTTACTTAAAAGGAGTTAAAATGGTTAAAATGTTTAAAATATTACCTAGAAAAATAAAAATTGAGATGTTATTTTCTTTTATATTGATATTTTTGAATGTTGTAACAATGATGTTTGTTCCTATTTTAATATCACAAATATTACCCTTACTAATAGGGCAATCTGAAATTTATAGTGTTATAGTTTTTAAACATCCGATCTATACCTCTACTGATTACAAGTCAACGTTAACTTTTCTAATTTCTACAATTATTTCGTTAATATTTGCGTCTACATTTATTACTTTAATGTCTACATATACTTTGGTTTGAGCGGGAGAAAAAGCTTCTAATTTTTACAGAGATTCATTGTATAAAAAATTTCAAACTTTAAGTTTAAAAGATATTTCCGATATTACAATAGCTAGTTTGATTACAAGAATAAATGATGATGTAGCGATGTTCTGAGATTTTTTAGTTGGTGCAATAAGCATTTTGATTAAAGCTCCAATGTTTGTTATTATTGGTTTGGTATTTGCATTTACAACAGATTTACAATTAACATGATCTATATTAGCAGTAGTGCCTATATTACTTTTCTTTACATTTTTTATTTTCTTTAAAGTTGTTCCGATTATTAGAACCGGAAGAAAAAGACTAGACAATATAACTAATGCTGTTAGTGAAAATATTTTAGGTGCAAAATTAATTCGTGATTATAATTTACAGGAACAACAGTTAAATAAGTTCAAAAAAACAAACAATGAATGATTAACTAATATTAGAAAAGTTATGAAGTTTTTTACCTTAGGGCAACCGTTTTTCTTCTTTGTTGTTAATTTTGTTATTTTCTTAATATTTCTTACTTCGTTTTTTATTTTACAAAATAATCCAAACACAGATATTAAACAATTAATTGCCAAAATTAATACTTTTATAGAATTTGAATTCATGATTGCGCTAGGTTTAACAATGTTTAGTCAATTTTTTGGCGCATTTTTTAGAGCTAAAGTATCTTCTGGAAGAGTCATGCAAATTTTAAACTATAAGAGCGAAAAAATAAACGTATTAGATGGTATAAAACTAGAAGATAAACCTAATTATTCTCTAGAATTTAAAAATGTATCTTTTAAGTATTTTGAAGAATCAAAAGGTTGAGATTTAAAAAATGTTAGTTTTAAAATTGAAGAAGGAAAAACTTTAGGAATAATTGGGCCCACCGGATCAGGTAAGAGTACAATTGCTAATTTAATTGTTAATAATATGGAGTACTCCAACGGAAATATATTAATCGATGAAAAAGAATTGAAAGAAATTAACACTAATGATCTAAAAAAGAATGTAGGTATTGTTTATCAAAATGCTTTATTGTTTTCTGGAACAATCGAATCTAATATTAGATTTTCTAAAGAAGATGCTACGGATGGTGAGATTGATTATGCTTTAGAATTTTCTTGCTCTAAAGACTTTGTAAATTCTTTTGAAAAGCAATTACAACATGAAGTTTCACAACAAGGTAAAAATTTATCTGGAGGTCAAAAACAAAGATTATCTATTGCAAGAACATTATTAATTAAACCTAAAATTTTAGTTTTAGATGATTCTACAAGCGCTTTAGATAATTTAACAACAAAAACATTAATTAATAATATTTCTAGAAAAAATAGTTCAACAAATGTAATTATTTCACAAAAAATAACATCTATAAAAAACGCCGATAAAATTATAGTAATGGATAAGGGTGAAATAGTTGCGGAAGGTACACACAAATATTTAGTACAAAATTGTGAATGATATAGAGAAATAAGTCAAAATCAATTAGAACAATAGAAAGAGTCATAATGAAAGATATTAAAAAACAAAAAAATTATTACAAAAATTTAAAAAGACTTTTATCTTTTGTTAATAAAGATAAAAAAAGTTTTTATTTAGCTATGTTCTTCTCTTTTATTAATGCAATTTTTTATATTGGTGGTAGTTATTTAATCGGTTATATAGTTTCTAGTTTTTTTGAGCCACTTGGAAACGGTAAAACTTTTAGTGATTTTGAAACAACTAAGTTTTTTCTAATTTTATCAGTTCTAGTTTTATCATATTTAGTTTATGGAATATTTAGATATTCGGAACAATACATATATGCAAAAATTAGTTATCAAGCTTCCGCGAGATTAAGAAATGAAATTGTAGATAAATTAATTCATTTAGATATAAGTTTCTATGATAAGAATAAAACAGGTGATTTAATTTCTAATTTAGTTATTGATGCTAATAATATTGCTAACTCATTATTTCAACTTCTCTCACAACTTATTAGTGCTTTCTTTAATATTACTATTACTATAGTCATGATGTTTTTAGTTTCAACTGCTTTATCATTAATTATAATACCTATAACTCTAATTAGTTTTGGTATGGTATTCTTATTGATCAAGAAATCTCAACCTTATTTTATTAAAATGCAAATGATTTTTGGAGAATTAAATGCTTTTGTTGAAGAATCTCTCCAAAATACAAAAATTACAAATGCATTCAATAAGCAAGAACATTTATTTAATCAATTGACTGATATAACCAAAAGAATTCGTGATACGGCGTTCAAAGGTGACTTTATATCGAAAAGTTTTGATTCAATATACACTTTTTTAAGTAATTTTCTTATTTTAATTATTACTGGTATATCAGCTTATTTTTATTTTAGAGGAACAAATGTATTGGGCCTTCAAGGGTTCGGAGCGGATATAAATGGTCACGCAACAGCAGGCCTAATATTTACTTTTATTTCTATAAATTGAAACTTTTTAGGTCCGTTTCAAGCTTTAATGGGTGCTGTATTTAATATTCAAGTTGGTATAGCCTCAACAAATAGAATTTCAAAATTATTAGATGAACCTTTACCAAAAACTGATCATGAAATAATTAGGATTGTTAAAATAAGTTACAACGAAAACGTTAATGATTTTTTAGAATGTTCTAACGAAGATCCTTTTGGTTTTTTTGCATGAAAAATATACGATCCTAATATCGAAAAATATGTTTACAAATCTGTTAAAGGGAATGTTGAATTTAAAAACGTTTACTTTAGTTATGATCCGACTAAAAATAATAAATATCAACTCAAAAATGCTTCATTCAAAGTAGAGCAAGGTCAAAATATAGCTATTGTAGGACCTACCGGAGCAGGAAAAACTACAATTATAAATTTAATTAGCAAATATTATAACTATCAAAAAGGAAGTATTACAATTGACGGTTTTGAGCTAAAAAATATTAATAGAAAAGATTTAAAAAGAATTATGACTATTGTTTCACAAGATTCATTTTTATTCAATGAAACTATTTTAGATAATTTGAATATGTCTAATGAAGGAATTAATGAAAACAACATTAAAAAAGCAATTGAGATGACACAATCACAACATTTTATTGATTCATTACCTAAAGGCGTTAACACTTTAATCGAAAATAATGGACAAAATATATCTCAAGGTCAAAAGCAATTACTTTCAATAACTAGATCAATACTCTCTAACAAAAATATATTAATATTAGACGAAGCAACATCTAATATTGATTCTAATACTGAAATAATAGTTCAAAAATCAATGCTTAAATTAATGAAATATAAAACTTCATTTGTTATTGCTCATCGTTTAAGCACTATTAAAAATGCCGATTTAATATTAGTAGTTAATAACGGAGAAATAATAGAAACAGGAACACATAAGAGTTTAATTAACTCTAGAGGATTCTATTATGATATGTATACTTCACAATTTATTAATGATTAAAAATATAGATTTTCCCAAATCTATATTTTTTTTACTCATTTTTCTATGCTAAAAACATCTTTATCAATTGTTTCTATAAGTTCGTACATGGATAAGTCAAAGTTTAAAAAAACATCTCCGCTAAATTCTCCGTGAATTCTACTTATAATCAATTCATCTGCAAAATTATAAAATGATTCGTAAATACTTTTACCACCGGCTATAAAAAGTATTTGTGAATTATTTTTATAGTATTCAAATACTTTAAATAATTCACTTGTGTTATTAATGGTTACATCAGCATTAGGTATATTTTCTTCACTCAAAACATAAATTTTTCTATCTTTTAATCTATGCGGTAAACCTAAAAAAGTATTTTTACCAAATAACAGAGAATGATTAAGTGTAGTTGTTTTAAAATGATTTAATTCCTCTTTAATCCTTCAAGGTAATTTGTCTTTATTGCCTATTAAATTATTTTTATCAAGTGCAACTATTAATTTAATCATTATACAGCAACCTTTGCTTTTATCGCAGGTAAGTATTCATAATCTTCTAGTTTAATATCTTCTAAAGTAAAATCAAATATATTATCAATAGACTTATTTAAAACTAATTTAGGTAATTTTAAAGGTCTTCTACTTAATTGTTCATTTACTTGCTCAATATGGTTTGAATAAATGTGTGCGTCACCAATTGTGTGTATGAATTCTCCTACTTTTAAATTCGTAACATGTGCTACCATACTTAATAGTAATGAATATGAGGCTATATTGAATGGTACACCTAAAAATAAATCACCACTTCGTTGGTAAAGTTGTAATGATAATTCATCATTCTTATTTACATAAAATTGAAATAAAGTATGACAAGGTGGTAATGCCATATCTTTTACTTCTAAAGGATTTCATGCACTAACTATATGCCTTCTTGAATAAGGATTTTTCTTAATATCATTTATTAAATTTGAAATTTGATCTACACCAAGAAAATCTCTTCATTGCTTTCCGTACACCGGACCTAAATTTCCGTATTTTTTCGCAAATTTTTCATCTTCCTTTATTCTTTGGATAAATTCTTTTAAAGTTTCTCCCTTAAAATCATTAGATTTTTTAAAATCTTCATAAGGTCATTCGTTTCAAATGTTTACATTATTGTCTATTAAAAATTTAATGTTGGTATCACCTTTTAAAAATCATAATAGTTCGATAACTATTGCTTTTCAAGCCATTTTTTTAGTTGTTAAAAGAGGGAAACCTTCTTTAAGATTATATCTTGATTGGGTACCAAAATAACTTATAGTACCTGTATTAGTTCTATCGTCTTTATTTATTCCTTCTTTTTTAACTAGGTTTAAAAGTTCTAAATATTGTTTCATATTGCTCCTTGTAATAATTAATATGTATTCAATATTATAAATTAAAAAAATGATTTTATGTTAATTTCCATAAAATCATTTTTTAATAAAACATTAAAATTTAATGTGGCATACAACATTTGGATTTTTATCTGAGTAATCTTGATGATATTCTTCGGCTAGATAATAGTTATCTAACTTTTTAATTTCTGTTACAACTTCACCATCAATATCTTTTGAAAGTTTTTCAACAGTTTTTTTAATTATTTCTCCATCTTCTTGTGTTTCGAAATAAATGCCGTTTCTATATTGTGTTCCATGATCGGGACCTTGATAATTTAAAGCCGTTGGATCGATAACTTCAAATAATTTTTCTACTATTTGGGATAAACTTATATTTTCTTCATTGTAATATAATTCTAAAGTTTCGACTGCGTTAGTATCGCCTTGACACACTTGTTTATATGTTGGAGCTTCAACGTCTGAGTTAGCGTATCCTACAGTACTAAATTTTGTTCCTTTTATTGTTTTAAAATAACCTTGCACACCTCAAAAACATCCTCCAGCTAAATATATTCTTTTCATTTTTCCTCCTTTAATTTAGATAATATTTTACCATAAAAAAATAATGCAATATTTATATACTGCATTTCTTGTTTTTTTCAACTAACGTATACTTTTAGATTAAAATTATAAATCTATTATTTTTATTTTTGAAGAAAATGATTCGTTTGTTGTTTCTGAATTTATTTTTAATTCCTCTTTTTTGTTTTTATCCAAAATTCTTAGTTGCAATCCGCTAAATGTTACTGCTGATAGTTTTTTGTTATTTGCATTACTATAATAACTAACTTGAGGTGTTCATTTTATACGAATATATTTTGCTTTTGTTGGATTAAAATCTATATTAAAAATAGTTGCATTGGTTCCCTCGTACGCAAGAAATGAGTTTCCAATTAGCGAACGATATCCAATTGTTTCTTTATATCCTGACACAGGACCAAAATCTTGTAATTCAATTTTATTTTGATTTTGGACGTTGAAGAAATTTTTTCCGTCCATAGAATACTGAATATTTAGTTTACTAGGTAAAAATAATTCTGTTTGATTTTCTTGAGTTAATAAGAAATCAAATCATGAAAATTTTAAGGTATCAAACCATTCGCCTTCTTTGTTAACTGTTTTTAAAGTTATTTGGTTAATATCGTTTTCTTGGTTTGTATTGTTTCTGTCTAAATTACTTCAGAAGTTGTTTTGAGTTTTTCTTAATTTTTCAAATTGTCTTTGAAATATTTTATCTATTTTATCAGGGTTTGATTTGTTTGAGTTATCTTTATCGATAGTTACTTTTTGACTTCAATTATTTTCTTTTGTATTCAAATCATCACTTATTTTTGTACGATCATATTTTACAAAATTGAATTTAGCTTTATATTTTAAGTTTTTAAAATTTGAAGGATTTTCAACGTTTTCTAAAACACCATCTAAAATAATTTCCGATTTTTTATTCTTTTTAATAACACCATTATTATTTTTACTAAATATAATTTTATATTTACCACTAGGTAAAACGTTAGATTCATCTTTCAAATCGATAAAATAATTGTTATTTTCAATATTAAATATTGAATTTAACCTAATAACGTCAGTATAAACATTAAAACTTTGTGTAATTAATTTGTTATCTTCGTATTTTCTAAAACTATCTTTTGAAATTAAAGCTATTTTTTCTTCTGAAGTTTCTGAGTTTGAAGTTAATGTATATTTAATTTCAATGTTTTCTTCTTTTTTAGACGCCGATATAAAGTTAATTTGGAAATTATCTTTTTCAATTAAACCTATAATATTGTCTCGATTTAATTCTTCTTCAGTAATTGAATTGTATGTTTTATTTTTTGAATTTTTAAATTTAAAAGTTGCAAAACTATTATCAAAATTAATTGGTTTTCTAAAACTATCTTTTGAAATTAAAGCTATTTTTTCTTCTGAAGTTTCTGAGTTTGAAGTTAATGTATATTTAATTTCAATGTTTTCATCTTTTTTAGACGCCGATATAAAGTTAATTTGGAAATTAATTTAAAAGTTGCAAAACTATTATCAAAATTAATTGGTTTTCTAAAACTATCTTTTGAAATTAAAGCTATTTTTTCTTCTGAAGTTTCTGAGTTTGAAGTTAATGTATATTTAATTTCAATGTTTTCATCTTTTTTAGACGCCGATATAAAGTTAATTTGGAAATTATCTTTTTCAATTAAACCTATAATATTGTCTTGATTTAATTCTTCTTCAGCAATTGAATTGTATGTTTTATTTTTTGAATTTTTAAATTTAAAAGTTGCAAAACTATTATCAAAATTAATTGGTTTTCTAAAACTATCTTTTGAAATTAAGGATGTTTTTTCTTCTGAAACTTTATTATTGTAAGATATTCTATAAGTTACAATTATTCCGAGTTCGCTCTTTGTAGCACCAATAAATGTATATTTATATTTTGTGTCTATTTTTTTTAATAATATGTTTTCTTTGACTAAATCCAAATTATTTATTGAATTAAATGTTTTTTCTTTTGAGTTTGCAAATAAAAAATTTAGATTCATACTAGATAAAATATTTTTTTCTTTAAAATTATTGCTCTTAGAAATATATATTCCTGAAATCACAATGGACAAAAATGTTGATAAACTTAATGCAGCTGTCCCGATCGCAAAAAGTTTAAAAATCGATGTTCTCTTCATAACACGAGCAATTATAGTCTTTTTTGCCTAAAAACTAATTATTTTTTTAAGTAAAAATAAGTTTTAAAAAGTTAAATTAGTGTATTTGCGAATATAAATATGTAAATAAATGTACAATTATAATATATGATTAAAAAAGAAAATATAATTAATAAAATTTCTAAAGTTCCAAATACTTTTGGTGTTTATTTATGAAAAAAAGACAATGAAGTTATTTATGTCGGTAAGGCAAAAAAACTAAAAAATAGATTAATGCAATATTTCGGTGGCCATAATAATTCTTGATTAACTCCTAAAATGATTAATAGTATAACTGATTTTGATTATTTTTTAGCAAAAAACGAAAACGATGCATTTATTAAAGAACAGAAATTAATTAAAGAATATAATCCTAGATTTAATATAAAATTAGTAAATAAAAAAACTTATCCATATATTAATTTTAATGCCACAAAAAAGGATATTAAGATTCAAATCGGCGACAAAGACAATAACTCGTTGTATAGTTTTGGTCCTTTACCACCAAATACATACTTTAGTGACTTTGTTGATGTTTTAAAAGATATTTATTTATATAATCAAGGCCAAAAAATTTATTTTGATTCCGAAGAAAAAATAAAGCTAATTATTAATGATATAATCGATATTTTTAATAAAAAGTACTCTTACTTTAAAGCTTTAATTTCTCAAAGAGAAAAAGATTATAGTGAAAAACTTCAATTTGAAATAGCTAATAAATATTATAAGGCATCAAAATTTTTGGAAAAAATTAAAGAAAGACAAATTTCTGAAATTTCAAATGAGCACTCAATTGATTTTTTTGATTTTCAAAAAGTTAAATCGAAAGTTTTCATATCTATGTATTCATATAACTACGGATCATTAATTTATCACGAATATGAAAATAAAAATTGAGAAGGATTATTTGCAGAGTTTATTGAAAAATATTTATCTAATTTTTATAGTAAAAATAAGGTTCCGGTTCAAATAGTTTTAAACAAAGAAATGGAAAATTTAAATTTAGAATTAAATGATTTAATTTTGAAAAAAGTAAGATTTAGTAAGAAAGGAATCTTGTACCAAATTAGTGATTTATTAATGCTTAATAACAAAGAGAGTATAAATAAATATCTTGTTAAGCATCCTAATTTTCTAAATGATAACGAGATTGTTTGAGAAAAATTAAAAAATAATTTAGGATTATCAAATATAGAAAAAATCTTTATTTTTGACAATTCATTTCAAAATCATAATAAAAATGTAGTGGGTAGTGTTGTTGCTTTTGATATAAATGGGAAAATTACTAGAATGACAAAAACATATGATTTAACAAACATTGTAAAAAACATTAATAAACATTCTGATATTCAATATACCTACTATAATGCAATCTATTTTTTAGATAAAAATATATCCAAAATTAAAAATAATGATATTTTTATAGCAGATGGTTCAATGGCTCAAGTGAAAGAAATAAAAGAAGCTTTATTGAATTTTAATTTGCAAAATAATGTTTTTGGTCTCGTGAAAGATTCTAAACATAAAACTAAAAAAATAATTAATGATAAGAACATAATTTTAGATATAGATAACGAAATTTTTAATTTTTTGAGTAAAATACAAACTCAAGTAGATCAAAATGCTAAATATAGATATAATAAAGTAAAGAATAAAAATATGAAGTCTAGTGAAATTTTAAATATTAAAGGCATAGGTGAAAAAACACTTAAAAATATTTTGTCATATTTTAAAACTATTGAAAATTTAAAAAAATCTAACTATTCTGAATTAGAAAATCAATTTGGAAAGCGTATTGCAAAATTATTTGAAGAAGCAGATTTTTTTAAAAAATAAAACACTAATATTTTAATTAGGTTAACCTAAAATATTAGTGTTTTTTATTAATTATCTTCACTTAATCTCAATGAATCAATTTCAATGATTAATTCTGTGTTTTTACCAAACTTCTCAAAAACAACTGTTGCTTCTTTTCCTTTTTTATCAACTTTAATAACGGTTGCAATTTGTCCAATGTATGGTCCGCTTATTATCTCTACAATATCTCCGCTAATTAGACCAAAAACATCTTCTCCATCTTCGAATGATTTTATAGCTTCTTGTTCTCTTTTAAACATCCTTTTGATTTCAATATTGCTTACCGGTGTAGGCTTTGCCCCTTTTCTGGATGAACCTACTAAACCTGTTACATATTGAGTATTACGTACTAAGAACCATGCTGCATCAGTCATATGCATTCTTGCAAAAATATATCCAGGATATAAATTTATGTAGTTAATTTTATAATCTAATCCATTAAGTTTTTTTTGGTATTCTTTTTGAGATAAACTTGGTTTTTTAAAAATTCTAAATGCACCAGTTTCTCCAATTTCTTGATCAAAATATTCTTTAAGATCTTCTGCTATTATACGGTTATTTAGAGCTTCAACAACTTGTTCTTCTTTACCTCTCATTGTTGAAATCATATATCATTTCATTTCTTTCATAAATTCTCCTAGTTATTTATATCATTTCTAAAATTTTTGTAAATGCTAGTGTAACACCATAGACAAATAAAGCAAAAATAGCGGTAAAAATTATTATTCTAACAAAGTTTATTGTATTAGTTTTAGCGTCAGGTCATCTAACGCGTTTGACTTCTTTTATTGTTTTTCTTATTCAATATTTTTTATTTCTTAATTGTTTCAATGTTTTTTCTTCATTATTTTTTTTCATTTAGATTTCTTCCTTATGAAGTGTATGTTTTTTGCAATGAACACAATATTTTTTAACAATTAAACGTTCTAAATTCCCTAAACTTTTGTTAGTTATGTAGTTTTTTCTTCTGCATTCTTCGCACGCTAATGAAACTTTATTATTTTTCATATATGTATTTTACCATAAAACGTCTTTTTTAAGTCGGTTTAAAATTGATTAAATACTTTGACAAATATTATTGTATTTAATTCTTATGTTATTTATTATTTCTAATTGTTTACTTCTTGAATATCATGATTTATTTTTAATAGGCATATCTATATTGTTTATATATTCTTTTTCAATTTTATTTAATTTAGAGTAAAGTAATACAAGCAACTCTTTATAATGTCTATTCTCATTTGAATTTATATTATCTAAATAATCTAAATAATTTATTTTATTAAATAATTTTTGATAATTTATTAAGTGATTTCCAATGTAGTTATCAAATATATTTTGTCTACTTTTTAACTTACCTAAAGAATTAAGTGAATTAAATTTCAAACTATTTCAAAATTTATTTTCAAAAGGTATTTTGTCGTCATATTCTTTGAGCATTAGTTCGAAAGATTCAAATAATAATGTATTATATATTTCTTCTCAGCTAATGTTATAAGGCCTTGTCATCCGAAAAATCTTAGCACAAAAAATTTCTATATTTGAATAGTATATCTTTTGAAATTTAAATAATATTTCGTTTTTTGTTATATATTTTTTGTTTTGGTTAATTTTTAAAAATAAAATTACATACTTTGAAAGTTTATTGATTTCGATTTTCTTATCCATTTTTCTTATTGATTAAATCAAAAAGTATAATTCCTGTTGCTACAGATACGTTCAAAGATTGTACTGTTCCAAATTGATTAATATAGATGAATTCATCACTAACGGAAGCTACACTTTTTGAAATTCCAACTCCTTCGTTACCAACTACAATTACTGTTGGCCCATTATAATTTACTTTTGTGTGTGGAAATGCCTTTTCATTTAAAGTTGTTGAATAGATTCAATATCCATGTTTTTTAATTTTTGTTAAAGAAGCAGAAATACTATTTACCCTATAAAAATTAATTCCAATATAACCACCGGATGAAACTTTCAAAGCGGTACTATCTAATTGAGCCGCATTTGTTTTAGGTAAAATTATATCTTTAATTCCTGCTGCATTAGCAGTTCTTATTATTGCTCCTAAATTATGTGGATCTTGGATTTTATCTAATACAAGTACATTTTCTGGTTTATTCTTAATTAAATTGGTTAAATCGAAATAATTAATTCCTGGTAGTACAGCAATAAAACCTTGGTGATTTTCTTGAGTTAAACTATTTAAAAAAATATGGTCAACAATTTTAATGTTAACTCTGTGCTTATTAAAATATTTTAAATTCTCTTTTTTTGATATATAAATTAATTTAATTTTTTGATTATTATTATAAGCATCTATAACTGAGTTTTTACCACACACTAATAATTGTTCCATATTTTATATCCTCTTTTTTAATAATTTTTGTAGTTTTTTATTACTAAATTAGTTCGTTTTTAATCAATGTTTCTCTTACCTTGTCGGCATCAACAAAATTTTTGTTTCTTAAGTGCAACTGTCATTGATTATATAAGTCAACATAGTCTTTATAATTAAATTTAGAAATATCAAATTCTAAACTATCAAATATTTTCATAATTGTAGCCATGTAAATTTTTGAATTATTTTTATTAATCTCCTTGAATAATTCATTAAGAAGCTTATTGAATTTTGAAAAGTTTTTCTCAAAAATATAACTCATTGCTTGTTTAAATAAATCTTCATCATAATTTCTATCGATTTTATTTATTGTTGCTTCAAAAAATATTTTTTTAATTTTTTTCAAAAATAAAGAAGCGTTATTTAATAAGTTTTCATCTATATTAATCTCGCTTGTTAGGTTTGAAAGTAAAAAAATAACTTTCAAATGATCTGCAGAGTATGCTTCGATAAAATCTTTAGGTAAAATTACATTTTGAAGTGATTTAGACATTTTAATTCCGTTTATATTAATTTGACCCGTGCGAAGTCAATTTTTACTTAAGTCCTTACCTGTTATACTAAAAAACTGAATATTTTCGTTTTCGTGATGTGGGAATGTTAAGTCCATCCCACCACCGTGGAAATCAACGCCATTTTCTTTAAAATGCTTGTAAATTAACGCGACACATTCTGTATGTCAACCAGGTCTCCCCAATCCAAAAGGAGAATTGTATTTTACACCTATATTTGTGTCTTTTCATAACGCGAAATCGGCAGGAAAACGTTTTTGATGGTCACTATCTTCAAATTTCATTTTATCAATTTGTTGATTTGATACTTTTCCGTAATTTTCAATATTTTTATTAACGTCAAATCAAACATTTGAACCTATTTTATAAGCGCTTCCTTTGTCTATCATTTTTTGAATTAAATCATAAATTGTATCTAAATTTTTAGTTACATATTCTAAGTGTGTAATTGTGTTTACGTTAAGACTTTTTAAAATTTCTAAATAGTGTTTTGAATATTTTGTAGATATTTCGTCTTCTGTAGTATTTTCTTCGATTGCACGATTGATTATTTTATCATCAATATCAGTTATATTATGAATAAAACTAAATTCAATACCTAAATTTCTAGCAGCTTTTAATATTAAATCGTATGTTAATATTGGTCTAATATTACCAATATGAACATCGTTATAGACCGTTGGTCCGCAAACATAAATTTTTAACATATTTTTATTATATAATGTTTTCATAAAATGTATAATTAAAATACAATGTAGGAGGAAAGTGATGCTTTTAAACGTAAAAATTAGAGATTTGATTATAGATTCGATAAAAAAAATGCAAAAAAATAATTTTTTTCAACAAGAATTTGATGCGAAAAAAATAGGTTTTTTGATTAGTTTACCAAATTTGCCCGAACATTTAGAAGATGAAGAAATCAAATATGATTTATCTACTAATGTAGCATTTTTGCTCAAAAAATTTGTTAAAACTTCACCATTAAATATCGCTACCGAATTAGCAAATACTTTGATGTTAAATTATGAAGTATTTGCTAAAGTTGATGTAGCAACCCCTGGTTTTATAAATATAATTTTAAAAGATGCAGTTTTCAATGAGGTATTATTAAACGCAAATGAACAAGGCTTTAATTATGGTGCAAACCAATTTGATCCAATTAAAATAAATGTCGAATATATTTCTGCTAATCCAACAGGATTTTTACATGTAGGTCATGTTAGAGGTGCTGTTTTTGGAGATTCCTTAATTAAAATTTATCGTCACGCCGGTTATAAAGTAGAGTCAGAATATTATGTTAATGACGCAGGAAATCAAATTAATGTATTGGCTAATTCTGCAAAAGTAAGATATTTTGGATTATTTGACAAAGAATTAGATATGCCTGAAGAATCATACAAAGGACAAGATATTACTTGAGCGGTAGAGCAAATTAAAAATAAAAAAGGAGATTATTACTTAGATAATTTTGATTCAAAATACAATGAATTTAAAACGGAAGTTAAAGATATTTTGTTAGACAAAATTAAGTTTGACTTATCGAAGTTAAACATTAGTAAATTTGATACCTTCTCAAGTGAACTTTCCATTTTAAAAAACGGAGCAGTAGAAGAAGCTCTAGATAAAATGAAAGAATTTACATATCATAAAGATGGTGCTTTATTTTTAAAAACAACAGAATTTAAAGATGATAAAGATCGTGTTTTAATTAAGTCCGATGGAGCTAACACATATTTACTTCCTGATATTGCATATCATTTAACAAAATTTAAGAAAGCGGATCGTTTAATTAATATTTGAGGTGCCGATCATTCAGGTTATGTCGAAAGAATGAAAGCAGCATTAAGTATTTTAGGATATGATGAAAAAAAATTAGATGTTTTAATAATTCAATTAGTTAGATTAATAAAAAACGGAGAAGAATTTAAAATGTCTAAAAGAGCAGGGACAAGTGTTACATTGTCAGACTTATTAGAGGTTAGTTCACCGGACGCAATTAGATTTATGATGTTAACTCGTGAAATTAATAATAAATTTGATTTTGATATTGATTTTTCAAATTCATCAAATAATAGTAATCCAGTTTATATTGTTCAATATGCACACTCTAGAACAGTTTCATTACTTAATAATTTGATAGTTCCGAGTTTAAATGCCGAATTTAAATTAAGTTATAAAGCTAAAAAAATAGTTTTAGCAATTGATGAGTTTCCATCTTTAATTAAAACAATTGTTGAAACTTCAAAAGTTAATTTAATGAGTCAATACTTATTAAATTTAGCTAAATTATTTAATAGTTTTTATTCCGAAACAAAGCTTAAAGGACACGAAAACGAATCTGAATATGCTTATCTAGTTAAGGTTGTTCAACTTGTTTTACGTCTTGGTTTAAGTTTAATAGGTGTTACTGCACCAGAAAATATGTAATTTTTAAACAAATATTAAAAAAAACATTTTTTGGTTTATAATTAATACACAAAGTATCGAAAGGAAAATTAATGAAGAATAAAACAATGTTAGAAATAGCTATAGAAGTTATTTCTTCTGATACATCTAGATCTTTCACATTTGATGAAATTTTCCAAAGAATTGAAGAAGAACTTAGGGAAGTTTGAATTCAAAGCTATGAAGATGACGAAAATTTTACCCTTGATAAGATAAAAGAAAAGAAAATGGGTGAATTATATCGTTTGTTAACTGTTGATATGAGATTTACAAGAAATCTTGACGGTACTTGAATTAGTAGTACAACAGAAATTAATTAACAATGAATAAAATAGAAAGTAGGAAAAAAGATGCCATTAGTAAACGCAAAAGAAATGCTTAAAAAAGCAAAAGAAGGAAAATACGCAGTTCCTCACATTAATATTAATAATCTTGAATGAGCAAAAGCTGTTTTATTAACAGCTGAAGCCGAAAAATCACCAATTATTGTTGCAACATCAGAAGGTGCAGTGAAATATATGGGTGGTTTAAATGCAGTTAGTGGAATGGTTTTAGGTTTAATAAAAGACTTAAAAATTACAATTCCTGTTGCATTACACTTAGATCATGGTTCATATGAAGGTGTTAAAGCTGCTATCGAAAATGAAGGATATACATCAGTTATGTTCGATGGTTCACATTATCCGTTTGATGAGAACTACGCTAAAACAAAAGAATTAGTAGAATTAGCTAGAAAAAGAAATATGTCATTTGAAGCTGAAGTAGGAACAATCGGTGGAGAAGAAGATGGAATTGTAGGAAATGGTGAATTCGCAAATCCTGAAGAAGCTAAAAAAATGGCTTCACTTGGAATTGATGTTTTAGCGGCTGGAATCGGAAATATTCATGGTCCATACCCAACAACATGAGAATCATTAAGTTTTGACACATTAACAGAAATTAGTTCAGCCGCTGGAATCGGTATCGTATTACACGGTGGAAGTGGAATTCCTTCAGAACAAATCAAAAAAGCTATTAGTTTAGGTGTTACAAAAATTAATGTTAATACAGAGTTACAACAATCAAACCATAAAGCATTAAGAGAATATATTTTGAGCGGAAAAGACTTAGAAGGCAAAAACTTTGACCCACGTAAATTATATAAACCAGGGTTTGAAGCTATGTGCGAAACAGTTAAGTTTAAAATACATGAATTCGGTTCAAATAATAAAGCTTAATTTGACAAAAAACACTAAAATAAAGCGAAATAAGTATCGTTTTATTTTTTTTAAAAATTTTTTACAAAAAACATAAAAAAAGTTATAAAATACTTTTAAGCAAACACAAACAAAGGAGTGCTATGAGCAATTTTAGAAAGAGTTTTGATGTTATATATATTACTCTTCTAATTATCTCGAGTGCGTTTTTTTTCATTATTAATTTATGAATAAGAGGATCTTTATTTGGTTTTGCTATAGGGTCTTTTACTTCGTTTTTACTTTTTAAAATTACCTGGATTTTGAATACAGTTAATCTTAAAAAAAGAAAAATATTAATTATTGCTCATATATTAAAAATGTTAATATTTTTTATTATTTTATCCTTAATTATGTATTTAATAGTAAGTATTAATAAAATCTCAAATCAAAGCACAAAGTCCTTATTAGAAGTTAATTTTACTGATGCTCAAATCAATTTAGGTATATTCTTTATTGGTTTATTAAGTAGCTTCATAAGTATTATTTTTACTTCAATATACTTAAAAAATAAAAAGGAGGTTTAATGAAGATAATCGAGAAATTATGAGTTTGAAATTTACCTCAACTATTGTCATTATTTATGACTGTGTTAATTATTGTGGTGCTATCAATTATTGCTTTTATAAAAGTTAAAAAAGTTAAAAATGATAAGTCGCCAACGGGCGTAGCTTTAATAGCAGAATCATATGTAAAGGCATTGGATGATAATTTCGATAATGTTGCTGACGGTTCAATTCCGAAAGCTAAATTTTATATTTTTACTTTAGGTACTTTTTTAGTTATAGGTAACTTGTTACCAATAATTGGATTAAAACCAATTGGTAGTTCAATCTCAGTGCCTTTTACACTTGCTTTAATGACATGAATGGGTGTTTTTGTGGCTGGTGCAATTCATCGAAAAAGAAAATATATTAAAGATGTTATGAATCCGATGGAATTGATTGGTAAATTTGGTAGTTTAATTTCGCTTTCAGCTCGTATGTATGGTAACTTAATGGGTGGTGCTGCGATCTTATTAATGGTATATGCTTTAGTAGGAAATATAACTATCGGAGGGTCACCATTTTATTACTTAGGATCTATCTTTACTCCTGTGCTACATTTTTATTTCGATATATTTGGGGCAGTGTTGCAAGCTATAGTTTTCACGCTGTTAACAATAGTATATTGAAAGATGGAATCGGAAGTTCCAGAAGAAAAACCGAAAAAGTTTACTTATAAAATTTTTAAAAATATGAAAAAAAATAAAGTAGAACATATATATTAATAAAATAAAAGTAGGAGAAAAAATGATTATAGAATCAATTCAAAAATTAGCAGAAGAAGCTTCAAACTCAACATCAAAGGCGGCCGAAGTTATGGCTAACAATGGTGGAGCAGACTTAAAAACTGGATTATTAGCAATCGGTGCTGGTTTAGCAGCTATCGGTGTTATAGGAACAGGGGTTGGACAAGGTTATGCAGCTGGTAAAGCAGCTGAAGCTGTTGGGAGAAACCCAGAAGCAGAGAAAAAAGTTAGAAACATGTTAATTGTTGGTGCTGGAATTGCTGAATCATCAGCTATTTATGCTTTCGTTATTGCTATATTAATTCTTTTCGTATTATAATAGTATTTTTCTTATGATATTAAATATCGATAAATTCCATAAATTTGCAGCAGAAGCGTCAAGTAGTACACCGAGTGCAGGAGAACAACTTAAAGAAGAATTTTTAGGTATTTTTCCAAGTATTCCATTAATGATTGCAACTATTCTTGCTTTCATAATAGTATTTGCTGCACTATGATATTTTCTATATAAACCTGTTAAAAAAATGATGAAAAATCGTCATGATTTTATTCAAAACAATATAGATGATTCGATCAGTAAAAAAGAAGAAAGTATTAAAACATTAAACGAAGCAAATGCGCAACTCAAAAATGCGCACGTGCAAGCTGACAATATCCTTACAAAAGCTAAATTAAAAGCAGAAAAAATAGCAGAGTTTTATACTAACCAAGCAACTATTAAATCAAAACGTTTATTAGATGAAACAAGATTAGACATTAGTGCGCAACAAAAAGAATTTGATCTAAATTCTAAAAAATATATTGTTGAAATTGCTACACAATTATCAGAAAAAATTCTAAAACGTGAAATTTCAAAAGATACACAAGATAAAATCATTGATCAATTCTTAAATTCAGATAAAGAGGTTGAAGAGTTATAATGTATGAAAAAAGACACATTTCAGCCTACGCAGTTGCTATATTTGATTTAGCTAAAGAGGAAGATAAATTTGAAATTCTACAAACAGAATTTGAAACAATTAAAGAATTTACGGATAACAAAGATTTTATAAATTATTTATCAAATTATGATATTAGTGAAATGCATAAATTCGAAACAATAGATATTGCCTTTAAAGGTTTTCACTGAATAACTACTAATTTTATCAAGGTCATTGTTTCCAGAAAAGTTGTTAGTTACCTTAAAAAAATAATTATTGAATATCTAAAACTATCAAATCACGAATTAAGAATTCGTTTTGTAGATGTTATTTCGGCATTTCCAATCGACGAAAAACAACTTTTAGATATTAAAAACAAACTTCAAGAAAATACTCGTAGAAAAGTTAGAATTACACATCATGTGGATCCTAATTTAATTAGCGGTTTTAAAATCGTTTCCCGTACCGAAGTTTTAGAAAATAACATTAAAAACGAATTAGATAAATTAAAAAATGATATTTTAATTAATAAAAAGGAGGTTTAGATGGCAGTCAAATTAGATGATATTTCAGCGATTATTAAAGATAGAATTAAAAATATTAATTCTAATGTAGATCGTTCAGAGATCGGGAAAGTTATCTCTATTGGTGATGGTATAGCTCTTGTTAACGGGCTTGAAAAAGTTATGAATAGTGAAATTGTTACTTTTGACAATGGTGTTTTTGGGCTTGCTCTTAACCTAGAAGAAGAAACAGTTGGTGTCGCTCTTTTTGGAGATGCTAATTCAGTTTCTGAAGGAGATTCTGTTAGAAGAACTGGTGAAGTTATTTCTATTAGTGTCGGAGATGAACTTTTAGGTAGAGTCGTAGACGCACTAGGGAATCCAATTGATGGTAAAGGTCCAATTATCACAACTAAAAAATCAGAAATATTTAAAACAGCTTCCGGTGTTATGAGCCGTAAAGAAGTTAATCAACCTATGGAAACAGGTATTTTAGCAATTGATACCATGATTCCGATTGGTAAAGGACAAAGAGAACTTATTATCGGTGACCGTCAAACCGGTAAAACAGCAATTGCAATTGATACAATTATTAATCAAAAAGATAAAAATGTTAAATGTGTTTATGTCGCAATTGGTCAAAAGAATTCAACAGTTGCTCAAATAGTTCAAAAATTATCAGATTCTGGAGCATTAGAATATACTACAATAGTTGTGGCTGGAGCTAGCGAGCTAGCGCCACAACAATATATTGCGCCTTACACTGGTGTTACAATTGCAGAAGAATGAATGTTTAAAGGTGAAGATGTTTTAATCGTTTATGATGATTTATCAAAACACGCTATCGCTTATAGAACATTATCATTACTTTTAAGAAGACCTCCTGGTCGTGAAGCTTATCCTGGTGATGTTTTCTATTTACACTCTCAATTATTAGAACGTGCCGCAAGATTGAATAAGAACTTCGGTGGTGGTTCAATTACAGCATTACCGATTATTGAAACTCAACAAGGTGATATTTCAGCTTATATACCTACTAACGTAATTTCTATTACTGATGGTCAAATTTTTACAAAAGAAAGTTTATTTAATTCTGGTCAAAGACCTGCGGTAGATATTGGATTTAGTGTTTCTAGGGTTGGTTCTTCAGCTCAAACAAAAGCTATGAAACAAGTTGTGGGTTCTTTGAAGTTAGAATTGGCTCAATATAATGAAATGTTAGCATTTGCTCAATTTGGATCAGATTTAGATGAATCTACAAAAACAATTCTTGATCATGGTGCAAAAGTTTATGAACTATTAAGACAAGAACAATATTCACCAATAAAACAAGAAATTCAATCAATTTTACTTGTAGGTGTTAAAGAAAGAATTATAAACCCTTTACCTAAAGAATACATTCACGAATATCGTGACAATATAATTAATTGAGCAACAACAGATAGTGTCGGTTTATCATTGGTAAGTAGAATCTCAGAACAAGGTAAAATTACAGAAGAAGATTATAAATTAATTGAAAATACAGTCGTTAAAATAGTAAATGATATTGTTGCTACAATACCGGAATATAATCCAAACTTACATAAACAAATGCCAGAAAAATATAGTTTAAAAGATGCCTAATTTAAATAGCTTAAAAAATAGAATTAATGTTGTTAGCAACACACAAAAAATTACTAATGCAATGGAACTTGTTTCTACTTCAAAATTAAGAAAAATGAGAAATGACTATATAAATATTATTTCTTATCAAGAATCATTGCAAGAAACTTTCGACCAATTAATTGCTAATATTGACGAAAATGACTTTTATGCTATTTTTCCAAAGAATTCAGATGTAAAAAGCAGATTATTTATTTTAGTAACTAGTGATTTAGGTTTATGTGGTTCGTATAATCACAATGCTTTTCAATTATTACGTGATAAAGTTTCTGAATACGATCAAATCATAGTTTTAGGAGGAAAAGGGATTAGTTTATTGGCATCTAGTTCCTTAAAATCACAAGTCATAAAACAATATTCAAATATTGGGGATAAAATGCCATATAAATTAGCTTCAGAAATTTCAAAATTAGCTATGGAGCTATACAAAAACAAAGAAATTAATTCAATTAATTTAGTTTATACAAAATTTATTAATAATATAAATCAAGATGCATTATGTCAACAAATTTTTCCGTTTGATTTTACTAAAAAAGAGAATGTTCAAACAAGTAGTTCTGTAATTGAGTTTGAGCCAAATGCAGAAACAGTGCTTTCTTCTTCAGTTCCATTGTTTTTAGCAAGTACTATTTATTGTTTAAGTTCAAATTCGAAAATTTCAGAAACAGCTTCAAGACGTAATGCGATGGAAAACGCAACAAACAATGCTACAGAATTAATTTCGGATTTAAAATTAGAATACAACAGAGAACGTCAAAGTAAAATAACACAAGAATTAACAGAAATAGTTGCTGGTGCAGACGCAACTTAATTAAGGAGAATTTATGATAAGAAACGAAGGTACAATAGTACAAATTCTTGGTCCGGTAGTTGACGTGCGTTTTCAAGAAGGTAAATTACCTAAATTATTAAACGCTTTAACTATCAAGCACGAAGATCAAGTTTATACTTTTGAAGTTGCACAACATATTGGTGATGATACAGCTCGTACAATTGCAATGGGCTCAACAAACGGGCTTCGTAGAGGAATGACAGTTTTAGATACAGGACGTGCTATTTCTATGCCGGTTGGTAATGCAGTTTTAGGTAGAATGTTTGACGTTTTAGGTAATCCTATTGATGATAAACCAATGGATGAAGATGTTGAGCGAATGCCTATTCATGCCCCTTCTCCAAGTTATGAAGAACAAAAAACATCTTCAGAAATATTAGAAACAGGTATTAAGGTTATTGATTTATTAATACCATACGCAAAAGGTGGAAAAATTGGTCTTTTTGGTGGTGCAGGGGTTGGTAAAACAGTTCTTGTTCAAGAATTAATCAACAATATTGCAACACAACATAATGGGCTTTCTGTTTTTGCGGGAGTTGGTGAACGTACTCGTGAAGGTAATGATTTATACCATGAAATGAATGCTGCTGGTGTTTTAGATAAAACAGCATTAGTCTTTGGTCAAATGAATGAATCTCCAGGTGCTCGTATGAGAGTTGCGCTTAGCGGTCTTACAATGGCAGAATATTTTAGAGATAAACAAAATCAAGATGTTTTATTATTCATTGACAATATTTTTAGATTTACACAAGCTGGTTCGGAAGTGTCAGCCTTATTAGGTCGTATGCCATCAGCTGTTGGTTATCAACCAACATTAGCAACAGAAATGGGCGCCTTGCAAGAACGTATTACTTCAACTAGAAGAGGTTCAATAACATCTGTTCAAGCGGTTTATGTTCCTGCTGATGATTTAACTGATCCGGCGCCTGCAACAACATTTACTCACTTAGATGCTAAAACAGTTTTAGACCGTGGTATAGCTTCTTTAGGTATTTACCCGGCGATTGACCCTCTTAACTCATCATCTAGATTATTAGATCCACTTGTGGTTGGTGCTGAACATTATGATGTCGCACAAAAAGTAGTATCTATTTTACAAAGATTTAAAGAGTTACAAGATATTATTGCAATTTTAGGTATGGGTGAACTATCAGAAGAAGATAAAAAAATAGTAGCTCGTGCAAGAAGAATCAGAAACTTCTTATCTCAACCGTTTACAGTTGCAGAGAAGTTTTCAGGTATTAAAGGTGCATATGTGCCACTAAAAGATACAATACGAAGCTTTAAGGAAATTTTAGAAGGTAAATACGATTCATATCCTGAAGATTTATTCAGATATGCAGGAAGCATCGATGATGTTATCGCAAGATTTAATAAAAAATAATGTCTAAAATGTATTTAAAAATAACTGTTCCTTCAGGTATTTTTTATGAAAATGATGTTGAGATTATTACACTTAAAATGTCACGTGGTTATATAGGAATTCAACCGGGACACTCAACAATGTTTTCAAATATTGAAATAGGAACATTAACAATTGGTTGAGAAAATAAACCTGGTACCGAAAAATTTTTCATAGGTGGCGGGTTAATTTATGTGCTTAAGGATAAAATTAATATTATAACAGATGATATTATAAATGTTAAAGACATAGATATTGAACGTGCAATAAAAGAAAGAGATCAATTGGAAAATAAACTTCGTGAAAACAAATATAGTGCAGCAGATGCATATAGCATGGAATTAAAACTCAAAAAAACATTATTGAGAATTGATACATATAATAAAAAATAATATATGACACCTTAGTTTAAATCTAAGGTGTTTTTTATAAGTAATGATTCAAATTAAAAAAGAAAAATAAAATCAGTTAATTAATGATATAATAATTTAGATTTGTAAAAAAATTAATTTATAAAAAACCACAATTACATAAATTTATCTAAATAATTTTATTTACTAGTCCTTTTTGTTCTAATTTATAATTTAAAGATTTTTTAATAAAAATTCATAAGAAATAATTTTGTATACAACAAGTTACAAAATTATTTCATCATTTAATTCATATTATTGTTTAGAAAGGTTAAAATATGAAAACATCGGCATTTAAATATTCAAAATTTGCTTTTAATACTGTGTTTAAGAAGAAAAGTTCAATCATTATTCCATCTTTAACTTTAATGGTTTCTTTTATTATTGGTTTTGTATTTAAGTTTGTTATAAGCGAAAAACACTTGCCACTTTCATCACATTTATACATATTTGGAATTCTAATTACAACAGTTTTATTTGCATCGATTAAGTCTTTGAATATTTTTAAAGATTTTGAAGAAGAGGGTTTAGAATTAGTCGGTTTATCTAAACCTATTTCAAGGAATAATTTTGTATTAGGAAAATTATTAACTCTAATTTATTTTGGATTAATTTGGTCATCAATTTTATTCATATCAGCATTTATTTCTACATATGCATTATATTCTTCGGTAAATCTTTTTGTTTATTCATTATTATTTTTTGTTGTAGGGTTAGTAACCTATTTATTGATTGGTTTAATAACTTCTTTAATAAGTTATAAACTAAGTCAAAAAATATCAATTACATTACCACTAGTATTTTTTATCCCTTTAGCATTAGGGGGTTCATTACTTTCTTCTAACGCTACTACAAATGTAAATAATGCTGCATACTATATAAATAAAAAATACCCTTATCATTTTTCGGGCAATGAGGTCAATGTGGAACCTTATTTCATGAATAACAATAAAGATGAGTTATTATTGATACCAAATGGTTATGAAAATAAAAAATTTACCCAAGAACAAGTTAATTATTTAAAAGAAGTTATGAATATTGCTAATAAATCATCAAATGAGTGACAAATCTATTCATGATTATCTACTCCTTACCAATTGTTAGATATTTTTAATTTTAATGATCAAAACGTATTTGAATCTATTAGTAAAAATAGTTTTTCAAATCAAGATAATTATGTTTATTATAATAATTTAGATAGCATTTTATTTAAATATAAATTAGATCAAAATGTAGATCAAAAGAAATTTAATGTAACAAACAAAAACCAAAACTCACAAAAATATATAGTTCCTGGACTATTAAAATCAAATTCTGTAATTCCAAATAGTATTAACACTGATATTATTTATGCAAGAGAAGACGCTTCAAGTGTAGATGTTTCTTTTCCTGAAGATAACTCGGAGTTCTCTGCTGAAAACAATTTGGTAGGTAAATTAAAATGAAGATATGTTTATGAAGTTTTACAAGATCCGTCATTTAATTTTATAGCTAGAGAATTTGTTAATAATTTTAAAAGTGAAGTAGGTAATGGTGACGAAATAATTGATGTTGTTCAATTAAAATGAAAATTATTTGATACTATTTCGTCTTTTGTTAATAATAACGAAAGTCAAATTAATCAATACTCTAATTCTAATTTAGTATTGTTTGATGAACATGCGATTAAAGATAAAAAGTTACAGTCCGAAATAGAGAGAAAACTTTATTTTGCGGTAGCAATACTTAATTTTATTTATTTTAATTATCAAGATAGTGATATTTTTGAAGCGGTTATCGTTGATCAAGAAAAACCAGATTCTTTTGGCGATAATAGGATCGAATTAAACGTTGCAGGGTTTAAATACTTAATCGGAGGATATCAAAGTTTCGAAAAAAAACTATTTGTAAAAGAAAATAAAGTTTTAATTAGATATGATTTAATCCATAGTAATAGTAATTATTTATTTCAATCTGAAGACCAGTTATTTTCTATAAATAGAGAAAAACAAATAGTAAACAAAAATATCTACTTTATATTATGAATAATAATTATTTCAGGGCTATTTGCATCCGTATTTGTCCTATACAAAAGAAAGGAATTTAAATAGTTATGAAAAAAATTTTAGAAATTAAGAATTTAAAAAAAATATTTTTAAAATCTAATCGTGGAATTAATGAAATTAGTTTTTCTATAGATGCCGGAGCATTTCATGCTTTTATAGGTGAAAATGGTGCTGGTAAAACA
Organism: Mycoplasma sp. CSL10166; assembly: GCF_017116885.1. Lineage (NCBI taxonomy): Bacteria > Bacillati > Mycoplasmatota > Mollicutes > Mycoplasmatales > Mycoplasmataceae > Mycoplasma > Mycoplasma sp. CSL10166. The sequence continues at coordinate 334,344 of NZ_JAFIRF010000001.1, forward strand.
ACGACAATTAAGACAATAATTGGTGCATATACAAATTACCAAGGAAATGTTTTAATCAATAATATTGATGTTAAAAATGCAGAGGCGCGCGAAATATTAGGTTATGTTCCTGAAGTTGCCGTATTCCCAAAAGAATTAACAGTTTATAACTATTTATATAATTTATCTATTTTATCAAACATCAAAAAAGAAGTTGCTAAAGAAAGAATTTACCACTATTTGAAGTTCTTTAATATTGAAAATTTAATTAACGAAAAACCATATAATTTCTCTTCAGGGCAAAAGAAAAAAGTTTTATTAATTCAAGCTTTGTTACATAATCCTAAATTATTAATTTTGGATGAACCAGCCGCTAATTTAGATCCTAGTGCAAGATTTGAATTATTTTCATTACTAAAAAACATTAATGATAAAGAAAAAATTACAATTTTAATTAGTTCTCATGTTTTAGCAGAAATAGATAAATATGTTGATTCTGTAACGCTTATTCATAATGGTAAAATATTATATTCAGGTCATAAAAAAGAATCTTTAGAGGCGTTGTTTTATGAAAAAGTTATTTCTAGTTAGTGCTAGTTTATTTATCTTACCAATAAGTGTTATTAGTTGTATAAGTAGTAACGAGCAAAAAAATCAGATAAACTCATTCAATAAAAAAGAGAAAAATTATTTTTATAAAAACTCTTCTATTGAAACTATTTTAAATTTTTTCACAAATGATAATGAAAATGAAAAAAATATATATGTTTTTCAACAAGAAAATAAATCAGATGCTAAATATAACGAATTAAAATATGCATTTGTTTATGATCCGATTTTTATTACTAATAGTGTTCATAAAAATGGAGATTATAATTATTTAGCCAACAAATCTAAAGATGTAATTAAAAATGCATTGTCAAATGATTGATATTGAACACTAAATAATATTTCACATTTTAAGTATATATATAATCCGTATGGAGATAAATATCGTGCTTTTGATAAGGAAAAAGAGTATTTCGATCAAGTTAAAAAAGATTTTGGTTCATTAACTATCAATATTAAAAATATTAACCCTACAAAATTAATTAAGATTAATTATCAAGATATTGATATGTTAAAAAATAGCAACGCTTATACCGATAAAGAATCTTGATATTTAATTTATGACAACAATAAAGCAGTTAAAATTTGAAAATTTAAAGAAAATGGAGTCCCTAAAATTCAAATTATGACAGATTTATTAATTTTAAATGATTCGAATAATATTGAAGAACAATTACAAAATTTAGAAAACTTAATTTATCAAAAACGTCTAGAAGAATTTAATAATGAGTATGAATATGCAAAAGGGGACGCCGAATCAGAAGGCGAGACATTTAACGATGAATCCTTCTTAAGCGATCATAACGACGAAAAATATATGGAATTTCAAGCTATATATCAATATAACGGACATTTTACATCAGCTCTAGATGAAATCAATAAAGACGGACTAAATATATATAGATTTAGTATGAGGTTTATAGATGAGTAAAATTAAAAAAAATTTTTTAAGAATTTCTTTATTGGGAACTTTACCAATTTTCTTTTCTCTTGCTTCATGCATAAATATTAGTGAAAGTTCAAAATTAAAGAGCAATATTCCAACTGGTTTTGAGTTTGTTCCTAACACTTTAAACCCACATGAAGTTTCAACAAACGAAATTATTGAAAATTTAGTTAATTTAAGGTTTAGAGATGATGAAATTGGAAAAGTTAATTTTTTAAATTCACAAAAAAAAGAAAATGAATTATTTAATCAGTTTGATGAATTAAGTAAAAGTTATTTAGAATTTAAAACCGAAGAAGGATTAAATAAATTAAGAAATTTTTACACAAATAATTGATTATTTATAATTAAAAATATAGATAAATTCAGTTGAACTTATTCAAGTTGATGAACATTTCCGGAAATAGAAACTGCTAAACACACAGAAGAATTTTTTAGTCGTTTAAAAAAACAATCAAGACCTGATGGTTTAAAATTCTTTGATAATTATTGAGACCAATTAAAGGAAGGTGATGAATCTTTTGAATCTCCAAATGACGTTTATTACTTAAGGAAAGGTAGAATATTAATAAGAGTATTAATTTCTAAGAATAACGAGGAAAACAAAATTTTAACTTTTGATAAGATTGTTTATTTTTCAAGATCGAGAACACAAAATATATCTATTAAATTAGTATCTGATGCTTATCATAATGGTATTATTCATCGTCAACAACAAGGTTTCGACTCATTTGAAAAAGAAGTGATAGATAATTTTGGTTTTCCAGCACTTGGTGCGTTAGTTTATAAAGGTGGTAAATAATGAAAAAAATTAAAAAATGATTTATTTTCTCTCCAATTTTGGCTTTAGTTCCGACAATTGCTGTTTCATGACAAAAAACACAAAATATATCTAACGAAACAAAAATGAGTCAAATTGTTACTAAAGAAATAAAAGAAGACAAATGGGACATTTTCTTAAAATATGAATATGTAAACTCTTTATTAAATTTGGCCTTTAAAACAGAAAAAAGTAAAAAAGCTTATATTAAAAAACAAAGAGAAATAAGTGATAATTATTTAACTGAAATAAAAGATTATTTACTTTATGGTAATAATGTTGTTGCAATGTATCGTTCAGATGATAGCTTTTTTTCAAGTAAAAAAGTAATTGGTCTAAAAGATTATCGTGCAAAATTATCTGAATTATTTTCAAGAAATTGACTTTGATTTTTATTTAATTTAGATAGATTTACATTTGCTCTATACGATGCTTTTGATCAATTTCAAGGTACATTAGAGGCATTAAGTCAAGACATACAAAAAAGCAGTTTAGAAACAAGCGCCTTTAATCGTCCAACAACAAATGAAGTTTTGCAATATGTTATCGAAGAAAATGTTATGGATGAAAATCTTGAATATGATGCTTACTTATTAACTAAACAAGGCATTATTTTAAAAATTTCTTTTTCAACACAAGTTAAAGATGGAGACCAAGAAATTCCAAAAAATAAACAAAAAACTGATGTTGCAATTTTTACATATTCATATATTTATCCGTCGTTATTTCAAAACCAAGTAGCATTGCAAAATTTTGATTTAGCTAGATATGCTAGATCAGAAAAATTAGCATCAACATTCGGTTCTAAAAGATGAGTAAAAATTTTGTTTGATGAGCAAAACGGCGGGACACCTTTACGTTTTACAATTGTATACGTAGATGATAAAAAATAATTGAATAAAAAGTTCCTTGTAATTATCAAGGAACTTTTTTAATACTATAAGTCAAATTCTTTTAATTTAGAATCAAATAATTCTTTGTTTTCTTCGTAGTATTTTTCAGGATTTGTGTCTTTAAATAATGCTGTTTTTGTGCCTGTAATTTCAATTGTATCAACTTTTTTTGCTCCTAAGAAGTTAAATGTACCAACTAATCAACTTATATGGCTTCCTCATTGATATCAATCACGTGGTGCACCTTGAGATGCAACCACTAAAACATTTAATTTGTCTAATAGACCAACAGCATCACCTTTTTTAGAATATTTATATGAAAATGTTTTGTTAGCAACAGCTATTGAATCGATAAAGTTTTTAACAACAGCTGCTGCCCCAAAGTTTGTCATTGATTCTGAAATAACTAATAAATCTATTTCTTTTAGTTTGTCAATTCAAAAATCACTTTTAATATCGTTAAAGTATGTTTTTCATGTTGAGTTTGTTAAAAATACTTTTGAGTGTGTTTCGTTTAAGTTAAATTTTTCAACTTGGTGACCTTCTGCAACTAATTTTTCATATAATTTATTCATAGCAACTGTTGAATATGAGTTGTTTGAATTATCTAATGATCCTTCCAAAAATAGTACTTTTTTCATTTTTTTCCCCCTAAAATTGTGTTTTTGTATTTTTAATGTAATTATTATATCATTTTTTATTTTTAAAATTTAAAAATCAAAACAAAATAAAATATATTTTTTTCAATTATAAGAGTAAAATTAAATGTATATTAAAAAATACAAAAAGGAGTTAATATATGGCAAAATTTAAACGTATATTTATGATTGTAACAGACGGTCTAGGTATTGGTCCTGATAGAGATCAAAAATTCTTTGGTGATGCTGGTGCAAATACAATAAGATCGGCTTCAATGGTTGAAGAATTTAAAATTGACACATGAAAAAAATTAGGAATAGGTAATATTACAAATTTAAATGGTAACTATCATGTGCCAAAAACTTTAGCATATATGGCTAAAGTTCAAGAAGTGTCTAATGCAAAAGATACTTTAGCAGGACATTGAGAAATGATGGGTATTAAAACAGTTACACCATTTCCGACATTTACGGAAACAGGGTTCCCTCAAGAATTGATTGATGAGTTATCTAAAGCATTTGACGGAAGACCAATTGTTGGTAATAAATCTTCATCAGGTACTGAAATAATTAATGAATTAGCACATGAAGAAAAGGAAAGAGGCGCTATAATAGTTTATACATCACTCGACTCCGTTTTACAAATATGTGCGCACGAGGAATGAACAGGATTAGATAATTTATATAGATATGCAAAAGCCGCTCGTGAAATTTGTTCATCGCGTCCTGAATGGAATGTAGGTCGTATTATTGCTAGACCATACATCGGTACATTCGGAAGTTTTGAGAGAACATTTAATAGACATGATTATGCAAACAAACCAAGCGAAATGATTTTGAACAGACTACAAGATAAAGGTGTCGAAGTTGTTTCGATAGGTAAAATCAACGATATTTTTGTTGGTCAAGGAATTAGTACTCACTACGCAAGTCAAGGTGATGAAGATGGCATGGATATTACGATAGAATTAGCACAACAAGAGACAGAAAATAAATTTATTTTTACTAATTTAGTACAATTTGATTCACACTATGGACATAGACGTAATGTTCACGGTTATGCCGAAAATATTGCTAAATTAGATGTTAAATTAGGCAAATTAATTAACGCAATGCGTGAAGATGATTTATTAATTGTAACTTCCGACCATGGAAATGATCCTTTATATCCAGGATTTAATCATACAAGAGAATTTTTACCTGCTACAATTTTTTCAAAAATGTTTACAAAACCAAAAGTATTACCTAACTTCCAAGGTTTAGGAACATTAGGTAATATTGTTGCTAAAAACTTTGGCGTTGATATTGTTGAAGAAACAGGTGACGACATTTTTGATCAATTAGTGTAATTAAAAAATGCAAATTTAAGTTTGCATTTTTTATTATCTAATTACACAATTTAATATCTTCAGGATTAAGCGTTTCTGCTACTAAATAATATTTGAGACACTCTGTTTTTAATAGAATCAAATAAATCTAAAATAGTATTTATTTTTTGAGGGATTTGATTTTTATTTGCTATATTTTCTATAACACCTGCAAAGTAATTGGCTATTTCTCCTTTAAATTCATTTGATCCGATAAAATTATTGTTAATAACCAATAAATCTTTGAAATTATTAACTAATAATTGTTTATCATTTTGATTTAAACTATTAAATCTAAATGATGTTGTTCCGTTTGATTCTCTATTATAACTATATAATTTTCCTAAAATTCCTCTAATTACCATTATTTTTTGATTTATCTCTTCAGAATTTTTACCTGGTTTAGGAGTGAATAATGAACTTATGGAAGCTTCGATATCGGAATCTTTTATTTGCTCCTTAATGATGAGTTCTTTTATTTTTGGTTGTCTCTTAAACACGCTTAAATACATATTTTTTAATCTTTCAAGTGTTTCCGCAATTCCTAAAAAATCTTTTAGTTTATCAATTATAAACATTGTATTTTGCATTGATGTATTTATACTTAACTTAAAACTGTTATATAATTCTAGAAGATTATTAGCTTTTTGCAATGTTTTTTCAACATCAAGAATTTCTTTTAATATAGGTAAAATTTCATAAGAGATAATTTCTTTAGCTTCTTTTGCGCTAAAACCTAAACTAATTGTAAGATCAGAAAAAATACTTAGAACGTTTTCGATTATCAACTTCACATTTTCTTTGACTTGTGCGTCTTTTGCAACCGACACAAAACTATTTTTAAATGATTTTATATATTGCAAGATGTTTTCGTTAATTATATGTACTTCACTATTTCCGTTATTAGACTTTATTGCATAAAATTTTAGAAATTTGGAATTTTCAGATATTCTATAAGAGTGTTCATCTACTTTATCTTTTTCATTTAATTGTTGGATTTCGTTATCAATAATTTCGTTTAATTTTTCAATACCTTTTTGAATTTCTTCAATAAGAGTATTAGCTTGTAATGAATTTTGGTTTTTTAATTCATTAATAGATTGCACGTTATTTTCATTATTCAACTGAACTGTTGATTTATTATAGATAACTTCTGGGTCATCTGCTTTTTTATTATTTTGTTCATTGGCGTTGCATGATACCGCAAAAACTAGTGAACTAGTCATAGAAGGTATTAAAGTACCCAATATAAATTTTCATTTTTTCATATTTTATTTTAAAAACTCCCTAATATAAATTTAATTATCAAAATTATTATATTAAAATTTTATTCAATTTATTTTATTTGGCATAAAAAGATGCTAAATTAATATCTAATAAAAATATTTTGAAAGTATTTATTATCATCATTAAAAGATGCAAATAAAATTTAATATATTTTTAGTTCAAAAAATGGCTATTGAATAATTAAAAATGAAATTAAGAATTAACTCTTAATTTCATTTTTTCTTTAAATATCTTTTGCTAAATTATATATTCAACTTATGGCTTGATTAGTATCATTTTTTTATATTGTATTATCACCATTCTCTTCTATATCTTTTAAAGTTATACCATTTTCATTTTTTCAATCGGTTCTACCATTTGTGTTCATCCCTAACACGAACGCTGCTGCGTATGATGGACTATTGAAAAGATAGTTTTTTGTAAGTCTTCCATTTACTATTTCATTATTATTTTTACATTTTTTTCTAATTTCTTTTATTGTTTTAGGTATAGAATTTGAATCTTCTAATTCGATAATACTATCTTTTAGTACTACAAATCCTTCATTAGTTCTCATACATTTCGATTCAATTATCTTGTTTGATTTTTTGTTTTTACGAGAAAGATACAACATTAATTCTTTTGTTTCTTTAGGGGTATTTTTACTTGTATGATCAATTAGTGGGACAAATAATTTATATCCTAAAACACCAAGCACCATTTTTGAATATTCAATGAAGTCTTCTAGTTCTGATTCTTTTTCTTCAGTAACGTTACCAGGATTGGGATCGTTTTCATTTCTAACTTTAAATCTATCTGTGGAAACGGTCATATTAGTAAATCTATTTTCGAGATAACTTATTTCTGTTGGTCCAAACGAGTTATTTTGGGTTGTTATCATTACTACGTCGCTAAAGTATGTATTATCCCTTAAGTGTTCCATCACTCTAAAAAGTATACCTTCACCATTTTTACGAATTCCTGCTTGTCCTATATAAACTTCATCTTCATCGTTGTCGTTTTTATCGAATAGAAAATAAACTCCACTTTGTTTCAAGTCTTGTCTATCTTTGCATTTATCAATATGCGATCTTGGCACTTTATATACAAGGCCAGTTCAATTTGCTAATGTACACTTTATTCTTCCAGTAACATCACCATCCATCAAATAGAGATTAAAATTTTTGCTATTATTCATTTTTTGTGTCTCCTAAATTTTGCTTCTAATATTTATTACTATTAAATTATAAAATAGTTCTTATTTATAATAAGAAGAAATAGAATTATAATGTATATTTTAAATTTATTTTTTTAAAAGGTTTATAATTAGTATAGGTTGATTTTTATAAGTCAGCCAAAAATAAAAAAATAAATTGAAACATTAATCTTAACTTTTCAGAATATTTACTACATATATAAGCTTAATGTTACTTTATTATTTTCTAAATTAGTGAATTCACTAATCGTTCTATAATTTTATTTGCACAGCTCTAATTCGATCTAAAATAAAAAAGAGCTGTGTTTTTTTAATGAATAATAATTTTTAATAGATTATCACTGTTAAAAATTATTATTTTTATAAGATAATATTTTTAATTTTTATGAAATAATGTAAAATAATATTAAGCCCGAGTGGTGAAATTGGCAGACACGCTAGACTAAGGATCTAGTGGAGCAATCCGTGCAGGTTCAAGTCCTGTCTTGGGCACCAAATAATAAAACAATTATATTTTTTATTTATTAAAAGTGATAAATAGTAAATATAATTGTTTTATTTTCTTTTATAATTAAGTGAATTTAATAACAATTATAGTAAAATATAAATATGTTATTTATTAAAAATAAATTAAAAAAAATGTTAATTAAAATTAGCTTTTCTTCTTTAATTATTTCATTTCCGATTATGGTTGTTTCTTGTTCGGTTCCGAGCGAAGCAAAGTTTGCAAGCAATATAAATTATTTAGAAAAAATTTATATAAATACTCAGTCTAAAAATGATCCGAAATATCGTTTTTTATTGCCGGTAATCAAAAAAAATATTGATTTAATGAAAAAGACAATTAATGAAGATATTAAAGGTTATGATATTAATACAAACGGTTGAAATCATTATATACCAAATCAAGAAGCTAAAATTAAGTTAATTGAAGATGTTATTTTGGAAATTGAAAAAATACCAAATGAAAGTATTGAATCTGAAATAAGATCTGAAAAAATGACTTTACTTTACGCTTTAATAGATGGTTTCGGAGGCATAGATTCTTATTATTTTGATGAATCAAATAGAGAATTATATCAGTTAAAATTAGATTATTATGAGCAAAAATTGTACTTTCTTGAAAAAATGACTTATTCAATAGTTAGTGAAGAAGGTAAAATTAAAAATTTATCTTGATCTATAAAAACTTTAGTCGATAAAAGAAACACTAATAAAAGATTTGAGTTTGAAGATTTGGAACAAATTAACAAAATTCAGAATGATTTTAAAAATTTATACTATGATGATTTGAAATTTTCTTTATCATTCGATTTTATGGAACAATTTGATAAATTATTTGATTTATACTATAAAAGATCTGAAAGTATTTTTGTTAAAGTTTTAAACAATTATTATAATGCTTTAGAGTTTAAATTAATTATTCCTTCTGAAGATTACCAGAAACTAAGAAATAACTGGAATTATATGAGCCAAATCGTTGATGATTATTTTACAAATTTATATGCTTTTGATTTTTCAGACAATAAATTTGATGCATTAGAAATGATTTATAAAAAAATCATAAGCTATGATGCGATTAAAAATGATAAAATAGAAGAAATAGAAGAAAAGTTTAATGTTCTAAAAAATGATAAATCAAGTGAAAAATTAGATGATTTTAGAAGTTATCTAATTTCATATTTAAATAATATTTTTGATTTAGAATTAATAGATAAATATTTAGATAAAATTAATAAAAATATTTAGGAGAAATAATGAAAATAGGAAATTCCCAAGTTGCAATTGATGCAATAAAAAAATATAAAAATATAGTGATTTTTCACCATATTAGACCAGATGGTGATTGCTTAGGATCACAACATGGGCTCGCTGAACTAATTAAAACAAACTTTCCAGATAAAAATGTTTATACAATTGGTAATAATTATGGTATTTTTGAATTTATGGACTATAAATTCACGCCAATTGATCAAATTGATTTTAATGATTCTTTATCAATTGTTGTAGATGCTTCTAGTGGTGATAGAATTGAATGTTCTGAATTGCTTTACGAGAAAAAAACAACCGCTAGACTAAGAATTGATCATCACCCAAATGATGCTGATATTGAATATGAGTATCAATGAATAGACGAACATTATGTAGCAGCCGCTGAAATGATAGCAAAAATTGCTTATGATGGAAATTGAGAAGTTACTCAAAAGGCTTCTGCACATATTTATTTAGGAATCAACACTGATTCAGGTAGATTTTTATATCCAGATACATCGCAAAGAACTTACGAATTAGTTTCGTTTTTAATGAAAAATGGATTCCATCCAAAAGAAATTTTAAGAGAACTTTCAAAAAGAAGTCTTTTAGATATTAAAATTTCTGGACGTATCTTGTCTGAATTTAAGCAAGAAGGACGTGTTTTATATTATGTCATAGAAGAAGATTTCTTAAAAGAATTTAACATTGATTCGTTTAAAGCTGCACAATATGTTAATGATTTAGCTAACATTGATAATAATTCTTGTTGAGCCTTATTTGTTCAATTAGAAGATGGTAAGGTTAGAGGAAGATTGAGATCTAACGGGCCACTTGTAAATAAAATCGCAAAACAATATAATGGTGGTGGTCACGACAATGCCGCAGGGTTAACTTTAGAAAGTTTTGAACAAATTCCTGAAGTTATTTCAAAACTTAATGATTTAATACTTGAATGAGAGGCAAAATAATGAAAGTTGGTAATTTAGAACTAGTAACTAAAGAAATTTATAAATATGATTCGATAGTTATATTTCATCATATTAGACCAGACGGTGATTGTTTAGGTTCACAATTTGGTTTAAAAGAACTAATTAAAACAAATTTTCCTGATAAAAAAGTTTACGCAATAGGAGATAGTAAAAATACTTATAATTTTTTAGATTTTACAATGGATCAAATTCCTGATGATGAAATTTTATCAAAATCACTAGGTGTAGTAGTTGATGCAAATGGTAAAGAAAGAATCGAATCTAGAGAAGTTTTAGATAAAAATTTATTCCCTACAATTATAAGAATTGATCACCATCCTAACGGTGATGATTTAGGTGATAATACAATTAGGTGAGTCGATAGTTCATATTCTGCGGCTGACGAAATGGTTACAGAAATTGCGGTAGTGAACGGTTGAAAAATTACACCTAAAGCAGCAAATTATCTTTATTTAGGAATAAATACAGATTCAGGTAGATTTTTATTTAGTACCGTAAAGGCAAGAACCTTATATTTGGCTTCAAAATTATATGAGGCTGGTTTGGATGCTGATTATATACATAAAAGTTTAGCAACAACTAGTTTAGAAGATTTAAAATATAATTCATGATTATTATCGACTTTGAAAACTAGAGATGGGGTTGCTTATATTCAAAATTCTCTTGAAGATACACTCAAATTAGGTAAAAACCCTCAATCATCAGTTAAAGTCAATACAATCGCTAATATCAAAGGATTCCCGATATGAGTTCAATTTACAGAGGAAGAAGATAGAAGAATTAGAGTTGAATTACGTTCAAATGGTCCGATCGTTAGAAATGTAGCCGTTAAATGAGGCGGCGGAGGTCATGAACGTGCATCAGGATGCATCATAAACTCATTCGACCAGGTCGAAGAGGTTGTTGATGATTGTGCGGCTGAAGTAATGAGATATTTATCAGAAAAATAATTTTATTGCACATTTAAATCGCATTTTGTGCGATTTTTTATTTATTTTTAACATTATAATTTGTTTAAAAAAGTTTAAAAATATAGCATTTTTACATATCATTTTTAACTTTCTGAGATAAAAAAGAGATGATTTTTTTACTTACTTTCTTTCAAAAAATAAAAATAGTAGTGTAATTTGAAAAAGAAAATATTTTTTTATGTTTTTTAAAAATTACTTAAAAAATAATTTTATGTTATACTTTTATGCGCTATGGAAAAACTAAAAAATAAGTTAAAGTATTTTTTATCAATTAACATAGGAGTTGTTATGTCTATTTCAACTCTTTCCTGTTCTAGCGATAAAAAAGAAATAGAAAAAAATATTATTACAAACAATAAACAGAAAGGAGGTAACGGAAAAGAAAAAAATAATATTAACACAAACGTTGCTTTAAATAAAGAGAGAGATATTTTTGGCAAAGAAAATAAAACTATGGAAAATAAAAATATAAATTATAAATCATATGAGCAACACGTAAAAGAGGCTGAAAAATTTTTAAACTTAAATCAAATTCAAATAAAAAAATTTCAAATTGATGTAAATAATTTATATACGATTATCCAAAAACATAAAAAAAGTATCTTAAATAAAACTACAAACATTCAACTTTTAGAAAATGACAAAAATGAATTAGACAAATCAATTAATAATATTAAACAATTAATGAGAGAAGGAGTTGAAAAAAGCAAATTAATTGACTCTATAAACGAATGTATCGTTGACATTAATAGTTTAATAAAAGAAGTTGAAGGTTCTGGGTACGCTAAAGAAACTTTAGTAAAATTAAATGAGCTTATTAATAAAATGAAAATAAAAGAAAAAAACTTTAAAAATACTTTTAAAGAATTAAAAGACTTAAAAGAAAAGTTAATTACACAAAAAGAAAAAATAAAATTTGAGTATAGATCTAATTTACTTAACGTACAAAAAGAATTATTTCTGAAATATAATCTTCTAAAAGATAAATTAAATATATCAACAACTAAAAATGATAATAAAATAACAATAAATGATGAACTTAAAAAACAATTATTTGATTTAAGTGAATCTAACTTAGAACATTCTAATATTTTAAGTAATATTGAAAAAGTTAAACGAAATATAAATGAAATTTCTGAAATATTAAGTTTATTAGAATTAAATAATAGCATAAAAAATATTAATTTAACCACATTGCAATCGTTAATCGAAAGAGTTAAATATGCTAAAATACATTCTGAAACTTACAATATTTATCATCCTTTAAAATCTCGTGCGAAAGAAATTATTGAAAGAGCCGAAAAAATAAAAGAATGTGAATTAGATTCTTCATTATGAACTGTGGATTCGAATAATAAAAACGAATTATTCTCCAAAATAAAAAACATTATAAATGTCCATTCTTCTTTAAATGAATTTTTAGAAGATTATAGTTTAAATGCATATTACCCTGAACCTTAATAGAATAAAAAACGCAAATAATCTTTTATAGATTACTATGCGTTTTTTATTCTATTACAATTTCTTTGTTCTTTATTATTACCTTTTTATCGAATTCTAATTTTTTATATTCGCCATTATTAATATTATAATAAAAAAAGAATCTTAAATTTTCTGAATCAGTCCTATTTAAATAATCACTTAAATCAAATGTTATTCATATTGTATTATTAGGTGTTTTACTACTTTTTTTGTTACTTTTTTGAAGTCTATGTGAAAATTCCTCTTTTGTAGGAAATGTTCAAAAATCATATTTTGAATAATCATCTTCTAGCCTTAAATTCAAGATTACACTTGATTTAGTTTTTAAGATTGTAATTATTCCATATTTTAATGGTTCTTTATCAATTTCTTGTTTGTTATTTTCTTCATTATTTGGTTTTAAACTATTATCTAATATATCAGATGTTTTATCTATTTTTTCAACTGCTCCTCATGGTAACGTGAACATACCTAAGAAAAAATTATCGTATATTTTTCTTTTTTCTTCGCTTAAATTTAAATATTTTTTAAAAGTACTAATTTTTTTATTTTGTTTTTGTTCTATTGTAATTTTATCATTAGATTCTTTATTTAATGAAGGATTATCCTTTTTATCATCAGATATCTCGTTTTTATTGTTTTCTTTGTCAGTATTAATATTTTTGTCTAGTTTATCATCCGTTTTATTTTTGTCATAATTGTTATTTGCGCATGCTGTAGAAGTCACAAAAACAGGGATGATACTAACTGCTAATAATGAGTAATATTTTTTTAAAAAAATCTTTTTCATATTTTCCTTTCTCTTTTCTTTAGTTTAAAGTTTTCTAATATATTATATACGTAAAATTCTTTTTGAGAATTTATAAACTAGTACATAAACCATTCTGTTTTATCTTCAAACAAAAAAGAACGAATTCTTTGAAATGCGTTCTTTTTTGTTTAATAATTATTAATTTTTCAGGAATCTAATTCCTCTTCAGTTGCTAGAATGAAATGATCATCATTAATTTTAAGTCATTGCGGCTGATTATCATCGGTGTATTTATGCATATTAATGTCATATTTATAACCAATCAAACTTCCTTTTTTTCCATTAATAGATGGCACAGCATCCAATAAACTCTTTGTGTAAGGATGTAAAGATTTATTCATTATTTCATCAGTTGTACCAATCTCTAATAATCTTCCTTTATTCATGACGGCAATACGATCTGAGATGTATTCTACCATACGTAAATCGTGAGCGATAAATAGAATAGTCAAATTATATTTTTCTTTAAGTTCGTTAAAGATATTAACAACTTGTGCTTGAATTGAAACATCTAATGCTGAAATAGGTTCATCTGCGACTAAAAGTTGTGGTCGTAAAACAACTGCTCTTGATATACCAATTCTTTGTTGCTGACCACCCGAAAATTCAAGTGGATATCTTCTTAAAACAGAATCATCTAATCCAACCGAACTTAAAATATCGCGAACTAATAATCTTTTACAATCGTTTTCGGTTAGTTTGTTCAATTTATTTCTTTGTTCAATATATTTATCCATAAATTTATTTAGATATTCATTTTTAATATTTCTAACTTTATTATTAGTTTCAACATAAAATGCCTCATAGGCAATTTGATTATTTTTAGAAATTTGTTCATCTAATCAAGTTTCATATTCTCCAAAAAATTCTTTATGGTGTACGTCACATAATTGAGAATAAAATTCTTTTTTATTTTCTTGATCTATATTGTATAAATATATTTCTTTAGCATTTTTTGTATTGGTTAAACCTTCTGAAACTATCGTTTCAACGTTTGCATGTGGATTTAACGAGTTTGCAGGATCTTGAAAAATCATTTGAACTTTATTAACTAAGAAATTTTCAATTTCTTTATACTCTTTTAGTGATTTACCCATTTTAAAACCTCTGCCCATTTTCTTAGGTAAGGTTTTATCTAAAAGCTTTATTTCTCCAAAGTTATAAGGAACTAAACCGACAAGAGCTTTACCGATAGTACTTTTGCCAGAACCTGATTCACCTACCAATCCTAAAACTTCGCCTTTATATATATTTAAGTTTAAGTCTGCAACTGCTCTAAATTCTTTTGTTCCGGTCCCGTAATTTATATCAACGTTTCTAAGTGATGCTAAAATTTCTTGATTTTCATTAGGTTCTAGCATTTGCTCAGTGCCTTTTGTTAGTTTTCTAATAAATCTTTTTTCACCAAAAAGGAATTTTTTAGTTTTATAAATTTTCTCAGTCATTATTTTTTATATTCCTCTCATAGTTTTTGGATTAATGTGGGCGGTTGATATTTTGGTGCTCGCGGATCTTGTAATGCAGATTTTACTTTATGAGTTTCGCTTACTTGGTAAAAATCTGGATCGATACTAAAATCTCTACCAAGAGCATATGAATTTCTAACTGCGAAAGCGTCACCAATAATGTTATTTAAACTTGAAGGAACGCTCCCCGGAATTATAGAAAGTCTTTTTCCTTTATTTAAGTCAGGCATGCTTAAAATTAAACCTCATGTATAAGGGTGTTGTGGATTATGTAAAATTTCATCTGATGTACCTTCTTCAATGATTTGTCCGGCGTACATAATTGAAATATAATCAGCAATTGAAGCTACTACTCCTAAATCGTGAGTTATGAATACAATTGATAATTTAAGTTTTTCTTGCAATTCTTTAATTATATCTAAAACAAGTGCTTGAACTGTTGGGTCTAGCGCCGTTGTAGGTTCGTCCATAACTAATATTTTTGGTTCAAGAGCGACTATTGCAGCAATAACAACACGTTGAATCATACCTCCCGACATTTCATGTGGGTATAATTTCATGACCGCCTCCGGGTCATTAATTTTTGTTAATTTTAGAAATTCTACCGCTCTTTTATATGCTTCTTTACGATTTGGCACAACTTTGTTTTCGAGCATACCTTCTATTATTTGTTCTCCAACTTTCATGGTTGGATTTAAAGTTGACATTGGATTTTGGAAAACGGCTGATACAACTCTACCGCGATAATGTGATTTTTCTCAATCTTTAAAAGAAAATTTTTCTACATTATTATTGTAAAGTTTTACTTCTCCCGAATCAATTACAGCATTATCGCCTGTTAACCCATATAAAAGAGATGTTATAACGGATTTACCTGAACCTGATTCTCCAATAATTGCATGCACTTTACCTTCATATATTTTTAACGAAGGGTTTCTTAAAACCTTATTTTTTTCTCCGGGACGAGCAGGATTTGTAAATGATAAATTAATATTCTTAATTTCAGCTGCAATTTTTAATTTAGTACCATCACTAAATTCTTGATATTCAACATTTTTATAGAATGTTTCCCAATCAAAATCTTTTTTTCGAAGTAATTTATTCTTAAATCAATTACAAAAATTTATTTTTTGTTTATTCCTTTTTTCTTTATTTTTTATTTCTTCATCAAGTTTATTGTTTGCTTCAGTTTTTTGTTCAGCATATTTAATTTTTTCATCGTGTTTTTGAGATATGTGTTCATGTGTTTCAGTTATTAATTCTTCAATTTCTTCATATTCTCTAATATAAATATATTCAACTTCTTTTTTAACTTTTTTTGATTTAAATTTTGGTTTTTTATATCTTTTTGATTTTATTTTCATATTTTCCTATCTTTGTCTTCTTAAGGCGTCTTGAACACTTGCGCCAATCAATTGAACACTTGTTGTCAATAAAATTAAAATTGAAGAAGG
This sequence comes from Mycoplasma sp. CSL10166, assembly GCF_017116885.1. NCBI lineage: Bacteria > Bacillati > Mycoplasmatota > Mollicutes > Mycoplasmatales > Mycoplasmataceae > Mycoplasma > Mycoplasma sp. CSL10166. The sequence continues at coordinate 351,006 of NZ_JAFIRF010000001.1, forward strand.
AACGAATACATATCTTAAATAAGTCGGGAATACCTTTTGTCCTTCAGAAATTAAGTTACCTAATGTAGGAACATCATCAATTGCTAAACCAATAAATGCTAATGATGTTTCTGATAATATAACTCCTGGTATTGTAAATACTAGCTGAGTAATTAAGATTGGTAAAATAACAGGTATGTAATTTTTTAATATTTTTCAAATGGGAGTTCCTAAAACTTTTGATGCTGAAACTCATTCAAAATGTTTGGCTCTTTTTACTTGTGCTCTAATTTGGTTTGCCATTCCTGTTCAAGAAGTAAATGAGAGTGAAAATACAATAACTCAAAAACTTGGTCTAATAACAATTGTCATTAATATTAAAATTATTATTGTCGGAACAACAGATAAAATTTTAATTATAAAAGTCATTATTTTATCAAATTTTTCAAATTGACCCATCATAATACCTATTGTTAAACCGATTACTACTTCTATTAAAGTAACAACTAACGCTAATGAAAGAGAATATCTTAATCCATGTCATAACCTTGCTCAATAATCACGTCCAATATCATCGGTACCAAAAAAGTGATATACATTGTTTGAATCATACTGATCAAAAGTTAAATTTCGATTATTAACATCAGTTAAATTAGGATCAAATGTTGTAAAGGGCATAATTAATGCTAAAACGATTATTGTAATTAATAAAATAAAACCAAATACACCTGAGAAGTTTTTTGAATATCTAAAAACAAACTCTTTAAATATTTTTGTTTCTTCTTTAAGTTCCTTATCCGCATGATAATCAAATGTTTTACCAACTATTTTTCATGCTTGATATTGAAAAGGTTGTAAAAATGGATTGGGAGCAATATTGCCTTTTCAATTATTAGATTCGCCAACATCATTTCTTGAACGAATTTTATCGGCATATTTTTTAATAAATGTATTAAGTTTACTTGTCATTTTTATGCTCCTTTTCTTCTTACACGTGGGTCAATTACTTCGTATAGCATATCTCTTGTCGCATATGATAATATTGTTAAAAGTGTAAACATAACTATTAAAAATAGTATAACATTGTAATCTTTTGTTTGAATAGCTTGCAATAAGGTTGCTCCAGAACCTGGTATAAAAAATATTTGCTCAATGAAAATAGAACCAATAAAACTACCGAAAATAACGGCCGGAAAGAATGTGGCTATCGGGAATAAAGAAGGTTTAAGAGCATGTTTTCAAACAAATTTGGTTTTACTTAATCCTTTTAAATATGCAAATTTAGCATGAACAGAATTAAGTTCACGATTCAATTCTGTTCTAATATACTTAATATATACAATAATACTTCCTAACGATAATGCCAAACCAGGCAATATATAACTTGCAAAATTATCTACATCAAATATATAAGGAATATTCATTAACCTTCCTAAAAATACCAAGATTAAAGCGAAAATAATAGACGGAACTGACGAAAATATACTTACTAAAATTGTTGAAATATTATCAACTAATCCACCCGGATTTTTACCTACTCAAATACCTAAACTAATTCCAATAACTACTGTTAGTAATACTGAAAAAATTCCAACTAAAAATGATTTATAAAAACGTTCTCATATAAAACTATTGATTTCTCTTTCCGGAAAAAGAGAAAGTGAAATTCCAAATTCTCCTCTAAATAATCCTTTTAAGTATAATCCGTACCTTTGTATAAGTGGTAAATTTAATCCGTACTGAGCTTCTTTAACTTTTCTAGCAGTTTCATCACTTAGACCACTAGTAATTGAATTTGAACCAGGGACAAGATTTATTAAGAAGAATGTAATTGTTATAACTATCAATCCTATTACGAAAAATTCTAACATTATTTTAATAAATCTAATGATTGAATTTAGAAATGGTGAGTTTATAGTAAATATTTTTTCTTTTAAAGTTGAGTCATTAATTCTTTTATTGGTAAAAAATATTTTATTTGAATCAACAAAATAAGTTTTTTTATCTCTTATCTCTTTTTTGAATTTCATTATTGTCCTCTCTTTCTTGGTAATCCTGGTCTAGGTGGTCTTGTAAAATCGTAGGCATATTGCAAACTAAATCTAAAAAGTGAATCAACTCCACCGATTCTTGTTATTTCTCAATTAGTATCAACTTCCATAAGAGGTATAACAGGTGCTGAGTCTCTAACTATTTTTTCAAGTTCTCCAATGAAAACGTAAACATATTCTTGGGTTCATTTTTGTTTTACTTCTTCGTTTGTGAAATTGGCCGAAAAGAATGCATTTAAACGATCTGTATATTGCGCAAATGTTTCATCCTTTTTAAGGAAAGATAATTCGATAAATTTAGATCAAAAATCAATTGATGATGTATCAGATTTATCTTTTAACGACTGTTGTATGTTTAGTCTTTTTTTAGTGTCTAATGTTAATTTTTCAATTCTATTTACTCCGTATTTTTCAAAAATAAATAATTCTGCAAGATGGTTTAATCTATTATTTTTAATTTTTGGATTGTTGATTAATAAAAACTCAAAAGCGTATTTTAATAATTGATTGCTAAAAGATGAATCTTTAAAATCATTACTTAATTTTGTTGCTAAAGAAGATACATCTACAAACTTTTGGGATTTTTTAATTTTATTAAATTCGTTTTTAAATTGAGATTGTTTTGTGGCAAAATTCAAAAGTTCATTTAATAAATTTTTTAATAATTCTCCTTTATTAATATTAAGTTTATCTAAAACTAATTGGCTAATATATGTTGAGTAAGTAAATGAACCTACAGGATTATCTTTGAAAGCTATTCTTTTTTGTATTGAAGAATCTACTTCATCAGGTTTAAAGAAAACTGATACGTAGTCTTGCGCACCGTTTCCACCTAATTTATCGTAATTTTGATAAATTATGTCATATTTACCTTCTTCAATTCAAGAAGCAAATGCATTTTCTGGTAAGCTCTTGTTTTCAATCTTAATAAAACCATCGAAAACTCTATTTAGTTCGGTTGATAAAAAAGTACCAGCTTTTTTTTGCTCATCAGTTGAGTTATTTAAAAATCTTAATGTTACATCTTTTAAGTTAGGATATTTTTTCTTAAATCTTTCAAGATAAATTTTTGCAACTGTTTCATTGTGGGCAATATCGCTTCTTCTTGTTTTTTCAAATGTAAAACCTTTAGCTAGGTGTACTACAAAATCATAGTTTTGCAATGACATTTCCTTAGATCCTTCGCCATTAGCATCTGGTTTAGTATTCATACTTAAGTCACTAAAGTAGTTTTCGATGTTTTTACCGTCAAAAGTTTTATATTGTCCATAAGCAGTCCATGTGCTTACAGGGAATGAAAAGTCCCAACCAACCATTTTTAATATTTTTTCTCTATCGATTGCGTAATAAATTGCATTTCTTAAATCTTGATCATTCAAATAACTTTCACCGTTAGTTTCGCTATCTAAATTGAAACCAAAACCAATTGTCCCGTAGCCTTGATTTTTGTTTAAATAATCTTTATATTCTGGATTTGTTCAATATTCATTAATTTTATTGGCAGGTATATATGTTTGTGAAACAAAACCGTCCTCAAATAATGTTGAATTAGTATTTTTATCAGTAGATAAATAAATTTTAATTTTATTAGAAATTGTATTATCAGCATCAAAATAATCATTATTTTTCACTAAATTAATATATCCTTGTGGGCCGAGCAAAATGTTGTTTCTATCCATTAAGAACGGTCCTGATGTTAAAAAAATATTTGTATCAGAGCCGTATTTATCAATTCCGCCTGCAATTGTTTCGATATATTTTCTATTAACCGGGAATAATCCGTTTAAAATATTTGATAATAAAAAGTTTAAACTTGGTGTTTTATTTTCATCAAATATCATTGAAAACGAGTTTTCGTCCGAACTAATACTTTTTATTTTAGCTAAAATAGATTCTCCTTCAAGGTTAAAAATTTGGTCAGGATTAACAAATGGATTTTTAATAATTTTCTTTGTTATTAAAGTATTTGTGTTTTTATCCATAAATTTAAAATCTTGAATTTCTTTATTTAAATCAAAATTATTTTTTTGATTTTCTTGATGGATGTTATATATTAAATTTTCTGAAATTTCTTCATTTGTATAATCTAAAAATAATTGACCTGTATAAAACCCAAAATCTAATGATGCATTTTTAATTTCTTCAACTTCTTTTAAATCTAAAGGTTCATTTTTGTCATTAAAAACTTGTGGTTGTCATATATTTTGGTTTGGATCTTGGATGTATGTATTTGAAGATTTATCCAAAATATATTTTCTTCTTCCTCATGGATTTAAATATGATTTATTAAACTTTTGGATGTAATTTTTTTGTGCTTCAATAAATCTATCTGTTCCTCTAATTCCGTATTTTTTTATTTCATCAAGCTTTTGTGAGCCTGTATTTAAGTCTAAAATGTATTCTAAATAATCTCTAATGTCATTTGCTGTAACAAAATCATTATTGCTTCAACGATTTCTTTTTGCATTTACTCTTCCTGTAATTGCCATAAAATTATTTGAGTTTTTAGGATTTCTAAAACCATATAATGTTGCATTTGTACGTGGGTCACCTACAGTTGCAGAACCTAACCCTCCGACTATTTGAAATTCATCAATGCTATATCAAGTACCTTGAACTCTACCAAAACCACTTTCTTCTTCCAAAGAGTTTTTATTGTTTTTTATGAAATCAGAGTATTTAGAAGATATGTTTCCGTCTACGTCGATTGTGTTAGAAGAGTCCACCATAACAAAATTAAATTTATTTGTAGTGATAACGCTTTTTAAGGTTGTGTTAGGACCTGTTTTTAAATAAGAATCAACTAATGAAGGAAGTATTTTGTCAATTGACTTGTATTTAATGTAATTTAAATTATTAATTGGTTCTGCTGTAAGTCCAAAATCATAATTTATTAAATTATTTTTATTTATTTGTTCATTATCATTATTTTGCATTGAGCAAGAAACAATGGCAGTTATCGAACCGAAAGAAATTATGCTTCCTAAATAAAAAATTGATTTTTTAATTTTTTTATTTTTCATTTTTCTCCTTCTTATTTATTATCCTGTGATATTAAATTGGTAATCTACAGATATTAATGTTTCGTTTGTATTTTCTTCTTTAATTAACTTGATCGATGCTTGATCGAATGTTTTACCATTTTCTGCTATATATTCAAGATCTCCTAGGTTTATGTTCGAAACTTTTTTACCTTCAGAATCTATAAAGTAAGCATAATATTGATGTTTTGGTTTTAGTAAAGTATCACGATATTTACCCATAAGAGCATAATCCGAAATTCAAGTCGAATATCCTTCATCATTTAAAGTGTGTTTTGAATTTGAATCACCTTGTTTTGTTAGGTAAAAAATGTTATTAGTATCTTTTATATTAACTTTTAAAGTTCTAGCTTCACCAGTTTCTTTGTCTATAAATTGTATTCTATCAATTTTTGAAGCAGTTTGATTATCTAAATAACCATACAAGGCCAATGCGTCTTTTCTTTTGTTTCTAAAAATACCAGATACATTTCTTTTTCCTATACCATAATTTAATAATTGTGATATGAAAAACGCTCTTGCTCTTGAGTTAATTTTTTGTCCATTAAAATCTTTTAATCTTATTGTGTTATCGATTATTTCTTCACCATTATCATCATACAATTCCATTCCAATTTTTGTTTTTTGTCATCTATCTTTAAAGAAACCATTACTTTTGACGGAAAATTGACCAAAATATGAAGAATTTCTTTGTTCGTTACTTGAAATAATATTCTCATTTGAGAAGTCGCCTAATGCAGTTTTTTTAATATTTGATATTTCGTTGTTAAGTTTGTTCAAAATATCTGAAAATTCTTTTCTAAGTACGCTTAATTTGTTCTCGTTTGAATCGTTTTGCTCACTTAATTCTTTTATTTTTTGAACTTGTACGTCTGTTAAATCATCATTTTGTTTAATTTGTTCGATTTCATTTTGAATTTGTTTAATTTGATTTTGAATTTTTAATATATTTAAATGTTTTTGATTTAAATTATCTTGATATTTAGAATTTATTTGTGCAGTTTTTTTGTTAATTTCTCTATATTTTAGGGCTCTTACTGCCTCTAATACACCGTTATTAATGTTTTCTTGATTATTTTTTTTATCATTTCAAACAGATAATTCTGTTGAGTCAACAATATAATCCAATCCTGAAGTAGCTTCATTTAAACCTTTTAGATATTTAGGTAGGTTCTCAAAATCCTTATAGTTTGGCACATAAGTAGTTTGAACATAATCTCTAGTTAGTGTTTCTGCTAAATTGTAGACATAGTCGGTAAATTTATCGCTTAATAAAGCTTCAACTCTAGAAAGATTATAATTTATAACATCGCTAGTTGGCTCTCCGTTTAAGAAATTAACGAAAAGAACTTGATTAAGCGCATAACTTTGATATGAACCATTCCCTTCTCAAATAATTAAATTACCAATAAATTTATATAAGTCTTGAGAATTTATCGAATTATATATATTTTGATCATCTTCATTTGTGTTAAGAATTTTTTTAACATATTTTTTTAGTGCGTCTTGAATATCATTAATGCTAAATTTAGATTCATTATCAATAAAATGAGGATCTTGCTTATTGAAAGTTAAACCTTCTCTAAAGTTATTGTTTGAAATTACAATTCCATATTCTTTTGAGAAAATAGCTTGATTTTCAATTAAATTATTAATCGGATTAAAATCTTTAACAGCCATAAAATAATTTGAATGTCTAAATCTAAACATTGCTATATTAGCAAGTTGTTGTTCGCTATATGTTGAAATAATATTTTTAAGAGGGTCGTTTTCAGAACTAGAAATTTTATTTTTAAATGTATTTAAATCAAATTTAGTTTTAACATAATCAATATTTCAATTAAAATGACTTTCTTCGATACCTTTATCGTTTATTGTCACACTTTCTAATTGTGCTTTTGAATAATCGATGGAACTAAATTCTCATAGTTTTTCAAAAGAATCAAACGAAATTGTTTCTACATCGTTGATTGTAACTTTATTTTGATTAGTCGAGAACGAATTATATAACAATTGTGTAGAATCTTTTTTTTGAGTGTTAAAAATTAATTTATTAGTTAATTCATATAATTTTTCATTATTTTGATTTCTTAATGCGTCTAATATTTCTTGGCTAGTTGCTACTTTATTTTGTGAGTTAGTAAAAAGTATAACAGGATTTGTTTGATTATTTCTTGTTGTTAAAAGGCCTGTGCCTGTTCTTAAAAGTGTAAAAATAGGATTTGTTTGAATAAAACCTGATATTTGTGATATACCAAATTGATCTTTGTAAGTATTTAATGCATTTATATAACCGAATTGACTAGATAAAAAGTTTGAATCATTAACGTAAGGGAATGAATATGATTTAGTAATTTTGTTATCTTTAACATACGCCAAAATATTCCCTACTAGTCCTTGTGAGACTCTAGCGTTACTTAAATTATTTGAAGTTATAATGTATTGAATTAAAGTTTTTGCATTGTTTTGCCCTTCATTTATTGAAGTATATTCAAAGGATTTTCTTCCTGAATCTGGTCTATACCCGTTTGTTTGTGGATTTATTTCGATTAAGTTATTTCTATATTTAATTGAATTATATAAGCCGCTATCATCTTTATAACCGAATAATGTTTTAAAATAAGATTTAATTTCTCCACCCAAAAATGTTTCCTCATTATTTCAACCAGTTTCACTGTAATTTGAGATAATAGAATTCAATATACTTCTTTGAATAATTCTAGTTTTTTCATTAATAAATCTAATGCTTTCTTGATCTAGAGGTTCGTTTAATTTAACATTTATTAAAGGAGTGCCGTCTTCGTTGAATAAATTAATTTTTGTTGCAATTATTTGGTTGTTTTTTTGGGTTAATTCGACTATTCTCAAGTTTATGGAATCATTATTATTGATTGTCATAAAATCTAAGTAATTATTACCTAACCCATCTTTCAAATCTTTTGCTATTTTTAAAATACTAATTTCTTCATAAGTATTATTTGGTTGTTGATCATTTTTGCTTTTAAAAGCTTTTGCTTTTCCTGTAATATACGGATTTAATGTACCGGAATTTTCATCGAATGAATTGGCTATAAATAAATCACCTAAGTCATTTTTTCTTATTTTAGAAGCATTTTGTAATCCTTCAAAATCTTGTAAAAATCTTCTTTCAGGGTTCTCAAGAGTTTTATATATGTTTTCACCATTATTTTTATTTCCTCATATTTGATTTTCTGTCTCTTTTTCTTCGTATTTATATGTTCCATCATCTTGTTTTTTTCCGAAAATAAATTTAAAGAAAGCTCCTTTTTCGGCATTTGTACCAAGTGCATTCACTCTTGAAACATCTAAATGAGTTCTAGCATAAAGATAATTTTTTAAAGCTTCTATTGAGTAGTATGATGATTCGTTTAAACCGCCTCTAGTTGATAAACCACCAACAATAACAGCGTTACCTTTTTCGTTTAATGCTTGAGATTGGTCTAAAGTAAAATGATGTCCATATTCGTGAGTTGCAACATATTTTAAAAAGTCAGTTGAAATACCTTGAAAATCATCAAATGATGCCCCTAAAATAAGAGGAATACCAATTCTGTCGCTTTCTGAAAATCCTTGATATTCACCATCCTCTAATTGATATTCATAATATCCTTTATCATTTAGTTTTTTAACTATATGCGGACCATTTTGTGTTTTTAATAATTGAGGATATTTTTCAATGACTTTGTCGATTAAGTCTGAATATACATCATTATATACTTGGTACCTTCTGCTTTCTAAACCACCTATAGGCTTTCCGTTTTTATCTAATAATGAGACATCTTCAGGACCTGCAGTTAGAGATCTAGGTGTAATTGCTCCATTGTATTTAAGCGCAAATTTTAAGTTATTAAATTCTTTTTTTAACTTAAAGTAATTATTTTTTAATTTTTCATAATTTATTTTATTTATATTTTTGTTCTTGTATTGTTTGTTCAAGTTTTGAAGATATTCATCACTTATTGATTTTGAATTAAACGTTATTTTTTCGATGTTATTATTCGAATCATTTAATGAAAAGGTAATTATCCCATTTTTGACATCAATTTTATTTACGATAAATTCTTTTAAAGAATTTCTATCTTCTTCTTTAATATTATTTAAATCTTTAAATTCTTTTAGTTTATTATATGCTTCAATTTTTGAAGAGAAAAAATAAATATTTTTTTGTGAATCAATAAATTTGATAATTTTTTTATTTTCATACATCTTAACATCATAGAAATCTAAAAAGTGAATTAACGAGTTTGAAATAGCGCTTTCAAATGTTTGATATGTTACTTCGAAGTTTTTATTATTCATATCTTCATTTAAATTGATTGTTTCTTTTCTATTGCCGAAATTAAAAGTAATATTTAGAAAAAGTTTATTATTTTGGTTTCTATCTTTTGAAGTAACAATATCTTCTATCGTAGCTTCTTGAAAATCATTAAAATGCAACTCAGAATCAAAGGAGTTAGAGTTAAAATCGTTATTAAATTGTTTTTCGGTATATTCAAATGGTAAAACAACAAATTTACTTGAATTATTTGAACCTAAATTCTTAGGATTATAAACTAGAAATCTTTTACCTATTAATCTTTTTGGTCCTATTAAGGATAAAAATGTATCATTTCCATTTTGCAATTTTGAATTTTTAATTGCCGAAGCTTCGGGAATAGACTTTAAATATTCGTCAACATTTTGTTTAGTTGTCAACTCTTTAAATAATGAATATGTTAAAGAATCTGACGCATTACCTGGACCAGATTTAATTGAATATATAGGCATAGAACCAAAAAAAGCATCTGGAAAGAATTTGATTTCACTAACTTCTTTATGTATGGTTGAATGAGATCCTAAAGTTATTGCATTACCATTTTCTTCTACTCCGGGAACTATTCTAAAACTCTCGAGTGTAAGTAAGTCTGGACCTCATGAGACGTTGTTGATAAATCATTTTGTAAATTGAACGAACTTTTGTGGTTTTACTGCTAATACATATTCATCATAAAAACTAAATGAACCGTATTTAACTTCCAATATAAATGATTCTTTATATTTTTCAAAATATTCGTTATAAAAGTCATCAAAACCATATTTTGTGTTAGCTTCGTTTGTGAATCAAAACAATGTTTGATTTTCATTTGATTTAGCCACTATATTTTTCTTTAGCGGATCCAAAATTACTATTTCGGGTTTTAAATTTTTATTTTCATCATATATTGCTGAATAGTCATTTTTTAACTCTTTTGAGCTTATGTATGAGTATGAACCATTTACTTCGTCAGAATTATTAGCGTACGAAAACATTGACGCAATGCTAATTGCTGAACCAATTCCAATTATTCCAAATGACAGTAGTATTTTAGATTTTAAATTTAGTCTTCTTTTTTTCATTTTCACCTCTTTTGAGAATGCTATTTTGCTGTTTGTTTTATTGCATAAATGCAATATTAGTGAATAATTTAATATGTTTTTTATTATATCATTTAATGTATAAATTATAAAAAAATAAGCATATTATAATAGGTATTTTTGTAAAAAGTTTATAATTTAAAATATGGAAAATAAGTACCCAAAAATAAAGATTGGAAAAGTTCAAAAAGTATTCAATGACTATGCGATAATTCAGACAAAAGAATTAGAAAAATTTGTGATTTTCAAAAATGAAATTACAGATTTTAATAGAAATATTAATAATATTTTAAGACAAAATGACTTGATTAATTTTGTTGTTTTGTCGTTTAATAGTGAAAAAAATGAAGGAAAAGGAAGTTTTAAGAGAAATCATACTAACGAATTAAATAATCGTATTATTTATAAGTTAAAGGAAACTCCTGGTGGATTTAAAAATTTATTATCATTCACATTAGCTAATATTTCAAAGAAGACAACGGGCAAACACACAAAAAATGGTATCGAAAATGTCAAAAATTAAAATAATAGCCAATAATAACTTAATTATTAATAATAAAATTGAAAATGAAGATTATCGTGACTTGTTAAATCAAATTAAATCATTAAATTTTAAAGGATCAGAAAATCTAGAATTCGATGATATTGCTATAAATTATTCTATTAATGGAATTGATAAAATTATTGAATATTGTAATTTAATTTATTCTAATAATGTTGAGTACCTTATCGTTTGGTCGAGTAAAAACACTGAATTAGCATTAAAAAGTGTTTTAAATTATATTTTTGGATTATATGACTATAATATAGAGAAAAAAGTAAAATTATTATTTTTAAATAGCTCAGATTCTAAAGAGGTTTTTAAAGAAAAAGTTAATTATTATTTTAATTTTTCAAAAGGAAATAATCTTGCAATAATGTTTTTAGATGGTTTTAATTCAAAAGATGATAAGGATAATTTATTTTATTCTAATTATTTATTAGATAAATTTAGTCGTCAAGCCAGTAATTTTTTAATAAAAAAATTAATTTATTTCGTTGGAAAAAGTACCTGGTTAAAATATATTGATAATTTCAATATACCAAATCAAAATATTTTTATTGTATCAGAGCAAATTAATAAAACTTATAATATATTAACTGAAATTTGTTTAATTGTTTTAGCAACACAAGGAGTAAATATAATTAAATTAATCAATGGTTACAAAAATGCATCTAAATATATTTTGACCAATAATTTATATTTCAATAATTCATTAAAATTAGCGTTATATTTAAATAAATTTAGTAAGCAAGAGCAAAAAATGAAAATTAGAAAAAGTAGTTTAAATTTGTTTATTGCATATGACGATTTTTTGACAAATTTAATGAACTTGTTTGCTAATAACTTTAATCAAAAAACATTAAATAAAAACACTTTTAATGATTATGCTGAATTTCCTGGAGATATTTCTGTTTTAGGGCAATCTATTCTCTCTAATAACATTAATAAATTAGTAGTTTACTTTAAAATAAAACAGAAATATTTTGATTTTCAATTATCTTCTAATGCAGATTATAATGATTTATTAACAAATTTTAGTAATTTAACTATGCAACAATTTAACGAAATTAGCTATAAGTCTTTCGATAATTATTTAACTTCTTTTAATGATGATGTAACTTCGCTATGTGTCGAAATTGAAAAAAACGATGAAGAAAGTTTAGGGGAGTTAATTTCTTTACTTTATTGAAGTAAAATATTTTATTGTGTGCTAAATGATATAAATCCTTTTTAAAAAAATCTAAATAAGATATTTTTTTCTTATTTAGATTTTTTATAATTAACTATTTTTTAATAGCTCATTTCCTTCTTCGTGTCCATCGTAAATACATTCACATTCTAGATTGTTTGAATCGTCCATTTTGTACATCATTTGTAAGAACTCTGAGTATTTTTCTTTAAAATCAGGCATTAATTGATAATATAAATTATGTCCTTCTTTTTTTGCGTACACTATTTCCATAGTTCTTAAATTCATTAAATGTTTAGAAATGTTAGCTTGCTTAGAATTAAATTTATTAGCTAGCGTTAGAACATCACATTCATTTTCATGACATGAATATAAATGCAAAATAATTTTTCTTTTGATATCCTTGGAGAATAATCCTAAAAGTGATGATAAATCATTATTATTTGTCTTTTTGTTCATAATCTCCTAAATCTATTTTAAGTTTTTTTGTAATATTTTTTATTTCGTTTTCGAATTCTTCGTTATTATCTAAAAGATCTTCGTCTTCTTCCGTTCCTGGTATTCCTTCAAAATTAATTCACTCGTCGTCTTTGTTAATGTTTTCAACTATTTGATCAATATGATTGAAGTTTTTATTTTCTTCTTCATTTGAGTTCGCGATAAAAGACATAGCAGAATTTATTTTTTGTTCTAGATTTAACTCTTTTTTAGTTATTTCATCATCTTTTTTTTCGAATGAGTGTTCTTCGTTGAAAAAGTAATTTTTATTATTTTGCAAATCTTCTATATCTTTAGATTCTTCATCGTCCAAACTTCACTCATCTTCCGGAATTTTATAAATATCGGAATATTTAATTTTATTTTCAATGTAATTTAATTCATTATTATTTAAAGTTTCGTTTTTTTCTAAATTATCAAAATTTTGATGAGGTTCAAATTTTATTTCATTATCATTGTTATTGTTCAAGCTTATTTCTCTAGTTTTTTGCGTAATAAAATCATTATAATTATTTTCGAATATTTCTTGGGTGTATTCTTTTTGTGATTGATTTTTAACATTTAACAATATATCGTTGCTTATGTTTTTATCTTTTTCTTCTTCAACAAAATTTATAAATTTTGTTTGAGAAATTGTATTTGAATTTTTGTTGTTTATTTTAATTTCTTCTTGTTTTTCAATTTCCACATTAGATTCTTTTTTATTTAAAATTTCTTTTGAATTTGAACTATCATTATTTTGATCAAAAATAAATTTAGTATTTCTTTCGTCTATCTTAATTTCTTTATTATCTATAGATTCATCTGATGTATTAATATTTTTATTTAGTAAATATGAGTTTGTTAATATTTGAGTTTGTTGTTCTGTATTATTTTCATCGGTTTCAAATCAAATATTAATTAATTTTTGTTGTTCAATTCAAGAGATTGGGCTAATAATAGTTACGTCATATTTTTTGCTTTTTAAGAATCAATATTTATCTCTTATTAAAGCATATCTTTTAATGCTTTTATCATAATTTAATGTATCAAAAATAAAACCTTTAAAAACCCTCTTGTTTTTAAGGATTACAAAATCAAAAGTTATTGAGCCTACTGAATAATTTTTCAATAGTTCATAATTTTGATTATTTTTGATAGTTTGTTCAAATCTATCTATTACATATTTTTTAAATCATTCTTCATAAGAATTTGAATTGTTTTGTTGAGTGTCTTTTTGTGAGTTATCTATATTTTTTAAGAAAGTACGTCTACCACTTGAACCTGATTCTAAAAACTCTAATCAATTTTTAAATAGTATAAGGTCTGAAGTTGAATTTTGAGTTAATTGTATATCTCTTGAATTGATAGTTTTTACTACTATCATTTTTGTTTTTGCTCTTGAAACAGCAACGTTTAATGCGTTTTTACCGTTTTCACGACAAATATATGTAGAACTTAATTTTGTGTTTTGATCGTATGCTACTGTAGCAATAATTAAATCAGCTTCATCACCTTGTATGTTTTCTACGTTTCTTATTAATAATTCTTTATTATTTAGTTTTTCAGCAAATAATTCATAATTATTCATATCTTCAAAAATTAAATTAGTTATATAATCGCTTTGTTTAGCGTTAAAACCTAAAATTATTATTTTTTTAAAATCGTTAATATTTTCTTTTAATATTTCAATTACCTTATTTGCTTCTGCAATATTTTTATTATCAGATCATATACCATTTACATCATATACTTCTATAGGTTCTTCGATATTTTCGAGGTTAGAATCAACTACATCAAGATTAGATTCGTAAAAATATTTTGAAGAGAAAGACATTAAGGAAGCATAATTCGATCTGTAATTTTTATTTAAAATAGTTTGGTAAACACCTAAGGAAATTACATAATCTAATAATGATTCTACTTTACCAAAAATAGTATCATCGGTATTTCTAGATCCAAATCAATTGCTTGGACGCATTTGTTTTATATCTCCAGCAAGAATTTTAGTTTTTGATAAATAAAGAATGGGTAGTCCGTTTTCAATAAACATTTGGCTTGATTCATCTAAAATGGAATAATCAAACTCTTCTTTTGATCAACCGGATAAATCCGAATCGGGAGTGGCCACAATGATTGGGAATAATACTTTTATTATGTCTATGTACTCTTTTACGAATTTATATGGTTGGTAATTTTCTACTTTAACGGACTGCGCAAATTCTTTGTAACGCTTCATTTTTTCTTCGCTAAAATTATTTACTTTATTAAAAATTACGCCGGCAACATGTTTTTTTATATCTTCTTTTTTGTAAAATGTTTGTTTAGCTCTTAGGTTCTTACTTAATTGAATTAAGTTGTTAAGTTGCCTAAATGGACTATTATTATTAAAAATTAATCCATCATAATTAATTGCGTTAAAGAATTTTGTCAAATCTTGTAAATTACCGTTAAAATCTGGTAGTTTTAAATTTATATCTTTAGCAATATTTTTTACATTTCAATATTTTTTTAAGAAAAACATATATTTAAGTTTGTTTTCTAAGATTAATTTTTTAACATTATTCTCTGAGTTAAATTCTTCTGAAGGATAATAAATATCCTTTGGTAGATTCATTATATATTCGATATCGGTATCTAAATTAACTTTAACTTTTTTTCTATAAAGATAATAATAAGCTTTTAAAATATAGTGTATTTGAGAATTTTTAAACAATTCAGAAGCTTGAAGAACGAATTGTGTTTCAGCTTCATTAAAATTTGGCTTATCGCCTAATTCAATTTTAGAATTATAATTTTCTAAATAATCAATATATTCTCTAATGGGTTTATAAAATTCTTCTTTTTTTAATATTTTAGAATCACTTAAAAATAAACAAAAACTACTTAGTACACCCAATCTTTCCTTAATAACATCTAATGCTGCTTTTTTTTGTGAAGCAACAACTGCTGTTAATTCATTGAATAATATATTTGAAATAAGATTAATTATTGTTTCGGATTTTCCAGTACCAGGAGGACCTCATATAACTGTATTTTGCAATAGTGATGAAAAAATAGCAGTATCTTGAGAATTGTTTGTTTTAGTTATGTTTCTAAGGCTGTAATTATTGGTGTAGAAACGATTGTTTATAGTATTTTTATATCTATTTTTATTAAAGTCAACATTTATAATAGAATCAATTTCATTATTTTCAATAATTTCTTTCATTCTATTTCTAGAATATCCACCAGAAGGCATAAAAATACCTAAAACAGTACCTGTGTAAAATATAATATTTTCATTTGTTATTTTTTCTGGATCAATATTTGTGAATTTGTCAAAATCATGGATTGGAAGTTGGTATAAATCTTGTCAATCATATTTTATTTTATTTCTTAAGTCGTAAATTGTAAATTCTTCGAAATTTTCATCTAGTTTAATTTGGAATCCTTGAGCATTTAATCAAAAAATTAATTTTTCATTAATTTTAATTCCGCCTTTACTTCTTAAGAAAGGTTTGTTGTTTCTATTAATTATCTCTACTTCTTTAAGAAATAAAGGTGCATAAATTGCCTTTTCATCTTTTCTCAATCTAACAAATAAGAAACCAATATGTAAAGATCAAACATTACTTTCATCAAGTATTTCATTTACCTTTAATTTAAGTTCGTTTCAACTTCTTAATGATTTTTGATACCTTTTACTTAATTCATTAATAATTTTTTGCTGAGCGACTTTAAGTTCAACATCTTTTCCGATTTCGTTAAAAGCAAAATTTGTTTTATTTTGGTTTACCAATATATGATTAATTTCTTCAATGCTATTTGCGTAAGAAATTTTTGTTATTAAATTATTGATTTTATCATTAATTAAACTGATTTCAAAATCTTTGTTTTTGATCAATTTGTTAAAATCATCGTTTTTTAATATTTTAAAAATATCAAAATATTTTTTATTGTCAACACTAGTAAAAATGGATGCATCGTTTTGTAATACATCTAACATATTATCTAATATGACTTGATATTTATTTTGCATCACGAACCTCCTTTAGAACAATTTCGTAGAAAATTTTTGAAAATTCTCCGAGTATTAATGAAATAGAGTTGCTTTTTAAAAATACACCTGTTATTCCTTTTGTGTTTTTCAATTCTTCAGTATTTACAATTTTAGAATTTTTTATATGCAAATTTACTCTTGAAGGTTTTAAATCTAAATCTATAATATTTTTTTTACCACCCAAACTTTTTATAACATCATCGAGTTTGAACGGTAAGTAATCTAGTTGAAAAAAAGTGTTAGCAGGTTTTTTAGCTTGTTTTTTTCATTTAATTCATATTAAACCGAAAGATATTACGGTATAAAAAATTAATTTAATTTTGTTTTTAATCATGCTTTTAATTATACTTTAATATATTAAATATATTAATATAAATTAATATTAGTGTTTTTTTAAGGCTTTTTGTAATTTTTTTATTAAAAATAACAAAGTACTTTTTTAATATTAATTTTTTTATTATTTGCTATACTTATCATATGAAAAAATTAGGAATTATTTTAGATTCATTTTCTTGTATGTCAATTACCGAGGCAAATGAAAAGGGGTATGGTTTTTTACCTTTGGAAATTCAATTTAATAATAAAATATACTATGATACAGGAGAAAATAGTGAAAAAATACTTAAAGAATATGACAATAAAGAACTTGTTATAAAAACATCATCACCTAGTTTAGGTTTTATGACAGAAGTTTTCGAAAAGTTTTCTAAAGAGTTTGATGAAGTTGTTTATTTAGGTATTTCATCACATATGTCAAGCACCATTCAACATGCTAGAAATATTGCACAAAAATTAAAAAATATTTTTATAATGGAAACTCATTTATTTAATACTCAGTTAGTTAGAGTTGCCGAGCATATAAAATGACTTTATGAACAAAGAGATTTTCAAATAAATGATTTATTTGAAAAAGTTAATGAAATTAACGAAACTTCAAAAACATATTTTGTTCCAAAAGCCCTAGAAAATCTTATAAAAAGCGGTAGGTTAAGTTCGATTAAAAAGTTTATTTTAAGTAAAGTTAAAATTTTCCCCATTTTTGAATATAAGGAAGATGGCACAATTAGTCCTCATTCTATTAAATTAACTTTTAAAAACGCTCTTAATAAAGCTTATGGATTAACAAATAGTTTCATTGACAAAATGAGAGAATTAGATCCTAAAGCTAAATTTTATTTAGATATTGTCCACGGTTTAGATAAAGAAGCTAATGATTTTGTTGATTCTCAAGAGCAATTACAACCTTCGACAAAAAACTACTTACCATTAAGTATTGCAGCCCATACCGGTAATGAGGCTATTGGTATTTCTATAATGCCTGAATTAAAGTAATTTATGAAAAAAAGTAAAAATAAAATTGAAAAGCAATTTACTAAAGTTATTGAAGAAGTAATCAACGAAAACCATTTACCCGTTGAAGAAATAAAAAAATATAATAAAAACAAAATTATTTATATAATTGCATTATTGTCGTTTATAGCTGTTTTAGCTCTAATAGGCGTTGTTGTATATTTGATTTTTTTAACACAAAAATAAAAAAGATTAGATTGTATGTTTCTAATCTTTTTTTAAATAAGTAATTGACTCGATATGTTCTGTATTTGGAAACATATCAAAACCTTGTATAAAATTAATTTTATAATTTAATTTTTGAAATAATTTTAAGTCTCTAATTAGACTTTTAGGATCGCAAGACATATAAATTATTTCTTTAATTTTTTTAATTTCAAATCACTGTATTATAGATTCGTTTAATCCACTTCTTGGAGGGTCGACCACTACTAATGAATCTTCAAGATTTATTTTTTTAGCCTTAGATTCAATTATTTTAAAAGCATCTCCAGAATAATATGTACCATTAACTTTATTAATTTCTTTATTTTGGTTCGCCAAATCTATAGAGTTTCTATCTATATCTACACCTATTATTCGTTGATTATTAGTTGCAATAAGTTGAGAAATTACTCCAACACCGCAAAATAGGTCTATTAGTATTTTTTTATTTGAATTTAAATTAATTTCTTTTATTTTGTTAAACATTAAAGATGAAACAAAACTATTTACTTGAAAAAAATTAGTTGGATTTACAAGAAATTGTTTATCATTAATTCGCATATTTAAAGTACTAATATTGATTAATTTTATGTATTTGTTTTCCAGTTTTAAAAATAATTGATTAATATTATTTGTATTTTTTAGTTCTTCAATTAAGTTGCTATCTAAATTAAAAAAATTAGTAATTTCAATTATTATTTGTAACTTATTATTTTCTCCAATTCTAACCGTTAGTTCTTTGAAAAATGATTTATTCTCGTTGTTTGAATAATATTTTTTAATTAGTGTAATTATTTGTTTAATTTTTAATTCTAATTTTTTATCAACTAAAATTAAATCTTGATCTAATTTTATGATTTTATTACTTCTTCTTTGATATTGACCTATGTCAATGTTATCTGAAGTTATCAAGAAAGGGAATCTTGCTTTATTTCTGTAATTTTTAGTAACTGGAGAACTTACAAAATCATATATTAGTTTATCTTCAATACCTAAATTTCATTTAATTAATTTATGAAAATATTCGCTTTTAAATTCAATTTGTTTTTTATATTCTAAATTTACTAATGAAGCATTATTGTATTGAAGATATTGTTTATCTTTCAATCTAAAACTTGATTTTTTTATAAATTCAACAACTTCTCCGAATGCATATTTTGAATAAATTTGATTTAATTTAATTTTAGCAATTTCTCCTGGTAAAAAGTTCGGGACAAAAATACTATATTTTTCAAATCTAGCAGCTCCATATCCTTCGTATGTTATTTCGTTACATTCAATTTTTAAAATATCATCCTTAAAAAAGTTATTCATTTTCATAACAAATATATAAAATATCTATCCTTCCGTATCTTTTTTGTTTAAAAATTCTAAATTTATTTGGAATAATTATTTCATTTATTTTATTTGTTTCTAGTATTATTTCACCATTCGAGTTTAATAAAGACTTTTCACCGATTTTTTCTAAAACACTATTTACAAGTTGATATTCATTGTACGGAGCATCTAAAAAAATAAAATCAAAAGAGTCGCTGTTTTTATTTAAAAAATCATTTGCATCAATATTTAAAGTTCTTATATTCTTAATTTTTAATGAGTTAATATTAGAAGTTAATGTTTTATAAACTTCTCTATTTTTCTCAATTGCGATTGCTTTTGATGCACCTCTACTTACGGCTTCAATAGATAAAGCCCCCGAACCTGAAAATAAATCAAGTATATTTTTATCAATAATTTTGAATTGTATAGATGAAAAAATAGCCTCTCTAACTTTATTTGTTGTGGGTCTAGTTATTTTTAAGTCCGGCTCTTGTATTAGTCTATTTTTATAGATTCCACTTATTATTCTTAACATATAAAACTCCTTTATAAGTATTATAATATATATACTTATTTTAGTATATTTTATTTTATTATATAATAGTATTAGTACTTAAAATTAAAGTATTATTCATTTTTTCAAATTTAATAATTTAGGAGATTTCATGCTATCAAAAAAAGAAAAAACACCTACAAAATTGATAGCTTTAGGTGGTTTTCAGGAAATTGGAAAATCAACTTTAGTTATTGATCATGAAGATCATATTTTTGTAATTGATGCTGGTATAAAGTTTGCTGACACTTTTAACACTGGTGTTAAAGGTATCATACCTAACTATGAATACCTAAACCAAGAAAATAAAGTAATTGAAGGTTTGTTTATAACACACGGTCACGAAGATCATATTGGTGGAGTAATTTATTTAGTTAAACAAACAAATTTAAACAAAATATTTGCGCCAAGAATTGCAATTCAATATTTAAAACTTAAATTCGAAGAGCAACGTATTAATAAAAAAATAGAATTTATAGAAATAGAAAAAAGTGCTGTATATAAGTTTGAAAATAATTGTAAAGTAGATTTTTGAACAGCACAACACTCTATTCCAGATGCTTTTGGAGTTAGAATAACTACACCAAATGGTAGTGTAATGTGCACCGGTGATTTTAGGTTTGATTATACACCAATAGGTAACTATACAGATTTTGCTCGTCTAGATCAAATTGGTAAGGAAGGACTTACAGCGCTACTTTCCGATTCGACAAATGCCATGAGACCAAATCACTCACCTTCCGAAAGCGATATTCTGAACGATATTGAAAACATCATGGTTAATGCAAAAAGAAAATTAATCGTTACAACTTTTGCGTCTAACTTAACTAGAGTAAAGGTAATTATTGAACTTGCTGAAAAATTAGGTAAAAAAGTTATAACATTTGGTCGTTCAATGATTCAAGGTGTTAAAATCGGTAGAAAATTAGGCTACATTAATGTTGGTGATGATGTTTTAATTGAAAAAAGACAATTAGCAACAGTGAAAGACCAAGATTTGGTTATTTTAACAACGGGTTCTCAAGGGGAACAACTTGCAGCTTTATCTAGAATGAGCTACGGTAAACATGCAAGTATTAAAATAACAAAAAATGATACAATTATTTTTTCATCTAGCCCAATTCCAGGAAACAGGATGGTTGTTGAATTATTAATTAATAGATTATACAAATTAGGCGCAATTATAAAAGAAAACGGAGTAGATGGTTACTTACATACTTCAGGTCATGCTTACAAATGAGAACATGATAAAATATTCCAATTAACTAAACCTAAATACTTTTTACCATATCATGGTGAGTATCGTATGAGTGTTACTCATGGTAATACTGCTAAAGAAAATGGTGTTAAAGATTCTAATGTAATTATTTTTGATAAAGGTGTTGTTTACGAAATGTTAGATCAAGAAATTTACAAAACAAATAAAAAGGTAAATTACGGTCCGGTTTATATTGATGGTCATACAGTTTTAACCACTAGTTCAGAGACATTAAAAGAACGCGAGATATTAAAAAAATCCGGTTTTGTAAATATTATTTTTTATATTGATAAAGAAAATAATAATATTATTTCTAGACCTCAAATAATAACTCGTGGTAGTTTCTTTGTTAAAACTTCTAAGAACTTAGTTGAGGAAGCTAAAAGGGTAAGTAATGGTGCTGTTTTACACCAAATTAAGAATGTAAAAGATTGAACTAAAGAAGACTTAGAAAAAATAATTATCGATCGTTTAAGTTCTTTATTCTACAAAGAAAAAAGAAGAAATCCGATTATTATACCTACAATTATTTTCACTGATGAACAACCTGATTCAGATTTAATTACTAAAAAAATTAAGTTTACAAATAATAGAAACACTCAACCGCAAGAAGAGCAAAAACCAGTTAAAAATAATAAGAGAATTTCTAATAAACAAAAAGAAATGTTATTAGAAATTAAGAACGAAATATTTGGAAATGTCGATGTTGAAGATGATTTAATTGACGAAGACGATGAAGTTTAATTATAATTAAATAGCAAATGATACTTTGCTATTTTTTATACTTTTTGACTAGTATTAACTCAAAAAAGTACTAATGAATTAAACATTTAAATTAATATATTATGCAACAAAATGATATAATTTTTAAATTTAAATAAATATTTAAAACGGAGAAAAATGAAAATTGAAGTAAAAGATTTTTTTAATTTAACTGAAGAGCAGATTAAAAATATGAAAGTAGAACTTTCAATGAAATTAGGTGCGGAGATGATGCTCCTAAATTTGTTGATGAATGATTAGAACAAGACGAAAAAGTAAAAGAAAGCGGTACATTTGTGCGTTTATTCCGTGGATGACAATACGAAAACGTAAGAAACTACGATAAAGGTCAAACTGTATTTAGTTTTGTTCAATTGCCAAAAAAAGACGAATGATTATTTGTGTCTGCAGCTGTAATTGAAGAGCTTCCGGAAAGTAGTATATTTAATGAAGAAGATCCAAAAGCAAATCAAGCAAAAATCAAAGTTATTGATAAATATAAACCATACTTTGGAAAATTAATCATTAATCTTAACAAAGGTAATAAATATTCAAGATATGCATTCCTTATGGAAACATTCCTTAGTTGAAACCCAACAGTAAAAGAATTATTACCAACAAAATATAGTGGTGAAAAATTCGAAGGATATGATAAAGTTCACTTAGAATACAAAAAATTAAAATTTATTTTTAATGGAACAATTTTACCAACATATAGAGAAACACTAGAAGGAATTAAAGGTGTATATTGTTTAACAGATAACAAAACTGGAAAATTATACATTGGTTCAGCAACCGGAACTGAAGGTGTTGCTCAGAGATGAGGAAATTACTTAAATTCTAGACATGGTGGTAACAAAAAATTAATTAAACTTGATAAAGAAGAAGGTAAAGGATATTTTGAAGAAAACTTCAGTTTTTCAATAATAGAATACTTGGTTTATCATATGATGATGAAAAAATCAAAGAACGTGAACAACACTGAAAACATGTTTTTTCAACAATTGAAAACGGATATAATGATAACTAAAATACATTAAATTTTTTAAAGTTTTAAATACCAAGCATAAGTTAATATCTTTGGTATTTTTTCTTAACTTTTAACCTATATTTCGACCTATTAATTCGAAACAAAACTCACCACTTTAATGTGAAAATAAAAGTGGTAAATGTGGTACAAAAATATATCTCATTATGCATACGGAAAATTTATGAAAATAATAAGTTATATTATTAAAATGCCTACGGTATAGACATAAAATAATTATTTTACTTTAGTTTAACAAAATAAGTTAATCTAAAATCATACCAAAATTTAAGGATAAAAAACAAAAATTTTTAACTATTTTTTATTTTAATTTTTTTCTAAAAAACAGCCTTGAAATATTGTATTATATATTAACCCGTAGTAGCGGTTTACGGGCTAATAACTAAATTAAAATTGAGGAGCAACAAAAAATGGAAAATAAAAAAATAAAGATAAAAAATCAATATTATTATGATTCAGTTTCGCCAATTGAATATTATCAAAATGGTTTCAAAGGTAGATTAAGAAGTGTTAACTGAAATTGAATAAATGATGACAAAGATTTAGAAGTATGAAATAGAGTTACACAAAACTTTTGACTACCAGAAAAAATTCCTGTATCAAATGATTTAAAATCATGAAATACTTTAGATGAAAAATGACAACAATTAGTGACAAGAACTTTTACAGGTTTAACATTGTTAGATACTGTTCAAGCAACAGTTTCTGACACAGCGCAAATTCCGCATTCTACAACAGATCACGAACAAGTAATTTATGCTAACTTTGCATTTATGGTTGGTGTACATGCTAGAAGTTATGGAACAATTTTTAGTACACTATGTTCAAGTGAACAAATTGAAGAAGCTCATGAATGAGTTGTGGCAAATGACGCTTTACAAGCGAGAGCTAAGGCTCTTATACCATATTATGTAGGAGATGATCCGCTTAAATCTAAAGTGGCATCAGCGCTTATGCCGGGATTTTTATTGTATGGTGGATTTTACTTGCCGTTTTATTTATCTGCACGTTCAAAATTACCAAACACAAGTGACATTATTCGTTTAATTTTACGTGATAAAGTAATTCATAATTACTATAGCGGTTATAAATATCAACGTAAGATCGAAAAAGAATCGGTTGAAAAACAAGCAGAAATGAAAGAGTTTGTTTTTAAATTAATGTATGAACTTATCGATTTAGAGAAAAAGTTCTTATACGAACTTTATGATGGTTTCCATCTAAGTGATGGTGAAAATTTAGCTGAGGATGCAATAAAATTTAGTTTATATAATGCAGGTAAATTTTTACAAAATTTAGGTTATGATTCACCGTTTACAGATGAAGAAACAAAAATTAAACCAGAAGTATTTGCGCAGTTATCTGCTCGAGCAGATGAAAATCATGATTTCTTCTCAGGAAATGGAAGTAGTTATGTTATGGGTGTAAGCGAAGAAACAGAAGATGAGGATTGAGATTTTTAATATGAAATTAGATACAATTAAATTAGATAACGTTGTGAAACCTACCGGTAATATTCATTGCGTTTACTTTAGTACAAATACAAAAAATACAGAAACATTTGTTAAAAAATTAGGTTTTAATAGTACAGCTATTCCTTATGAAATAGAAGAAAGTATTGAACTTAATTTTGATTATGTTTTATTTTGTCCAACATATTCTGGTGGCGGAGAATTTACAAGTGGTGCTGTGCCAAAACAAGTCATTAAGTTTTTAAATAACGAAAAGAATAGATCTCATTGTAGAGGTGTTGTTGCATCAGGGAATACAAATTTTAATAACACTTTTGCCTTAGCAGGAAGTGTGTTAACATCAAAATTAAAAGTTCCTCTTTTATATCAATATGAACTTAGAGGTACCCCATCAGATGTAGAGAGACTACAAAAGATCTTAAAAAATTTTTGAGGTATAAATGAATAAAACCTATAACAAATTAAATAAAGAAGATGATAAATATATTGCATTAAATGCTTTAGCTGGTCTTCAAATGAATGGGAAATATGATTTTGAAGCAGATAAAGAAGCGGCTAAGCAATATATGATTTCACATGTTTTACCTAGATTAAAACATTTTGATTCAGAGTTAGAAAGATTACAATTTTTAGTAAAAAACGACTACTACGAAGAAGAATTAGTAGGTAAATATGGTTATGAATATGTTATCGAATTAACAGAATATGGTTTAAGTTTTAAACATAAATTCCCCGGATTTATGGGTGCGTTTAAATTCTTTTCAACATATTGTTTGAAAAGCTTTGATGAAAAAGAGTATCTTGAAACTTATACGCATAGAGTTGTAATGAATTCATTATTACTTGGCGGAGGTGATAAAGAATTAGCCAAAAAAATATTAAAGGATATGATTTTAGGGTATTTTCAACCTGCTACACCAACATTTTTAAATGCTGGTAAGAAACAACGTGGAGAGTTTGTTTCATGTTATTTATTACGTGTTGAAGATAATATGGAATCAATAGCCCGTGGGATTTCAACTTCATTACAATTATCTAAACGTGCTGGAGGTGTTGCACTATGTTTAACTAACTTACGAGAATTTGGTGCTCCTATTAAGAAATTAGAAAATCAATCATCTGGTATTATCCCAGTAATGAAAATTCTAGAAGATAGTTTTAGTTATGCAAATCAACTTGGTCAAAGGCCAGGTGCTGGTGCTGTTTATTTAAATGTTCACCACCCTGAAGTTATGTCATTTTTAGACACTAAACGTGAAAATGCAGATGAAAAAATAAGAATTAAGTCGCTTTCTTTAGGTCTAATTGTTCCTGATATTACTTTTGAATTAGCTAAACAAAACCAACAAATGGCGTTATTTTCTCCAAAAGATATCAAAGATGTTTACGGTGTGCCAATGAGTGATATTTCAATCACTAAAGAATATGATAATTTAGTTAAAAACCCAAAAATTAAAAAAACTTATATTAGTGCTCGTAAGTTATTTCAAACTATAGCTGAATTACATTTTGAGTCAGGATATCCATATATACTTTTCGATGATACTGTCAATCAAAACAATCCACATAAAAATCGTGGAAGAATTGTTATGTCAAACCTATGTTCAGAAATTGCTCAGGTTTCAACAGAAACAGAATTTGATACTGATTTATCCGTTAAAAAAATAGGTGAAGATATTTCATGTAATTTAGGTAGTTTGAATATAGCTAAAATTATGGATTCAGGAAGTGAATTTGGTTCTGTAGTTGAACGTTCAATTCGTGCTCTTGATAAAGTATCAAGAATTGCTGATTTAAGTTCTGCTCCTTCAGTTAATAACGGAAATAGTAATAATCACGCTTTAGGTCTTGGAGCGATGAATATGCATGGATTTTTGGCAACAAATGAAATTTATTATAGTAGTGAAGAAGCTTTAGATTTTACTAATATTTTCTTTTATACAGTGGCATATCATGCATTCAAAACTTCAAACAAAATTGCTAGAGAAGTTGGTAAATTTAAATCATTTGATATTTCAGAATTTGCAAATGGCGAATATTTATCAAAATATACAAAATGTGAACCTGATAAGTTTACTCCTAAAACACAAAAAATTATTGATATTTTCGATAAATATCATGTTCAAATCCCAACACAGCAAGATTGAGTTGAATTAGATTTAAAAATTAGAAAATACGGCTTAGCAAATTCGCATCTGATGGCAATTGCCCCAACAGGAAGTATTTCTTATTTATCTTCATGTACACCAAGTTTACAACCTGTAGTTTCTCCTGTTGAAGTTCGTAAAGAAGGTAAAGTTGGCCGTGTTTATGTACCTGCTTATCAAGTAAGTAATGAAAATTTAAAATACTATTTAGATGGTGCTTATGAATTAGGTCCAAATCCAATTATTGATCTTGTTGCCGTTGCTCAGCAACATGTTGACCAGGCCATTTCGTTGACATTATTTATGACAGATCAAGCTACTACACGTGATTTGAATAAAGCTTATATAAGAGCATTTACTAAAAAATGTAGTTCTATTTATTATGTTCGTGTTCGTCAAGATGTTCTTGAAGGAAGCGAAAATTTAGAATGTCAAGCTTGCAAAATATAATAATTAAAAAATCAGATTTTAGTCTGATTTTTTAATTATTAAATGAGGAGAATTTATATATTATATTGCGTTTATAAATAACTTTAAACACTTAAAAAAGCAGTATTATATACTTTTTAAATTAAAAAACAATTTTTATTTTATTTTTTAGTTTTTTAATATATAATAAAAATATGAAAAAAGCAAATCAACATTACTCTAATATGTTTATGATTATTAGAAATAGATTTACCCGGATTAAATCTATTTAATTTAGTCATAAAATTCACTTTGTATTGTTGAACTATACATAATGGATTTTAATGATTGTATTGAAATCTATTGTGTCTATAGAGGTGCTGTTAATATTAGTAATTAATTGAGTTGGTAAACGAAGAAATTAATGAAAGGATTCAATAGCCGAAGCTTAAGTAATGACAATTACTTTTGCTGGTAGAAAAGCATAAAAGATTTCTACTCTTTGGTTTAACCATTGGCGCTATAGATATACATTTCTTTTGGTATTATTCAATATATTATAATATTTAAAAAGTCTTTGTATGTTATATAGCATATAAAGCTTTTTTTATTTGTTTATAAAAGGAGATAAAAATGAAAAGAAAATTTTGATTAAAAACAATAAGTTTAACACTAACATCAGCTGGATTAGTATCTTTAGTTTCTTGTTCTAATACTAACTCAAATACAAAAAATAGTGATGATTATAAAAAGTTACAATTAGAATATAAAAAGTATAGAGAACAAAATGAAAATAATTCAAGAGCAAAAGATAATGAAATCACAAGATTAAAAAATGAATTGAGTGAATCAGTGACAGAAAAAGATTCTAAAAACAACGAGTTAATAGAATTATCTGGAAAAATAGATGAATTGACTAGAAAAATTCAAGTTATGAGTGGAACTGCTATCGAGAGAAACGGTTTATCAGTAAGAAATTTATATAATCAAATTAGCAATTTTATAGTTTCTGATTTTACCACTGCACTTAAAGAACAAAAACCAGAAACTTATAGTAAAGAAAAAAGTCTATTAGATCAAATAGTAGCAAGTATAATTAGTACAAATGCAGATGTTGCTACAACTGAAGAAGATTTTGCTAATTTATGAACTTGAGAAAGTACAGTATTCCACCTTCTAAGTAGAAGTAAATTAATTTATGAGTACATCGATGACACAATTAATCCTATAACTGTATATACACCTAAATCAGAAGAAATGGACCTACTATTTCAATGAAGAATTAGGGATTTAAATAAAATCATTAGTATTGTTAATTCGAAACCGCAAGGTACTTATGAAAATAAACAAGACTTATTAGATAGACTTCAATCTTATGTAGAAAAATATCAACAAGCAATTGATGAATCATCATTACTTCAACATCAAATTTCATTTTGATATAATCTTGAACAAGATGGTGGCGATGGTGTAGCAAACAAATTTATTGATTTTTCATCACCAAATATGCGTAGTTTATTGCCTTCATTAAAAATTGATGATAGCGAATTTAGAGTTTCATTATTCCCTGTTTATAAACAAATAATTGATCCTAAATTCATTTCAGAAGCCAAAGCTAAAGTACTTGAATTACAAGGTATTTATAAACAATGAATCGATTCTAATGTTAGAACATATATCAACTCAGTTAGATATGATAAATTATATAACTCAGTTAAATCGATAATCGATAGAATAAATGTTCTTTTATTACCAAATAATTTAACTTACTTTAACGAATTTAATGTTTGAGAAGATTTAAATAAATTTGTTAATGACGCAAAAGCGGTATTATTAGATGGATACTTAGTAGATAATACAAAAGAGAAGCAAGATTATGATGCTGAAGTTAACCAAGAGTTTGATAGCAACAACAATAATAGTTTTGCAAAAATATTCGAGGACGAATTTAAACCTTTATCTCAAAAAAGTGATAATGAATCTAAATATTTATACAAAAATTTTTATGATAAATATTCTCAATCAATCAAAAATATAAAAGGCATGGACACTTCTACATTCCAAAAATCATTTTTAAGATATACAAAATATCAAATAGTAAAAAAAGAAATAGAGATTTCGAAAAAAATTATAAAATTTTACACATTAACAGGTGATAATCTTGAAGATCCAAAATTGTTAGAATTATTAAAATTAGATAATTCAGCTAAGTATGATAAATTAATAAGAGAATCAACTAAAAACAAAGAAAGAGATCAAGAAAGTTTTAAAAAACAAAAAGAATTATTAGAAGCATTCTTATTAAATTTTGATTCTGATAATGAAACAGCAAAAGAATCAATTCTTAATGCATACGAAAAAATGATTCCTATCATAGACGAATTTGTAGAAAAGTTAAACCCAAATATAGATGAAAATAATAATATTATTGGAGAATGAGGTCATATGTATGGCGATAAAACCAATAAAGTTATTAATTTATTAAACCAATTAAAAAACACACTTGAAACGTCAAAAGATTTGGCTAATAATAAAGAAGATGATGATGATCAAGAATTAAAAGATAATATGAATAAAATCGTATTAGAGTCAAATAATTTTATGAAAATGTTTATCGGAAAAACAAGTGATAGTGAAGAAAGTAATACAAATAAAAGTCTTATTCAAGAGTTTAATGAATGATTACAAACAGAATATTATGAATTAGAAGGTGATGATTATGATTCTCAAACTAAGATTTTCGTTAATATTATTAAAATATTAAATGATATTAAAGTTTTAAAAAATACATCATTAGATAAAGCGGAAGTTATAAAATTATTAAATAATAAAAAAGAATTGTCTAACATATATTTAAGTGAACTTGAAGAAATTTTTAGTAGCGGGAAAGCTTGATCCGAATTTAGTGAAAGTGAATTAGAAAAGGTTCGCACACCTTTAAAAAATATTTTAAATTTATTTAATACAAAAATTGATTCTTCTATTGATAAATTAAACAAATCTAATAACATAACAAACGAATTAGATGAAATAATAGAATTTGCAATAAGCGAAATAAATCATATTGGTTCTACTTCAGATGGTGTTCCACCTATTTCAAAAATATTAGAAGAAACCTTAGAAAGTTATGACAATGATATAAAAAGATACGAAAGCAAAAGAGAAAAATCATTACCTCTTTCAAAAATATTAGCTTCGCAAGAAATTATAGTTCTATTACGTTATTGAAAAAATAATAATAAATCAGAATATGAAAAAATACAATTACATGTAGATCCTCAAGGTACTGAAACATACCATGATCGTGATTTAGCTAATTTCTTAAACAAAGAATTAACAAGTGTTTCAAATAAACAAAATTATAATTCTATAATGAATGTTGATGGTACATTAAATAGTTTTGACATTGAAGTAAAAGAAGGAGATTCGAAAGAAAACTCTCAAAATGTTAATAACGAATTTTTTGAATCAGTTACAGAAATAACTCCAAAGGTTATATATGATAAATTTAATGAAATAGAATCTGAATACGCCAAAAGTTTATATGATTTTCTGTTTAAAAACAACGAAAGTTCAGAAGAATTAAAAACAAGATTGGTAGAAAAAAGAATGCAATACTATACATTTTTAAATAAACTTTCAGAAATGGACGTTTTCTTGTCGAACTCATTTATTAGATTTGGTTCAGACTTATTAACATATATAGAAGATGATCCAGAACAAAATTTCTTATTAAGTGATTTATTAAGTTACTACGCAAAAACCGCTGCTGTTGGCGAAATAATGACAGAAATACATGAAAAATATATTAAATAATATTTACGAAAGGAAATATGAAAAACAAAAAAAGAAAAAAGTTCAATTGAAGAGCTTCTGTTTGACCTAAATATGTAATTTCAGCTGCTCTTATTTTTGCCGCAACAGCCACAACAATTTCTTTGCTTAAATATAATTCAGTTAATCAACAAGCCGAAAAAGGTGTTGAAAAAAATGAATTAAAAAATGAATTTGTTGAAGTTAGCAAAGCAAAAGTGTCTTTTGTTACCACAGACAAAGCAACATTAATTGCTGAATTTGATCCATTAAAAGGAGCAAATGGTGAAGTTTTAGTCAATGGTAATTGAGTTGATTATGATAAATTCTTGAATGATTATTTCGAAGAGAATCATTCATTACCGTTTTTAAATATAAGATATGGTAATTTTGACTTTTATAATGAATATTTAGAAGCTGTTAATGCTGTTGATTTTTATAATTTTACACAATGATTCATGAAAAACGTTTCATGAGGTCCTGAAATAATAACACTTAAAGAGTTTTCAATTGTTAAAGGGGTTGAACAACATGGTAATAGCATTACTTTAGGGGCTCACTCAAACGAAAATAAAGAATATACACAAATTAAATTTTACCCTGATGCTTTCTTTGGTTCAATACCATTACACAGTACCCTCAGTGGTGCCGGAAATGCTTCAGATTCTTTATTGTATAAAATTAATAAAAAATTATGAAGTTATGAAGAAGTTCAAAAATTCTTATCGAATGTTACAAAATATAATTCATTTTCAAATACATCATTAGAAACACTTCGTCGTTTTTCATTTAGAAAAATTAGCGATGTTCGTTCTTTAAAGAATAAAAAAGTTTTTGTTGTTTCAGGTTCTTTACCTGAATCAATAAAAGAAAATTCATTTAGTTCAATTGAAAAATCAAGAATTAATATACCTTCAGATTATTTATCAATTGTCTACGCTAAAAACATCGAAGAAGCTAAAGTCAAATTTAGTGAATATGCCAAACAGTATTCAAATTTAGATAAATTTAATACTCTAAATGATTTAGATAAATTTACTTTTGAAGAAAAAACAATTATTAATATTAAATACGATTTCTATAACGAAGGTATTGAGCACGGTTATTCAGATAAATATTTAAGAATTTTCTTTGATGATGGTAAATCAATTGCTTTATTTAATGCTATTAATGATGCTGAATACAGATATATAGACGATAAAGGTGATGAACAATATGCAGTTCCTGAAACAGTAGAAAGTATTGAACAAGGTATAGACCATAACCGTATTAATTTTAGTAATTTATCATCTGATATTAGAGCATTATATGATCAATTTATTTTAAAAAATGAATCATTAGATCAACAAGTCTTTGACAACATTGATAAATATATAGAATCTCAACAATCATTAAAAGAGATCGACGAGGAAATTGTTAAAAATAATGATGTCGTTCAAAAAAGTAAAAAAGAATTTAAAGATATTTTAGTTGCGTATGAAGAAAACAAAAAAACTAATCAAGCTAAAGTAGATGAATTAAGTGCACAGGTAGAAGCTAAGAATTCCGAAATTTTAAAACTTCAGGAAGAATTAAAAGAAACAGAAGATGAAGAAGATTTAAAAGAATTACATTTTAAAATTTATAAATTAAATAAAGAAATTGAAGATTTAGAATTACAAATTTCAGATTATTTAGATGCAGTAAATAGATCTCAAGCTAAAATTGATGAATACACTCAATTAATTCCTACTGACGAGCAATTAAAACAAGCTCATAAAAATATTTCTGATTTAGTTGCAAGAAAAAGAGAAATTAATTTAGAAGAACAAAAAAGATTGCTAGAAGAAACTTTAGTTAAAGCCGGATTAGGTTCAGAAAAGTTTGAAACTGTAATTAATTTGAAAAAATTATTAGACAAATTAAATGAGATTGAACAAAATGAGATAGATTACAATAATTCTACTATTCAACAAAAATTTGACTATGTTAAATTAGTTCATGATTTTATTATTCAAAATAGACCATCATTCAACTTATATAGCGAAGTTTTAAATGGTAATGTTTTTGCTGAGTTAAAACCAGAATCAGATCGTTATGTTTTATATTCTATTGATTTAGGTTATATACCAACACAATTAATAGCAGTTGATGAACTTAATAAGTTGTCTGACGACACCCAAATTAATTGGAGAGAGTACTACAATATTGATGGATTTTTAAGAACCAAAGCAGATAAAGAGGCTACTGGTCGTTCTGAAAGAAGTGATTTTTATGTATATGCACCAAAAATTAATTCTATTTCAGATCCTTATGCTACAACAGAAAAACAAAATGATTTTAAACAAAAAGCTATTACAGAAATAAATAAAAAATTGAGTGATACTTTGAAAGTTAAAGATGAATTTTTAAACGATGAAGAGTTAAAAAATCAATCAACTAAAATTGATAATAGTTTAAATAGTTCAAATTATTCTAATTTATTAGAAGAGTTTGAAAATACAAAAAAAGAATTAGATGACCTTTCTAAAGAATATAAACAAAATATTCGTAATTATGTTGTAGTTATGACTTTAAAAAGTTTATCAGAAGCAGAAGAAAATGGATCTAGAGTATTCTATAAAGAAATTGAAAAATCATTGCTGGAAAATGATGATTTGGCAGAATATAAAGATGATTTTATGTCTATTTTAGACAAATCAGATTCATTAAGACAAGAGATACAAGAAAAATTAGTTTTCTTTAAAGCGAAAGTTAGTGAAAAATTAAAAGATTTTGTAAGAATTTATACTGAAGCCGCAGAAATTACCGCTAGTTTAAAACCGGAATTCGATTCTTACCATAAAATGGTTTCAGAAAAATTTAAAGTATCATTAAACAACATAATTAATAAAATAGCTGATGCTGATTTATTAGACCCAACCGCCAATCAATACATGAATGATTTAATTTCAGAAAGCATTGATGCTATAGATAGCTTTAATATTAGTTTAGCTAATTCAAATAAAAATCTTCAAACAATATTGAATGATTTCAAAGATTCGTTAAATTATTTAAGAAGATTAGAACAAGAATTTGGATTAAATAATTTTGACGATTTAATTAAAAGATACTTTTCTATCATTTCCAATCCAGTTTTTATGAGTTTTGGTTTTCGCGGAGAAAATGATACCAAAGAAGAGCGCATTAAATGAATTGCTGCAATTTTTAAACCAATAATCGAATATAGATACAATTTATATGAAACTAATAATAAATTAGTTGAAGATTACACAGAAAAAATTGAAGAACTTGAAAACGAGATAGACAAATTAAATTCTAGCGAAGAAAAAAAACCTGAAAAAATTGCGGAATTAAAGGAAATAAAGAGAAAATATGAAGTTTTAGCTGAGTATTATAAAGGATTGGTGGCTAAAACTGAAATGGATGAAGATTCAAGCTTTGGAAAAATCGCAAATGGAGCATACGATATCTTAAGTGAACATTGGGATAATGAAGATTTTGAAGAGGGTGGTGAAATGGAATATGACTTCGAAGAAGAAAATCCTGCCGCTTGAGAACAATTTAAAACTCAAATAGATAGATTTAATACAGATGTAACAGAATATACAAAACTTAGAGATAAAACTTATGATTCAGCAGAAGCATTTACACGTAAAAGTTCCGATTATGCAGATCAATTAAAATTAAGCTTTAATACATTTAAGGAAATTGAATCAAAATATAAAACGGTAATGGATCAAACTTTTGAAAATGCAAAGAAAATTATCAATAGAGATATTGCTTCAAAAGTGTGATTAGAAGCTATGAATAGTTCTGAAGGATTAACAATTTCAAAGAAAAACCCTTTATATGTTTCAAATTCTAAAATCGATTTAATTCAAAAATTAACTAAAGCTGGAATTATAACACCAGAGACAAATTTAGTAGAGTTTAGTGAAAATAATATTTTCAATGTAAAACTAAATAAAGTTGAGAAAAAAGGAACAAAACTTTATCTAACACTTAAAGAATATGTTAATAATGAAGGAAATGATTTTGAAAGTTATTTAAATACCAGATTTGTTAAGTTTAATGTAGATGCAAATATTGATGAAAAAGAAAATGGTGATGCCCTTGATCAAGTAAAAGATTTATTTAATGTCATTGAATATAAATCAGTTGTGCAACCATTTGCAATTAAAGAAGAAGGAAGCAAAAATATTAGTACACCAGAAGGTGTTAAAAATGTTTCTACATATAGCGTTTATGTAGAAGCTTATGATGGTTTTGCTAGTTCGCTTGTTAAAAAAGTTCCTTGAGCAACTGAAACTCTTGAAGGAGAGCACCTAGTAAGAAAATTAAATTCTAAAGGTGAATTCGAATATGTTTTAGAAAATGGTAAATATTTTGGATTGAACCCAGATTCACGTGTTGGTATTTGATCATTAATCGCAATGAACAATAAAAATTACAAAGGACTTGCGGCTGATTTTCTTAAATTTGTTGCTGCTCACGAATATGGTCACCACATGACATTAAATTCAGCACAAGATTTAGGTGATAAAGGCAACAAACCAATTTTTGGTTCTGCATTAACACCTGGTTCAACACCTAATATACAAAATTACTACAAAAGAGATGTTATTGATTTATACTTAAAAGCTAGAACACATTTAAGTTTAAATTCTTCACCACTTCTAAACCAACCTAATATTGTTTCTGAAGAAAATGATGGAGAATATTTATTATTTAATTTACCTAAAAAAGAAAATAACGAAATTATCAACAATGAAAGAACAGTTGAAAAACCTGAAAATGTTTGAGGAAATAAAGTTGGTAACGAAAACTTGAAAGATGCATTATTAAATAATAATCGTAGATTTTTACAAACATACGAAGGGCTTCTTAAAGCAACCGAATCACGTAGAAAACAAAACGGACTAACTTCGACAGAAGATAAGAAATGATTAAATGTTTCTGACTTATGATTGATGAATACATTAGATCAAAACTCGGGTACACTTAACCCATCAAAAAATTCAGATGAACAATATCCAGTAAAATATATGGTTCAAGATGCAGACGGAGTTTGAAGATTTAAAAAAGCGTCTTTAGATATGCTTAAAGGTAAAGCTAAAGATGGTATGGGTAATTTGATAGATTTTTATGAATATAACGGAGAAATATTACCTAAAATTGTTGAAGGTGAAAGAAATGATAAGGGTGAATTTATTAAGATAGATAAAGTTTTAATCTTTAATAAAGATAAAACCCCTATTATTAATGTTCCTTTAGGAATTGATTTTACATCCGCTGAAAATAACCCTTTTTATCAAATTGGTAAACAAGGAACAAATACAAATGTTAATATAACACTACAATATGTAAACAAACAAATTAAAGATGCCGAAGATACAATTAAATCACTTATTGTAGATAATTACTCAATTAATGGGTGAGATTCAAATACATCTAATACTTCATTAGAACCAAAAACTAGTGTTGAATTCCCGCTTTTAGGAACTTTATTCTCAGAACTTAGTCCAAATTATAATAAAACATTATTATTACCATATTTAGATAATGTAAAATCAAGAAAACGTAGTGATGGCGGAATAAATGCATCTTACTTTATTGCTAAATATTATGGAGAAGATGGAGAAGTTCTTTATGATAGATTTGCAAAAATTAATAAAAACAATATCATTAAAAATCCATTAGTTCAAGAAGAATTTTATTTAAATCCATATTCTGAAAAATCAAAAGCAGATTCATCATTTGTTGATGTAATACTTGAATTATATTTAGGTACAGGTGGTACTTACGAAACTCTTTCTGCTGGTGGTAAACATGTATTATGATTAAGCGAAAATGAACAGTATTTACCAAATGTTAATTTAAAACAAATTTTTACAACAGGTTTTCTAGATGGACAATTAAGTGCTGATATTTTAAAACAATTAGAACAAAAACAATTCATGGATTGAATGAGTCCTTTTGTTGCTAAATTTATCGGACGTGATGTCGCAAATAATAGTTTCTTAATGATTAACGGAAGCGGTGATGTTGTTTCGAAAAATACTATAAACCCAACTCTTCCTAATTTTGCGGAATTTCGTACATTAAAAATTAATCAAGGAATTGTTGCTAAAGATATTGAAAACAATCTATTTAATAGTTACTATGTAACAGGTACTAATGGAATCAAAAATTATGGTTTTGATATTCAATTTAATGATTTTGATACATTCCTTGCTTTTACAAGTGTCGATACAACAAAAGCAATTTTAGATGTCGCAAATAACGTAGTAAATTGAGATTTAGACTATGTTAAAGCTAGATTTGATATCCCTAAATTTGCAAGAGAATTAAAGATTGCCTTAGCCAAAGAAGAAAAATTAACTTCTGAAGAAAAATCTTACTATAATAAATTGATAGAAAGTAATAACGAACAACAATATGCAAATGAAATAATGAAAAGATTCACTAATTCATCATTGAACTTATTTACAAGAGATCATACTTTTAAACAAATAAGAGATAAAATCAATGAAAGTAAGGAAAATGAATTAAGATACGGTTGAATTTTTGATAAAGATTTAGGATACGGCTTATTTAAATCAGATGGTGTTGTTGTAAGTGATAAAGCGAGAGAAAATGATCAATGATCAATTTCCGTTAAAAAATTCTTTGATACATATCAAAGTTTTGCTGATGAAAATCAAGTTGACTTAGACCAATTTTCATTATTTGATGACTTAATTTTGGACGATAAAATTCAAATGTATACAACTCAACTTTTATACAATTTAAGACTTTCAAAATTCCAATTTAAAGATATATTATTATCATTCGCAAGAGGAAAAACCAAAAAAATTAAACCAACTTCAGATGTTGAAGCTTACTTTAAGACAAAAACAGAACGTAAATTTAATGAATTATTCTCAGATTATACATATTCATTTGCTGAAACAATCAATCGTGATAACTTACAAATAACATATTCACCTTCTCAAGATGAATATAGAAACTTACCAAGCTTTTTATCAGGGTTAAATGAATCAAATACAGGTTTAGAATATGTTTTAGACGGTTCGTATACAGCTAAATGAAGAGATTTAATGTTTAAGTTTAAGGGTGAAGAAAAAGAAACTGTTCAAAATACAATTGTTGAATTTGAACAAAAAAATGATAACGAAGATAAATATAGATCAGAAAAAATAGGAACATCATATTCACCTAGTGATTTAGCATCAAACGATAATTTCTCTGATGACCAAAATAAATCTCCTTTATATTTAGGACGTTTCCAATCAATTAATAATGGTTGATTTAAAGATCGTTGATATAGAGATTTTATTAATTTTAGACTTTATGATGATGAAGGTAACTCAATCCAAGATGATACAATACGTATCACTGATTTAGAAGGTAATGTTGTATCAGATAGAGCAAAAGCTTATTGAGAATACTATATTCAATCTCAAGGTGTCGGAAAACGTAATGTTTCTAACATTTGAAGAAATACAGATAAAGACGCAATAGCTATGTTTGGTTATCTAAATAATGAGGATATAAACAAAGTTGATTATTTAGTATTTGAAGATTTAGAAACACAAGAGGTTAAAACAATTAAAATTAACAAAAAGAATAGTAGTAATATGTTCTATTATAAAACACAAAATGTTAATAACGAAAACAACCCAACTTCACGTCATTGGTTAGGTGATGAAAGATATAATTATACTGATTCAAATGGTCATCATCAAGGACAAGGGTTTACCGCATGAGTAAGTGATTATGCAATCATGTCTAATTATTCAAATAAATTATTAACACCAAACCATGAATATAAAATTTACTTTTCAGATAATTCTAAAGGAACAAAAACATTAGAAATAGATTTAGGTACAGCAGAAAGTATTTCAGAAAACGGAAAAACATTTTCACAGGCACCAACATCAATTTATTTAAAAGAAATTGATGGCAAAAAAGTACCTGTATTTAAAGTTGGTGTTCAATTTAACGGAACTAAATAAAAAGGAGAAAGATGAAATCAAGAAAAAAAATAAAAACATTTTTATTAGCAATTAGTTCTTTTTCAATTCCTCTTGTTGGTGTTGCTTGTTCGCAAGCTCCAACTAAAGAAGGAAACAAAGAAGTTAGTGGACTTAAGAATGAAAATGAAAAAGTTAGAGTTAATGCTAGTTTATTAAATTCTGTGAAAGATTATAATTTAGGTCTTGCAGCCAACCCAATCAACTCTTTAAATTACATTAAGTACCCTTCTGTTAATAAAATATTACCTTCATTAGTTGAATCGCCAATTAAATCCGGACCTAACGAAGCTATTAAAAGAATTGCTAATATACCAAGGATGAATTGGGGTTTATACCAATCCGAAGATGGGACAGTTGATTCGTTTTTAAAAGAAAATCCAAATCCGGAAAATTCGGGAATGTTTTACTCTTTAGATAATTTTGGATCTGCTCCCGGGACTATAAATACCGACCAAACAGAATATTATTCAGTAAATTCAATTATTACTACAAATAATAAGTTTTTAACATCAAACATATTTTTAAATGATGGACAAAGTAAATGAAGTAATGGCGACTCCGTTACTGCAGACGACTATATTGACGGAATTCATTATATTTTAGATTTAGAAACAGGTTCTCAAAGAATAACATCTACATTGCAACGTAAATTTCAAAATGCAAATGAATTAATGCAAGCTCAACAAGAGTATATTCAAAAACATAGTGTTGCATTTAAGAATCCGTTTGCTTATCCTCCAGTTATAGAAGTTAATGGGAAATGAGAATATGATGTATTTAATCCTGATTATCAACCTTGAGCATCACAAAATATAGGTGATGATGAAGAAGTTTTAAAAATTAAAAATAATGCTTTAGCGTTAGGATTATATTCTGGTAGAATGTACTGAAATTATGATAATAAAACAATTTTAAGTGCTATTCCTTATTCTCCTGATTTTGATTTTGAAGCAGAAGATACATTGATTATGTTACCTAATCCTGAATATTCTTTAAAACTTCATACTGAAAAAGAATTAGAAACTATACCTCAAAGATTACCAAAAAGAATTAGAAAGTATTTATATTTTGATCCTAAACAAACAGTTTCTGACGATTTTAAGTCATTATTAAAAGAATCAAGAAGTTTAAAACATAAAATGGGTGATTTAAAATATTCTGAAGATACTAAAAATGAATATATTGAAAAAATTAATAAATTATATAAAAATTTAGTTTCTAACGGACAAACAACACTTGATAATGATTTTGTTAAACAACTTAATCCTAAAAAATATTTCAAAAATCGACTTCTAGGTCTTGATGAATATACTTTAAGAATCGGTTATGACGAATATGAACCTTCAAGCATTAACAGTGCATATCGTGATTTAGAAGGTGAATTAATTCCGGTTAATAGGTTATTTATAGAATCAATAGGTGGAATTAAGGAGTTTGGACTTAAAAAAGAAAACTTTTTAACTAATGGACCATTTAACATTGATGACTTAGTTTTAGGGCCACAAGGTTATGTGTTACTTACTAAAAATAATCAATACTATTCCGCATCTAAAACAATAAGTGATAGAATTAAAATATTCTTTTCAAATGAACCGAACATTAATTCTGCTATGTTTGAAGATGGGTATATTTCCGCAACAAGAATTCCATCAGTTTTACAGTGAGATTATTGATCAAATTTAGCTACAAGAAAATACATGAATAAATCAAATGGTTTTGGAACTATTGCTCTTGGATTTAATTTAGATAAGGAAACCAATAAAGATTCTTTTGTTAATGATCAAGATTTAAGAAACGCAATTTATTATGCCATTGATAGAAATGAAATGTTAAATATAGTCGGATGAAATACTTCGTTCCCTGTTATAACATGAACTGCATTCGGTCAAGCTTCTTCAAGTTTTGGAGACGCTGTTGAGGCTGGTTTTGAACATGATTATATGTATGCAAAATATGGAACATACCCTAAAGATCAAAGTGATTCATCAAATTACTTAAATCAAACAGTGTTTAAAAAATCTAAAGAACAAGCAGATAAAAATAATTGAGGAATTCC
The DNA here is from genome assembly GCF_017116885.1 of Mycoplasma sp. CSL10166. Lineage (NCBI taxonomy): Bacteria > Bacillati > Mycoplasmatota > Mollicutes > Mycoplasmatales > Mycoplasmataceae > Mycoplasma > Mycoplasma sp. CSL10166. The sequence goes on from NZ_JAFIRF010000001.1 coordinate 392,156, forward strand.
AATCCCTGTTCAAAACTATACACATATTGATCATATTTCAAAAGCTATGAAATTTGAGACAGTTGATAGAACTGACAAAGGTTATCATTTAGATGTTGCTAGAGCATATATAAATAAATTCAAAGAAAGACATCCGGGTATAAACCATGTTACTTTAAGATTTATTTCAAATTCTACAGATGAACAAAAAAATGCCGGTTTAGCGCTTAAAGATTTTATGCAAAAAGCATTTGGTGACTTTATTGAAATTGATATTAAAAACTTACCAGAAAATGTTTATGAAGATTGAAGAACTACAGGTAAATTTGATTTAATTTATCGTAATTTCGATACATTTGGAAGTGATATTTATTCTTATATAAGAGTTTTCTTAAAACCGGATGAAATAAATTCAAATCAGCAAAAGACAACTGGTTTTAGAAATAATCCTGTTGGAAGTTGAATTTATAATGATTATTTTAAAAATTTAGGTTATTCAAGAGACGAAAATAATAATTTAGTTATAAAAAACGACGAAGATAAAATTAAGATAGAAGATCTTAAACAAAGATTGAGAATTTTAGGTGGTGAAGAAGCACCTAATAAACCAAAAGGTCCGAATGTTTGAGAAAAAATAGTGGATCTTTCTGTTATGTACAATGACGAAAGTTTAAACGACTATACTCAACGTTATTTAAGATTCTTTACAAGTCAATTTACAGAAAAAGAAAAAGAAGAAGGTTGAACTGAGGTTATTGCTTTTGCTGTAATAGCAGGTTTTGAAAAAATAGTGCGTGAAACAGCACCTGTAATCCCACTTATGGAAGTAGATACATATTGAGAAGTTACAAGAGTAAATGGTGTTAGTGGATTATATTCATATTCATTGCAATACGCTTATGATGTTCTTAATCCGCCTGTTGCTAATTTACCAACAATAATTAAATAAGGAGAAAAATAGATGAAAATAAAAAATACAAATAATTTTGTAACAGAAAATGAACTGAATTTTAAAGATAAAAAATTATCCAATAATAATTCGTTTGTTGACTTTGCAAATAAAATTAAGCCAAAAACCACACTTGTAAATGAAGTTTTTAACACTCAATCAAGTTTAGTGAGAGCATTAAGAAGACTTTTTATTATGGCTTTTGAGTTCTTTACTATAGCTTGAATAGTTGTGACAATTACATTCTTCTTAATAAACTCAATACCTGGGTCTACAACCTTAACATCAGGATTAGATGAAGCATCAAAAAAAGCAATTGAAGCACAATATGGTCTAGATAAACCGTTATTTCAAAGGTATTTAATTTATTTACAAAACTTATTCCATGGTAATTTCGGAATTTCGTATTCTGTATTTCCTGGGCAAAATATTAATGATTTTGTTTGAGTAAGATTTTATAAATCTTTCTTGATCGGAATATTTTCAGTTATGCTAACTTTAGTTATCGGTATACCAATTGGAGTTTATGTTGGTATGAATCCTGATAAATTACCCGATCATATTGCTACAGTAGTTGTCTCAATTTTCTCATCAATTCCATCACTAGTTTTTGCTTTATGATTATTATTATTGGGTCGTATCATTAATATACCTTATTTATATGTTGAAACTGATATTACAACTTATATATTACCTGGTTTAGCATTATCATTAGGTTCAATTATTGTTTATATTAAATATATTAGAACAGAATTAAATCGTGAGTTAAACTCACAACACGCTAAGTTTTGTTATTTAAAAGGACTATCAAAATCAAGATTTGTCTGAACACACGCTCTTAAGCCGTCATTATTCCCAATCGCAACTTTCTTCCCTGTAGTTATTTTTGGTAGTTTTATTGGTAGTTTGTTTGTTGAACAAATATTCTTTATTACAGGTTCTGGTGGTTTATTACTTAATGCAATTACTTCAAAAGATTACAATATAATCTTATTCATGGTTACAGTATTCTCATTATTAACAATTCTCTCATATACAACTCGTGATGCTCTTTATAAATTAATTGATCCACGTGTTAGAAGAAGAAAGTAGGAAAAATGATTTTTAAAATAAAAAAACAACATGTATCACCAAACAATGAACACGGTAAAGATTTAGCGCCAAATCGTTTTATTCAACCGCTTAATTATAAAAAATGAGAGTTAATTGGTAATTTACTCGAATACCATGAATCTAAAAATATTAAAAAACAACAAAATAAATGATCAGAATTATTTTATAGATATTCTAGAAGTTATGCAGGTGTATTTGGTCTAATATTATTTTTAACAATTGTTATTAGTTCTCTTATAATTCCTTTTTTCACAAGAAATCCTGAAACTTTACATATAGAAAATAAATATGAAAACTTTTTCGAAAACGGATCTATTTTTGGGACAGATTATTTAGGTCGCGACTTATTTGGGCGTTTATGATGAGGATTAAGATATTCTTTAGCTCTTGCTTTAGTTACCACAATTATTCAAGTTGCTATTGGGTTATTAATCGGTATAACTATGGGACATTTTAGAATTTTTGATACTATTATGACATATATAATTAAAATTATTTCTAATGTTCCGTCAATAATTATTTTAATCGTTATAACAATAGTTTGAAAACCTACATTTTGAGTTATAGTTTTCGCTCTTACTTTTACATCTTGGACAGGTATTGCAAATCAAATGAGATCCCAAGTTTTAAGAGCTAAAAATTTTGAATGAGTAGCAGCTTCAAGTATTTTAGGTACACCTACTTATAAAATTCTTCTTAATTATTTACCTGTTGTAGTTCCGCTTTTAGTTACAGAAATAGTGTTCCATATTCCAGGGGTTATTCTTAGTGAAACATCATTGGCATTTATTGGATTAAGTATTGATATACCTACTTTAGGAAATTTAATTTCTGAAGGTTCTAAAGTATTTACTGCTTACCCGAGATATGTTTTAATCCCGTCTACTATGCTTGTTTTACTTACAACTTCAATTCAGTTAATATCTGCAAGTGTTCAAGATTCATTATTAAGACAAAGATAGGAAAATATGAAAGTAAAATCAAAAAGATACAAAAAACCAAAGTTTAAAACAAAAAAATCTAAAAAAGAAATAGATTATATATTTATTAGACGGTACGAAGATGTAGTAGAATATGTAACAGAAACAAATCAAGAAGAAATAGAAAACACTATTTATGTAGAAGTAGACGAAGATAATGAAATAAAAGAAAAAATAAATGAAAAAAACATAAAGAATAATGAAGAACAAATTATTATCGAAGAAGAATTAAATTTAAAAACAAAAAGTAATAATGAACAAAATGTTGCTACCCAAGAAAAAGAACAAGATTTAGAAGAAAAGTTAATTAATAATAATATAGATATAAAGAACATAAATATAGAAAACTGAAAAACATTATCTTATCAAGAAAAAATTAAATATTATTCGTCAGTAATGACTACTAATTTAAGTTCTAATCTCGAACTAGATAAAGCACCTTATACAAAACTTTATCCTGAAGTAATTAAAAAATTAGCAAAGCCACATCCTAAAAATTTATTAGAAGTAAGAAAAGACAAAAACAAATCTTTTTCAAGAGGTGTTATAGATTTTTGAACAAACATTTTTAATAAATTAAAAAATTTATCTAAATTAAAAAAACAAAATGCAACTTTCGAATTTCAAAAATATATTGATAATGCAAGAACAGAACATGTATTAGATCAAGATCTAAAAGTGGCCGCAGAGATAGAAGATATTTATTTAACATTCAAAAACCCTGCTAATCCAAGTGAAAAAAACTTAGTCTTAAGAGGTCCTTCACTTAAAGTTTATGAAGGAAAAATACACGCAATTATTGGTGAATCAGGTTCAGGTAAATCCGTTATAACTTCACTTTTATATGGACTTACAGGCAATAATTCTATTATAGAATCAGGTTCAGTTAAATTATATGGTTTAGAAGTCCACAACTTCAACCTATTTAACTGAGAAAAATCAAAATTAAGAGGAAGAATTGTTAGTGCAGTTTTCCAAAACCCAATGTCAATTTTGGACCCTACTATGAAAGTTGGGAGACAAATTACTGAAGGGATGTTAATTAATGGTATTGCAAAAACTAAAAAAGAAGCGATAGAAGAAGCTGTTAAGTATCTTAAATTAGCTAAAATTAACAATCCCGAAAAAGTAATGAATTTATATCCGCATGAACTTTCTGGTGGTATGATTCAACGTATTGCGATAGCCGCTATAGTTAGTTTAAAACCCAAAGTTTTAGTTATGGATGAGCCTACAACGGCACTTGATCCAACAGTTCAAGCTTTGGTTTTAGATATAGTAAGAGAATTACAAGAAAAATTCAAAATTGCAATTGTATTTATTACCCACGATTTAGGTGTTGTTGCTTCTATTTCTGAATTTATAAATATTATGTACGCTGGACAAATAATTGAATCTGGTACACGTGAAGAAATTTTAATGCATCCGCAACATCCGTATACTTGAGGTTTAATCTCATCAATGCCTGATTATAATAATGATGAACGTTTAAGTGTTATTAAAGGTGCAGTCCCATCTTCTCTTAATGATATTAAAGGAGATGCATTTGCAATCCGTAATGATTATGCTTTAGGTAAGGATTTAGAAGAAGAATCTGACTTTTATTACTTATCAGATACACACTATGTAAAATCTAGTTTATTAGACAAAGAAGCACCATTTTATCGTCCTCATAAAATTATTGAAAATCTTTGAAAAAGATATTTCAATCGTTTAGAAAAACTTTATGGAAATAATTATTTCATTACTCATAATGAGTATATTAAAAAATTAGAAGAAACAAATATATATAACGATAAAGTTGTTGAACTAATAAGAAAACAAGAAGAAAATGAACAGGAGCAAGTTGATGAATAAAGAAAAAAAATATTATGTTGAATCGAATTGACTTGGCAAAAAACAGTACCGTGAAGTTAGAGAGGGTACTGAACAAATGTTGAATTCTGTTGATAAAGAAAAAATTCTTGAGATAAGAAATATGGATGTTACATACGGACATGGTGCTAAAACTTTTTATGCGCTTAAAGACTTTAATTTAAATATCTATAAGGGTGAAGTTTTAGGACTAGTTGGTGAATCGGGTTCAGGTAAAACAACAGCAGGTAAAGCAATTATTGGTTTAACTCCTCATAGTTTTGGACAAATAAAAATATTAGATAGGGTAATACCTAAAAATAAAAATAAAGTATTTAAGTGATCTAAAAAAGGAAAAGATATCATCAACTTTATGGTAAATAAGGTTCAAATGATATTCCAAGATCCTACAAATAGTTTAAACCCATTTAAAGATGTTGAATCAATAATCGGCGAAGGTTTAACTAACACAAAAAACGCTAAAGAAATATACATTTATAATTATGATAGTAGAGTTAAAAAAGAGATTTATGGAGAATTATGTAATATTCACCATAAAGAATTTTTTGGTGAATACGAAAAATGACTAGACAAAGAGTTGGCAATCGACGAGAAAAAAGCTTATCAAGCATTTTATGTTGATTTTTATTCAAAAGTAAAAGAATTAAAAAATAATTATTTAAATAAATTTTTAAATAATTATATTGTAGAAAGAGAAAAAATAAGCAAACTTACTGAGAAAGAAGCAAAGGCGTTACTTATTAGAGAAATATTAAGTTCAGTAGGTTTAGACGAAACAGTATTAGGTAGATATCCTCTTGAATTTTCCGGTGGTCAACAGCAACGTATTGGTATTTGTAGAGCGATTGTTCTTAAACCACAAATTTTAATTGCTGATGAACCTATTTCAGCTCTAGACGTTTCTATACAAGCTCAAGTTATTAATATATTTAAAGAATTAAAAGAAAAATATGATTTAACAATTCTATTCATAGCACATGATTTACGTATGGTTGAATATATTTCCGATCGTATTGCTGTTATGAATAAAGGGACTCTTTTAGAAGTTGGTCCGGCAAAATCTATAGTTCACAATCCACACCATCCATATACACAAAGTTTATTAGATGCAGTTCCTTCTATTGAAGCCGAAAAAGGCTCTCTAGTAGGTGAAACATACGATCCTAACATTCATAATTATGATGAAAAAAACCAACCTAAATGAATTCAAGTTGGCGAACAACATTTTGTCTTAGCTTCTGAAAACGAAATTGAAGAATTTAAACAAAAAGCAGTAGAATATAGAAATAAAAAAATAAATTTAACTAATCAATAGACTAAATATTCATTTGACTCATAAAATAAAATACCAAGCATAAAAATATCTGTGCTTGGTATTTTTATTATATTTTAAGTTTGGTGAAAATCTTCTTTCACAAGAAATTTTTTAAAATTGTTTTCTAGATTTTTTAGAGTATTTGAATATTAATTCAAATTAAAAAAGACATTTATGTGATTTTATTCGTATCTATTTTATTTAACAATTACAATAATAATCACATTTTTCTTATTTAATAAAAATGAAATAAACATTTCTTTTAAACTTTAGAAATACTTTTTAAATAAAAATTATTTTGAGTGCTACTTTGTATAAAAACCTTAATTCTTTAGTAATTCATTCTTAATTTTTATTTACAGCCGATATTGTTCATCAATTTAGATGGAGTAGTTTTTATTAAAAATTTCAATGCAATAGAATTATATTTTATATAAATTGTGTTGTGCTGAAATTACAAATTAATAATTTTTAGTTTAGTTTATTTTATTAATGATAATTACATTTTTTAATTTTTAATTTAATGTTTTGAAGAAATTTAGGTAAGAAAAAAGAGCGACACTAACCAAGTCGCCCAAGTGATTCTACTAAATATTTATTCATGCACAACTTGGTGATCAATTACTTCACCAATTAAACGTTGGGGTCTCCCCACTGATTTTCACTTTGGTTTAATTGTTTTTTACATCCAGATTTTTCAACCAGACCAACACCACAGAACCTTATAGTCAGCTCACGCCAACTTCAACTGGACTTTATGTTTTGGTATCGTTTGACTTCGGTTACCACAGCCGCAAGTAAACAACATAACGGTTTGGCGTGTCATTTAATAAATAATAGATTCATTTCCACCATCACGTCTTCGCAAATACATTTTGCTATGAAGGCATTCAAGCCTCGACAATAGTGATGTGCGTTATCAGCAAGTTTTCTGATTTTTCCGCCATTTTTTCGAATAGAATTATATCACTTATTTTTAAAATAGTAACAAACTATAAAATAATTTTATTTTGAATTATTTATTCATATTCAACTATTTTCATATTAAAAAACATATCATTTTTATAATTTCATTTTTTTATTAATAAAAAATAATACATTTAACGCTAATTAATTTATAATATTAAGAGAATTTTAAAACTATTTAATATTATAATTTGAATTACAATGATATAACAATTTAATTATTCATTATTCTTTATAGTGAATATTATTTAGCATCTTTTGTGCTATAATATTTTTGTTAAGTTTTAAAATTTAATCAAGAAAGGTGAAAAATGAAAGAATTTACAGTAAAAATCATCGATCCTATTGGATTACACGCTCGTCCAACAACATTAGTATCACAAGCTGCTGCTAAATTTAAATCTGATTCTTTTATAACAAGTAACGGTCGTGAAGCAAACCTTAAATCAATCATGAACATTATGGCTTTAGGCATTAAACATGGTGCCGAAGTTACTGTTAAAGTTTCAGGAGAAGACGAAGACGAAGCTATCAAAGCACTTCATGATACATTTGTATCACTTGAATTAATATAATATATTATCTCTAGAGATTTTCTGGAGATTTTTTATATACTTAATCAATTTGATATTAAATTTAGTATTTTATTTATATATATAAATAAATTCAATATAATTTTATATATGGAATATAATGTAGGTGTTGATTTAGTGAAAATTTCAAGATTTAATAATAAGTCATTAACTTTTGCCAAGAGAATATTGAGTGAAAATGAATTAAAAGAATATAATAACCTACCCAATGAACAAAAAACTTTATTTTTAGCTAGGTCTTGAGCTATTAAAGAAGCAATTTTTAAAGCTAATAATGAATATTTTGATTTTTCGAAAATAAGCTTACATAAGGAAAATAAAGTTTGAAAATTTAAAGAATTTGCAATTAGTATATCTCATGAAGATGATTTTTTAATCGCTTTTGTAATTGCAAACAAGGAGACAAAATATGAAAAAATCAATTAATATAAAGTTAAAAATATTATTTTCAGCAGTACCTTTCTTTTTTAAAATGATGAAAATAAAAAAAATGTTAAAAAAATATAAGAAAACACCGGAGATGATTAGTGAAGAGCAAAGATATGCATATTTAACTAAAGTTGCTAAAAAGGTGTTGAAAATATATAACATAGATTTAGTGGTTAAAGGTCTTAGTAACTTACCTTCAAATGGTGGTAGCATTTTAGTACCAAATCATAAATCTTATTTAGATGTTGTTGCTTTAATGGTCGCTTTAGAAGAAGAATCAAATGAATATAATATTAAACAAAGAATACCTGTTTTTATAGCTAAAAAAGAATTAAAAAATTCAAGATACATTAATCGTGCAATGGAATTAATGGATACATTTTTAATTGATCAACAATCGGTAAAAAATAGTTTAAACACATTTAAGGAATTTACTTCTTTTGTTAAGTTAAACAAAAGGTTTGGTATTGTGTTTCCTGAAGGAGAAAGAGTCTATAAAGAAGAGGTAGGAGAATATAAAGCCGGAGTTTTTAAAGTAGCGGCTGAATCATACATGAATATTATTCCTGTTACTATTTCAGGTGCGCTTAATTCTTTCGATATCAATCGTAAAGGTAGAAGAACTATCACTGTAAACTTTTTGAGAGAAATAAAAGCAAAAGATTTAATGACACAAACTCCTTCATCCGTTGCTAAGAGAGTGCAAATGATTGTTGATAAGGAAATTGAAAAATATGAAGATAGTTAAGAAAAATATAAACTATGATACAAAATATGAATTTAACTTAAATAATTTTGATGGACCTCTTGATTTACTGCTTGAACTAATTAAAGCAAAAAAGATAGATATTATGGAAGTTAATTTGGTAGAATTAGCTACACAATATATAGAAATAATTAATAAGATAACCGAAGACGAGTTAGATGTAGCTGGTGATTATTTGGCGATGGCGGCTAATTTAATAAATTTAAAATCTAGAATGATTTTAAGAGATCCTGAAGATGAACCAGACAAAGAATTAGAAGAAGAGAAACAAAAACTAATTCAAGAATTGATTGAGTACGAACATTTTAAAAATGTTAGAGAAGCATTGAAAACTTTTCAAGGCTTACGTCAAGATATCTTCATTAAGAAACCAAGCGATATTGAGGATTATTTAATTGATAATGATAATAGTAAGTTAGATGGTCATTCTAGTCCTTTAAAACTTATTAACGTGATGCGTAGAATGTTTGAAAGGGTTTATGCTCAAAGGTTACGTGAAACTAGGTTAGAAAAATTTAATTTGACACCTTCAGATCAATTTCCTTTTATTAAAAATTTAATGAAATTAAATGAGAAAGTGAGTTTCGAGAAAGTATTCAATCAACCTTCTTTAAATCATTTTGTTGTAACTTTAATGGCTTTGCTCGAACTTGCAAGACAACAATTTTTAATAATTCATCAAGATGAGCAGTTTGATACTATTTATATTACTAGAGGAGAATCTTACAATGAAAAATAATATTATCGAAGCACTTTTATACATTCAAGGAGATGAAGGCTTAACTTTAGAACAAGTTAAAGAAATTTTTGGTACACAAACCCTTGCTGAAGCTAAAAAAATAATGATGGATTTCCATAAAGAATTTAATGAGCAAGGTAGAGGTTTAAAAGTAGTTAATTTTAATGATGTTTATAAATTAGCAACCCGTGAAACTGTTAAAGAATATGTAACAAAAATGGTTTCTATTGTAAGACCTAACCGTTTATCAAATGCAGCCATCGAAGTTGCAGGAATTATAGCTTACAAACAACCAATTACTAGAAGTCAAATTAACAAAATACGTGGAGCAGCTTCAGAACAAGTTGTTAATACTTTATTAATTAAAGGTGTTATTGAAGAAGTTGGTATAGCACATACACCAGGACGTCCGGTATTATACGGTGTTACAAATAAATTTTATGATCATTTCAGAATTTCGACATTAAGAGAATTACCTAAAATGGATGATTTTAATTATATAGACGGTATAGAAAACGAATCTAATGATTTTGACTTATTTCAAAGCCAAAGAGAAGAATAATAACAATTTATATATAAACAAACAAAAAAAGGAACTCAGTTTATCGCGGAGCTCCTTTTTTGTTTTATATAAAAATACCCTTAAAAGGGCATTTAATTCTTAAATATTATTTAGTAGTTCACGTAATTTATCGTTTATAGTAAACTCATTTTGAGTTATAAAGTAGTCAACTTCATAATCATTATCTCTAAAATTAAAGTTTTCTTTAAAAGCGTTTCAAATTTCTGTTAGTTTATTGACATCATAATTATCTGAATTTATATAATCAGCAATTTTTACTAGTGTATATAGTAATTCATAGTTAATTAATATATTATTGTATTTTCAATTTATGAAGTTTTTGTAATTTACAGAGTGATTTATATTATGATTTTCATAACCTGTACCCATGTATCCACCTTGTTCTTGATGAGGATTTTCTCAATTAAATTCATTTTTGTTTAATAAATAATTCAATTTAATTAAACTCTCATTTTGAGAATTAAATTCATTGTTTTTGCTTATTGTTGCAAACTTAATATTTTTATTGTTTATTAAATCAATTAATTTTTTAAATCTTTTCTTAATATGGAAATCTAAGAAATCAAGCCTTTCTTGATTTCGTCCGTTATTTTCTCCTAAATATTTTCTTTGGTAATTATGTGTTTGAACTTTATTATCTTCGGTGCTAAAAAATTCTTTTTTGCTTTCAAAAGCTTTCTCAATATAGTTATAAAGATTTGAAAGATTTTCTTTGTTATTATTTTGGTTTGATAAGTTATATATGAATGAATCAAAACCATTTTGAATGTTGTTTCTAAAGTTTTTATCAATTCCGTTTTCGTGATAATTGAAAATTATTTTTCCAGATATATTTTCCGATCTACCATTATTAAAATAAATATATCGTTCATTATTAGCTTTCGATTCATCTCCTCTTGGGTATTGTAAATCAGATAAATCTCTTATTAAAGCGTTATCTTGGAATAATGTGTCATTTATATTTGATTTAAAACTTAAAAGTCATTTTATTACATTGTTTTTATACTCTGAATTTTTATTATCTAATCAATTTTTGTAAGTTTTAAATGTGTATTCTTTATCTTCATTGCTATTTCTATCTTGATTATAACCTTCGTCTTTAGTTGTATCAGAAATATTTTCATTTATAGATAGTTTAACTAATTCTTCATTAAATTTTCACATTATTGAAGATACAAAAATGTCTCTAAAGTCGCCTGAAGAAATTGAATTTAGTTCATTTAAATGGATTTGATCGTTCTCTATTTTGTCTTTGTATAAGTTTATACTTTGAATGAATGAGTCTTTTATATCTTTAATATTAATTTTTATATTTTTATTATCATTTGCAGCGAATAATTTAAATGATTTTAGCATATTTTCATAGTATGCTTTAAATTTTTCGTATGTTGATATTTCTTTTTTTGTATTAAAAGAATAATCTAAATTAGTTTTTACTAAAATTTCATCTACATCATTTTTGTATGCTAAATATAACTCTTTTATAAATTCATCAGAATAAGCTATGTTTGCAAACTCTTCTAGTGTTATTTCATCTTTTGGTGTCTTTTCATCGATGAATAATTTAAGGTTATCTAGTTGTTTATTTAAAATTTCAATTGAAAATTTATGTATTTCATTTAAAATTACATCGAACTTAAATTTTATATCTAAATATTTATCATTTTTAATAATTTCATTTCTTGAATATAATTTATCATTTTTTATATTGTCAAGTCACATTCAATCGCTATTCATTGTATCTTTTGTATAATTTTTTATTTCAATATCATCATCGTCAGGTCCGCTACCTGGACCTGCTGGACCACTAGTTGGTTTATAAAGATATTTATCGAAATTATCACCTATTTCATCTCTTGTACGGTCATCATATCTTGTAAAACGTCTTAATATTGAAATATTATAATTTGAAAATCTATCTACGGTATAATTAGGGAATAATCAATTTTCGATAATTTTATTTAAATTTTCTAAATCTTCTAACTGAATAGTTTTAATATTATCAATAAAATGTTGATCATTGCTTATTTGGTTTAAAAACTCAATCATTTTCTTTTTAGCAATTACAAGATTTTTTGGAAGAACGATTTCATCATCATTTGATGATTCTCTATTTTTATAATAAAAGTCTAAGAAATTAAAAATATAGTTATTACCTTCATTATAGACATCAAATTCCGCAAAATTAAAAGCTAAATATTTAGAAATTCCATCTATTAGATTTATATTTTTGTCTGTGAAAAAGTTATTAAGTTTATTGAAACTTTCTTTGATTTTTAAAAGATTATCTCTTATTTCTTCTTTTCTTTTTTCAATTTTTTTAGCAGATAATAAAACTTCAGTTTTTTTATCTAATGTTATTGTTAAATAGGCTTGCAATTTATTAACGTCATCTTCTTTGTTTAAAGCTTCTTTTGCAATAGTAATATACTCATTTGCCTTATCTGATATTTCTTCAAGAGCTTTGTCGTTTAAACTTATTTTTACATTATCTATATCTTCTACTGCTTTTTCTAGTTCTTCTCTAACATTGTTCTTTGCTACTTCAACAGGAACATTTATTATTTTGTCGTTTTTATTCACTTTATTGATATTGACGTTGTTATAGTAAGATCCATTATTATCTACTGTTCCAGGTACTTCTTGAGCTTCATTTAGTAATTCATTAATTTCTTCTAATTCATTTGAAATCCTACTATTATCTTTTATTGTATCTTTTAAATTTTCGCTTGACTCTTTAAGTTTATTTTGTAGTTTTATAATTGTTGGATCATCCTTTAAAATATTATTATTTTTAATAAACCCTTGAGCTTCAGTTAATTTATTAGCCAATTTATTTATTAATAACAATGTTGTATAATCTACATTTACTTTATTAGGGTTGTTCTTATCTGTACTAATATTGATTTCTGAATTTTTCTTCCTTTGCGGAATCATTACGATGGATGTTGTGGTCACTGCTACACTTGCAAAAGCGGTACTTCCCAAAAGAATTTTATATCTCTTTTTCATTTTTATAATCCTTCCTTTTTATTACAAACAATTTATTATTTTATATTTAGATAGTATATAAAATTTATTTAAATTTAATAGCAATTTTTTATTTTTTGTAGAAACTTACTCAAAAAAAAAAAAAAAACATGGTTTTTTAGTAAAAAAAACATTTTTTTAAAAATTTTTGTATTTTTTCTCCCTAGTATATAGGCAAAAAAATGTTTTCATTTTAAAAATGTACTTTTTTAACATTAAACTTTATCTATCTATATTTTTTTTAAAAAATATGGTAAAAATTTCATATTAGGTTCTAAAAAAGTTGTTCTAGTAAAATTAAATACATAAATGATATTGATTTTTTATTTAATTAAATTATTTTTTGATGAATAATTTTATATCAAAAACGATTTCGTTATAAAAAAATAATGTAATTAATAACTACAAAATTAATTTAAGAAAATAAGAATATAACTAGTGATAATGCTTTAAAATATTATTAGATTTGAAAAAGTTCATTTTTTAATTTAAAAGAAAAGTATTTGTGATAACTAATAAAAAATATAATGTTTATTTATTCTTTAATTTAAAAAATCAAGAGAAATTTGACAATTACATACTAATCTATAAAATTCTAAAAAATAAGTTAAGAGCACAAAAAACTAATTTAGACTTCGATAAAAATTATTTTAAAGCATGTAACAGTTAAAAGTTAAAACTTGGATTTTAAATATTTTGTCAACAATAAAATTGTCGAGTTATTTTAAGGTACAGTGGCGTTTTAATATTTAAAATAGTCTTTTGAAATTTTATGTTATTGAAGTTCATAAAATTAATAATGATTTTAAATTTAAAAATATATTAACGTGTAGAAAAAAATTAGATTTAACTAAAATAATGAAATCAATATGTATTACTTTTAATTTTATTAAAAATATTGTTTATTTTAACTTTTTTAAAAGCTTAACATATAAAAAAGCTCAACTTATGTGTTAAGCTTTCTTAATCTATTCAATATTATTTAATAATTTAGCTAATTCATCGTTTATAGTAAATTCATTTTGTGTTATAAAGTAATCAACTTCATAATCTTTATTAGCAAAGTCGAAGTTTTCTCTAAAAATGTTTCAAATTTCAACTAATTTACTTTCTTCGAATGAACTAGAATTTATATAATCTGCAATTTTTACTAGTGTATATAATAATTCGTAGTTAATTAATATATTATTGTATTTTCAATTTATAAAGTTTTTATAATTTACAATATGATTTTCAGAATATAATACATAATATAAATTTTCGTCAGGTTTAAAAAAAGGTGTTGTTCAATAAAAATTGTTTTTGTTTAATAAATAATTTAGTTTATTTAAATTATTATTTTGAGAAATAAAATTATTTTTTTTATTTAAAATTGCAAATTTAATATTTTTTTCATTTATTAAATCCACTAATTTCTTAAATCTTTTCTTAATATGGAAATCCAAAAAGTTAAGTTTTTCTTTATCGTTACCATTATCACTATCTAAATGATTTTTTTGATTATAATTTACATCAACTTTATTATTTTCGTTCATAAAGAAGTCTTTTTTACTTTCGAACGCCTTTAATATATAGTTATAAAGATTTGAAAGATTTTCTTTGTTATTATTTTGATTTGATAAATTATATACAAACGAGTCGAAACCATTTTGAATGTTATTTCTAAAGTTTTTGTCAATTCCGTTTTCTCGATAATCAAAAATTGTTTTTTGGAGCATTTTTTTCGAAACATTATTATATATGTCTATTGTTTCTTCTTTGTTCGCTTCTTCTTTGTTTCCTCTTGGATATGGTGGTATACCTTCTACTAATAATGCATTATCTTGAAACACAGTATCATTTATATTAGATTTAAAACTTGAGAGTAATTCTAAAACATTATTTTTGTATTCTGTATTTTTACTTTCTAATCAATCTTTATAGGTTGTATATTTATATTCATCTTTAGTTCTATTGTTCTCTTCTTGGTTTCTATATTGATTATAACCTTCATCTTTTGATGTATCAGAAATATTTTTATTTTCTTCAAGATCGACTAATTTTTGATTGAATTTTCACATTAACGAAGAAATAAAAAGATCTCTAAAATCACCACTAGAAATTGAATTTAATTCATTTAAATTTATTTTGTTTGAATTTATTTTTTCTTTATATAAATTTATACTTTCTAAAAATGAATTTTTAATTTCTTTTATATTCATTTTTATATTTTTGTTCTCGTTAGAAGCGAATTGTTTAAATGATTTTAACATATTATCATAATATGATTTAAATTTATCGTATGTTGATATTTCTTTTATTTCCCCGTGATTGTATGTAGGAGTAACTATAATTTCAGTAATGTCATTTTTATATGATCCATATAACTCTTTTATAAATTCGTCTGAATAAACAATTTCAACAAAATCTAATAAAGTTATTTCATCATTCGGGGTTTTTTCACTAATAAATAACTCGAGTTTATTAATTTGTTTATTTAAAATTTCTATCGAAAATCTATATATTTCATTTAAAATAACATTAAAATTAAAGGTTTCAGCTAAATTTTTTTCATTTTTAGTTATTTCATCATTAGAGTATAATTTATTATTTTTGATGTTATCGAGTCACATTCAGTCACTATTTCTTGTATCTTTTGTATAATCAGTTGTATCAACATTGCTATTTTGATTGTTTGAAGGTTGTTCTTTAGAATAGATACTTAAATATTTATCATAATTATCAAATAATTTTTTTCTTGAATGATTGTCGTAGTATTGTAGGAAGCGATTTATAATTGCTTTATTATAATTTGAGAATCTATCTACTGTGTAGTTTGGAAATAGTCAATTCTCGATAATTTGATTTAAGTTTTCTAAATCTTTTAGTTGAACATTTTGTATATTATTAACAAAATTTTCATCGTTAGCTATTTTATTTAAGAATTCGATCATTTTCTTTTTGGCCATCACAAGATCTCTTGGGAGAGTAATCTCGTCATCAGCGTATGATTTTCTATTTTTGTTATAAAAGTCTAAAAAGTTAAATATATATTCATTTCCTGAATCATAAATATCTAAGTTCGAAAAATTAAACGCTAGGTATTTAGATATACCATCTATTAAATTAATGTTATTGCTAGTGAAAAAGTTATTTAAATTTTCTAAACTATTTTTTATTGTTAAAAGTTCATCTTTAATTTCTTCTTTTCTTTTTTCTATTTTTTTAGCAGATAATAAAACTTCGGTTTTTTTATCTAATGTTATTGTTAAAAAAGCTTGTAATTTATTAACATCATCTTCTTTTTCTAAAGCCTCATTAGCTATTGCTATATATTCGTTTGCTTTTTCTGAAACTTCTTCAAGAGCTTTATCATTTAAAGTTGTTTTGATATTATTAATATCCTCTACAGCTTTTTTTAATTCCTCTCTAACATTGTTTTTAGCTTCTTCAAGAGATACATTTATAATTTTGTCTTTTTTATTTGTGTTGTTGTTAATGTTTATATTTTCATAATATGAACCATTATCTTCTGTTGATTTAGGTATTTCTCTAGCTTCATTTAATAGTTTGCTAATCTCTTCTAATTCATTGGTAATTAATTTGTTATCTCTTATTGTACTACTTAATTTTTCACCAGAATCCTCGAGTTTGTTTTGAAGTTTTACAATTTTAGGATTATCTTTTAAATTACTATTATTTCTTATAAACCTTTGAGCTTCGGTTAATTTATCAGCTAACTTATTTATTAACAATGTTGTATAGTCAATATTTACTTTATTCGGGTCTTTATTGTCAGCAACAATATATCTAATAATGTTATTTTGTGTTTTTTTCTTTTGAGGAATCATAATTATTGATGTTGTAGTTATTGCAATAGTTGCAAATATACTACTTCCTAAAAGAACTTTATATCTTTTTTTCATAAATTTATAAACCTCTCAATCATCTTATATAAAATTTAACATTTATTATTAGTATATAATAAATTTATTCTTTTTAAGAAAGTACATAATTTATGCATTAAAAAATACAAAATAGTTTTATTTATTGTTTAAAATTAAGTTTTTACAATTTATTTTTAATTTCTTAAAAATAATTACTTAATTACCATATTATTTTCTAGCTTTATTAGAAAAATAATAATTTCTTGAAGCATAATAAATAGCTTCAGAAATAGTAGGGTGTGTTAAACTTATTTTTTCCAAATCATTAAATTTAATATCTTTTTTCATTGCTTGTGATATTTGATTAATTATCAAACTAGCTCCATCTATAAACATTGATGATCCCAATATTAAACCAGTTTTTTTATCTACTAAAAATTTTAAAAATTCAAGATCTAAATTCGCTCCATCAGCATATGCTCTCGGTAATTGTGAAGATCTAATTATAATGGAATCATATTCAATATTTTTTCTTTTTAGTTCTTCTTCGCTATATCCTATACCTGCAAATCCTGGATTTAAATAAACTGCCCAAGGAATAGTTTTAGTATCTAACTTCTCAAAATTATCATTTTCTAAAATATGATTAGCTATTATATCTGCTGTTTTATAAGCGACAGAAGATAACATCATTAGTCCAGTAAGATCTCCAAGTGCATAAATATGGCTTTCACTTGTTTGCATATATTTGTTCACCTCAACAAATCCTTTTTGATTCATTTTTAAGTTCAATAATTTAAATGAATCATTATTAGGGACTCTGCCTATAGCTAAAAGAATTCTATCTGATTGGAATTCTTTGATTTTGTTATCTATTTCTATTATTAGTTTATTATCTTTATATTCTATAATATTAACATTTTCAATAACGTTAATATTTTTGTTCTCTAAGTATTTTCTTACTGATGTTTGTAATTCCTGATCGAAATTATTCATAAATTTTCTTGCTTCAAGAATGGTTACTTTTGTTCCAAATGTTGAATAAAAGTATGCAAATTCAAGAGAAACTGGACCACCCCCAATTATTATTAGTGAACCCGGAATTTCTTTTAATTCTAATGCATTGGTAGAATCTAATAGTACGTTATTTACTTTTGCTGTTTCAAATCCTTTTAAGTTTAATTCTCTTGATCTAGATCCTGTTGCTAGAACTAGTTTTTGGAATTTTATTTGTTTTTTTGATTGTGTTTCTATAGTATGCGAATTTATTACGTTGGCTTCTTCAAAAAATATTTTTACTCCGGAATTTTCTAACAGGTTTTTTATTGAGTTATTAATTTTTATTTTATTATAAATTCTTCTTTGTTGAATTTTGTCGAAATTAAAAGAAGTGTTGTTTGATGTAATCCCATATTTTTCTGACATTTTTAAAGTATCTAAAACTTTAGCTGATTTAATCAATGTTTTAGTTGAAATACAACCTTCATTAACACATGTCCCACCAAAATGTTTTCTTTCAAATAAGGCTACTTTTTTACCGTTTTTTGCTAAAATAGATGCTAATGTATATCCTCCCGGACCTGCGCCTATGATTGCTATATCAAATTTTTTCATTATTACCTTTCTAATTATTTTTGTCTTTAAAATTATATAAATAACTTAAAAAAAGTTGAAAAAATAATCTTTTTAACCTATAAAAATAACTTTTTAGTTTTTTTCAAAGTAAAATCAAGCAATAAATTTTGCTTGATTTACTATTAATTCATTAAGTCATTTAATTCTTTTATTTTGTTATTAAATAATTCTTCATTGTATTCAGAATAAAAAACTTTTCTTGCTTTTTCTATTTCAATAAAAATTTTATCAATTAAATCTCCATTAGTCTCTCTTTTTAATGTATAAACATATTTGTTCACTTCATCAATTTTATTGATAAGATTAATCTTAATATCATTAACATATTGAGTTGTTGTTTGGGTATCATAATTTTTTATATCATTATTTGCATATCTAAAGCTTAATAATCTTAAACTAAACATAGCTTGTTGAATTTTATTATTTATATCCGGTGATAAGTTATTTTGAGGTTCTCATTCGAATCTTACATATTTCGCTCTAAAAGGTTGAAAATCAAAGTTCATAAGCGGATATCCTTTGGTATAACTATCTCTATTTATATTATAAGTTTCATAGTATTGCTGTGGTCCGTGATTTCCGGTTTCTGAACTGGTAAATAATCTATACGGACCAAAATCTTTGTAAGATTTTTTGCTTTGATATTTAGCTTCTTTTCAATTCATTCCGTCATCAGAATATTTTATAACAATGTTTTTAGGCATTACTATTTTTGAGTCTAATTTAGTAGATCCTGCTCATGTAGAAAATTCAAAACTATAAAAAGTTTTTGGATTATTATTAGCGGTTTTAAATGTTATATAGTCTTTTTGATTTGATTGATCTGTATTGTGTACGTCTCAATTATCTCAACGATTACGTGAGGCATAATCAAATATATTAATATATCCTGATTTGCCATTTGATTGATCGCTTAAGATTGTAAATTCGTTATTTTTAAACTTATATGTGCTTGGACTATAGCTTAATAAGTTTTCAGAGTTATTTCTATTATTAAAATTAATGTGTAATTCATATCTAATATTTTTTATTTTTTCAGTATTGTAAAGACCACTTAAATCGGCATATATTATTTGCTCTTTTATTCCGTTTTTTACGATTGAATTTTCATCATTTTTACTATATACATTTTTCATTTGATCTTTAGGTACTTGTATTTTATATACACCTGGATTAATACCGCTATTTATAGCGTTTTCGTCATTAGATTTGATTTCAATAGTCATATTTTCGTTAAAAATGTCTTCAAACCTAACTGCGGATGAAAAAGTTGTTATGTTTTGTACAATAACCTTAGCTTCTTCTGGAGAAGCTGGTGTTTTAACAAAAATGTTCTTATTAATTTTCTTGTCAAAGGAATGCTTTATTTGATTATTATTAAATGCTAAAGTAATAATAATATTATTTTCATCGTATGTTATTGAATTAAATTCAGGGATATATATGTTGTTTGAATACTCAATAGATATTTCTTTAGCAGCAAAACTATTTTTTAATTCTTCATTATCTATATTTTGCTTAATTTCATCTCAAGAATAAGATCCTGGATTGTTAAATGAAACTTCTATACCATTTTTAATTTCGTTTATTTCATCTTCGTTTAGTTTAAATTCATATTTATTAATATGATATTCAAATATTTGTGAATACTTGTTATTATATTTTATTTTGTATAGAACTTTAATTTTATTTTCTTCTTTGATAGCATCAATTAATATAAACTGAACTTTACTATTTTTGTTTACGAATTCAATTTTGTCATTAGAAACTTTATTTTTTTCCGATGTTTCTACATCTTTAAATAAAGTATTATTTGAATTTTTATAATTAATTTTAGCTTTATTTAAAAGCATAAAATTTATTCCATCATAACTATTAATTGTTTGACTTTGAAAAGTATTATTTGATATTTCACCGTTATGGATCAACTTATATTTAACAAGAATTTTATTATCTTCTTGTTTTGATGCGCTAATAAATTGATGTTCTAATGTAGTTCCTGAGAAATTGTAATTTTCCGGGTTATTTATTTCATTTTCTGGTATTGAGTTAAAATCAATAAAATTTTTATTTGTAAATTCAATTGAAATTTTATTATTTTCGAGCTCAAAATTATATTCAGTTGATTGATTATCTTCTTCTACTGAATTATTATTAACTATTTTTTTTATGTTATAAGTAAATAACTTTGAACTGTAGTTATTATTATAAATAATGTAATTAACGCTTATAGAATTATCAAAATTATAAACATCAACAATTTTAATATTAAAGTTATTTAATTGGTTATGTGAAATTTGTGATGTATCAATTTGAGTAGCGCTAGATGTTTTTGCTTGGTATTGAAAATTAATTTTTTTTCTTAGTTCTTCAAAATTTGGGGCTAATTCGGTCTCTTTGGTATTTAATTCTTTATTTGTAAAAAAGCCCTCTTTAGGAATACTTGTTGTAAATGTTTTAGAAATCTTATTTTTATAAACTAAATTATATTTAACTAATATTTCATTTTCTTTTTTTTCTTTTGAAATTAATTGCACTAAATATTTATTAGGTGCCAAAATATAATAATTTTCATTGTTATTAATATCAGAATCTGATAAGTTGTCAAAAGAGACATCTAAAGAATTTTTATAGCTTATATTAACGATAATGTTTTCAAAATTATCTTCTTTTTTAGGGATTTGGTAATTATTAGAACAAGATATTGATGTCAAAGTAAAAGAACTTAATAGTGTACCGGTTATTATTATTTTTCTAATCTTTTTATTCATCTTTATCCTCTTCTGCGAAATTGTAGTTATAGAATCATGGAGAACTATATTCATTAGGATTTTTTAAATTAGCTCTCATTATTTGGCTAGCAAATGAATTTGTATTGTTGACATCAAACGGGTTTTGATTTTCTAAATTTGAACCTATATAATTATGTTGTCTTGTTCAATATCTATACGCATAACTATCAAATCCTTTGTTTCCACCTCATCATGTTGCGAAGTATGTGTTATTATCTAAGTACATACTTGTTCCTGATCCTCCAGCCCCTAAGTATACAGGAGCATAATTAGATTGACTCTTAATACTAATTTGATCATCGTCTCTTCCTGTGTATGAGCCACTTGGTCTTCGACTAATTATTCCAGAAATTTTAGATAATGGATATCCTATTAAAGCAATATTACGATTTGACGGAACTGTGATATGACCTTTTTCAAAATCTATGTTGAATTTAACGGGTTCTATGTAGTTATTTATATAATCTAATTTGTATACGATATTCATTTTTCCGTTGCGTTTGGCGTCTAGATATTGTTCATTAAAATCAGCGATAAATATAGTTAAATCAACTGTTGCAGATTTTGAAGGATCATTTTCATTTTTTTGGTCTAAACCTGTTCAAATTATGTCGGTCTTAGCCTTAATTTTGTCGTTTGAACCATCTTGGTTAAATCTTCAATATTCATTTATTATATTATTTCTATGTTTTGGAGCTAAATTTAAATTGTAGTAATATTCATTATTGGCAAGTTTATTGAAATCTTTAATATTTTCACCGATCACATGTCTATTTGAAATTAAATAATATTTATGGTCATTTTTGTCATTATTTACTTTACCTATTATAGAAGTTGAGCCTCATAAATCATTTTTGTGTTCTCAATTTTCTGGTCTATCATCAGCAACAAATTGTACAGATCTCATTCATGTATCTCTAGCTAATTCTCAATGTTCCTGTTTGTTTCAATTTAAAATGTCCGCATCCATTAAATAACCTTCATGGAATTTATATGGAACATTTTGATTTGGGTAATACACTTCATTATTTTCTAAAAATGAAGTGTCGTTGCTAAATAAAATTGGTTGATCATTATCTGTGTAAAATACATCATTGTAATCAAATTTATTTGAATTTATTTCAAAATTTTCTTCTTGTGATGTACTTGTATAATTAATTGTTATTTCGGAAGCTGTAGGTAACACGCCAATAGCTTTATTAGGATCAAAATTTACCCCATTTGAGTATTTTATTAAACTAGGATCACCAATAAAAATTTTATTATTTTTGTCTTTACTATCTATTATTACTTTTATTCCTCCGTTTTCATCTCATTTAAAAATGACTTTATATTCTACGGTTGTTCTATTACTTCCAGATCTGAAAGATGTACTTTTATCGAATATAATTATTGATTCATTTTTAAGTTGATTGAAATCAATCAAATATGTATTATCATCGTTAGTTCTTGTTAATCTTTGTGCTTTAGAACTATCGTTTAATAATATATCTGCGTGAATTGTAAATTTAATTGTTGATTTTGTTGTAGTTTCTTTTAAAACGGTTTTTTCGAGATATTTTTTATCTAAGTATCAATATACGTTTTCTTCGTTTTTATTGTATTTTCAATAAGTATCTTTTCAATATTGTTCAATAACTCTTTGTCTAATAATTTCATCATTAGAATTAAAAATAGTTATTAAATTTCTTTTTTCTTGGTTAAAACCTGAATAAAAATCAATGTTTGAGTTCTCCGATTGTTCAGTTTGTTTGAAGCCGGTTATCTTATATCATGAGTTACCCACAAATGTTTTACTTACATTATGAGCAGGGTCAAAACCATCTACTTGTAGTTTAATATAAACCTCATTATTATTGTACTTTTTAATATCATTTATCTTAAATTTATCGACATTAAGTTTGAAATTACGATAAGTTAATCTTTTATTTTCGTCTTGGCCTTTTAAATCTATTGCTTTTGAAAATTCTTCTTTATTATTTAAAAAATAATCTACATTATGTTCTGAAAGCATTTGTTTATTTATTATAATATCATCTAATTTGATATTATTAAGCATTATTTCGGGATATAAAGCTTGTTCGTAATCATTAACAAGATTTATTAAAGTATATGTTTTGTTATTTGAATATCTAACTAAGTTGTTGTCTTTTTTAATTCATCCAAGTTTAAAAGTCAATCCTCTTAAACCAACTGCTTTTATATCATAAAAGTAGTAAAAATAATCTCTTAATAGCGGTTGTAAATCTGTTGAAACTGTAGTTACTCCTGAGTTATAAATTTTATTTTTATCTTCGATTCCAATAAAATCTAGATTGTCTTTATTTTCTCCGGCAATAGCTCTTTCTTGGTTTTTATTTTTTATCCCGATAAAATAATTTAATTTATTAAAAGCTTTTTGCTCTATAAAATTAATAGGATTTAAAGTTCTGTAATCAATTTTTACTGTAGTACCATCTTTCCTTTCGATAGTACCGCTACCTAAATTTCAACCAAAAACAGATTCGTTAATTTGATTCATTAAATTTTTAATATTTGAATCTATTTGATTAGAGTTAAATTCTTGGGAATTAAAGTCTTTTTCAGTGTAAAACTCATCTTTAGGTTTTATATCTTCATAGTTTAAAAACATGAAATTATCTACGGTAAATGAATTTTTAAGACCTTCTACAGGTTTAGGTGCAGGTATTCCATTTTCTTTATATCAAAGTTGTAAATCTGCTTTGCGATTATAATTATTTACATTAGTTATTTTATCTATGTAAATTTCGTATTTTCCAAAACTAGGCATATTATAAAATTCGTTCATTTTTTCAATAGCTTCGGATGCTAAGAAATCGGAGTGATTTCATCTATTTTTAGGGTCCTTCAAGGAAATATTCATAAAAAATTTTCTTTTATCATTTGAATTAATGATATCTAGTATTTTTTCTTTATTTATATTATCTCAATAACTTTGTTTTTCAATTGTTCTTGGATTAAAATTATGGATAGAGCTCAACGAAATTGACTTAATAATTTGGTTATTAAATTTAATATTAATGAATGAATTCAATTTACTTGTTATAAAAATATTTGAAACATCATATTTAAAATACTTTCCTAAATTTACAAATTTAGGTTCAAGTAATTCCTGTTTTTGATTCTCATTTAATTGTTCTATCTCTTCTCTGGCATATGAATTTAGCAATTCATAGTTAATATTAAATAATTGATCTAAATTATCATAAGATAAATTATTTAATTCTTCTATACCGCCGTATTTATACTTTTTAGATTTTTTGAAAGTGTATGCAAAATTTTGAATACCTTTAATTTTTACTTCAATTGTTAACACTAAAGTATCTAGATTTTCACCTTCTAATTCAATATTTTTTATTGTGTAGTTAAATTGTTCGGTATCTGAGTGATCGAAAAATATTTTTGCATTATCAAAATTAAACGATGCAGCATTTTTTATTTCTTCTAAATCATATTTAGCTTCGCCTTGATAATTTTCAATATTAAATTTTTGTTCGGCACTCTCTTTTAAATATTGAGAAGCTGTTTTATTTTCGTTTGGCAACGAATTTAATTTCTCTAATTCTTCATAAAATAATTTAATAATATTTATATTATTTTGAATATTGCTTAGATCGAAATATTGAATTAAGTTGTTATTGTATATTTTTCTATTTTTATTGAGAAGTATATAAAAATTATATTCTGCATTCCCGTTAAGTGATTTATCCATTATTTTTGAATAATATTCATCTATTTTTAGTTTTAATTTATCAATAAGTAATTTTAGTTCTTTGAATTTATCAAAAAAATCTATAAATTTATTACTACTGTTTAGCTGAGAAGTTATTATATTTAAATCATTTTTTAAATTATTGTTAATTAATGCTGAATTTATTAGAATATTTAATTCTTCCTTAGATTTATTTAAATCATTGTGCTCATTTTTAGAAATATTTCTTACGTAATTTAACTCCAAATTTGTAAGCGAATCCTTTATCTCTTCTTTTAATTTTTCTTTAATTTTTGTTTCTAATTTTGAGTCATTTTCAATTTTGTCTAATAATTCTGTTTTATTTATTTCAAAGTTTTTTTCATTACTTTGAGAAGATGAATTTCTAATTTCGCTTTTTAAATTATTTTTAAAATTAAAAATAGTTTCTAAATTAATATCATTTTTTAACTCTTTTTGGATTAATTGATAATTGTTTAATCATGTATTTTTGTCTTCGAATGAATAATTATCTAATATAGAATCTACAATTGAAGCATTCTTATCTAATTCATAAAGTTTCTCTATTAGTGAATTTTTGTATTCTATATTATTGTATGCTAATGTTTTTTGATTTAAATAAATATCCTTTGTTATTTGTTGGTTAAATTGATAAATAGGTAAATTATTTAAGTATTTTGTCATCTTATCGTTATTGTCAGAAATGATTTTATTTCTTATATTTAAAAGTGATGCTAATTTTGTAATTTTTTCATTTGTTTCATCATTTAATTCGCTATAGTTAAAGTCGTTAGGATCTATAACTTTATTTAATTTTTCTAGAAGTTCTTGGAATAACTCGTTTTGATCAAAAATTACCTTAACACCCTCAAGAGGTTCGATAGAATTAATACTTAAGAAATTATTTAAGTTTTTAATAAAAACTAATATTTTTTTATTTAATTTCAAATACTCGTTAGGAATATTTTGAAATTTATATAATTCTAATATTTTATTTTTTATTTTTTGAATTTCTTTGTCTTCAAACCTGTTTAAACTAGTTTCTAAATCTTGTTTAAATAAGTTAAATTCATTTTTCTTTACTTGGTCAATATTAGAAAGAGTTTTAGATGAATTTAATGTAAGATTCGAGTCAAAATTATTGAAATTTATGTTAGATTGTGTAATTATACTTTCGAATCAATTTAGACTACTCATTATATTGGATTCTAGAGGTTTATTAATTTCTAAATTAGTGGTGTTAAAATTTTCATTTAAAATATTTTCATAATTTTCTAATGTTGATTTTATATTTGAGTTTAATTGAACATATTCTTTTTCGCTTTCTAAATAAGGATATTGTTCTAAAATTTTATTTTTAAAATTTATAATTTTATTTTTATCTGAATTAATGGTTAAATTTGTTTCTAATATTTTTTTGTATTTTTCTCTGAGTTGAATATTTTTATTTTTTTGCGTATTGTTAGGTTTTTTTTGTAATAAAACCCCAAGAGTTGTTGCGACAGAAATAGAAGTAATTCCTAAAGCAGAAAAAAATGCAATTAATGCCTTTTTATTATTTTTCAATTTCACTTCACCCCCTTTATTTGGAAAGTTAAATATTATATTTATATATTATATAAAAATAATGAATTATCATTAAAATAATTATTATTTTAAGTTTTTTCTTAATATAAATCAATACTTTATTTCAAAAATTTAATATTCAATAAATATTATTTTCCTGATTTACTATTTTATTTTTCTTTTTAGCTTTTTATATACAAGACAGATTGTTTTATAAGTGTAATCCGCTTTATTAAAAAAACAAGTGTTGCACAATTTACCTTTATATTAATTGTGTAACACTTAAAATTACATTTTAATAACAAATTAGTTATTTTTATTGGTTTATTTTTAATTAAAATTCAATGTCTTCGAATTTTTCTGGATTCTTTCTTAATTCTGATTTTAATTTATTTTTAAATGAATTAGGGTTATTATCTGTTTCAAATCCAAAATAATCGTATTCATTAGATGAAAGAAGCCCAAAACCATATTGGTCATCGTTTCCTATATTTTGCATAAATAAGGCAACCATATTCAAGTCTTGATCAAAAACTACACTACCTGAAGCACCTGAAATTAAATCCAATTTGCTAGAAGGTATATCTTTTAAAATAAAAGTTCTAAAGTGTCCATATTTTTCAAATTCCCTTGCTTGGTCATTTAATTCGATTTTATCAATTTTACTAATTATGTGTTCTCGATATCTTCTTCCGCTAAAACCAGCAAAATTATCTAATGGAAAACTTGCTATTCTAAAATCTACATTTGAATGTTCACTTAAACCTTTTGAGTATTTGCTTAATTTTATTGATTTTAATGTCTTTCATTTATTTAAATAATTTATTATTGATATATTATTAGTTTCTTTTGCATGTTCTAAAATAGGTTTTATGTCTACTATCGAAATGGCTATATCTGCATTTTGAGTTCCATTGTTTGTTAATGTTCCATTTCTATTTGTTTGATTAGAAGATTCTCAAAAACCAAAACTAAATCATTCTTTTTGTATATCTATCGATACTTGACTATCGGAATTTCTAATTAATGAGTCATCATAATGAGGAATCATAAGTTTTTTCATAACTCTTGGGTCTGATCATCTAGAATTTAATATATCTATAACATGTCTATTGGTTACAAAATAGTATCTTTGGTCATTGTTATCATTTGACTTAACCTTGGATAGCATTGTCATTGTTCCGCCTCCAACAACAAAAACTCTTTCTCTTATTTTTTGGAACAATGTATCTTGGTTACTTTGAACGTCTAATCTTTTTGCGCTTCTATTGTTTTTATAAAATTTTTCATTTGAATTTAATGTTGATAAACTAGTATTTATCGGAGAATTAAAGAGGGTAAAATCACTTTCTTTCTCTGTTTCATATGATACGGAACTTGTTGTTCCAAATTGTTCTACAAATATATTCTTTTCATCATTTGTTGTAAATGAAAAGTTTTTATTAATTTTATTTCTTATTTTTACTACTAATATTTCATTTTTTAGACTTACATTAAATTCAAAATCATATTTTTCTTCAACAATTTCATAAAAATTATTATTAATATTATTTAAATCAACTGTTATAGGTAAAGTTTCAATCATATTTCCGTTGTTAATTTTAATGTAAAAAGTAATTTTTTTATTTTCAAAGTTTTTATTTAAAAAGTTTGCGATATTTCTATTAATTATTATTTCGTTATTTTCTATTTTTAAATCATTATCTTGTATTAATACAGGCATTATTTTGTTTATAAATTTCACGGTTTTATTATCTTTTTTGAATTTTACTATTAAATTTGGAATATTTTTATAGGCGTCAAATTTATCATAGTTTTGATAAGATAATTTTGTTCATTTTTCAGGTTGGCTCAAGCTATCTCCGTTTATAAATGAGACAGCCTTATATAATTCTGATTTAAAATAATTTTCAACTACAATTCTATTGTTATTGTTATCTTCTAGAACAATATTTTTAGGAAATGAATCCAAACTAAAAATATTTTTAGGATTTCCTATTGTTCCTGCATTTGTTATTTCATTATTTTCTTCTTGTTCATCATCGTTATTTATCTCTTTTTGATCTTCATTATTTTTTTGATTGTTATTTTTTAAATTTTCTTTAGAAACAGTTGTGCCTTGTTTTTCGTTTGCAATTTCATTATCATTATTATTCGAAACTTCTTTGTTAGGATTTGTTTTATTACTTTCTGTTCTTGTAATATTTTTATTAATGATATTAAAATGAACGCTACTATTTTTTGATTCAATTGAAATCAGTTCAAAAGTCGTTAAATTATCTACTTCCTCTAGATTAAAAGATAAATTATTGTCTATTGTTGTTGATGTTTTCATTAATTTATTGTTTATTTTATAATTTAGAGTAACTATTAAATTACTTAGTTTATTTATGTTTTCTTCTTTTGTTTCAAAAGTCAAAATCTTATCTTCCAACAACACTCTTGTGATATCAATTTTTATCATTTGATCTTCAACATTATTTTTTTCTATTTTTGAAGCGTTATTTGGATTACTATTATTATTTTGTTTTTGTTCTTTCAAACCAGTTTCACATGATATTGTCAAAAATGGTGTTGAAATACCAATTAAAATAGGGAATATTTTTTTTATTTTCATTTTTACCTTCCTTTGGATGTGTTTTATATTATTCTATAGTAACTTTATGTTGTTATATAAAAAAAGATAAAAAAACCAAAACGAGATATTTCTTTTGGTTTTTTATAATTATAAATTATCAAACGATACGTCTTCTCTTTGTTTTTGGCTAGCTTGAAATAGAGGGAGTGTAACTAGTTTCATTGTTGATGATATAACGTTATTTGGTCATGTAAATATACTTGAATTAAATTCGTTAACTCTAGAATTATATAATCTTCTAGCAGCACTAATTTCTCTTTCTAAATAAGCGGATTGTTCCATTAACTCCTTGTATAAATCAGATGATTTTAATTCAGGATAGTTTTCTCTTACGGCAATCAATCTCCCTAAGACAGAATTACTTAAATTTTCTAGTTGCACGGAATCATTAATATTTCCTGTACCTGTTAATGATCTCATTTTTGTGACGCTTGTGTATAATTCTGTTTCGTGATCCTTAAATGATTTTACTGAGTTTACTAATTTGTATAATGTATCTGCTCTTTTGGCTAATTGTGTATCAATTGTTGATGCAGCTTCATTAACATCATTTTGCATTCTCTTAAACATATTTGTTTTTACAACATAATAAATTGCTGAAAAAATCAACAAACCAACTAATCAAAAAAATATTTTTCCTAAAATACTTGATTCTGGTTTTTTTACTGAGTTATCTACAGCAGGTTCTAATCCTTGTGGTGCTGTATATTCTCTATTATTAAATAAATTTGACATTTCTCTCCTTATTGTTATTTGAAATACTAATTCTCAATTAATTATATAATTTTTAAATTATAAAACAAAAGAATTTTATATATATTCTTTAATTATTGGGTATTGTTTAGTTATTTCTAAAACAGATTCCTTTAATTTTAAAATTAATTTCTCATGCTTTTCTTCCGATTTACCATCGTTCAACTCAATCTCAAATTGTATTTTTAATGCTTGGTCAATTATGGAAGCTAGTTTTTCTCATTGGTCAAAATTTCTACTTGTCATTGCAGCTGTCCCGATTCTAACTCCACTACATTGTGTCGGTGGTAATTTATCAAATGGTATGCTATTTTTGTTTAAAGTGACATTTATTTTATTTAGTATTTTTTCTGCTTTAGCACCTGTTAGAAAAATTCCGTTTTTATTAAATTTTTGTACTATATCAAGCATAAAAAGATGATTATCTGTTCCTCCGCTTATTAAACGATATCCAAGATTTGAAAAAGCTTTTGCAAATTTCGATGAATTTTCAACTATTTTTTTACCATATTCTTTAAATTGAGGTTGTAACGCTTCATAAAAAGCAACAGCCTTTCCTGCTATAGCGTGAAATAAAGGGCCTCCTTGATAACCAGGGAATACTCAACGATTTATTTTTTTTGCTATTTCTTCGTCGTTTGTCATTATAATTCCCCCACGTCCTCCTCTTAAGGTTTTATGAGTTGTGGAAGTAATTATGTCAGCATATCCAACCGGTGAGGGATGGGTTCCAGCTACTATCAAACCTGCTATATGTGCAATATCTGCCATTAGTTTTGCACCTACTTTGTCAGCAATTTCTTTAAATCTTTTAAAATCAATTGTTCTTGAATAAGCTGAGTAACCACAAATAATTAAATTTGGTTTTTCTTTTAAAGCTAGCTTTTCAATTTCGTCATAATCAAGTTTTTCGTCTTTTCCTAAATCATAAGAAATAGAGTCGTAAAATATACCGCTAAATGAAATTTTATAACCATGTGTTAGGTGCCCTCCTGAACTTAAAGAAAGACCCATAATTTTTCCACCACTAGGTACAACAGAAGCTATTGCAGCAGCATTAGCAACTGAACCTGAATATGGTTGAACGTTTGCGTATTTGACACCAAAAAGTTTTTGTAAACGTTCGATTGCGGCCGATTCTACAATATCTACGTATTCACAACCTCCATAATAACGTTTATTTGGATACCCTTCACCATATTTGTTAGTTAATACGCTACCTTGCGCTCTTAAAACATCTTCAGAAACATAATTTTCACTTGCTATAAGTTCGATATGTTCTGATTGTCTATTTAATTCTCCATTAATTGCATCTGACACAACTTTATCTTTTAAATTTATTTTTTTATACATTTTATGCTCCTTTTAGGCGTTATATTTTGAGTTTAATACTTCTACTATTCTATTTGAAGCGCTTATTCTAAATGTGATCTGTTTGTTGTTATCTTTTTGATATTCATCAATTTTCTTAATTGAATAAATTTCATTATTAGTAATTTCGTTTATCTCGTTTATTAGATTTTCTATAACCATATTAGTTTCAATACTGAAAGTTATATCAATTGTTTTTAAAGGTGTTAAATCAATTGATTTATAAGAAAAGTTATTAGATATATTTTGTAATTTATTATCCTCTAAAATAGAAGGTTTACTGAATGAGTCTAATAATATTTCTGCATAAAAGGCATTTGTATTATCATTTTTTGGATGAAGTTTTCCAATTCAACCTATTAAAGTATTATTTGCAATTATATATGCAGAAGCATAAGGGTTGATTTGTAAGTTTATATCATTTCCAATATTATCTAAATCAAAATTTTTATTTTGATATTTAAAATTACGTGTAAATTTAACTTCTTGATTTAAAATGTTAATTAAATCGTTTTTAAATGTTAAATAATCTTTTGTTGTCGTAGCTAAACCTAAAACCATTCTATTATTATTTATCATTCCTTTCTCAAAAATGTTAATATCGCTTATTTTTCTTTTTTGGTTATATTCAACAACCTCTTGAAGGGAGGTTATAATAGAATTTCTTACAACTTGACGTTCTTTAGAAACAAAGGTCATTAAGGACATATTTTTTTCAAATTGGAACGGATTAAAAAGACTCTTTTCTTCTGAAACTAAAGTGAACGTTCTAGCTTCAGTATATCCTTGGTTAACTACTTTTTGTTTTAAGTTATTTCTTTTTTGAGTTACATGATATGGTTTAGATAAATATTCATTAGGATTAAAATTGTCATAAGAGTAAATTCTAAATAATTCTTCAATGATGTCTACATCTAATTCTATATCGTATCTATAATTTGGTACTATAACTTCTATTTTTTGTTCTTTTTCATTATTTTTAATTTTGAAATCTAAATTTGATAATTTTTCTATTGAGTCTTTTAATTTATCCAAATCATCAAATTGACCGTACAATTTCAACAATGAATAATCCAAAAATATTTTTTTATTACTTGGAACTTTGATAGGATTAATAGTTTGTGAGATTTTTAAATCTTTTACATAATTTCTTATATATTCCATTCCAATATTTGCAACTTGTGAAGAAATCACTCTTGAAGCTTGGGAAGAACTATTAGACGACAATTTGATTTCTTTTGCGCCGTGTCTTACTAATTCGGTAGGAAATACACCAACTTCGAAGATAAATTCTGTGGAATTTAAATCACTTTTGGTATCTTCAAGACCCATAACAGAAGCTATTGAAATCGGTCTTTTGTCATCTTTTATAATTAATACATTTTTAATTTCAATTTCTTTGTTTCCTAATATCTTTATTTTGCCTGTAAAAATTTCATCTGTTATTTGATCTGAAACTTTATTTTTATCATAAACATGCGCTGTTGCTCCTGTGTTTAATAAAGTAAGATTGGTTAAGTTTACGGCTCAATTGTGTTGAGAAGAAATATCATGTTTAGCTAAAAGCATTTTTTCATATAAAGTTGTTTCTTTATTACCTTTAACTTCACTAAAACTTAATTCAGAAGAAATTGTATTTTTAACCTTAATATTTGATTCGAATGTTGGTTCAATTTTTTCTAAGTTAAATTTAAATTCTGTATTGTAATATGCGGCAATTTCTTTTGCTACAAAATAATACGAATTAAGATCGTTACGATTTGTGGTTAACGAAATTTCAATTATATAATCATCTAAACCTAAAAGTTTTATAGGATCATCATTAATTGTTGCGAAGTTTTTGGGTAGCACTAGAATTTCATCTTTTTCCGCTAAAAGATCTCATTTGTAGCCGATTTCACTTCAAGCGGCCATCATACCTTCTGATAGTTCGCCCTTTAGTTTTTTTGCACCGAAAGTAAAATCACCTTTTTTAGCACCAACAGGAAAACAAACTATAAAATCACCGCTTTTTAAAATTCTATTAGTTGTTTGTATTTGTATTATTCCGTTTTTAGTTTCTAATTTCACTATATCAAGACGATCTGAGTTTGGATTATCTTTTACGTCTAAAACATTTGCGAATAATAATCCTTCAACATCACTAAATTTTTTAGTACCCTCGACTTCAATTCCTAAATTATTTAATGCAATCTCTACTTCTTTGTGAGTTAGCTTTTTATTAGGTAAAAATTTATTTATGTGATTTAATGATAAAAGCATTAAATTACCTCCTTAGTTAAATCTCAATTGATTTGTCTTGTTTTATATTTTTTTAGTAAATTATTTATCTTTTTAAATAATTGAAAATTTTCAAATCCTCTTTTGTAACTAAAAGGGGAAGGGTGAGAAGTTGCTAGAATATTTTCGTTTGATATTTTATGTATGTTTGGTAGTTTTTTAATATATTCTTGAGCTTGTTTTCCTAACGCAACTATAATGACATTATTATTTTCGTTTATCGTTTGTTCAACTACCTTTAAAGTAAAGTTTTCTCATCCGATATTTTTATGAGAATTTGCTTTACCGTATTCTACAGTTAAAACGGTGTTTAATAACAAAACACCTTGTTTTGCTCAATTAACAAGCGAATTTGTTTCTAATTTAACTTCCGGATAATCTTTTTGAAGTTCTTTAAAAATGTTTCTCAATGATGGGGGAGTTTTTTTGTCTCTAGAAGAAAACGCTAAACCATCCGCAGTTCCTAATGTATGGTATGGATCTTGTCCGATAAAAATAACTTTTGTATCTTTTACTTGAAAAAATTCAAACGCTCTAAAAATATCTGTTTGATATGGTAAGATAACTTTATTTTCTTTTTCGGAAATAGATAATTGATTGATAATGTTATTAAAGTAAGGTTTTTTACCTTCTTCTGTTAATATATTTAAAAAACTATTTTTCATATTTAAACTGCTCCAAAATTCTTAAATCATTTTTATATAGATCCCTAATATCTGTAAATCCATATTTAATCATTGTTATTCTTTCTAAACCTAAACCTGCGGCGAAACCGTTGTATTCTCTTGCGTTATATCCTGCTAGTTCTAAAACTTTTGGGTGCAACATACCAGCACCAAGTATTTCAATTCATCTACCTTTATAGAAAACATCAACTTCAACACTTGGTTCTGTAAATGGGAAGTAACTTGGTCTTAATCTAATTTCAATTTCTTGTTCTAAAACATATGATAATAGTGATTTTAGAGTTCAAATTAAGTTCTGAAAACTCACTTTACCGATTGAAACGAAATCTAATTGTGTAAATTGATGAGAATGAGTTGCATCATCTTCGTCATTTCTGTATACTTTACCAATAGAAAAAATTGAAACTTCTTTATTTTTCTCGTTAGAATATTTATATTCGTCCAAGGCTCGAGCGGTAATACCTGTATTGTGTGTTCTTAATAATGTTTTAGGATCAAAGTATAAAGAGTCATGCATTGCCCTTGCTGGGTGATTTGAAGGTATATTAAGACGTTCAAAATTAAATTCATCCGATACGATTTCGCCATCTTCTTGTTCGTAATATCCTCTTTGTAAAAATCAATC
This sequence comes from Mycoplasma sp. CSL10166, assembly GCF_017116885.1. NCBI lineage: Bacteria > Bacillati > Mycoplasmatota > Mollicutes > Mycoplasmatales > Mycoplasmataceae > Mycoplasma > Mycoplasma sp. CSL10166. The sequence goes on from NZ_JAFIRF010000001.1 coordinate 427,418, forward strand.
TCTTAATCTTTCTTCAATAATTGTAATTGGGTGTAAAGATGATTTTAAATTCACTGGTTCGGTAAAATCTACAAAACTAGATTTTAATTTTTCTTGTATTTCGATATCTTTAATTCTTAATTCCGCTAACTTAAAAAAATCTTCATATTCTCTTTTTAAAATATTAATCTTTCTACCTATTTCTTTTTTTTCTTCAACAGATGCTGTTTTTATCTTTTGTTGTAATTTAAAAATTTCACCATTTGTACCCAAAAGTTCCGCCTTAACTTTTTTTAGGTCTTCTAGTTTGTTTATTGTATTAATATCAATTTTTATCATTATTTCTCCTCTGTTTTTATTTTTTCTCAATATTTTTTTGAATCTTGTTCAAATTTTGAATTACCATATTCAAATATTTTAATATTTTTAATTTTTTTAGGTAAATAGTTTTGTTCAATTCAATTATTTTTAAAGTCATGTGGATACTTATATTCAGTTCCATGACCCAATTTTGTTGCAGACTTATAATGCGAGTCTTTTAAATGTTTTGGTATTGGATATATTTTACCTTCACTAAGTAATTCTTCAACCTTTTTAAGAGCTAAATATCCAGAATTACTTTTCGGAGAATTAGCTAGGTCTATGATAGCCGCAGAAATGGCTAATTTTCCTTCTGGCTCTCCAAGCCTCTCGTATACTCTAATTGCAGCTTCTGTTCGATAACCCAAATTTGGATTAGCCATTCCAACATCTTCGTACGCTACACAAAGCATTCTTCTAAACAAACCATTAACATCACCGGTTTTTAAAATCAATAATCCGTAATAAAGAGATGCGTCAATATCGCTTCCTCTAAGACTTTTGTGAAATGCTGATAAGTTATTGTAATGTTCGCTAGAATTCGAATCACTATAAAAATTTATATTTGGTATTATTTTCTTTAAGTCTTCTTTAGTTATTTCTTTTTCATCATCTAATATCAACGAAATTAATTGTAAATTATTTAAACATAATCTTAAATCTCCTGATGAAAACCGAGAAAGTGCCAGTAAAACTTCATCACTTATCTTTACTTTAATCTTTTTATTTATTATTAATTTTTTAATATATTCAACAATATCAGTTTCATTTATTTTTTCTAATGATAGAATTTGCATTCTACTTCTTAATGCAGGATTTACTTTAAAGTAAGGGTTTTCTGTTGTAGTTGCATAAATTATTACCTTATCAAATTCTAAATATGAGAGTAATATATCTTGTTTATCTTTATTTAATCTATGTATCTCGTCTATTATAATTATTTCGTTGTTTTTTAATATTTTTGTTAATTTAGCTTTATCATCAATTGAAGCATTAAAATACTCGTAATTTAAGCCCATATTTTTAGCTAAAATTAGCGCCATAGTAGTTTTTCCTACGCCGCTCTCACCAAAAAAAATAAAACTAGTAGTAATTTTATTTTTCGAAACTTTTTTTAAAAGTTCTACTATGTTTTTTTGACCCGCAACATCGTCAAACGTTTGTGGTCTTAGATTATTTGCTAAATTATTGTTCATATTTTTATATATTATATTATTTTTTTATAGTTTTATATCATATATTTAAATAACTCTTATATAATTTAAACTATGAGATTAAGACATGATAACACAGCACAAGATAAATTAAATAATTCAGAGTTTTATTTAAACAAATTTCCGGTCCAATTGTATCCAAATGATGTTGTAGAAATCGGAGCAGGTAAAGGGGAGATGATTTCTCAATTAGCACTTAATAATCCTGAAATAAGATTTTTTGCAATAGAAAAATATCCTACTGTAGCTAACAAAATTTTAAATAAAATTAATGATTTAAAATTAACTAATTTATTTGTAATTACAGAAAATGCAGATAATTTAAGTGAAATTTTCGAAGGAAATGTTGATAAAATTTGATTAACTTTCAGTGATCCTTGACCAAAAAATTCCCACGAAAGAAGAAGATTAACCTATAAAAAATATTTGAGTTTATACGAGAAATTACTAACTAAAAGTGGTCAGTTACATTTAAAAACTGATAATGATGGTTTTTTTGATTATTCAACTGAGAGTTTAAAAGAAAATGGTTGAGAAATTGTAGATTCAACGACCGACTTACACAATTCGAAATATAATAAAAATAATTACAAAACAGGTTATGAAATTAAATGATCTAGCAAAGGAAAAAATATTAATTATTTATTCGCTAGAAAAAAATAATATTCTATTTATCTAAAAGAATTATAATTATATTATTAGGAGTTAAAAATGAATAAAGAAAATAAGAAAATAGATTTTATTCAATTCAGAAAAAATGAAATTGAATATGCTAGAGCGAAAGTGTTGCAAGAACAAAATAATACAAAATATTTTACCGAACAAAAACAATTAATTTGATATAAAAGAGATATTTTTTATAATATATTCGGCGCAGTTGTCGCAATGTCTTTAATTGCTACTTTTCTTGTAATAGCTTATGTGGTAGGGAGAATTGCGTAAAATGGTCCTAATTAATTACGTAATTTTAGGATTTGTTATTGCGATTTTTATTTTAATTTTACTTAGTTTGTTAGTTGTGGGAATACCACATTTAAAAAATTGATTTAGTAATTATTTTAAAAAATCTAAGTATGATAAATTAGGTCGTAGCAGTCAAATTCGTTTGATAAATCAACTTAGAGAAAGTGTTGAATATTTTTCCAAACATAAAATAGGTGCTCTTATAACAATAGAAAATAATGACAATATTGATAATTTAAGAACAGACGGAATTATTTTGAATGCTAATATTTCTAGTTCTCTTTTAATTTCTATTTTTAATAAAAATTCACCATTACATGATGGTGCAGTAGTTATACGTGATAATAAAATTTATTATGCATCAACTTTTTATAAAATAACTAAAAAATCACTCGAGAGTGATTTTGGTTCTAGACATCGTGCAGCGATTGGTATTTCAGAACAAAGTGATGCAACTACAATAGTGGTTTCAGAAGAAAATGGTAGCGTTAAGATTATGAAAGATCGTAATATTAGTTCTGTTAAAATTGAATATTTTCAAGAGGAATTGATTAAATATTTAATCGAAAAATCATAATGGAAAATAATAATATAGAACAACTACAAAACCAAATTCTTCATGAAGAAATAAAAAACTTAATATCAACAAAAAGCGTAAAATTGCTAAGAGAATTGGAAGAAGAAACTCCACACGCCGATTTTGCTAAAGCGGTAGAATCGTTGACAAGCGAACAACAAATATATGTTCTTAGAATACTTAGAACTGAAGAAGCTGCGGAAGTTTTTTCTTATTTGGATGATGAAATTCAAACTAATTTAGTTATTCAATTTAGCGATGATTTAGGAGAAAAAGTTTTACAAGAAATAGAAACTGATGAATTAGCTGATATTATAGAAGATTTACCCGTAAACATAACAAGAAAAATTTTATCCAATACATCCAAAGATAAAAGAGATAAGATTAATCAGTTACTATCCTATTCGGATGACCAAATAGGTAGTTTTATGAGCGTTGATTTTTCTATTTTAAAATCTAATTGAACTGCAAAAAAAGCTATTTCTAAAATTAGAGCAGATTATAATAAAAATGTTTTAATGGGCCATAATTTTTATATAGTAGATCAACAAGGCAAATTGGTAGGAGATATAACTTTAGAAGAGTTGGTCTTCTCGGACGAAAATTCATTATTAGATGAATTATACAACGCTGTTGCGAGTGTAAAAACTACAGATGATAAAGAATATGCAGCACAAATCTTTTCTAATCATGATAGGTCAACATTACCGGTTGTTTCTAGTGATAAAAGATTAATAGGTATGATTACTTCTGATGATATTATTGATATTATTCAAGATGAAGCTACTGAAGATATTTATAAAATGGCTGGTATTCGCGATGAAAATGTTGAAGATAGCTATATTAAAAAATCAATTAAAAATATAGTAAGAGCAAGAGTTTTTTGGTTAATTATTTTGATGATATCGGCCACAATTTCTCAATATATAATCCAAGAATTTACTTCGATAAGTGAAAGTTTTTTTAGTAGTGTGGTGCACGTTACTATTTCAACCGGTATAATAACCTCATTAATTCCTATAATTAGTGGTGCAGCAGGTAATGCAGGATCTCAATCTTCAACTACGGTAACTCGTGCAGCCTCTTTAGGTGATTTTAAGAATAACGAATATGGTAAGGTAGTTTGAAAAGAGACTACTATAGGACTAATAATAGGTTTAATAATGTTTTTAGTAAATATTGTTAGGTTATATATTTATTATTCAATTCCTTTTTTTAGAGATCCTTCTCTAAAATGAGGAGAATTATCTTTTATAATAATAGCAAGTTCATTTTCTTTGTGAATAGTAGTTATTTTGGCAAAATTTTTAGGAACAGTTATACCTCTTTTGGCTATTAAATTAAAAAAAGATCCTGCCGTGATGTCGGCGCCAATTTTGACAACTTTATCAGATGCTTTAGCTACATTAATTTTCTTTGGTTTAAATATATTAGTTATGTATATCGCTTATGTAGCCGGATTATTAGGATCATAAACAACATGATAGAAGGAGAAATAATATGGATAAAAATTTAGATAATGTTTTAGACTTTGACAAATTAAAATCATTAGCGGAAGAATATAACGATCATAATCAAGAAGCTAAAAGAATTAAAAAAGAAATTGAAAGTGAACTTGGTGGCTTGGACTTCGAAATTAACGAAAGATTAAACGATGGTGGTGTTTTAAGTTATAAGCCAGCAACAACAGTAACAAAAGTGGATAGAAAAATGCTTTTAAATCTTCTCTATAAGATCATAATAGATGCTGATCGAGAAAATGAGAAAATACCTAATGATGAAGAGTTAAAAGATAAGATTCAAAGCGAATGCACAATTGAAAAAGAAGTAAAATGAAAAGTTACAATTAAGAAAGGTAAAAATGTTAATTAAAGTCAATAGAATGTTTGAAGAAACTAATACAACTACTACAAGTTCTAGTTCTATTAGTGCACTAGGAAGTGGTAATATAATAATTTGAGTAATATTAGGTGTTCTTTTATCCTTGATAGGTGTTTATTTTGTATATTCATATATTAAAGAAAAAATAGAGAAAAAAAGAACAAGAATTGCTGCTAAAGAATTTGAAAATGATTCTCTAAAATATCGTTACGAATTAATGGTTAAAATTAATGAATTAATTGAATTAAACACCAAAATTCACGATGATTTTGTTGTAAGTATTGGTGAATATAAAATGGGACAAATAAATAATGCCACAAGAGAATTATTAGAAAATATTATGAGCTCTTATGAATATAAAACATTTGTTATCCCTGATGAAAAATTAAACAATTTAAAAACAAAAATAAATATGTTAAAAGATTTAAACTCAAATCTTTGAAATAAAAAATTGAACAAAATAATTATCTATTTTAAAGAAGAAGAAGATAAAATACATAAACAAGTAAAAGAACAAAATAAAACAGAAATAGATGATTTAAAAGACATAAATTTAATTAAAGAAGAACTTAAGAATATGCACAATGAAGCATTAATTAAAAGTAAAAAAGAAAGCTTAAATGAAGATTTTCAAGAAAAATAAAGTACCTAATTTGCTAACTATTTTACGTATTTTATTTATTATTCCTGTTATAGGTTTAGCGATATGTTTTTCAAATGATTATTATCTCCGTTTCGATCAAAAGAACAAAACAATTATACTTTTAATGATATTAGTTTTTTTTATTATTGCTATGTTAACTGACTTTATTGATGGTTATTTAGCGAGAAAATGAAAAGTAGTATCTACTTTTGGTAAAATTTTTGACCCTATTGCGGATAAATTAATGACAACCTCCGTTTTAATTTTTTTAAGTGTTAATAATTTTTTACCCTATACATATATAATTTTGCTTATTTTAAGAGATATAGTTGTAGATGCATTTCGAATAATTATGTCTAAAAATAATGTTAAAGTAGAGGCTATTAAAACTGCTAAGTGAAAAACCATGACATTGTCGATTGCTATAGTGATTTTATTCATATTAATTTTAGTGGATATACATACAGAAAATAACTTTCTATATTATTGAACTTGAAGTAAATGGGTTTATTCTATATACTTTGTAATACCAGTGATATTATCGACATTTTCGGGATATTTATATTACAAAAAAGCCAAACAGTTTTTATTTAGTTAAAGAAGCTTATCGAGCTTCTTTTTTATATTTCATAAAAAGTCCCATATTACGCAAGGAAAAATAAATAATAATTTATTCTCTTGAATTACTGTCTTATTTAATATATAATAAATTGTAAAACATTTTAAAAAGGGGTTAATAAATGAAATTAAATAAAAAAATTATAAAAAATATATTAATAACAATTTCTGGAATAAGTGCGGTCACAACTATAAGTTGTTCTCAATCTCATGTGAAGGAAAAAGAGAGAAACATTGAAAAAAATGAAAAAAATATAAATGTGAAATCTGAAATTGAAGTTAAGGAAAAATCGAATGGTAATACCATTAATTCTAGTACAGAATTAGAAACAAATATAAGCGATAACAAAAGTAGTGATGAAAACAGTAATTTAGAGGAAGCTTCTTCAAAAGAAAAAAGTAAAACTTCATCAGATGAAGTTGTAGACAATAATAATTCTTCAAATGAAGATACTTCATCTAAAAGTGAGGAAGAAGTCGCAGATGTAGAGCCTAATAATAATGCATCTACTAGTGAAGATAAAAATTCTGTAGTTGAGAAAAAAGAAAGTATCGAATCAGAAGATGATCAGAAATCTTCAGATGTTGAAGACAAAAAAATAATAGATGATAACCAAGTAGATAATGATCAAGAAGGTAATTCGTCAGAAGAAAAAACTTCTCTAGATTCTAATAATGATTCTTCTAATAATACATCTGAAACTAATAAATCCGAAGATGAAGAAGAATTAATTGAAAATAATGAAGATAATTCTAGTTTAAATTCAACACCAGAAAAGTCTGAAGAATCAGAAAGTGAATCAAATTCAGATGAGAATACTTCAAACAAAAACGAGGATAATAATAATGTTGAAGCTTTTGTTTTAAATGAAAACTTAAATAAAAATGATTTAATATCCTTAATTAATTCAAAAGTTAGAAAAAATCAAGTTCGTTTACACAAGTATGCAAACTCTGAATATTATGGAATATTTGGTGGTGGAAATAATGAACAAAATCATATATTTACAATTAATAAAAAATACAATGAAGAAAATATAAAAAGCGCAACAAATAAAAAAAATATTTTTGCGACATGAAACGATTCCGCTAAAGAACTAAAAATATCTTACAAATATAATGATGAATTAGTAGAACAATCATTTATTTTGACAGAATCTACTTCAAATTTATCAAATACATCTTCTGGGAATTCCGCAGAAGATGGCAATACCGACGCATCCAGTAGTAGCCAATAGTGATGACCATGAAGTTGAACGTTCAGAAGAAACGGTTTATGTAAGACCCCCTTTTGGTGCTAGTTTTGAATTAAAAAGTGAAAAAAATTTCCCTAACATAGTCACCGTTTTTGATCATTTAGATAGTCCCGGAAAGAAAAATAATAGTAGATACAATGAATATGGAGCTAATACAAGTAATTTAGCATATAAAAGTTATGGTTCTTCTTTAGGTTCACAAGAAGCTAGTGAATTTTTATCTATACCTAAATTAATGAAATACTATAAAAAGCACTCAAAAGAAAATTCATTAGTTATCTTTGGAGGGGATACTAATATTGAAAAAGAAAATTTTAATTTAGATAATAATTTTGACCCAGAAATTAATAAAGTTTTAAATTCATATGGAATAGGGCAAAAATATTTTACTTCTTTAAATAAAAATGGTACTGGTTATGTTCAACCTTATGACAAAATTTATTATTTAAATGGAGAAAATAAATATTACGACCTAGTAAATGATAACGACGATCCTCATTTAGATTTTAAAATAGATATAATAAAAGAATTTAAAAAATTCAATAATAAAGAAGAATTTAAAAGTATGAAATGATATAACAATCATGAAGATGAAGGATGAAATATAAGAAATCGCTTATCTGACCACGCTCCTGTTTATGTTGATTTAAATATAAAAACAAACAAAAATATTAATACCTCTTTCGCTTCAATAAACCCAAAAAAAGATACTAATCAACTAAGAATTGCTCATTGAAATATCCTTAATTATGGAAATCAAAATTTAAACACATATAAACATAAAAAGGAATTTAAATACAAAGCAATCGCTTATTTTATAGAAAAATCAGGGTTTGATATTGTTGGTTTAACCGAAATTAATGATAATGGTTCAGATGCTGTTGATTTAATTTTAAATCAGTTGAATAATAAAGGAAAATCAAAATATAAAAAAATAGTTCAAAGTAAAGAGGAATCCAGTTGAAAAAATACAAAATACGAATATTTTTACGGTAGACAAACAGAACAAATAGTTATTATATATAATTCAGATATTCTTGATAATGTTCGTTTTTTAAACGATAAAAAGAGTTTAACATATAGAGAAAATATAAAGTTATACGGCCATATAAAAACAAAATAAAAAAAGCATTTTTGTACAATAAAAGTGCTTTTTTATTATTTTTTAAGAAAAATATTTAATTATTTATAATAATTATTTATAATTGAATTAACTTTTTATTTTTATAGTTTGGAGGAGTTAAAAATGAGCGAAAAAAATCGTATAAACCAGATTTTTTCTGGATATTTAAGTAAGTTAAGTAACAATAACTTAAATTATAAAAATGTATAGAAGCATTCTTAATACATTTTTATCTCACTTTCCATCGAATAAACAAAGATGAATCCTATATTCTAAAATAGCTATACCTATTATTTTTTCGGGTATCATTGTATCATTAAATGGTTTTATTGATAATTTTATGGTTACTAATATAGAAGGAGGTGTATCAGCTCTTAGTTTTGCGAATGGATATTCAGCTATAATAAGAGGTTTATTAATTAGTATTAATATTGTAGGTACATCTATTTTTGGACAATATCGTGGCTCCGTTAAACAAGAAGAGTCTATACAAGTAGTAAGAGCTAGGTATATTTTATCTTTTGGATTAGCTATTTTATTCTTTGTAGTAATAATGTCTGCTCCTGAATTTTTTATGAGATCAGTTACTAAAGGAGATCCAAATGATATTTCTTATAAAACTGTTGTTAATTTAGGTACGGAATATATTAAAGTAATTTCATTTTCGTGATTAATTACAGGAATTAACTTTTCTACTATTTCTATATTAAGAGAAACTGGAAACGGTGGAGCATCTTTTTTTGTTTCTCTCGCTTCGTTATTATCTAATGTAGTTTTTAATTTAATATTAATTCCTAGATTTCAAGTTGTCGGATCTGCATATGCAACAATAATTTCTGGGTTAGTATCAATAGTTTTGGCTTTAATTTTTATTCGTTTGAAGACGAAAAAATATTTAATCAATCCTTTTAAGATTTTTAAAGTTTCAAAGGAAATTTGATTACAATTCTTAAAAAGAATGCCAAGTTTTTTATTAAGTTCAACAAATTTTGTCTTTGTTGCAGTAAGGGTGTTTTTGTGAGCGGCTGCGTTTCCAATTGGTTCCCTAGGGAGTCAACAAAGTTCAAATTATAAACATTGAGGTCTAAGTTCTGGTGATGTATTAGGAATTACGGCTTCATTGACTAATATATTTACAGCAGCATTTGGTGTTGTTGGTTCTAATATAGCTCTTTTTGTTGGTCAAAAATTAGGTAATGATGAGTTTGAACTTGCAGAAAAAAACGCAAAAGAACTTAAAGGCTTTCATGTTACATTAGCCTTGACATTATCTTCCATTTTTGGGTTTGTAATAATTTTTATTCCGTTTATGACATTTTTATCGAACGGTATTCAAGAAAATGTTGCAAAGAGTTTAATGGTAGATGGTGTTACTGATAAAGAAATAATCGCTAAAGAAAAACTTTTAGCATCATATTATTACCTAAAAGAAGTTCAATTAACATCTATTTCTATTGCCGTGTTTAATCCTAGTTGAATTTTCTTCGCAACTAGTGTTAGAATTCTAGAAACAGGTGGTAGAAATAATATTACTGGAATAACAGTTTTTATAACTGGAGTTTTACAAATGGCATGATTAGCTATAATTGCATATTTAATAGTTCCGAATACTATTGAATCAATGGAGTATCCGGTAGGTTTCTTTTACTTTATATTTTACTTATCTGATTTAGTAAAAATGTTTATTATTGAGTTTTTATATATTAAGTTAGATTGGTTAAGAAACATAACAAAAGAGTATAATAATAAAAAATCTTAGTTTATTTCTAAGTTTTTTTATTATATAATGTCTTATATTTAAGGGGTCAAATGATAAAACAATTTTATACAGATAATGAATTAATTGATAATAGAATTATTTTAAGAAACTGTAAGGAAAAATTTAATTTAAAAGTTGATGATTTAATAACTTTAAAAACAAAAACAACTGATAAACAAGTTTTTAGCATTGAATCAATCAATTTTATTAGTCATGATGTCGTTTTAGAATTAAAACCTTTTTGAATTAAATTAAATGATATTGATAACTTTTTCTTTGATTTAGATGGTACATTATTGAATTCTCGAACAGAAATTAATGATAAAAATTTAAACGCGCTTAATTCATTAATTGAAAATAATAAGAATATTTTTGTCGCAACTGGAAGACCTCCTTTTACGGCTTGAGATATTGTTAAAAATGTACCAACTAAGCATCCTTTAATTTTCGCTAATGGATCAATAATTTTGAATGATGATTATTCTTTATTAAAAACTTTTCATATTCCAAACAAAATAGCAATACAAATTTATAAAAAATTAATCGAATTGGAATATGATTTTCTGGTTTATACTCCTGAATTTGTGGCCGGATATAATACTTATAAAACTGATTTTTTTGTAAAGAAAAAATACTTTTCTAGAATTAGAGATGGAGAGTATAAAGAGGGAGATTTTTCAAATGAGATTGAAGATTGAACTTTTTGCAAATTTTTAGTTTTAAGAGAAAGTAATCCTGCAGAAAAATGAAACCAAATTTTAAATTTAGAAAAAGATTTTGATGGAATATATGGAGTCGTTTCGCAAGAACCATTTTTAGATATTATGAGTATAAACGCAACAAAAGGCAACGCCATTAAATATTTACTAGATTTATATGATTTAAGTGTGAATAGAACAATAAGTTTTGGAGATGCGGACAATGATGAATCGATGTTTGAAGCAACCAAATATTCCGGTGTTATGCCAAATGGTATGAAATCTGTTCAAAATAGCGCTTTATTAACTATGGATAATAATGATTCTGATTGATTATCAGATTTTATAGGTAAAATAAATTAAAAAAAATAAGTTATCTAAAAATAACTTATTTTTTTAATGTCTAATAATTTATTTTCTTTTAAAAATGATAACGGAACGAAAATGGTGTATAACACAAAAGTATAAATAGGAATAATTATGACAGATCTTAGAACTATCGGATACATTAAAATTAAATAGCGGTTAGATAATGTGTATGCTTTTCCTAAGAATGTGTTTGCAAAAATGATAAATGCGAACGGTCCTCAAATTCAACGAGATATAACAATTAATGAAACTATTAAAAAATAAAATAGTATCATATAATTTAATTTAGTTTTTACTTTTTTATTCTTAGTAAAAAAAGCTCAAAAAATCATTATATTAAAAGCTATTAGTAAAATTCCTGAAAGTATAGATAATCCTATCATAGTACCAAATGATAGATATGATAACCCAAGAAATTCAGATATTTTATAACCTTTTTTAGATACTCTTGGATCTCCGGTTTTATATATAAATATAATTATTAATGCTGTAAAAACTAACATTAAAAAAATATCCATAAAAATATATGATAATTTTTTGTTATTTTTAAACATTTCGATAAAAATTGATATTGTAAATGTTGAAATTATAGGGACAATAGCATAGACCCAATGGTAAAAACCTATTTTTCCGGAAATAAGTAATCCAAAAAAATCAGCAATAAATGATAATAATGATCCTTTATATTTACCGAAAAAAAATGCAAATATTATGTAAAAAACATATTCAAAACTAAAACTTATTGTTCTTGCAATTGTATAATGGGTGATTGTTGTTAAAATGATAAAAAGTCCCAAAAATACACCAGCAAGACTAATTTCTTTAACTGTAAATGATCCATTTCTTCGTTTTTTTGCTAATTTATAATCTATGAAAAATACTTCATCTTCGTAAACTGTTCCTACTAAGATAAGAAACCTTAACGGTAATGTAAAAATATTACCTATAATTAAATATTTATATTTTTTTAAATATTTATTATTAGTATTTACTTTCGAAAAGACCGAATATTCTCTGTATGATGTGTAAACATTAATTGTTAACAATATTAAAAATATTGGTCATATAATTCAAGATAATTGCTCCCTACCTTTTAATCCAAAAAAATTATATGTTTCTAAATGTGTAAATGAATTTATAATGGCTCAAATTAGAACAATAATCGAACTAACTGTAAAAAATAAATTTTTTAAAAATGAGCTTCAAAATCCTTTAATATTACTTGTTTCTCTTTCTATATTCATCAACTAATTTTAACACAAAAACAATTAGTGTGAATTATATAAATTTTTTTCTACTTCCTTTTTTCGAGGATATACATATGTTAGTTTTGTAAAACTATCATCTTGTGTAAAATAAAATTTTACTTTATCCAAAATTGCTAACTCATTAACCTCACTGACTCTAACATTTTTAAATTGATCATCTAATTCCGATAAAAATTCAAAAAAAGTTGCATTCATTCGATAAAAATTATCAAATAACATCGACATTTCTCATAATGAATTATGATCATATAGTTCAATATAATTTTGTTGATCTTCTTTATTATAATTAAAAATAACTTTTCCAAGCAGTAAGTCATTATCTACACGCATTATAGGTAATAAATATTCTACTTTATCTTTGTTGTATTCTTCTATTGATTTTTTTAATCTATCTTTTATTTTGTAAAGTTTAAACAACTGTATTTTGTCTATTTTTTTGTTTTTCATTTTTTCCTCCAATTAATATTTAAAAAAAGAATAAAAATGAAACAAAAATAGTAAAAAATAAGTATAATTAATATATTAATTATAAATTAAGGAGTAAATATGGTAAATGTTAATGAATTTAAACCGGGTATTACATTTCAGTTAGACGGAGAAATTTTTATTGTTTTAGAAGCTCAACATTCAAAACAAGGTCGTGGACAAGCGAATGTTAAAGCAAAAGTAAAAAACCTTAGAAGTGGTTCTACAACCATAAAATCTTTTACAGGTGGAGACAAAGTTAAAAAAGCTCATATCGATAAAAGAAAAATGAGTTTCTTATATTCAGATGGAGAAAATATTATTTTAATGGATGGAGAAACATTTGAGCAAATTGAAATTTCAATTAAATTAGTAGAATGAGAGTTGAACTTTTTAAAAGAAGGTTCTGAAGTTTTAGTTAGAAAATTTGAAGAAGAAGTTCTTGATATTGAGCTTCCAGCAAATATAGTTTTAGAAGTTACTTCTGCTCCTGACGCTGTTAAAGGTAATACAACAACAAATCCACAAAAAAAAGTTATTGTAGAAACTGGTTTTGAACTTGAAACACCTATGTTCATAAAAGAGGGTGATCAAATAATTGTTTCTACTGAAACTGGTAAATACGCCGGAAAAAGTAATAAATAATGAGTTGAATTAATGTTTCATATCATTCTGATCAGGTTTATGTAGTTCAGGAAAGTGCGATAATTGATTGTATAAAATTATGTTTTTTAAATAATAAATTATTAAAATTAATTAATAAACCTAGAATTAGTATTGACTCAAAAAGAAATAATTGTTATATTTTTTTAGATGTAAAAGTAAAATTGAATAGTGAAAAAAAAGTAAATATTATTATTAAAGAATTAACAAAAAATATAGAAACAAGTGTTAAAAAATTAATAAATGTTACTCCTAAAAATATTCAAATTAGATTACTGTCATTATATTAAAATAAATGAAAAAAAATAAAAGAAATGATGTTGATATTAATTTTGCTATTTTAAGAAATAGGTTTATTAATGATATTGATATCGAAATAAAAAAAGTTGAAAAACTCAAAAATAAAAAGAGAAGTGATAATAAGTATTTAAAAATGTTATCAAATTTAAAATTTCAACTTTATAATAACGTCATAAAAAGCGAGGATTTAAGAATCAATTACCTTGCTTTTTTAAAAATAAAAAAAGAATATAACATCAAAAAAATAACTAAGTATATAGTTTTGGCTGGAATTTTATTTATGATTTTAGTTATTTCGATAATACTTTCTACGTTTTTATAAAAGAGGTACCTATGAGGATAAAAGTTAAATTGCATTTAAGTCATAAAAGTAAAAATATTTTAACTTTTATTATAGGTATAATATTAATATTTTTATATATTTCTACAGTTGTTTGAGAATGAAATGATAGAACTGATGATGTTTGAGACTTTTATCATAAAAACCCTGAAATCATTAGAGAAATTAATAAATTAGCAAATAATGAAAGTGATTTTCAAAAACAAAGAATAATATATGAGAATATATTACCAAATGCAGTAAATGATTTATGAGGTGGTAGCACACATTGATTTACATTTATGTCAAATGTGTTAATGGCCGTTTCTATTTTGTTATTACCTTTTTATCATAAATCTTTGATTGCACATAAAATTTATTTTTCAAGTATGATATATATTATTATTGTTGTTATTGTTTTTTGATCAGGAACAATAACAGACTCTACTATTTTAGGTTATATGAGTAAAAATGATATTTATAGGACTATTATATGGCACGTTATAGGTCCATTAATCGGTTTATCAACTTTGTGTTGAGAACGAAAAAAAATTAAAATTAGTAATAAAACTATATGGGTAACTTTTGTCTTCCCTGTTTTATATCTTATATTTGCAAGTACAATTTATTTTGTTTCATATAAATATAATAATTTTAATAGTTTAGTTAAATTACCACCGTTGTCATCGAATAATTTTCCAAATAATGTTCCTCAAAGATTTAACAGAGAAATAGATCGTGGTATTGCTATATACTCTATAATTTCATTTCAACATCCTTTAGGGTATAGAGGGTCTAATATTTATTTTAAAGTTATAAATATCATTTTAATTGTTCTATTTTCGTTCTTAACATCTCCAATTATAGGATTTATATTACGTAGAGTACTTAGAATTAGACAACCACACGAAAATAATTTACCTAAAGTTTGGTTCGTGTCCCCAACCTCTTATAAAGGTATAAAAAAGCAAACTAAGGAAGAAAATAAAAAATAGTTACTCTTAAGTAACTTATTTTTAGAAAAGGAAAAAATGAATAAAAATGAAAAATATGTTGCTAGTTACTTTCATAAAACTTCACATATATTAGCAAAAGAAAAACCAAATAATATTATTGTTATGCAATTCTTTCAAAGAAAAGATGATTCTATCTTAGCTGGTATCAATGAAGTTTTAGAATTTTTAAAGCATAACACTGATGTTTCTAAATACAAAATAAAATATCTTCCCGAGGGTTCAAAAATAAATAGTTTAGATGTTGTTTTAGAACTCGAGGGACATTATCAAGATTTTGGTATTTGAGAAGGGGTTATTGATGGAATTTTATCAAGAAGTACTTCAATAGCTACAAATGGATATAAAGTGAAAAAAGCCGCCAAAAATAAAGATGTTATTTTTATGGGAGATAGAGCCGACCATTATATAAATCAAGAAATAGATGGTAAGGCAATCAAAATAGGTGGAATAAAAATCGTTTCAACATTAGCGCAAAAAGAATGATGTGAACAAGAAGAGTTTACAGTTTTTGGGAGTATGCCGCATGTTTTAATTCAAGGTTTTAATGGAGATGTGGTTGAAGCTACTAGAGCATTTATAAAGCATTATCCAGAAGCTAAAATAATATCTTTAGTTGATTATCATAATGATATTATTAAAGACTCCCTAAGAATTTGGGAAGCTTTCGGCAATAAAGTGTGAGGTGTTAGAATCGATACTTCGCAGAATATGGTTGATCATATGTTTGATAATGTTGAACCACATTATGGCGTAAATCCAACACAAATTTTTAATTTAAGAAAAGCTTTGGATAAAGCGGGTGCAACACAATATAAAATTGTTGTTTCTTCAGGTTTCAACGAAACTAAAATAAAAGAATTCGAAGATTTAAAAGTACCTGTTGATTATTACGGAGTAGGACAATCAATTTTTAAACTTAATAACTCTTTTTCAGCAGATGCTACAATTTTAAATGGCGAGCATCAAGCTAAAGAAGGTAGAAAATATCGTCCTAATTTAAATTTAATTAAATTAACAATATAATAAAAATGGAAATAGATTAAATTTCCATTTTTATTATATTTTTCTGTTTTATAAAAAATATAACCCAATAATAAAGAGTTATATTTAAATTATTTATCAAATGAAATTATTCAACTGAAACTTCAGCACCTGCTTCAGCTAATGCTGCACGGATAGGTTCAGCTTCGTCTGCGCTAATGTTTTCTTTAATAACAGCTGGTAAGTTGTCAACAACTTTTTTTGCTTCCATTAATGTTAAACCAAGAACTGCTTGAACCGCTTTAATAACTGGGATTTTTTTACCGTTATCTGCTTTTAAAACAACTTTAACGCTTGATTTTTCTTCAGCACCACCTTCTGCTGGAGCAGCAGCAACTGCCATAGCAGCCATAGGGTCGATTCCAAATTCTTCTTTCATTGCTTCAACAAGTTCCATAACTTCTTTAATTGACATTTCTTTTAATGATTCGATAAATGTTTCTTTTGTTAATTTTGCCATAATATTTTTCCTTTCAATTTTAAATTATTATATTATTCTGATTTTTCACTATACATTTTAAGTGATAATCCAAGTTGTTGTAATGGTTGCATCATTGAACGTGCAAGGATAGCAAGTGCTTCTTCATATGTTGGAAGAGTAGCAACAACTTTAACACCGTCGGCATTAACAACATTGCCTTCGTGTGTTCCTGCTTTAATTACAAATAATTTGTGTTTCTTAGCGAAAGCAACAAATAATTTTGCAGCAGCCATAGGATCTTCTGAAAATGCAAAAATGTTAGGTCCAAGTAAATATTGTGATAAATCACCTAAACCAACTTTTTCAGCAGCTATTTTAAATAAACGGTTTTTGTAAACTTTAACCTCTACACCAACCTTAGCAGCTTCATTTCTCAATGATTCTAATTCTGCAACTGTAAGTCCACGGTATTCAGCGAATACTATTGATTGTGTGCTTTGAATTTTATCAACGATTTCTGCAACAACTTCTCTTTTAGCTGTTTTAAATTTTGATTCTGACATTTATGCCCCCTTTCAAAATTAATTATTGCAATACGGGAATAAATAGTAAGTAAATATACATTAGGTAACATATTTAAGTTTTCACAGTTACTGTCTTTACGTATTGCTTTTTAATTATATTAGATTTTTTGATAAATAAAAATAAATATTTTTGAAATTAATTTTTATATTTTTCATATTATAAAATTTAATCTAACATAAAAAGAATAAGTTTAAAGGAACAAGAAAAAATATAAACAAAGTTAATTAATAATTTTCATTTTTACTTTTTCAACCGATTGTTTATTAATTGATCGTTAATTAAAAAACTTTAAAATTTAGAAAAATGATATGAACTTTAATTTATTCATATCATTTTTAAATTACTATTTGTCTTCTAATATCTTTATAAATTCACTTAATGCGATGTTATCGGTTTCACTACCGCTTAATTCTTTTAATAAGGAAGCCAATTCATTTTGAGATTCTATTATAGATTTGTTAATATCTTCGAGAGTTTCGCTATATTTGCTATTTAAAATATTTAATTTTGAAATAAATTCATCAATTATTTCATTAGATTGATTTTTAATTTTAATAAACGAGTCATTAGTTCACTTAAAGAATAAAGTTTCTATTAATTCATCATTTGAAAGTGATAATAATTTTTCTCAAGTTTGTTTTACCGATAGTTCTTTTAATGTTTGCAATTCTTGTTTTGCATTTTTTTCGTTGTTTTTAACTATTTTAAGTTCATCTTTAGTGCTTGTTATTGTTTCGTCAGTTTTATCATCAGAATCTTCATCTTGCTTCAATTCGTTATTTAATTCAGTTATTTTACTTTTTAGTGAATTAAGTTCTTCTTGTAGTTTTTGAATTTTTTCGTATTGATCACTAAAATAAAATTTTGCTATTGTTTTATAGTCTAATAACTGAATATCTCATTCTTTAATTTCTTTTGTTTTCTTTTTATTTTTAGTTGCTTCTTGTTCTAATTCGTTTTCGTTTAAGATTTCTGCATATTCTTTTATGAAGTTGTTTGGTATATTTTCTTCGAAGGAATTTATTTTTTCTATGTCATTTGAAATTAAGTCAATTATATTGTGTAATAATTGATAGAATTGATACTTTTCTAGTAGTGGAATTTGAATTGCATCACTAAAGAAAAAATTATTAAACTCTTCTTCGAATGATTTTGAGTTAAAATTCTCTAAGTTGCTAATATCTTTTATGTGATTTCTTAAAAAGAAATCTATTTTATTTAAAACAAAATTATAAGTATTTAGATATTCTGTTATATCTTGATTATTTCATATTGTTTCGCTAATATTGTCAATATCTTTAAAATGGTAATAATTTTCTTGTTTTTGAGATTTTACAAACAATTTATCTTTTAAATTAGGAAATACTTTTCAATATTCGTTAAATTTATTTATTTCTTCTTGTGAAATTCCACCGTTTATAATTGAATATAAATCATATTCTTCTGGTTTTTCAAAATTATCAATATATCTAGAAATATTTAAATTAAAATCGTTTTCTTCGATTTCTTTATAACTTACTATTCTAGAGAAGTTATCAACTTCTGTTTTATTATTCGCAGCATGTGCAATCTTTTTAATGTGAGATATGTTAAATTTATTTTGACTATCAAATTTAACATATTCTTTTGAAGCATCAATAAATTGAATATTTCCTTTCGAATTATTATTTTTCTTTAAAATCATAATGATAGTTGATATACCTGTATTGAAAAACATATTTGATGGAAGACCAATTATAGTGTCAATAGCAAATTCTTTTGCTAATTTAGTTCTAATTTCTTTTTCGCTACCGCCTCTAAATAAAACGCCGTGTGGTAAAACTATAGCCATAATTCCGTCGTTTTCTAAATGATAATATGAATGTAATAAGAACGCAAAATCTGCTTTACTTTTCGGAGCAACACCATATGATGAAAAACGAGGATCGGTATTTGTGTTATCATCAGGTTTTCACTCTTGTGAATAAGGGGGATTAGAAACTACTGCATCAACTTTTTGAGGCTCTCTAATGCTTGGATCATTATTCTTTTTAAAAGGTCAATCTTCCAATAATGTATCACCACGTCTAACTTTAATTAAAGAAGGTTGTATTCCGTTCATAATTAAATTCATACGAGTTGACACATAAGCGGCATCCATTTTATCTTGTGCATAATAAGTTACTTTGTCTTTGCTGTTTGTTATTCTTTCAAATTCCTTACCTAAATTTAATAATAAAGAACCTGTACCAGATGTTGGGTCGTATATTGTTATTTTATCTCTATTTTTTATGTGATTTCCGATTATTTCGGACATTAAAACAGAAACTTCGTGAGGTGTATAAAATTCTCCGTCATTTTTACCTGAACCAGTAGCAAATTTACCTAATAAATATTCATAAATATGCCCGATGACGTCATAATTTTGTCCATCAACTGGTATTTCATTAATTATTTCCATTAATTGCATCATTGTAGCTGTTTGTTTTTTATCATTTTCTATATTAGATTTATCTAACGTTACAAGAATTATTCTTAATAAACCTTTATATAGTTCTTTGAATTGTTGATTATTACTTTTGTTTACTATATCATCAAAACTAACTATTGCCTTTCTTAATACTTCTATATTAAAACTAAAAGGTGAGTTTTTATCGTTTCCAAATTTGATTCATGTTTGGAATAAGTATTTAAATGGTATATAATATCCCATTTCACTAATAGATACTTCTTCAATATTTTCAATAATTTCCTTTGTGAAACCATTATTTGGGGTTTTGTTTGTTTTTGGATCCAAATATTCTGGGTCTAACTCATTCATTTGTTCGAATGTAATTCCCTCATTTTCGTTGACAAAATCTATTATTTTTTGAGATAAAAATTTATAAAAAATTAATGGCAAAATTATATATTTATAATCCTCTGTGTTGTAATTATTTCTTAATTTATTAGCAGAATTTCATATTTTAGCTGATAACTCTTTTTTATTGACTCTTTTTTTCATTTGTGCTCCTTTTTAAAATGGTAAATTATAATTCTAAAATATTTTTTATAAATTAATTATAACTATATTTTTTATAATAATTGTTCTTTTTTAGTTTTTTTATTGTGTTTATTATATTTACTAAATGTCTATAATAAAAAGCTAATCCTTATTTTTGTTTAAAATAATTTAATTTAATATAAAAAATAAGTCAATTTTTGGTAAAATATCATAAATATAACACTTAAATAAATATTTTTATAATAAGAAGGTAGGAAATATGTCAAATTTAAACAAATGACTTGAACTTTTAGAGTCAAAAAATTTAGAACATGCGCCACAAGAAGTTCAAGAATTAACAGATGCTATGGGTGGTATAAAAAATATAGTATCTTTCAATAATAGTGTTTCTCAATTAAGATATGATCTTAGAAATCCATCATTAGTTAATGAAGAATTATTAAAAAAACTTGGAGCAAAAAAGGTAAATTTATTTACAGAACAAAAATATATTCAAGTCGAAATGGGTGATATTGTTGAAACAATTAATAAAGTAATTAAAAAATATGCTTCAGTTATTGTAGATAATTCTGATCACAATTTGGTTACAACAACAAACAACGTTAATGCAAAAGGTCAAAAAGCATCAAAAGAAATGGAAGTAGTTGCTCCATTATCCGGAAAAGTAGTTTCTCTAGAATCTTTAAAAGACGGTGTGTTTTCAAATGGTTTAGTTGGTAATGGTTTAGCAATTAAAATGGAAGGTAATTCAAAAGTTGAATTATTAGCACCTTTTAATGGTAGAATTACAAGTATGCCCGCATCAAAAACTCAATTTATTTTTAAAACAAATTGCGATGTTGAACTAATTGTTTTAATTGGTCAAGATAGTTACAAATTAGATGGTTTAGGAATAGAAGGAAAAGTTTCTCTTAATGAAGAAGTTAAAGCGGGAGATACATTATTTGTAGTAGATTTAGAAAAATTTACAAACGAAAAAATTGATAAAACATTAATAATTTCAACAACAAGCGATTCAAGACTTAAAAAAGTTATAGAACTAGAAGAATTAGCAGTTTCTGGTAAAAAATTATTTAAATTAAGCTAATAAAAAAATTTATTAAAACTCGTAATAGTTTATATTAGTAAACTTATTACTGAGTTTTTATTTACGCAATATTTCATTAAATTACTTAATTTTTAAGTTACTAAATGAAATTTATATATAATATTAAAAATACAATTTAAAAAACAATCAAAGGAGACGATGTATGAAAGCAAAACAACATGTAATAATTTTAATTAACGGTAAAAGAAGAAGCGGTAAAGGCATTTTAAGTCAAGGTCTTAAAAAATTATTAACAAAGCAATTTGAAGATAATATTCACATACTTTCTTTTGCTGAACCTATCAAAAAGATTACAGAACCAATTTTAGATGAAATTGAATGAGATAAAAAAGATAAAGAAGTGGTTAGACCTCTTTGAATAGCGATGGGTGAAGTCGGAAGAAATATTAATAATAACATTTGATGTGGACGTGTTTTTGAACGTATTACAGAGATTGCAGAGCAATCTGCAAAAGAAAACAAAAATAGTTTATTTATTATTGATGACTTGCGTTTTCCTAATGAATTAGATTATTTCAAAAAACATTTAAAAGACATTCAACAAATAATAGACCCTACTAAAGAAAAACATTTAGCAAGAGTTATAGCAATTAGAATTGAAAAGTTTATGGATGCAAATAAATTTATTCCGGGCGTTGATGATAATTCAACAGAAATTAGTTTTGACAAACTTGTTAACTTAGTTTTTGATTATATAGTACCTCAAAACACGTTGATTAATGAAGAGTTGGTTGCTGATTTTAAGGGTGTTGAAGTTGTTGCTAAATTATTAGTGGAGAATTACATTAAAAATAATGGCTAGACAATATTTTAATAAAAAACATTATATTATAGATGAAGAAAAAAGAGTTGTAATATTATTGCCTGAATTTTATAATCAGTTAAGAACTTTTGATAAGTGAAAAGGTTATAAAAAAATAGGTGGTAGCAGTGTAGGTGACATTTTAACTCCAGGGAGATTTAAATCAGAATTTAATGCATTTTGCCATATTACTAGATTAAAAATTCCTGTATTATCCAAAAAATATATAAATGCGGGTACGATATTAGAGCCAAAGATTTTTGATATATTTAGAAATTCTCCTCAAGTTAAAAAAAGAGGAATTACTATCGAGAATTATGTTGCTTCAGAATATGACTATGATTATTTTAAGAACGTAGATGATGTTCTTAGTGGTGTTCCTGATGGTTTTGATCCTATAAATAAAGTTATTTACGAAGTAAAAACTGCAGGTGAAGCTAAGAAGGAAAAATGAGATAATGAAGGTGTAGATCCCTCGTATTTAAAGCAAGCTCAATTATATACATATTTAATGTCTAAAAAAATAGGTCAAAATGTTGACTTTTACTCTATTTTAGTTGCATTTTTATCAGATGAAAAAGGTGATTATTTAGACCCTGCTAATGTAGATTTAAATCAACGTTACATGAAAGTTTATTCAAGGAAAGTAAATAAAGTTGAAGTTGAAGATGATATTAGAATAGTTCGTGAATGATATAAAAAATATACAAATACAGATACATCGCCACAATTTGATTTTTCTAATGATGCAGATCAATTAGATTTTTTAAGATGTGAAAATCAAGAACAATATCAAGAGTTGATTAAAAAATGAAAAGATTCAGGTAAAGCAGACTCTGATTTTATAGGATAAATAAATTAAAAATTAGCAAAAGGTTGCTAATTTTTAATTTTATCTACTTTTATCTGGTTTAAATAATTTTTCTTCTTGTAATCTTACAAGGTTTTTTAAATCTTTAATTTCTTTTGGTTTCAATGGACGATAGTAACCTAACGGTAATTTTTCAACTGTTATTCCTGCATATTCTAGCCTTTTTAAATTTATAACCATTTTATTTACTGTTTCGAATAATTTTTTAACATGATGATAAGTTCCTAAACTAAGTACAACAAAATAACTTTTTGGGCTATCTTCGCCTACAGGTATAACATCTTGAACACTTTTGGTATTATTTACTTTTACAATGCCATTTAATTTTTTTAATTCCTTAGGAGATAGTTTTTCATTTAATCTAGCTCTATAAACTCTTAATATTTGATATTTTGGATGAGTCAATTTGTTAGCTAAATCCCCGTCATTTGTCAAAATTAAAGCTCCTGTTGTATCATAATCTAATCTACCTACAGGAAATATTTTATATGGTGTATCAATTAAATCTGTAACTTTTTTTCTGTTAAAATTATCTTTAAGTGTAGATACTGTTTTAGGTGGTTTATTCAGAATGAAATAAACTTTTTCTTCTTCACTTTCAATTGGTACATTATTTACTAATATTTCATCGTTAAAAGAAGCTTTGTCTCCCAACTTTGCAACTATTCCATTTACTTTGACTTTTCCGTTAGTAATTAATTTTTCAGCTTCTCTACGAGATGCAACTCCTGCTTTAGAGAGTATTTTCTGTAAACGTTCTTCCATGTTTAGTTTTCTCCTCTTATGTATTCTTGATAAATTGATTCAATTTCTTTATCAAAAATTACACCTTTATCAATATTTCACTGATAAGTAATCTTTATCACTTCCCTAAATGCTTGATCTAAATTTTCGTAAGCTAATTTTTTTATTCTTTGAACACCTTTAAAATGAACTATAGAATTTACTTTATCAGATAATATAATTATTTTATCTAATGTATTCATATCTTTTCTCATGCTTGTATGATATTTTATAGAATTTAATATTTCTAAATCTTTTATTCCGTAAACATATTTAGCTCATAAATATCCGCAAACTTGATGTAAGAAATGTTTAGGAGTATCAATTAATTCAGGCTCTGTCATTTTAATAAAATTCCTTGAATTTTCTACACTTCATTCTTTTGCGATATCATGTAAAATACCAGCTTTATACGCTTTAAGGGCGCTTACACCGTTTAATTTAGCTATTTCTGCCGCAAAACTAGCCGTTAAACTAGAATGTTTAGCTCTACGTGCAGAAAGTGAATTATGTATTATTTCAAATAAGTATAATCCTTTTTCTTGTATGTAATTCATTACCTTTGGATCTAGATAAGAAAAAACTTTTTCATTTTCTATTATCGAAAAACCTTTTTTAAAATCGGTTGAAGAATAATCATATAATTTATTTTTTAATAAAACTCCGTTGTATCTTTTAAGATTAAGTTTATTTATAGTTCTACTTCTACGTACAGCGACTATTTTAGTTAATGTTGAAATAGTTTCTATATCTTTTCATTTATTTAATTTAGGTAAATTATCTGATCCTATAATTAAATATAACTCATCATTTTTATATTTATTTTTTAAATATTTAACAGTGTCTATTGTATAGCTAATATTATTTCTTTTTGCCTCAAATAAACAAAGCTCCATTTTGTCTTCTAAAACCAAATTAATCATATTTATTTTATCTTCTGTTTTAACACCACTTTTATTTTTAAAAGGTGATCGATAAGTTGGGACTATTAATAATTTATCTAGACCAAGCTCGCTTATTACATCTTTTGCTATTTGTATATGACCCTTATGTATTGGGTCAAAACTACCTCCGTAAATACCAATTTTCATATTTCTCCTTGATTATTTTTTAAAAATACTATGTGATATTAAATTTATCTCATGATTAATTTTAATTTTTTCTTTTTTATTTAATTCTGATAATTTAAAAACGTTTGTACTTTTTATTTTTTTATTGACTTGAGCAATTATGGTTTCTACTTTTTCTTTTTGCTCATCGACTTTTTTTGTTTCTCCTAAAAGAGAAAAATGATTATAAATACTATCTTTATCAACTAATTTAGATACTCTAATTCCAATACCTTTTATATTATTTAGATCTACATTTTTATCAATTAATTTTTTAATATGTTTATATATTTCTCTTGAATCATTAGTAGGAGATATGTTTTTATTATAAGCTTTTCATTTTTTACTATAGTCTCTAACTACTAAGGATAAATTTTTTGCTAATAAGAATTCTTCTTTTAATCTATTACTAATATTCAGTGCAATTTTATTTACCTTATCTAGAATTTCTATTTCATCATATTGATATTCAAAGGTTATTTCATTGCCCATTACTTTATTTTGTTCTATTTCAAAGTTTAAATCACTATTTTTTTCTATATCCAAACTATCTAAATATTTGTAAGCTGTAGTTTTAAAAACTTGTAATAATTCAAAATCGTTTTTTTTCTTTTTCGCCAAATCACCAATAGTAAAAATATTTATTTGTCTAAGTTTATTTGCTATTTTAGAACCAATACCATGAAATTTTTCAATATCTAGTTTGAAAAAATTTTCTTTATAATTATTTTCATCTGTATAACCAATACCAAAAGGTTTCGAAATATTAGTAGTCATTTTAGCGTAAAACTTATTTAAAGATATTCCTATGGTTATTGGTATATCAAATTTTTCTAAAACGCTTGTTTGAATTTTTTTAGCATAACTAATTGCTTGTTCTTTGTTTTTTAAAATAATATTCGGAACAATGTAACACTCATCAATTGATGCCACTTCAATTTTTGATGCAAAATTTTTTTTAAATATTTAAAAATTTTATTAGACAAATATTGGTACAACCTAAAATAAGGTTTTTCGATTATTGTTTTAGGTTCAATTGCTAAAATTTCATAAACTTTAGAACCTGCTTTTACTCCTATTTTTTTTAATTCATAACTAATTGAAACAGCAACGGAATGTTTTTCCGATCTAGCTATTGCTACTGGTTTATTTTTTAAATTTGGTTTAATAGTTCTTATAGCGCTTACAAAATATGAATCAAAATCTATATGAAAAATATATTTATTATTCATTTTCTAAGAAATATTTAGGTGTTAATAAAGCACATACCACTCTATTTAAATGAGTTTTAGTATTAAAAAATACTCATAAATCACCAAGTGAATTAATTTGTTCATCACTAAGTTGCTCTTGGTTTACAAATTTTTCAAATAAAAGTGTCAGTTTTCTAATTTCGTTTAATGATAAACCTTTTATTTTATCTAAAAATATATCTGTAGAAGCCATAAATACAGCACAACCATGTCCATTAAAATGAACATCCACTAGCTTATCATTATCTCACTTTGTTTGAATGTTTAATTTATCTGAACATGTTGTGCTAAAACAAGTTTGAAATTCTCCTTGTAATTCCATTTTATTATTAGGTTTAGTATAATGAGACATAATCAATTCTCTAGCTATATTAGGATTAAAATGCATAAAAATCGCCTCCGTTTTTTAATGTTTCTATCAACTTATCAATATCTTCATAATTGTTATATATTGCTAACGAAATTCTTAAATATGAATATTCTTGTTTTATATTTCTTAAATATGGAGCACAAAAAATTCCTGCAATAGTATAAATATGTTTAGAACCTAAATAAGTAGCTACATCTTGAGAGTTTATTCCTTTAATATTTATTAAAGCAATATAATCACCAGGTTTTGAAAATACTTCTATATTTTCTAATTTAGATAGTTGTTCATGTAAGTAAATAGATAATTTTTTTAAAATTTCTTGTGTTTTTTGGTATCCTATTTCGTTAAAAAAATCCAAAGATTTATTAAACATATACATACCGGCAATGTCTGGAGTTCCAGGTTCAAAAGCGGCTATAGTTTTTTTGAGAGTTCATGTTGTATCGGTGTTAATATCATCAATAGCTCCGCCACCAAATTTTACAGGCTTCATTTGTTTTAATAATTCTGTTTTGACTGCCAAAACACCCAATCCAGTTGGTCCATAAAATTTATTTGTGCTAAAAGCTATTGCATCAGAAAAAGAAAAAGAGACTTTTTGGTGAGCTATCGCTTGCGCTGCATCATTAAATAAATATGCATTCTTTTCTTTAACTAACTTATAAATTTTATTTAAATCAAAATTTTGATTAAAATTATTAGTTTCTTGTGCTAATGAAACAATTTTTAAATTAGGGGTATTGTCAATATCATCAATCAAATTTTCGCTAAATTTAATTATCGCACCACTTTGTTTAGATATTTCAATTCACGGGATTATATTTGAAGAATGATTAAATGAACTTAATAAAATAACTTCATCTTTTTTAATTAATTGACTAAACATTCTAACAAAAATATTAATTGACTCAGTTGTTCCGCTTGTAAAAATTATTTCTGAATCTTTAGCATCGAGCAAGTCTGCTACTTTATTTCTAACTTTTATTATTGTTTGATTAATTTCATTTCCTAATGGTGTGTCGGCCGTTCTCGACGAAATAGATTTATTTGTATAATATTCAGTGATTGCATTCGTTGCTATAGTAGGTTTTAGCACAAGCGCCGCACTGTCGAAATATGTAATATTATTTAAAATAGGAAATTGTTTTCTAATATCATTATTCATATTTAAATAACCTTCCTCAAAAGTTTTATTAAGTATTTATTATAATTTTTAATTTTTTTAAATTCATCTAAAAAATTATAATAATAATGTCTTTTTTGATGATTAAATTCAACTTCATCAACTTCTTTGTTAATTATTTTTAATAAACTAAATTTTTGTAATTTTCATTTTTTAAAATACGCATGATAAAAAACGAATTTATAAAAATTATCAATCATTATTTTTTTATTATTATCTAAATTATCCTTAAAGGTTATTTTTTCAAAAAAATTAACAATGAACTCCTCAATGTTATCTCACTTTTTATTATTTAAAAATTTAAGAACTTGATTTAATTCGATTTTTTCGATTAAATTCATTTCTTTGAAAATTAAAAAAGTGTAATTTATTGTTTTATTTCATGAATTAATAAATAATTTATTTCAAAATCATTGCATCATTTAGTTTTGTTCGTTCTTTGTTTTATTTTCGATTAATAAAATAGCCTTATAAAAATTTTCTAATATTCCATTTACAAGATTTTTTTTATCTTTATTTTGTTCGCCATCTTCAAGCGGATAATACATTTTAGTAATTTCAATAGCTTCATTAAAAACTATTTTAGGTTGTATTATTTTAAATTCGCTTGCAGCATTGATTAAAATAGCTCTTATCAAAGGGTCTATTCTATCTCACGATCAATTTTCGTTTAATAAACGATTGAAAATATTTTTACTAAATATATATGAATTTTCAATTCGTCTTAGAGTTTTTAGTTGTTCACTATTTAAGTTAAATTCTTGTTTTACTTCCTCTAAACTAATTTTTTCTCCTAACAATTCGTATTTATATAAAACAGAAATAACTTCAATTCTTAATTCTCTACGTGTTTTATTTTTTTTATTTTTGAAAACTTCTACTTCCATGTATACTCCTAAATCTAATTATTTTATAATTATATCAAAAATACGCATATTTTACCATATAAACTAATTTTTATAAAAAAATAAATTAGTATAAAAAAAGTATTTGCTTAGAAATACTTTATTTTTTATCTATCTTGTATTTACTATATGAAATTAAACATACATTAATAAATAAAATAACCGTAAAAACGCTGAAACTAATTCTAAAGTTTAAAAATCTGTAAAAAACGGTTAATAGTACAATTATCAAAGAGTAAACTATGATTCTAATTGATAATGCATATGCATTTTGCTTATTGTAATCTTTTTTATCAAAATTTTGATAAATTATATTATTTGATGTAGGTTCTGTATAAGAATTAAAAAAGTTTTGAAAACCACTTAAACTAAAAAAACCTACCAATAATAGTGTGTTATTTTTTGAGAAAAATAAGATAAACATAAAAATAAAATGCATAATAAAGATAATTCACATTAACAACTGGAATATTTTATTACTCTTAATTTTATATTTAAGTTTAGACAAAATCAAGAGTAATACAGTGCTTATTAAACCTGAACTATATAATATAAATCTATATAAATATCCGTATTTTTCAATTTCAAAATCTTTAATTTCTTTTAAAAATTGAATAATACCCGCCTGTCTTGGATATAAAAATAATTGAATTATCATCATTGAACTAATTGCAAAAATTCAAACATGAGTATTATTTACTTTTTCTGATTGTTTCATAGAGTTTCGTTTTATAAATTCAGTTGCTATCTTTTTTTGTTGTATTAATAAATAAATCAAATCAGATAAAATGAATGCTACTAAATTAAAAATCATTATATACTTGAACTCTACATATTTTTCAATTAGAAAACCTAAAATTGGTGAGAAAAATGTTGCTGATCCGTACGCTAATATGTTGAGTATATTAAAAGAATGTAATGTATTGCTATCTACACTTGAATAATAAACAATATTTTTTGTAGCAATAAGTCTTACCCCGTCTGAAAATGCATAAACTGTATTTACAACAAAAATACCTATTAGTAATATGGTTATATTATTTATAAAAATATTAGATATCAATAATATTAATAAAAATAATATCGAACCAAAATCTGCTATAAAAATCAATTGTTTAGGACTAAATTTTTTAGCTAAATTGGGTCCTAAAAAATATACAATAACTGAAGGTAATTGTATCATCAAATAAAATAATGATACGAATCAGTCGTTATGTATATTTGCAGCAATAAAAATTGAAGAGTTAAATCGAAAAGTTATTGTTGCTAAAATTGATAAAAACATTGCGAAAGTATATTTTAATTTATTAAAACTTATGTCCTTATCATTTAACAAGTCTTTATGTGGTTTTAATTTATCAACAAAACTAGTTTGTAGATAATTTATATTATTATTCATTAGAACTTCCTTTGATTTTATATTTTATACCTTTTATAGGTTAAAAATAATTTTTTAATAAAAAATACAAAAATAGCCTAATTGATAACTATTTTTGTATTTTATTAATTATTATCTTCACTATTATCTTCGAAAATATTTTTGTACTTTGTCGGATATAGATATGATAATTTTTTATTTATTGAGCGGAAAGTACCTGGATTATAGATGGTGTCATCATTTCCAAAATAAGAATATTTTTGAGTATCAACAAAAATAAAATTATTTATTTTATTAGCAGTACCTTGTTTTACTAGACCTAATAAATCTCCATTGTAATCATATACTGCAGAACCGGAAGAACCACTATACAAGTCAAAATATTCAACTTCAGAGTAAACCGCACCATTAAATGATTTAGAAACATTTGTCGGAGAGCTCAAATGCACTTTCACAGAATTAACACCGTATAAATATTCTCTATATCTAGATGCTTCTACGTTACCATAAGGATTTTTTGTAGGAACTTTTGGTATAGAACTAATATATGCGTTTAAATTTGTAAATGAATTTATGTATCTTGATAATTTGGAAATTTTAAGTGGTTTTAAATTTTTGAAATTTAAAATATGATTTATTGCATTTTTTTCTTGTTCGGTTAAAGTTTTATCGTTGATTGGTTGCGATAAGTCTTTTCCTTCAAATTTTTCAAAAATAGGTTTAAAATCTACAATTGCAATTAGTAAATCGGCGCGATTTTTTTCTTGTTCCATGTATGAAGTGTCGTTGTAATTTTTATATTGTTCTTTTTCGGGTGTTCTAACTTGTTCAATACCCATGTTATCTTTAAATTTATCAAATACATTTTTATTGTTATTGGTAAAATCGATGATCATTTCATATTTAATAGCTTGATTTTCATCAGTAAAATCAAAATTATATAAATTACCATCAACGTTTATATTTTCGATATTTTTTGGCTTGTAATAAACCGGTTGATTTTGATTTGTGGTATTTTTTGATATTAATGTAGGTGCCAAAATTTCACCCTTTGCAATTGATAGAACTTCATTACCACTTTTATTTTTAGATACTGTAGCCATATTTGCATTTTCTGATTTTAATGTTACTCAAACATGATAATTTGAAAAAGTTCAAAAACGATAGTCATTTGGATCGTCGTTTACTTTGGCAAAAATATTCCATGTACCGTCTGATTTATTAGAAAGAGAGTAAGCTCTATTTCTACCTTCTTGTATACCTTTGGAATTATCTTCTTTAAATAAACGTTTAGATATTTCTTCAGGTTTTGGAGTTTCTTCTAAATGATTTTCTATATCTCTAAGAGAAATTGTTCCATCCGGATTTGTTTCTTGACGTTTTAAAGTATTTTCTTTTAGTTCGTAAGTATCATTATAAGCAGTAGCACTAGTCTGTATTGATAATTCATCTAACTTTTGGTTTTCTTTAAAACTCAAGTTTTTTGTTTGATTTGCTTTTGGTTGTATCCAATAAACAAATAAATCAGCTGTATTTAAATAAATAGAACGACCGGATGATGAATTATGTTCTCAAGTTGTATTATTTAAAGTTACGTCGTTATTTCTTGTTTTTATTTTTAATTTTAGTGTGTTATTATTTGATAACTCTAAATTAAAACTAACTAATGATCTTATTTTAGAAGCTATATTAGATTGAAAATTATTATTTTCTGAACTTAAATTATACATAAAATCAACATCATTAATCACTTTATCGTTTAATATATTTTTATAAGACACAGGTATAGTTACTCTTGAATTAACATCGTTAAATTCGCTCCAATGTAGAGCATTTTGAGGGTTAGGATTAAATTCAAATGTTATTCAAAAAATAATATCTTCGCTTGGTATTTGATTTAAATTTACTATGGAATTTAAATCTTTAGTTATTATTGCTAAATCTTTAGATGTATTAATTTTAAAAGGTTGCTTAGCTAAATAATCTCTTGTCTTAAACCAATGTAAGGATTGTTCGACATTATTTTTAATAATTTTGTAATCTATAAACTCTTCACCTAATGGTTTTTGTCTATTTTTATATAAAGTTTTTAAATTATGAACTTCGTAATTATAGTTTATTAGAGTAGATAAATTATTGATAGAAAAAGGCAATTTATTTTTGTTAGATTGATTATTTTCAAATAATTCTTTTTTATTTAAATTTAAATTCGTAAAATTAACATCGGTACTTTCGGGTACATCAAAATTATATAGTTGATCACTCAACTTTTGGTCATTATTTCAATTGAAATTAAAGTTAAAATATGAATTTGTATTATAGTTTATTTTCTCAACTACATTTATATACTCATCATTTGAAACTATATCCAACGAACTTAGTTTATATTGTATTTGTTCTTGCAGACCATTTAAATTAAATTTTCATAATTTATCAAAAGGAACATAAATTCTTTTAATTTTTTGAACTCTATTTTTGTCATCGAATTTTTCATCTTCATTTTCTATTACTTTTTCCCCGGGCCCAAATAAACTTGGTGTTGTATGTGATTTTTCTTGATATATCTTTTGCTTTGCTTCAAAAGTTAAAACAAAAATTTTATCTTTTAAATATATCAATTGTTCTTCGTTTCAATTTAGAGATATTGAACCAAAAATATTTTTATTATTTTCATCTTTGTAAAGGCTAAAATTGTTAATTTCTAAATTTCTAACAGGTGTACTAGTGATTATATTTTTTCCGTTTAGAGCTATTAAATAATTTTTATTATTTGCTTCAATCATAGTAACTACATATTTAGAGATTTTTTTATCTAAATCAGAATTATTAATTACTAGTTTGTCACCTTGTTCTAAAGTTGCGTCCACTCATTTTGATCAATTTTGACTTTGATTTCAACTTTTTATCAAAAGTCTCGGATTATTTAAATTTAAATTAGATTCCTTGTTTAAAATAAATTTTGTATTACTTTCGGAATATTCTATTTCGCTAAAATTAAGTTCGGATTCATAATGTATTTTATCATCTACTTTTTGAATTGAATCATTATATCTTTTATTTAACTCACTAAAATATTTTTTGTACGATTCGTTAGTTTGTAAAGATTCTTTCGTCAACTCGATAATATTTTTTATACCTTGGTCATTGATGCTAAATTCGTTTGCAGGTTGCAAACTTCTGTATGTAACTCTATCTGAATCATTTTTATTTGATAAATGAGAGCTTTTAGTGCTATCAACTTTTTCACTCTCAATTTCTTCATCATTTATTTCATTTGGAATAATGTTTTTTGTTCTAAAAGTAAAATTATATTTTTTAATATTTAAATTATTAATGTTTTCTTCATTTTCTATTTTAATTTCGTCAATTTGATATTCAGTATTTTCGACTAAATCATTAAATTGAAAAGTAACTTCCAAAATATTATCATTTTGCTTTGCGACATTACCTAAAACAAAATTACTATTTTTTAGTTTTGCGAGTATTTTCGAATTATTTTTATAAATGACTTGATAATTCTCGATTTTTAAACGATAAATAGCACTATTTGTTGTGAATTGAGATTCTAATTGATCTTCTTTTAAAAACTTATAGTTTACATTGTTATCTTCGATATTTTCTTCTTTATTAAGTGTTGATTCATCGATGGTTGTATCTTTATTACTTGAATCTTTATTAATATCTTCAGTTATTTCATCATTTTCGACATTGTTAGTATTATCTTTACTATCTTTTTCAACTAAAGATTTCTCTTTTTTAGATGATTCTTTCTTTTCTTCATCAATATCATTAGCGTTATTAATTTTGTTTAACTCATTAGAATCATTGCCTTTATCAACATTATCTTTTTTATTTTGTTTAGATATATTTTCATCATTAGTTTTAGTTTTGGTTGGTTTACTATATTTATTATTTGTTGAACAAGCAATAACAGGAAACATTATTGATGAAGTTAAGGGAATTATTGTTAAAAATTTTATTTTTTTCATTTTTGCCTTTCGAATTGATATTTTTATTTTACTACTTTTATTTTTATATCTTTAAACATAGTTAAAAAATAATTTTTTAGCGGTTATTACTAACACTAAATTTTAAAAAATATCTAATATATCACAAATGAAAAAAAATTTTTCTTTGTGATATACTTATCACAAAAATTGAATAAGAGGGAAAATATGAAAAAAAGACATTTTTTTAGTTGCATTTTAATGGCTACTAACATTTTGATTTCTAGCACTTCAGCAGTTACTACAACAAACAATAACGAAAATATTTTGCCAGTAAAATATGATGGTAGAGGCGAAGGTTATATTACACCCATTAGGCATCAAGGCCTTTCCAATTTATGTTGAGCATACTCAACAATAGCGGTGAGCGAAATAAATATGCTCAAAAAAGGATTGTTTGTTTCGCCTGATACTCTTGATTTATCAGAAAAAAACTTGGCATATAAAACTCTAAATAGAGGTATAGGAGAAGATTTGCTTCATAATACTGATTTTGATAATAATTCATCTTTATTTTGGGAAAAAAGCGGTTCATCACCTATATATGCAGGTTATTCTCTTCTACAATGAAATAAATTGAGAAACGAAAATGATTATGAATGAGAAAAAAATGGTAATAGCACCAATTTCATACTTAAAGATTTTATAAAAATCCCAGATAAAAATACTATATCTAAGGAAAAAAGCATAAACGAAATTAAGTTTGCCGTTAAAAACTATGGTGCGGTTTCATTTTCTTTTTCCGCGGTTGATCTACTAAGCAATAAAGGATATAACTTTTATAATCAAGAGGCTAATAAATATAAAAATTTTACTCATATAACTCATGCGGCAACTATAATAGGTTGAGATGATACTATTTCAAAAGAACAATTTAGTTCTGACACAAGTCAAGATGGTGCTTGAATAGTTAAAAATTCATGGGGCACAAACTCTGGAGAAAATGGATATTTTTATTTATCGTATGATTCTAATATTTCCGAGTTATTTACTCTAGACTACACAAATAAATCGACTTATGAAAACAATTATTACTATGATGGTTCCTTTAAAGATATTTATGGCGATCTTTTTAAAGAAGCAGCCGTAACGTTCCAAGCAAAAAAGGGCGATAAAAATCATAAAGAACAATTGAAGGCGATAAATGTTGGTTTTGAGGGTTTAGATAGTGAAATAGAAATTAAAATATATAGAAAAACCGAGAATCCTAATCCTAGAAATTTAAAATTAGGCGAGTTAGTTCATTCTCAAAAAAAATATTTTCACAATGATGGTTTAAGAACTATTGATTTAGATAATCCTATCGAGATTGAGCAAGGTGAATGATTTACTGTGGTTGTTAAAATAAATAATGAAAACGAATATGCTAAACTAAAATTTTCTGATGAATTAAATACACAGAACGATTTTAGTTTCATTAATCAAAACGGAGAATGAAAATCTAGTCAAAAAGCTTATAACGGAGCAACTGCTCGTATTAAGGTATTCACTAATTCAGAATATATAAATAATTCATCTAATAGCACAAACAAAGATCTTAAATATGCTGAAATTAGTTTGAACAAATATGACTATCATTTAGATCAAGAACACGGTGATGATTTTATAAATATTAAATATAATGGCAAAACATTAGTTTTAAATCAAGATTATAAACTTGAATACCAAGAGGTTTTGGATAAAGAAGGTGGATTTTACTATGATATAGCAAATTGCGGATATAATAAGGTTAAAATTATTGGTATAGGTGATTATTCTGGTGTTAATTATGCATTCTTAACAATAAGAAGAGGTTTGGAACATAAATATAACTCCTCCAATTCAATAACAATAGGTAAAAACATCAATAATACTAACGAAATTAAATTAAAAAAGGGATGAACAATTTTAAATCCATCAAAATTAAGTGATGACGATAACGTTATTGATGTTATATATAACGGAGATAAAGAAAAATACTACAAAATTAATCAAACTAGCCTAACTTTAATCCGTAGTGATTTAATTCAAGACAAAATTGAAATCCAAAAACCAAAAAATGAACAAAATTATAAACCTGAAACGATTGTCCAAGAAAATAACAAAAAGAAACAAGAAAATAAAGATAATTTAGCCTCAATTACTAAAGAAAAACAGGTTGATACTAAAAATTCTAACAGTAGTTCTAAAAATAACAATTCAAACAATTCGATTGAAAATAAAAAATCTGACATTCACAAAGAAAAAGATAAAAAAATAAATTCTAAAACTGATAAAAGTCAAAACAAACAACAAAAAGTTTCTCAAAACAGATTTAACGAAAACAAAAAAACTAAAAGTTTTGTTAAAACAAAATTAGGTATTTTTACAATAATATCTAGTTCAATAATAGCTCTTTTAAGTATTTTTATACCTACATATTATTTTTTAAGAAGGAAAAATAAAAATAATATAAATTCTTAATTTTAGCATTTTTATTTGCAAATTTAATTTATGTGTATAATAAATATAGGAAAATGTTATGAATAAAGAATTAATAGATATAAATGCCAACTTATATATATATATATATATATCAGACTAAACAAATTTCTAATACTTTTAAAAAAATAATAAAACCATATTTATGATAAATGTGGTTATTTTTTAATGCAAAAAAAACGAATTAAAGTATTAGAAACATTTTCAGGTATTGGCGCACAAAATAAGGCAATGAATCAATTGAACAAAAAGTACAACAAAAAGATATTTGAAATCAAAGCAATTGCCGATTGAGATGCTAGAGCTAATATAAGTTATGCTCAAATGCATCATAATTTAGAAGGGAAATATTTAAAAATCTTACAACAACACAATTTAAATACGGAAGAGCAAATAAATTTCTTTTTAAACAAATATACCATTTCTTTAGATTCTAAAAAACCTTCCAAAATAACTCAAAAAGACTACGAATTTAAACAATATTTAGCAGCATCAATATTATTGACCAACAATCAAGTTGATATTACTAAATTAGATCCGAATATATTAGAAGAAGAAAAAATCGATTTAATAACATATTCTTTTCCTTGTCAAGGGTTATCAGTCGCAAGTATGGGTAAAGCTAAAGGAATAAACAATGTTGAATCAACTTCTAATTTAGTATGAGAAATTTATAGAATTTTAAATGAATCAAAAGAAAAACCAAAATATTTGGTTATGGAAAATGTAAAAAATTTATTATCTCAAAAATTCATAAAAGAATATGAAGATTGAAAAAAAGTTTTAAAAAAATTAGGATATAAAACTTTCACCACTGTTATAAATGCATTGGATTCTGGTTCAATTCAAAAGAGAGAACGTGTTTTTGCAATTTCAATTTTAGATAACTTAAAAAGCCCTTTTAAAAATGATCAGGAATTTAAGAAATATTTAGATAAAAAAATGGAAAAGAAAAAATTAAACATAAAAAATAGAGAAAAATATTTTAATAAAATTTTTGATTTTGAATCTAACGAAAAAAACGATGATTTTATAATCAATAATACTCCATCACGTGAAAGAATGATTCAATTACAAATTAATAAAAAGAAGGTTTTAAATAACTCTACAAATTTTGTAATTGATACTGTAACGACAAAACAAGATAGAATACCAAATGTAGGTATTATTGAATATAAGAATAACAAAAACAACAAACTACCTTATAGATTTATTTCAACTAAAGAAGCTTATATGTTGATGGGGTTTGAAGATAAGGATTTTGATAGTTTAAAAAATTTAATAAAAAAGAATATTTTAACTAAAGAATCGCTATATCGACAAGCTGGTAATTCTATAGTTGTACAAGCAATAAAAAATATATTTGAAACAATTAAGGAAATAGAGGACTTAAACTATGAAAAAAATGACTAAAGAAGCTCAAAACATAATTAAAAATCAGGGTGTTGAGCTTTGATCAATAGGAACTGACATAGATAATTATTTTGACTTTTTAAAAAATAATGATGTTAAAAAATATTTTAACAATAATTTTTTGGTGAAAATAACTAATTTAAAAAAAATATATGGAGATGATGAAAATGCAAATAATATTTATTCTCTAAATATAATCGATAAAGAAAGTGATGCAAAAAAACTCGCTCTTTATAAAGAGAATTTATCAATAAGCACATATAATCAAATAGTAAATGTTTTATTAGGATTAAAAATTATTGATTTATATAAAGATGATTCTTATAAATTCAACACTCATTTTAGTAAAATAATTCAAAGTAAAGAAAATTTGATTGAAGGATTTAAGGAATATATTAAGTTTTACATAAAAACTTATTCCAAACCATATTTATTTGACGTAATAGATAATGCTATTCTTGAAGAAAAAGCTTTATTTAGTTCAAATGAAGACATTCAAGTAGTTAGAATGTTAACTAATATTTATGTTAAATTTGATTCAAAAGAATCCAATTTTATTGACTTTTTAAAACTAAAAGCTAAAAATATAAATTATTTTGAGTACTTTTATAACGAATATTTCAAGCAATATGATGATATATTAATTTTATTAAACGATAATCTATCTTCCTTTTACGAAAATTACGAAGTAAAAGATTATTCATGAGTTAAGAAAAAAGTAGAAGATTTTAAATCTTGGAGCGAAACTTATCGTTTAATGAAAGAGTTAGATATTGAAAAAAATGCGTTATCTAATTTAATCGAAAAAAATGCTAGAGAACAACTTTATAAAGACGGAAAACCTATTTTTGCACACTTATTTAGTTTAGGTGAGATTTTAAATGATGGAACAAAATTCTATGTACCTTCATTTCAAAGAGTTTACATGTGAAATGGATATTTGGTAGAAGAATTAATTGAAAATATTTATTCAAGTTTACAAAATAAAAATAAGACAAATAAAGAACAATATGCATTCTTTAATAATATTATTTTGTCTTTTTCGCGTACTAATGTAGAAATATTGGACGGACAACAAAGATTGATGACATTTATAATTTTATTAACTGTTTTATTAAAATTATCTTTAGTATTTTTAGATGCATTTAGAGAAGAAGAATACATTTTGGATAACGAAGATTATCAAAATTTATTACTTTTTAGAGATTTCTACTATGATGTAGTTTATAAAAGACGTATTGATGAATTAAAATCAAACCTTGAAACAGGTGATTCAGAAAACTTTAATACAATTCATAGTATTTTAGGAGATTTCAATACAAGAGGTGATAATAATTATATAAACAACGCAATAGAGTTATCTAAAGTTATTAGTTCATATTTTTATAAATTAGACCTAAATGGTTTAAAAAGATTTTCGGAATTTGTAATTTTCACACTTAAAAATGTCAAATTTACTACAACTATTTTTACCGAAATTTATGATAACCCAACAGAAAAAATTAATATTTTCAAAAATATTAACTTGCATAGTAAAGAATTAAGTGTTTTAGACCTAGTTAAAAGTAGTTTAATTACTTATTTTGATAACTATAACTTACAAAATAAAAATATAAGTATTGAAACAATAGTTAACCTAAACAAAAACATATTTGATAAATATTTTAGAAAAAATCAAAAAGAAACTAAAGATGCAGACATGAATCTTTTAGAATTATTTTATAATTCGATTTATGTTTCAAACAATTGATTTGCAGAAAAAAGAGTTATAGAAGATAAATTTAGCATTTCAAAAAACTCAATTATATATAATAAGTTTGAAGAATTAACATCTAAAATTAACGCAACTATAGAAGATGATAAATACGAGGAATTTTACTTCATTTTTTTCAAGAAAATAGTTTATTTTGAATTTGCAAGAACTGGACATTTAAACAATTTAGATAGTATAGTGAATAAAACTCTTAATAACGGATTAACTAAAGAACAAATAAAATGATTTAATGACTTTAAATCTACTTTACTTGAATTTCCTGTTTTATCATATCAAATATATAATCTAACAAACGATGGAAACTCAAAAGTATTTACACCTTTAATTTTTACCATTTTAAATAAATTTAATTTCTTTAATAACGAAATAAAAGATATTAAAAAATATGTAGCAAAAATTAGTAAATTAATTTACGAATTAGAACGCTTTGAATTTTTATGAAAAAACACAAATTTTGCAGGTGAATCTTTAGGTAAAAAAATAATTGAATTAAGTAAAGTTTTCTTGGATAAAGGCCAATTGGAGGACATAAAACAAATTGATGATCTTGAATTTGAATCAAAATTAAAATTATTTAGAGACGCTTTATTTAATATCCACCCAGAACTTAGATCATCATTGTACATTAATCCAGAAACAGGAGAATATAGATCAA
The DNA here is from genome assembly GCF_017116885.1 of Mycoplasma sp. CSL10166. Taxonomy (NCBI): domain Bacteria; kingdom Bacillati; phylum Mycoplasmatota; class Mollicutes; order Mycoplasmatales; family Mycoplasmataceae; genus Mycoplasma; species Mycoplasma sp. CSL10166. The sequence continues at coordinate 467,990 of NZ_JAFIRF010000001.1, forward strand.
ATGAAGTTCTGAGAGAAAAATTAAATGAAACTTATAATAATCATAACTTAGAAAAAAGTGATCTTAAAATTAATAATAACGAAAGAAAAATATTACTAGCAAGAATTAATTCATTTATCGTAAACGATTATAATAAATTCGAAAATGAATTTACTACTGTTAATAAATTTGATGATTTTAAAACTAATTATGGTTACGAGTCAGTAATCAATAAAACTAACTTAGAATTGGATGATCCAAACGAAGAATATAATGAAAAAGAAATTATGAATTATATTCATAAAATAGGTAATGGAGCTTTATTTAACGAAAAAACAATCAAGGCATTTAATGCAAAAAATTCTAAGTTAAAAGAAACTTATAAGGTATCTGAAAATAACTTAATTTTATTTGGCGATAATTTTAAATTGGATAAAAATATATCATTATCACAATTAAATACAAAAGATTTAGATGAATTCGAATTACTTAATAAAAAAATTAAAATAAATAATTATGAAGCTAAAGAATATTTCGATAACATAAACAAAAGAAGTGATCAAATAATAGATATATTAATGGAATTATTTGGGTATAAAGATTAAGAATCTAAAAATAAATAAAAATTAACATTTCGTAAAATGTTAATTTTTTATATCGAAGTTTACTTTTTTAAAGTAACTTTTAATTATTTTCTTCAATAACTTGTCCATTTAACATTAATTTTAATATATCCAATGTTTTCTTTTGTAGTCAATCTTCACTTTCATTGTTTTTTATTTCAGAATTTATTTTGTCTACATTTTCTTTTAATTTATTAGATCAATAACTTTGATCTATATTCATTTTTCTTTCTTTAAAAGCAAAATCATACGATTCTTTTAAAGTTTTTAAATAAATTAAGTTATAAATAGAAATTAATTTTTCGTTTTTATCAAAAATCTGATTTAAATATTCTTTATTTTGTGTATCTTTCTCTTTAATTATTTTTGATATTTCATCAGATAATTTTAGTAATTCTTTAATTGCGTTATTCATCATTTTTTCAATTTCGGAAAAATTGTGGTTAGATACCGATAAATCAACCGTAAATTTTTCTATTAATTTTTGTATCTTTTCCTTAAATTCATTTTCTTTGGATTCGTCAATGTTATTTTTTTCTCTTCATCAGTTATTTAGCGTTTCTGTTATATATTTATGACTAAAACTATTGAATAATCCTAAGATTTCATCATTGTATTTTTTTCTTAGTCAATACAAGTCGGTTTCATCTAATTCTTCTTTTGTTTGATTTTTATTTTTTATATCAGTTGTATTTTTAGAATCATTATTACTGTTTGATTCTTTAAAATTATTTTTGACGTTTTCTTGATCGTTATTTTTACTTTTTGATTCTTTGTTTTTTATATTTTCTTCTACTCTTAAACTATCGTTTATTTTTTGGATAGTAGTTTTAGGACTTACAACATTTTTATTATTTGTTTTTTCTTTAGATTCTTTTTGATTGTTCATTTTACTATTGTCATAATTTAACTCATTATTAGCACAACTAAAAGATATTAAACCTACCGAAGGGAGTGTTCCTATAATAAATAATAATTTAGCTATTTTTCTTTTCATTTTTAATACCTCTCTTAAAAATTTTGAATATTATAGCATAAACAAATTTTGAAGAAAATAAAATTAATATTTTTAATATCTAATTATTTGTTTTCATTTTTTTGATAAAAATAAAGTAATATAATTAAAATATATTTTAATTATCGTAACATTATCATTGTAATAAGAAAGGTAAAAATGAACAATAAAATACTAGAAAATTTGAAAATTTGAAAAAATTCTTTATTAGATTTAACTTTAAGGAATAAAGCATTAAATTTTAATATTTTTTCCGAAAAAAATAAAATCGGTTTACCATTTATATCTCCAAATTTAAAAATATTTTTAAATGAAACTGCAAACTACAAAAACATAGATATCGAAAACTTGGATCTTAAAAAAATGAATTTAACTTCTATAGACTCTAAAATAGACTTAGATATATTGCTAAAACATAATATTAATGTAAATAATAAAAAATCTATTTATTCTAGTGTAAATGGAAAAGAACAAACTGATAGATTAAAAAAACTTTATAAAAATTACATTTCATTTCAAGAAGAATTTGCTATCAATACATTATTTGTTTCAGTCGGATATTTAAAATGATTTGAAAATCTAGAAGATGATAAGGAACATTTCGCTCCGTTAATGTTAATTTCAACAAATTTAAAAGAAGAGAATAAAAATAAAAAAAGAATTTATCAACTTAATTTCGATGATGAATCAATATTACAACCTAACGAAACACTTTTACAAAAATTAGAAACTGCATACAAAATAAAAATAGATATTTCTGTTTTGGATAATGAATTGGACAATTATTCAAAATATATAAAATTCAAAGAACTAATTTCATCTAAATTTAACGATCCTAGATGAGAGATTATTGATCAATTATATTTATCTGTTTTTAACTTTAGCAAAATAAACATGCATAAGGATTTAGAAGAAAATGAAGATAAAATAGTATTAAATAATTTTATAAAATCAATTTCTGGAGATGACCAAAATATAGAATTCGAAAAAATAGATGAAACTAATATAGAAGAAAAATTTAAAAGCAATGAGTTATATCATGTTTTAGACGCCGATTCGTCTCAAGAAATTGCTATTCAAAAAGCTATTCAAGGTCAAAGTTTTATTCTTCAAGGTCCGCCAGGAACAGGAAAATCACATACAATAACAAATATAATTAGCGAATTACTTGCGAGAGGTAAAAAGATACTTTTTGTTTCAGAGAAAAAAGCAGCTTTGGATGTTGTTTATAATAACTTAAAGAAAATAGGGTTAGAATCATATTCAATCCCAATTCACAATGAAGATTTAGACAAAAAAGTAATCTTGAACGAACTATACAAATCACTTGAAAAAGGTAACAAAAATATTAATATAATTAATTCTCAAATTGAAAATATTATTACTAAATATAGTAATTCATCTAATTTTTTGAATAATTATGGTAGAGAACTTCTCTTGAAAAGAGAACCTATTAAAATGAACTTATATCATATGATTTCAAATTATTATAATTTAGAAAAATATGATGATGTATATTTTAAAATTGATAATTTTAATAATTTAAACCTAGAACAAGTAGAAAAAATCTCGAATTTATTGATCGAATTTGAAGAAAGAATGAATTTTTTTGATAAAAACCCTTTCGTTAATTCGTGATGAGGACTTAAATGAAATTCGTATAGCGAATTAGAAAAAGAAGAAATATTATCGCTAATATATAGCGTTAATTCAAAAATTTCAAATATAGACAATTTGTTAATTCAAGAACACAAAGACTTTACTTTTAATAAAGAAAAATTTGCATTTAATATTGAATTAATTACGGATATTTTTAAAAGAATAATTGATTTTAAGAATAAATATCAGTTAAAAATTGATATAAATGCTTTCACTAAAGATTTAAATATTGAAATTGATTTATATCAAAAAATATTTGATGAATCTTCAAAAATTGACACTTTAAAAAGTAAATTGGATACTCTGTATAATTTAGAAAAAATTAATTTATTTGACTTTAATAAAGTTAAAAATATTTATTTAGATAACAAAAATAAATTTTTTAAATTTTTAAATTCTAAATGAAGATCAATAATTAAAGACATAAATAGTTTTTCAAAAGAATCAAAGGCAAATTTAGAATTATTTGAAGACAATATTAACTATATTATTGAGTATAAAGATAGAAAAAAAACAATAGAAGAATGTGCAAGTAAGCTAAATTATAGAATTAATGATTATAAAACCGATAATATAAAACAAACTTTGGATATGTTAGTTTTGGTTTCATTTATTAAAGAACAAGAAAAAAATAGTAATTTTAGAATTAATATTCAAAACTTTATAATGATGGTTAACGATGATTTTGGTTATATTAAAAATTTAAATACATGGATAATGGATAATAATCAGTGAATACAAAATATTAATTCACTACAAAATTTGTTTAAATCAGATATTCTAAACCTTAAAAATTTAAATAAGAAAGATTTAGAATCAAAATTGGATAAATTAATTTCCGATCAACCATATATACGTTCTATTACTGAATTAAATAACAATATTATTGAATTAAAAAATAATTATTTATATGACTTCGTTGACAAAATTTTTGAATTAAAAAAATTAGAAAATTACAAAGAAATATTTTTAAAAAGACTATATAAATTACTAATAGATTATCACTTAAACCAAACTAAAGATTCATACAAATTCACAAATACTACTTTAGAAATAAATAAAAAAGAATTTTCTTTAATAGACGAAGAAATTAAAAAAATAGCAAAAATAAAAACTGACGCAAAATTACTGAGTCAAATTCCTTCTATGGAAGGTATTGGTGCTTCAAATCCGGAGATAAAAATTTTAAAAGCAGAAGCTAATAAATCTCGTAGAATTATGCCTTTTAGAAAATTATTTCAAAAAATACCAAATTTATTATTACAATTAAAACCATGTCTGATGATGTCTCCTTTATCAGTAAGTAAATATTTAAGCGGAACTGAAATAAACTTTGATGTAGTTATTTTTGATGAGGCATCTCAAGTTAGACCAGAAAATGCTATAGGTGCAATTTATCGTTCTAATCAACTTATAATTGTAGGTGATAACGAACAATTACCACCGACAAGTTTCTTTGATTCATTAAATGATAATGAAGAGATTCATGAAGAATATGAAGATGAAAATGATATTTCCATTAAAGGTTTTGATTCCATATTAGAACTATCAAATATAGCACTTCCAACCATTAAATTAAGATGACATTATCGGTCAGAATTTGATCAACTAATTTATCCTTCAAATTATGAAATATATGATGATTTAGTTACATTTCCAGCAAGTAGAATTCCGGGACGTTTTGAGGCTATTCAATTTCAAAAAGTAAGTGGTATTTTTGATAGTGGCATAAACAAAGCTGAAGCTGAAACGGTTATTAATATCCTCGAACAAATAATGAAGGAAAAAGGAACAAATATATCTATAGGTATAGTAACATTTAATATTAAACAACAAATGTATATAGAAGGATTAGTTGAAAAATTTAGAGATAAACATCCGGAATACGAGCCGTTTTTTGATAGAAAAGCAAAAGAACCCTTATTCATAAAAAATATTGAAACGGTACAAGGTGATGAACGTGATATTATAATTATTAGTAGTGTATACGGTAAAGATATTAAAGGAAATATTTCAATGCATTTTGGGCCAATTAATCATAGTAACGGTTACAAACGTTTAAACGTTGCTTTTACAAGAGCTAAAAAGGGTGTAATTCTTGTCTCATCATTATCTTGAACTGATATAGATTTAGAAAGATCTAGTTCGCGTGGAATAAAATTCTTTAAAGATTATTTAAAAATTGCTGAGTTTGGAATTAATAACGAAATAATCAATTTAGAAAATGATATTAATAAATCAGGATTTGAAGATGAATTATATAACGAATTGACTAATAAAGGTTTTAAAATAAAAAAACACATTGGTAATTCTGATTTTAAAGTTGATTTGGCAGTATTAGATCCAAATAATGAAAATAATTACTTATTGGGTATAGAAATAGATGCTGAATCATATAATTGAGCAAAAACTACACGCGATAGAGATAAATTAAGACAACAAATTTTAAAAAATAGAGGATGAAATATATATCGTGTTTGAAGTGTTGATTGATTTAGAAATAAAAGTCAACAACTTCAAAAACTTTTAGACGCTATCGAATCAGCAATAAACTCAAACCAAAATAAAAATATAAACGAAGATATAAATGAAGCTCTTATGAATAAACCAAATATCATAAGAGAGGATTATAGTGAGACCATACAAGAAAGAGCTGACGAGGAAAATTCGAAAGTAAATAACATCAGTCAAAATATAGATAAAAACTATGATACCATAAATCAATATTTTATTGTTGAAGAAAGAGAACCTGAAGAAATAGAATTTAATATATGACCAAACTTTGACTTCAATACAATAAATAATATGCTCTATGAACTTTTTGACGGAAATAAAGAATTATTATACAAAACATTGATAAAACAATACAAAATAATACACGAAAAACAATTGCAAAATATATTTAAATATTCATTTAATACATCTACTTTTAGTAAAAGAATAAGAGAAGTATATGATGCAGTTATAAATAGATTTAAAAACGAAGGTTTTATTAGAATAGAAAAGGGTTATGATGACACTCTTGATAATAATTTTATTGTTCTAAACGAAACTGATACAGATGAAATATTATTTTACGGGTATAACGAAGAAAATAAGAGAAAATCAAATGAAATAAGTGTGTATGAATATAAAGATATAATATTAAAGATATTAAAACAAATACATTTTATAGATCGCGGTTCTTTACATAAAAAACTATTAGAATATATCGGTTATAAATCTACAAATCTGCAAACTTCCAGAATTTTCAATTATGTTTTAGAAAAAATGATTAATGAAAATCTAATAAAATTTAACGAAGATGCAAATATATATAGTTTAATTGAGTAAAAAATAAATATAAAAAATGCACAATAACAAGTTGTGCATTTTAAATTCAACATTTTTATATATCTAGAACTTATTTTTTGGTAAATATATGTAACCATCAATACTTCTAACATCTGTTATTGAAATAAAAGCATCTTCGTCAACTTTACGTACATCGTTTATTATTCTATTTACTTGTCTAAATAATGTAATAGATGTAATAACATAATATCCGCTTGAACTATATCCACCTTTTGCTTTAAATTTGGTTAATCCTGAAACGATTTTCTTATCTGAAGAAATAACATTTGCGATTTGATTATGTTTTTTCATTGAATAAATCTCGACTTTAACCAATTTAAATTTTGGATATAATTTATTTAAAACTGCAATATATACAACGTTTGTTAATATTGTAGCAACAAAATTAGGAGATAAGTATAATTCAAATTTTCAAGCTTTTGAAGTAATATCTTTAATTAATTCAGGATTAGTTGAATTAGCATTAGCTTGATCTAATAATATAGAACCAGGTAATCATGAACCTAATAAAACACCAATTACTACAATAATTATATTCATATATCCAGAAATTGATCCAAATGATTTTTGTTTTTCGTTAGCGTATCATTCACCTATAATACCCGTTACCCCTGCTGTACCACCTATTATTTGAATAATAGCAAAAACTCACGCAAGAAGAAATCCGTATACTGATGCTGAGATAAATAAAGCAATTATATTACCACCATCGTTTCATAAAAGAGGAATAATAGAACTTAGAGATTCTTTATAACCTCCGTCTATACTTTTGAAAACTTCTTTAATTCTTGGATTAGAAAAATCACCTATTAATGAAAAATTTGAACCAGGAATAATACCTATTGAAAATGATATTATCGATGATACAACTAAGAAAATAACTGTTAAATGCCCGAATACTTTACCTATTTTTTTATACCCAAAAATAAATATAGGAATACTCAAAATAATATAAGCAATCCAAAATACAAATTGTTCAATTAAATTTCTTGTTATTACGCTAATTCCTGAATCAGGTTTAAAAAACACAACTATCAATCTTGCTAACGATTGACCTACGGCGGCAAGACCAAAATTATATATACCTACATTTTTAACCAAGAAAACACTTATAACACCAAAAAAAATAGCTGTAATCACAGTGATTAAGATTAATTTTCACATCGGCATTATTGAATATAATCTATTTAATTTAAGACCAAAATTAGACATTTTAGTTCTATTATAAATAGTATTTTTCTTAACCAATCTATTTCTTATTTGTTCACCAGAAAATAAAACGTCAGCAATATCCTGATCAAAATTATTACCTGTTATTTTATTTATCAAGGACTGTGAATCATTTGAATATTGTTCAATTATATTTTCGTCTAAAATACATTCTTTTTCATTTTGGTCTATATCAAGATCAACTTCTTTTTGATTCTTATTATCTAAATTATTGTCCATTTTAAAATACCTCCTTATTATTAATTTTAAAAATAAAAATGTAAACTAGTTACATTAATTGATATATTTTTTATTATACTATTATTTTACATAAAAGTTTATAAAATTGGTTAAAAAACCACATTTTACATAATTCACATATTATATCATATTTTTTATAAAAAGAAGTTTAAAAATATTAAATACAATTACTAGATTAGTTACTTTGTTTCCTTTAAAATAATGTTGATATGGTTTAACCATATGAAAAATATGATACAAAAATAGTTAATTAGAGGTTAATAAAAATGTTAAAAAATAATATTAAAAAAATTATTTATCTAGGAATAATGAGTGCAGGAGTAGTTAGTTCAGCATCATTAATTTTAGCAAACTCAAATCAAAATAAAAATGAAAATAAAAACACAATTGTTAAAGTTGATAAATTATATGCCGAAAATAATTCTACAATTGCAGAAGATTTAAGTCCAACTGACGAAGAACAAGAAAATCTAATCGTTGATGGTTCAACTGCCACAGCTTCTTCACAAGAAAGCAATAATCCGGCCCCAAATGCTATAGATGCCGCTAAAACTTCAACAAGATGAGCATCAAATAAAGGATCAAGTCCTCAACATTTAGACGTAAAATTAAAAAATGCAAGTACAATTTCTTCTTTCTTATTAAATTTAGAACGTGCAAACGTAAGAGAATTTAAGATATTTGCAACAACAAATGAAACATTTGCAAATAATGACGAGACTGAAGAAAATCTTATTTTTCACTTTAATGTAGATGCAAATAGTAGGGAAAAAGATTTTAAAACAAACTTTAATAAAATATATAAAAACGCAAAAAATATACGTATTAAATTTTTACAATATGACGCTAAAGGAAAAAATAGTAATGTAAATTGAAGTAACGTATCTATAATGAATTTTGAACTTTATAAAAGACCTATAGAAGATTATAGTCCCACAAGTGAAGTGCAAGAAAATCTTTTAGGAACAAACGCTACTGCAACAGCTTCAGATGACGAAGGTTCTGGTAATACTCCAGATAAAGTTCTTGATGATAGCAAAACTACAAGATGAGCAACAAATAATAGCCAAAATGGTGAACAAAGAACATTAGATATTCTTTTAGTAGAACCTAAAAATATTTCATCATTTAATTTATTATTAGAGAGATCTAATGTCTCTGAATTCAAAATATATGCCACAAGTTTGGATGATGTTAATAATATTGAAAAACAAGAAAATCTAGTTTATAGCTATAATGTTCAACCAAACGATAGAACAAAAGATATAAAAGGAAACTTTGTAAAAACAATAAAAAAAGCAAAAAGAATAAGAATCAAATTTACCGATTATCAAGCAAACGGTAAGGATGATAGAATTGGATGAAGAAATGTTTCTGTTTTTAATTTTGAAACTTATAAAAGATTTATCGATTTATCTACGCCTCAACAATACCCAGCAGATCTTATAAGCGATACTAACCCAAATGACACCGCAGCTACAAGCGAAATACAAGAAAACAGATTAAAAAATCAAGCGGTGGTTGCTAGTGCAATAGAAAATAATACATTAAACGCAAATAAAGCTGTAGACGGAAATAGAACTAAACCATCTAGATGAGGAACACCAAGAGTAAATAATAATGATAATAATTTTGATCCAGAAGATAGAATATTGACCATCAATTTAGATGGAGGTAAAACATTATCATCATTTAACATTCTATTTGAGCGTGATAATATTTCTGATTTTGAAATTTACGCATCTTCAAAAGCTATGGACGCAAACATTGAAAATGAATCAAATAAAGTTTATTCATATAATGTAAATAACAAATTAGATGATCGTAAAAAAGAAATTACTGCAAACTTTACAAAACCAGTAATTAACGCAAGAACATTAAGACTTAAGATTAAAAATTATCAAGCAAATGCAAAATCAGACCATGATGGTTGAAGAAGTGCCGCTGTAATTGAGTTCGAAGCATACAAAAAACCAATAGATTTTAACTCTGGATTTTATCGGGTACAATCAACATTAGAAAATTGAAAACCTACATTAAATGAGGAAAAAACAAAATTAATATTACCAGAAGGGTTAGATAATTCAAAATTAAAACTATTTGCAGATTATGAACAAGTTATCGATGAACAATACAACGTTTATCAACCATTAACTGATAAAACTGTTGTTCTTGATTTAAATTACAAAGACGGAAATAGAGAATTTAATAAAACATATAATTTCGTAGTTCCAGGTAAACATACACAAGTTGAAGATAAGAACCAAAAACCAAAAGTTGCAGTTGAGATTTCAGAATGATATTCAGACAGTAATGAAAAACTAACTTTAAATGAAGATTTAAAAGTATACTTTAAAGGTGAAATAAACGATAAAATTAATGCTGTATTTAATGAATTAAAAGAGGATTATAAAGAATTATTTGGAAAAGACCTAGAAATCTTAAAGACCGATTCAAATGTAACTAACGGAAATATTTTATTTGATTTGTCAGAAAAATCAATTGGTGGTTTCGATAACGAAACATATTCAATGAATATAAATGATAACGTTACAATTAAAGCCACTGATGCCGTAGGAGCTTACTGGGCAACACGTACATTATTGCAAATGATAAAACTCGACCCTGAACAAAAACTTGTTAAAGGAGAAATGAAAGATTATCCTAAATTCAAGAAAAGAGGTATGTCATTTGACGTAGGTAGAAAAGCAGTTTCTATGGATATTCTAAAAGATATCGTTAAACAAATGTCATGATATAAAATGAATGATTTCCAAGTTCATTTAACAGATAACTTAATTTTCTTAGAAGATTACTACGACCAAGCAAAAGGCTCAAACAACGCGCTTAAAGCATATTCAGGTTGAAGACTTGAGTCAAGCCATAAAAATGATGAAGGTGTTACATTACATAACCAAGACTATCATTATACAAAAGCTGAATTCAAAAACTTTATTGATCAAAGTAGATTATTAGGTGTTGAAATCGTTCCTGAATTAGATTTTCCAGCTCACGCAATAGCATTTACTAAATTACACCCAGAATTAGCAGTTCAAGGGTACTCACAATTTGGTGGCGGAAGAAGATCTCTTGCTGATCACATTGATATTAGAAAACCAGAGGCAGTAAAATTAATTAAAGATATTTTAGATGAATACGTAAATGAAGGTGGAATTTTCGATAAAACCACTGGAACTAATGTTCATATTGGTGCTGATGAATTCTTCTCTGATCATGACGCTTACTATAGATTCGTAAACGATATGTTCAAGTACTTTAAAGAAAAAGAAGTTCAAGTTCGTATTTGGGGAAGTTTTAAATGATTTAAATCTAATACCGAAAAAATTGATGAAGATTTAAAAGAAAACGTAATTATGAATATTTGAAGTTTACAATGAGCAGATCCTGTTCAAATGTACAAAGAAGGATATTCATTAATTCATACATTAGATCAACCAACTTATATAGTTCCTAACGGGAGTGGTCGTCAAGGTGCATACAATGATAGATTCAATGTTAGTGGAATTTATAATGGATACGAAGCTAATGTAATTGGTGGAAATAGAATACCTGCAGGATCAAAACAAATGCTAGGTGGTTCATTTGCTGTTTGAGGTGACTCGGTCATAGATACTCACCATAGTGGACTTACAGAATATGACGAGTTCTTAAGAATAAAAGAAATGATTCCATATTTTGCAACAAGAGTTTGAGGAATTGGTGACGGCTTAGATCAAAACTTTAACGATTACACAAACAATGTAGTAAATAAATTAAATTTAGCTCCCGGAATTAATCCAGGTCATGAATTTACATTAAAAGATTATGATAAACAATTATTTAATTTTGATTTATCAGGTAAAAATGATAATGAAAAATTATTATCCAAATCTGGTGAAGCGGTAAAAATGGAATTAGGAGAAAATACATCATTAAGCGAAGATTTAGTTGGTGAAGATATTACAACCGCTATTGAACTTAAAGGTGGTAATTCACAAGTTAAATTGGGATATGGAAAATTACCATTTAATACAAAAATAACTTTCAAAATTAAACGTCAAGAAGTTGATCAACCTGAGGAAATACTATTCTATGCTCCAACTGCATATGGACAATTAGCAATTAAAACCAAACAAAAAGATACAAATAAATTTGGATTTAGTCAAGAGTTAAACGATTATTCATTTGATTATGAATTACCAATCGGTGAGTGACACGAAATTAGTTTAATAACAGTTCCAAATAATAGAATGGTTGGAATTGTGAAATTATTTGTTGACGGAGAAGAAGTAGGTGGTGTACCAGTAGGTACAAATTATGTATTCAAAGATGGTAGACAACATACATTTAATGGAGCTTCAAGTTTATTTATTCCGATGGAATATTTAGGTTCTAAAGAAAATTCATTTAAAGGTTTAATAAAAGATCTTAGACACGATAAAGATTTCACTATTAACAAAGTTGAAAAAGATTCATTAGAAAGACCAGAAGTATCACTAAAAAATACAGTTGATTGAAATAATTTTGACATAAAATATTTGGACATACCTTCTAACGAAGAATATGATTATAAAGTTGAACTATCAAAAGTTGATAAAGATAATAAAATGGTTATGGGTAAAGTTATTATTAATAAAAAATCAAACCCTGAAATTAAAGTATCTAAAAACTTTATTTTAGATAATAGTTCAGTAACTAATATTGATTCAAATACAAGTGATAACGCACCAAGTCAACCTAAAACAACAGTAGATGAAAATACCACAACACCAAGTGACAATCAAAAAGACGACAAAACAAATACTGATTCAAATACAAGTGATAACGCACCAAGTCAACCTGAAACAACAGTAGATGAAAATACCACAACACCAAGTGACAATCAAAAAGACGACAAAACAAATACTGATTCAAATACAAATAACAATACTCCAAGTCAGCCTGAAACAACAGTAGATGAAAATACTACAAAACCAAGTGACAATCAAAAAGACGACAAAACAAATACTGATTCAAATACAAATAATGATGAAAATAGCAAAAAAACAAAATCTAAAAATACAACAGGAATAGTTGTAACAAGTGTTACAATATCAAGTATTATGGCATTTTTAGGATTGCTATTAGTATTCTTTAAAAGAAGAAAAAAATCTAAATAAAACTACTTAAAAACAACACAAAAAAGTGTTGTTTTTAATTATAAATTAATTGCATTTTATGAATAAAAAAACCATAATAAATTATAGAATTGCGAAAATGTTAATATTATATTATTAAAAATATAATAAGGAGCATAATGAAATTTAAAAAGATATTAATACCATTATTAAGTTCAGTGGTATCTATTCCAAGTTTTTTATCAATATCAACTCAAATAAATAATAATTCAAATTCAAACGAACAAATAATCGCCAATCAAGAATTAGAATTAAAATATAACGAAATAATATCTAATTTTAATCGTGATAATTGAATGAATAATGGATTAGGAATAGGTAATGGTGATCAAGGTGCAACTATTTTTGGAGGTGTTCGCAACGAAAGAATACAATTAAACGAAAAAACAATTTGGACTGGTGGACCAAAATCAAATGAAGAAAATAATGGTGGGAATACCCCGATTGCTTCGGAAAATAATAAACATCATTTTGAATATTTAGATCAAATAAGAAAACTACTATCCGAGAATAAAATTGAAGAAGCAAAACAAATTGCTAATTCTAAATTTATCGGACCACATAATCGTTTATATGGAAAATACATTTCTATGGCTAATGTAGATATTACAGAAAGAAATGCATTTGAACAAAGTGATATTGTAGATTATTCTAAATCATTAAACATATCAAAATCACTAACTACAGTTTCTTATAAAGTTGATGAAACAGAGTATACTAGAGAATATTTTGCTAGTTATCCTGATGATGTTATTGTGATTTCAATGAGTGCAAAAGGTAAAAACAAACTTAACTTTGATTTAGATTTAACTGGTACAAACAATAACGAACAATTAAAACAATATACAAAAAATATTGATTTAGAAAAAAGAGAAATTAGTTTAGACGGTATTGTTAAAGATAACGGATTAAAATTCGCGAGTGTTTTAAGAGTTAAAGAAATAGAAGGTGAAAATAATACAATTACCAAAGAAGGAAATAAACTAAGAATTTCAAATGCATCAAAAGTTTATTTTGTTATTCAATCAAAAAGTGATTATGAATTGAAATTTCCAACATATAGAAAAGAAAACTTTAATCCTTTAAACTACATTAAGAATAATTTAGACAAACTAAACAAAACATATGAACAAATAAAATCTGATCATATTAAAGATTACAAATCGCTTTTTGATCGTGTAAAATTAAATATAGCTAAAAAACCTGAATATAAAAATTTAAAAGATCTTATCGATAAATATCGTAATAATACTTTAGATAGAAATTCAAAAAATTATCTTGAGCAGCTATTGTTTCAATTCGGTAGATATTTAGCAATTTCTGGAAGTAGACCCCACAAAGATTATAAAAGTTTACCAACAAACCTTCAAGGTATTTGAAACATGGATGATGCACCGGCTTGAAATAGTGATTACCATTTAAATGTTAATTTACAAATGAACTATTGAGCATCATTAATGACTAATTTATCAGAAACAATAATTCCTTTATTAGACTATATCGACGACCTACGTCTTGGTGGAAGATTAGCAGCTAAAGAGTATTCAAATATTGCTTCAGATAATTCTAACCCTGCAAACGGTTGATTAGCACACACTCAAGCAACACCATTTGGTTTTAGTGCTCCTGGTTGAGAATTTAACTGAGGTTGATCTCCTGCTTCTAATGCATGAATAGTTCACGAAATATATAATCATTTTGAATACACTTTAGATGAAAAATTATTTGTTGAACGTATATTTCCTTTATTAGAAGAAACTGCAAAATTTTGAGATCAATATTTATATTATGATCAAAAAACAGATAGATGAGTTTCAGCGCCTTCATTTTCTCCGGAGCATGGTACTGTTTCTCTAGGGAATACATACGATCAATCATTGGTTGCTCAGTTATTCATTGATTACATCAATGCAACAAATTATTTATCAAAAAATAATTTAGGTAATTTTGACTCAGAATTAGTTAGATCAATCAAGGAAAAACAACCAAAATTAAAACCTTTAAACATTGGTGATGATGGACAAATTAAAGAATGATACGAAGAAGGTAAATACAACAGATACAAAGATGGTAGAATTATTTCAAATGATAACAGACACCGTCACACAAGTCAATTAATTGGACTATTCCCTGGAAATATTTTTGAAAAAGAAGAAGACATTCAAGCTGCTAAAAAAACTTTAGAATTACGTGGTAATTTTGGTGCAGGTTGAGGTAAAGCTAATAAAATTAACTTATGAGCTAATCTATATGAAGGTAATAATGCACATTCTGTTCTTGAAGATATGTTTACTCAAAATAATATAATGAATAATTTATGAGATAATATTAGAGAAGGTGCAAATGCTTTTCAAATCGAAGCTAATTTCGGAATAGTTAGTGGTATTGCACAAATGCTTTTACAATCCAATAAAGAATATATTAAATTACTACCCGCTTTACCCGATGCTTATAACGATGGTAATGTAAGCGGTTTACTCGCAAGGGGTAACTTTACAATTGATTTAGATTGAAAAAATAAAAATTTAAAATATACAAAAATTAAATCTAATGTAGGCGGAGATTTAAAACTTGAATATAATAACATAGCATTCAAATCTATTTATTTAAATGGTGAAAAAGTTTCAATAAAACCTAACGAAAGTGATAAGATAGTAATCAGAACTCAAAAAAATGATATAGTTGAAATTGCCGACTCATTTTCAGACATTAAAAAAGGTGTAACTTATAGTCCGGAATATGAAAACTCTCAAAATTCTTCAAATGCTAAACCTAATAATAGCGAAACTTCAAAAAATAAAAAAGTAGAAGAAACTGTTGATTATTTAAATAAAATAACAAAAAGCAATATTCAAAATAACGAAAAAGAAAATGATACTAAAACAATTGAAGAAAAAACAGAAAACAAAGAACCAAAAACAACTACTGCCCCTGCAAAAAGTAAAAGTAACCAACAATTTAAAATATTAGGTGGTTTAATAGTTGTTATAGGCATAATAACTGCCATTATATTATTTAAAAACAGAAAAAAGAAACAATAAAATAAAAAATGACACATAAATATTGTGTCATTTTTTGTTATGATTTTGTTTTAGCAAAATAATATGTGGTTATTTTACTTAAAAGAGAGTCGGAAATTGGTTGAAGAGCTTTGTGTCTAACGTTAGAAGTGTTTTCTATTTTATAGATATTAATTACATTTTGATCTTGTCCTTCAACTTTATCAGAAAAGTAATTTCTATAAACTATTTCATAATCTGTTATTTGTGTTGGGACATAATTAATAAAGTTAAAATTAGTTAGATTCTTATAATCTTCAATATAATCATCATTCGATAGATCAATAAACGCTATAGATTGAGCAATAACTTTTTTAACTAAATCTTTTAACTCACTTTGTGACACTTCATTATCAATAATATATTCAATTAATGCATTAAGAATATTTTCTTCACCGCTAAATAATATTTCAATAATTATTTTTTCAATCTCTGTAGATTGTTCTTTAAGATCGTTAATTTTACTTTCGCGATCTTCAACGTTTAAATCTATTAAAGAAGATATTTTATCTAAAAACATAGAATTATTTTCAGATAAATTATTTTCAATAATAGTTGGGTAATAATTTACCTTTTGCTCAAAATTGTCTTCATCATCATTTGATCTTAAATCATAAAATTCTTGATATATTTTTGAATTATTTTTGTTCGATAAGTTTAATAAGTTTGAATAATAGTTAATAAAATTATTAATTGATTCTTGCTCTAAATCTAGTTCACTTAATTCTTTTGTTTTAATATCTTTTCAGATTTTTCAACTATTTAATTCGGAAATCATTCTTTGGGCTTGAGTGATATTAGAATCTGTTAACTGATCAAAATTAGGTACTAAGTTTTGTCCCAATAACTCTTTGTATTCTAAAATGATTTGTGGAGTTTGCGAATATGAACTTTGTGAAATTGTCTTAATATATTTATCTTTTGTTTTTTGATCTAATTTAGATGAAATTATTAAACCATCAACTAATAAAATATTATCACTTGGTCTGTAAGCTAAAACAGATCCATCTTTTGCATTATCATAATTATCCTCGCTATAATAAGCGTCAATAGCATCTCCGTTATACATAATTGATGCATTTATCGAACCAGAATCATCTCGTGGATTAGTAATATCATTAACAATCTCTAGACCATCACCTTTTAAAGAAATATGTTTAGAATCTCGAATGTCATATCCAGTTCCATCCTTAATTAAATCAATAAAAGAATTAATTAAAATTTTATATGTTTCGTTTTGAGACTCCGAGTTTTCTTCTACACTTCCTGTGAATTTTTGATCTGTTCTACCCTCTGGTAAAGGCCAATAAGCAGAAGCATAGAGCATATTATCCCGAACTGAATCTGTAATAACCCAATTATTATAATTAGCACTAGATAAAGCTTTTAAAACATTAACTAAAGCATTTGGGTTTTTAATTTGCGCTTGCTCTTGATGTTCGTTATAATATTTTTTAAAATCAAATCCTCCTAAACTGTTTTTATAATCTTCGGGGATTGCGACTTTATTAATATTGTATGACACGACCATATCTTGAGAATAATAAGGATAAAAATATTCTCATAATTCATCGTTATTATCTAGTTGATAACTTTGTAAGTGTTCTCAAATTTCTTTGCGTAATGATAATTGCACATATTTACGAGCTAAATTACGTGCTTGTGTTGCTTGTTCTAATTTTTCTTTTAACTCATTTGTAGGATTATTTTTAAATTGGTTTCTCAATCTATCATAATCTACCATGGGTTCTAAAATAGGTTCGTTAAATATAATAGAATAATTCAATTTAGAGATAAGTTTATTTTTAATTAAAGAAGCCACTATAAAGTCTGAACCTATTCCGGCAGCAGCTTTGTTATTTATCAATGCGTTGCTAAATTGATTTATTTCATCGAATTCTTTATAATCAAATGATTCACGTAATATTTCGATATTATCATCCGACATGTATGATTTGTAATTAAAAAAACTTGGTTTAAATCTATTTTTATTTTTAATAGCAATTGTTGTCGCTAAAGTTGTGATTCCTATTACTGAACTTATAGTGAGTAAAGCTAATTTTATTTTTCTACTTTTTCTTCAACTTGTAACTTGCATAAACTAAGTTTCCAATGATTGTAGTAAATAATACTATAGCTCCTAAAACAAGTGCTCACGGTCTGAATGCACCTTCGTATAATTTAGTTGCTATTGTGGAAGTATTAGAAGTTGTTCTTGCGATGATAAAATCATCAAAACTTAAAACCGAACTAACTAAAATTACAGAAATAATAGAAGGAATCATATAAATTAAATATGTTTTGAATCAAGCTTTTATTTTAGAGTGTCCTAAATCTTGTGCAGCTTCGAATAAGTTATTATTAAACTTTTCACTACGAGGTAATGTTAATGATATTCCGTAAGGTAAAGCCATAATTGTATGACCTACAATAACTCTTAAAAAACCTTCGTTATCTACTTGAACTATTCCAAAAAAAGCAGTAAAAACTAAAACTAAACCAATTGCTGTTATATTATCAGGGTTGATAAGCGGAATGTTTGATGTTGATGTAAGTGTACTTTTGATTAGTTTATTCTTTTGACGGTACATTGCATATGAAGTTATAATGCTTATTGTAGCCACTAAAAAACTTACTATTATGGCTAATAATATGGTATTTAATAAAGCTAAATCACGACCAGAATCTAATACTGAAACTCAATTGTCAAAAGTACCTTTAATTCAACTTGGGTTTGCTTCTCCTTTTTTAGTAGGAACATTAAAACTAAAAATAACACCAACAACTAATGGAACATAAATTATTAATAAAATTAAGTAAACATAACTACGTTTTAATAATGAGGATACTTTATTCATAATGCGCACCTCTTTTAAAGTAGAAAATTACTCTTGGTAAAATTAGAAATAAACTAAATATACCCATAAATATAGCAGATACAACAATAACTAACGCCGAACCTGTACTTAAATCATATTTATTACCAGGGTTAATTTTACTATTGATCAACTCTCCAATTGTTTGTAATTGGGAACCATCTGTTAATAATTTAGAACTAATAATAAATGTAGTTGCACTCGCTAAAAAGATCATAGCAAGTCCGCTCAAAATCGCCTTTGTACCATAAGGTATAATAACCTTAAAAATTGTTTGAAAACTATTGTTACCTAAATCATTGCTTGCTTCAATAATATTGCGAGGCATATCTTTAAAAACAGTATATAGTGGCATAATCATTAATGGTAAATTTAGGCTTGTAAGTCCAAAAATCATAAAAAGTTCGCTATTTAAACTTTTTGAGTTAGAAACTACCGCTAATGCTAGCACTTTCATAGAATAAATTCTTGAAATGGTGAAAATTGCCATAGGACTTATCATTAAACTTAAGGCAAAAATTCTAAATATTTTTGACTTTGATGATGAAATAAAATATGCATATGGAAATCCGATTATTAAACATAATAATGCGGATACAATCCCTATTCATAGCGATCTTCCAATTATTCTTCAAGTATTGACATCTTTAATTAACACAAATGAATCAAAATTAGAACCATGAACAGCAAATGCATTAACCACAATCATAATAATAGGCAATAAAATTAATAATATAGCAATGATTAAATAAGGAATGAATAAAGCAGTTTTTTTGTCGAAACTAAATAAATGTTTAATTTTGGAAATCATTTTGGGAATAATCTCACTTAGAATCTTTTTTCATTAAGTGAATAGAATCAATTGTTCAACTCAAGTAAACAACTTCCTCTAATTCAAATTTTTTAGCAGTTTCAACATAAATAACATCTTCATCTTCGGTTTCTATTTTTAGATAATAATAACTTCCACGATACGAAATTTCAGTGACAGTACCTTTAATTTTCCCTTCAGTACTTTTAGGTTCTGAAATAATATCAATATCTTCAGGTCTAATTAAAGCATCCAAAACTTCTTTATTGTTAAATTCACTTTTTTCATGAATTGTTTTAAAACTTTTTCCAAGCAATTTAATATTTCCATTAGATTCAAAAGTTGCATCAAAAATATTAGAATCACCAATAAATTTTGCAACTCATATGTTCTTAGGAAAATCATAAATATTTTTAGGTGTATCGTATTGTTCAATAACTCCATCACGCATAACGGCTATGCGGTCTGACAATTCTAAAGCTTCGTCTTGGTCGTGTGTAACAAAAATAAAAGTTAAACCTAAGCTTTGTTGAACACTTCTTAATAAAACTTGCATTTTTTGTCTAATTTTAGCATCTAAAGCACTAAGTGGTTCATCGAGTAATAATATTTCTGGTTCAATAACCAAACTTCTAGCTAAAGCAACTCTTTGTTTCATACCACCTGATAATTGAGAAATTGCTTTTGTTTCGTTACCTTTTAGACCTACAATATCAATTATTTTACTAATTTTTTCGTTCATTTCAGCATTAGTCATTTTACGTTTAAAATGACGATCTTCATATGCTTGTTTTTTTAAATTAACATAATTTTCTCAATATGAATATTTAAAATCAGAATCATCAATTCAATTTTGACGTTTATTATACTGATATGTACCTTTTTTAAGATTTTTAAGTTCTTCAGTATATTGTTCTAATTGAATTTCAATTTGTTTCATTTTCGAATTAGCTTTTTTTGTTCATTGGGACAATTTGATTTCTAAATTGTCAATTTTATTTTGATTAATTTGTTCACGAGGAACACGTTTAAGTTTTAATCCAAAAGCGATATTTCCTTCAACATTTAAATGAGGAAATAAAGCATAATCTTGAAATATAGTAGATACATTTCTCTTATGAGGGGATAGATCTTTAATATCATATCCATTAAATTGAATTTCACCACGAGTAGTTCATTCAAAACCACCAAGTAGTCTTAAAATAGTAGTTTTACCTGACCCTGAAGGACCAAGTAAAGTAACAAATTCACCACGATTAATTTTTAAATTAACGTTGTGTAAAACTGTTTTGTCAGAAAATTCTTTAACAACTTCTTTTAATTCAATAATAGGTAAGTTATTTTTTGCATTTTTTGTCATTATAATGTCTCCTTTCGTATTGTTTTAAAATGCTAACTTAAACAACAGGGAGACGGTATCAAAAAGATTCTCACAGTATTCTTCGACACTGTAAGATTTAGAAGGATATTCAATATCATTAAAGTTACTAAGAATGTCTTTTATTCTTAAAATTTGTATTAAAAGTTCCTTGCTTTTCATATTTTTATATTATATAAAAAATTATTTTTACTTAAAGAAAAATTATCTAAATTTTTTAAATTTTTAAGTCTTTTATATAGTAAGAATAGGATATAAAATTTTTTAATCTAATAAACATTGATTTTAATTACTATTACTGATTGATTTCACCGTATAATTTTAGACAAAATTATTAGTTAATTTTAACGTTTAACACTATGATTAAGGTAAGAAAAATAAAAAGAGTCTAAAAAGTTAGACTCTTACATCAATTAAAATATTAGTCATTTTCTTTTAGTTTGTTTAATGAATTTATAATATTATTTATACTTTCTTTTGATCCATCGTATACTCAATTGTTATCTAAAAAGTTTATAAATTCATTCTTAAAACTATTTCCAATGGTAAGACTATGAAAACGAACTTTTTTCTCTTGGTTAAGTTTAATTTTATTGATAATTTCTTGTTTTAATTGGTTGATTATCATATCGCTAATGAATAGAACATCAGAATTTTTAAAATCTTCTTTTTCTAATGTTTTTATAGACGATTCTATGGCTGGTTCTATATCGGTTCCGCCACCGAAAGACATTGATAAAAATTCATAAAACTTATTTCAATTTTTTGCTAAATCTGTTGCATCATATTCAATAATTCCGTTAGAAAAATTAATAATATAACATTTTCTACTTTGTTTGTGTGCAATTTTAGTTATTGCCAAAGCAAAAGCTTTAGCAATATTTTCGGGAGTCCCGTGCATTGAACCAGAAGTATCAATAACAAGAATGAACGGGCCTTTTTTATCAATGTTCTTTTCACGTTCTTCAAGCGAAGAAATGTATTTTTCTTCAACAACTCTTTCTCTTTTATCGAACATAATTAATTGTTTTTCAGTAAAAAGCTTGTTAAATAACAAGGCTGCGTCTTTATTATTTCTATAACCAAATTGATGTGCTAAAATGCTAAATAAATCATTCCCTGTTTTTATTCCTACATAATTACTTGGAGAATATTCTCATTTTTTATTAGAAGGTAATTTAGTCATTTTTTGTATTTCTTGTTTTTCATATTCTTTTTCCGATTCAGCTAATTTACCTAAAAGTTCCGCGATTTCATTAATAAAATAATTTTGTTCTAATAAAACGGATAATTTTTCAATTAGGTTAACATTCACTTTAAATAAATCATGAATGCTTAAATCTCAAAAAACTCCAAACACATTTAAAAAAGATTTTATATTTTTGGTAATTCTCGCAATCTCTTTTATCTTTTTATAAAATTCATCAAGTCACTTATTTCTTGTTAAATTAAAATTACAAATGTAATTTTCTATTGTTTTAGTCTCTATTATAGTTTCAAGAATGTTCATAAACCTATCAAAATTATCCTTAGTTTTTGTTTTAACTAAATGTTGAAATGTGTTTTTATATTCAACAATTTTTTTTGAAAGTTTTTGAGCTACATCAATATAGTTATTTAAATTTATGTTGTTTAAATCAAGTTCTAATTCGTTCAACGCAATTTGATAAGATTGATTAATTTGATTATTATTAACCGTAAATTTTTGATCAATTTCATCCTTTATAGTTTTTGAAATTGATTCATCATTAATTTCATCTAAGTCAGGTTTTAGCTTATTTAAAAAAGTATTTTTCTGTTCTTTTATTTTTTCTAAAATATTATTTTTTATCTTTTTCATCTTTTTTATTTAAATCTTCTAAAATTAATTTATTTTTAGTTACTACTAAATTATTAATAGAGTCTTCAATAACTTGTTTTGCATATGATAAATTTTCTTTTCAATTTGTATTAAAAATTGAATTTATTTTATTAAGTTTCATAATTTCATCATCTAATTTAACCTGTAACAAAGCGATCTTCTTATCTAAATAACTAATTTCTTTTATAGACTCTTCTTTCGTCGATTCATTTATGGTATATTCGAGTATTGGATCACCTTTTTTTATAATATCATTAATATCAGTTGCTGTTTTAGATGTAAATGTATAGTTTTTATCTCCATCTTCGATTAATATAAAATATGAATTAGAATTTCCGCTTCTTCTTGCGTACTCATTTATATTTATATTAGTGTTCAATGAATCATTTTTCACTACAATATAATAATTAGAATCATTTCATTTAAAGCCGTGATATTCGGTTTCTTTTGTTGTAGATTTGTAAATGCTACCGTAATAATCTTCAGTTTGTGAATATCACTTAATCAATTTATGTTTTGGTATTTTTAATTTATTAATTTTTTCTTTAATATTATCAAAACTATCCGTTATTTCATTGAATGAAACATCAGTTTGTTTTGAAACTAAATCTACAAATATATTGTCAAAAACTTTTGTTATTAATTTTTTTTGATCCGGATTATCTCAAATCATATTTTTAATTAAATCTAAATCTTCTATACCTATCTCACTTCTTTGAGATAATACTGCATTAACTCTTAATACATTAAAAATTTTCTTTCATCTTCTATCTGATATGTATGGTGAATTTTCTTCCAATTCTACTTCTAGTTTTTTTCTAAGTTCAAAAATAAAATCAAAAATATAATCAGGAACATTTATTTTCTTTGCATTTTCTTTCACTTCTTTAATTTCATCCTTTGTAATTTTATTTTCTTCTAAAACATTAATCGAATTATAATTATTATTAACTAAAAATTTAAAATTATCTTCGTTCTCGATAGAACTAGTTAAATATCTAATTAAGAATCTATCATATAGTGCTTCTAAACCTAAATTCGGTTCAGGTAGTTCATTAGAAGCTGAAATTAACATATTAAGCGGAACTTTAATATCTTCATCTCCGTTTCTGAATATTTTTTCATTTATTATAGTCAAAAGTGTATTTTGAATTGCGGGTGACGCTTTTCAAATTTCATCTAAAAAAGCAATGTTAGATGAAGGTAAATATTTCTCTATTTTTCTTTCGAATTTATCATTATTCAATTCTGATAATTTAATTGGTCCGAAAATTTCTTCTGGAGTCGAGAATCTATTCATTAAGTATTCAAAATGAGTAGAGTCTTTTAATATATTTTTAAGTTGTCTAGCTAATAAAGATTTAGCAACACCGGGTTTACCTAACATAAAAATTGATTCACCTGAAAATAGTGCTAAAAAAGAAAGATCTATAAGTTCTTTTCTCTCTAACAAGACTTTTTCTAATTCTAATCTATTAGATTTAATTTTATTAATTATTTTATCCATTTTTACTCCTTTATATATTTTTTATTATACAACCAAAAATATAAAGTAAATTAACAAAAACTAGAAAATAAATATTAAAGAATTTTATTGAATCCCGTAATTATTTTTCTAATTTTGTGCAAATTAGTACAATTTTGTAATTTACATAATTAAATTTTATTAATATGAATTGAAAATTTCAAAAGGGTTTATTTTCAATTGAAACATATTCGAATGTTTCTACGTCTATACCTAATTTTATTCAAAATGTTATTTAAACTATTTTAAAAGATTATTTAGGGATACATACAAAACGTTTAATATCATTATAAAATTATAAAATTCAATAACATTACTAATGTTATGTGGTATTTATCTGTGTTATTATTCTTCTTTTATTCAATTAAATATCCCTCCTGTACAACTTAATTCTCCCACCCTTTTAAAAATATACTTAGTTATATTTGCTTAATTATCACTAAATAAACATAACAAATCACTTTGTTGTTCTTATGTAAATTAATTAGTATACATTTTATTATCTTTATAATAGTTTCTTTTTCTCAGGTAAAATATGCTAATTTAAGGTATATTTTCATTTTTTTATAATTCTTTAATTATCTTTTGATAATTAAAGAATTATATTTTTTAACCTTTTAGAATAATTTCTTTTATTCCATTAATTTCATTAAATTAACAATAACCCATTATCCATGATTCTTTTTGTGTATGTTTATTTTTTTTATTGTTAAATTTATCAATAACATATTTTTCGTTTTTAAACTTGTTTTTTAAAAAATAAAACCTAATTTATATACTTTAAACATAAACTATTATTTTAATTCTTTTTTATAATGCAAATTTAATACAAAGTAGCATGACTATTGAGTATAAAAGTGATATGATGATAATAGCTAGTTACAACTAATAAATGTAAATTTTAAAAAAATGAAAAAACATTGTATAATTTAAAAGTCGAATTCGAATAATTCTTTATAAGTTTTTAAAGAATGATTTGTTTGTTTTTACCGAAATAAGGTAATTATGGTTGAAATATTTTATTAATTTTATTTCTATTATATTTTCAATTTAACTCTTTAGTTAGGCAAGTCTATAAATATCGGCAAAACTTAGTTTATTTAAAAACAAAAATGGTAGACAAAAATAAAGTATGAGAAAACTACTTCGGCAATAATCAATCTGGCATTGATTTTACTGGTAGAGAAATTAAAAAAGGATCATATAACCAACCTAATTCAAAATATGGTTGAGATATTGATCATATTTATCCAAAATCGAAAGGTGGTACTGATAAGTTAGAAAATTTAATACCTGTTCATAATTTAACTAACGATGAAAAAGGTGATAAATTTCCTGTTTTCACCGCTAATAGTACTTCCTATACAATACATAATCAAGAAGGAATGTGAAAAATTAAACGTACTCATTTAGACTTTTACGACTATAAGAGTGTTTTTAA
Organism: Mycoplasma sp. CSL10166; assembly: GCF_017116885.1. Classification (NCBI taxonomy): domain Bacteria; kingdom Bacillati; phylum Mycoplasmatota; class Mollicutes; order Mycoplasmatales; family Mycoplasmataceae; genus Mycoplasma; species Mycoplasma sp. CSL10166. The sequence continues at coordinate 494,218 of NZ_JAFIRF010000001.1, forward strand.
ATATATTGACGAAAATAATAAAATCGAATCATTCTATAACGATTCGATTAACATATATATAGAAAAAGTTAAAAAAACAAAAATTAACGGAATCATCAATCTTATAAATGAAATATTTAAACTTTATAAAAATAACTTAAATAATCATTATAAAATAAGTATTAAAAATTCTTCATATGGATATTCAAATGAGTATAATGATTTAAATATAGAAATAGGTGTAAAAAATATAAAAAATACAGAAAATCACATAACAAAAGAATTATTAAGTAATTTAGTATTAATAAACACTTATTTATCATATTTTTGTCAGTCTAATAATAAATTTATAGAAAAATATAATATTGTCATAATTGAAGAATTCATTGGCAATAATAAAATAAAAGAATTTTACTTTCCGATTGAAACTTTTAAAATTAACTGATATGAAAACACTATTATAGTTAACTCTTTAATTTATGATAATGTATTAAAAAACGATATGACTGAAGAACAATTATCAAAATTGAATAAATTTTCGTTATATAGAAAAAACTCATTCGATAATTATGAAAATAATCAAGATACATACTATAGATACAATTATATAAAAACAAATTTACATAATTCATTAAATAAATCATTAGAACAAGAAAAAAAATAAAAAGAAAGGAGAAAATAAACTAAGTTTATAAAGCGAAATTAAGTCGTAAACTTAATTTCGCTTTTATATAAATTCATGTAAGAATTTTAAATCGCTTTTGTTAGGTATAATCTCTTAATATTAGTGTTTAGAATATAAAGATAATTTATCTAATAATTTGTGTGTAATAAGTAGTATTTATTAATGTATTATCATTAAATTTTACATATCTTATTTTTTAATTCAAAAAAAACAATTTCATTAAAACTAAATTCTTTTTTTTATAAACTTAAATTCTAAAAATTCTTAATAAAAGAATTGCTAAATAACACATTTAAAAATGTAAATAAATTTTATGATGGCTTAAAAAATAAATTTTATCAAATTCATGTTTGTTAATATTTTTAAATAAATACGTCATTTTTAATATCAAAGAATAAAGCCTAATGATTTATAATAAAAATATTAGTTTCAATTTAATGAATCTGAAAATACTATTATTTACAAACTATTATAGACAGTAAAACAAACATGATTTTAAATCGAAATTTAAAATACAATAAAATATTATTGTTAAAAAGTTGTAATAAATGAAGCATTAACCTAAATATTACCATACTAGAATACTATAATTTTGATGTAAAAATTAGATAGAAAAAGAAAAAAATAAGTAATTTTAATAAACTAAATTATTTAAATATTTTTTAATTAAATGAATGAATATTTTATTCTCATAAGATTATAGAAAATAGATTATAATAACATATCTTTTAAAACTTGTGAATAATAAGCAAAGAAAATGAAATAATTCTATTTAATTTTATAATTATTCATTCCAAAATATAAATATTAATAAAGGAATAATTTTTAAAAATATACTTTGCGTAATATTCTTTTCAAGATTAAAAATAATTTTAATCTAATAAATAAAACTCATATAAATAAAATTAACATGGGTTTTATTTTGTTCAGTTATACTTGTCTTTGTCTGGAGATAAGTTTTTATTTTATATAAAATCAAAAATAATATATAAAAAACACTAAAAGTAGTAAGTATCAAATTAATTTTATTCATAACGCAATAATATTGTCATTAAATTTTTAAATATTGCTTAAGAATGATATAAAATTCATCTACCAATTTTTCTTTACCTTTATCGCCGTCTATATTATTATTAAGAAAAATTATTTTCTTAGAACTCAATTTCGCTATTTTTAATCACTCTTCATTAACTTCATACTCCTCTCGAAATTTTTTAAATAACTCCAGATTATCGAATTCTAATTTTCTTCTTGTTTTGTCTTTATCTCGAATAGCTAGTTTTCTTCATATACGAATATTTTCTCACGGTGCTTTAACCACTATTAGTAGATCTAATTTAGGTTTATTCATTAAAAATCATTTATATCTTCTTTTTTCTTTAATTCACTTTTCTTTTTCAGATTTAGTAAATTTATTTTCCTTAATCAAAACATCAGCATGTAAAAAACTGTCTGACATATGACGATCTAATAATTGATGAGAATTTGTCAAATTAGACTCAATTATTATCTTTTTTTGACTCTCGAAAAACATTTTTTCAGCATCAAAATAACTACCCTTATTAGATAAAGCTTTAATATAGTCATTATTATTTATATTTGCATTATCTAAATATGACCTTTCATCTTTGAGTAAAATATTGTAATCTTTAAGTAATTTTTGTATTTTAGGATTATTTAATAATGTACTTTTACCAGAACAACCAGGACCGGTTATTGCTATAATTCGCTTTTTGTTTATAAAAGTTTTTATAAATATATATAAAGATAATACTGAAAAAGATATATTTATAATAATAACACTTCAATTCAAAATACCTATACCGGCAAAAAATATAATTGATAAAATATTTTTAATTTGCCAAATTACTCATGATGATTTCATTCCTAGAATCATCATAACTACAGCTACTAATAAAGTTGAATCTATAGAAATAGCAATAATTTTGCCTAAAAATTTATTATTAAAATTATTTTCGAAATATAAAGATTGTTTTATCATTTTCCCATATAAAAATGTTAAATGTGGAATTGTAAAATATAGAACTATAAAACTAATTACTCAAATTGAAACAATAAAAATCGAAGTTAGTCAATTAAAACGATATTGTTTAATTCTGTTTTTGTATTTAGTTATATATCTTAAATATATAAAAGTAGGAACACATAACCCCACATATATAATGAAGTCCGCAACTAAATTCAATGAAATAGAATAAATACCAAATAAAAATGCATTTAATATAGCAAATAAAAATGCATATTTTTTTCTCGTATAAAATCACCAAGTAGCAATAACCCCAAAAATAGCGGAACTAGCAACTATTATTCCTAAAATTTTAACAATAACAGATACATTAGAATCTCATATAATTGTTTTGTTTTCAATAGAAAATGCACTAAAAATAGTAATTATTAAGGTTAGTGAAATTAATAAAATTTTATCCAACTTAGTTGTTTTAATTGAATCCATGTTCTCCTTTAATAATTTGTATGTATATAATTTGATTATACTACGCAACCAAAAAAAAAAAAAAAAAACACTAAAATAGTTATAATTTCGCGTTTTTTGTAATAAAAATATTAAATAAAAACTAAAGGAAATACAAAACTTAAAGGATATGAAAGTAAAAAGAAATTGTTCAATAATCAAAATTTAATTGGTTTTTTATAACTATAGAACAAAAAGAGCGGTATATCTATTAGCGAATAAATTTGAATTTCAGATATTAAATTTAAGTAGCTATAAACTACGTTTACAACAATAAAAAGTAATATTACTAGTATTTTAAATATCAATTGGTTTTTAAAATATTTATCTATCAAAAAAGAATAATAAAACATCATAATTATTAAATATCCATAAGAATGATAATCAATTCTAAATAAGTATTTTGTGCTTGCAATGTTAGAAATACTATATTCTCCTAAAAAAAGAAAAACAAAAGTTAAAAAAGTGAAAACTAAACCAATATAAATATTTTTTCTATGTAAATAAGCACTAAATGAGCCTAAAAATAACATAAACATAATATTAAAATATCCAGGTTTTAACGATTCGTCAAATCCGTTTTTAGATAATATTAATATTCCGATTTGAATAATGGTTCCCATAAACAAAAATCTAAAAATGTAATATAATGGTCTTCGCGAATAATTAATTGCTATAATCGATAAAAATGCAAATATAGGAAACGCCATTCTTCCTACAATTCTTAATTCTTCAACATTTGGATAAGCAATAAGACCAACATGATCAATAAACATTGTTAAGACAGCTATCCATCTTAAAATTGTAGAAGTTAAAAAAACTCAAGATAACATTTTATATTCAAATTTAAAAATATTAAACAAAGACTCTTTAACACCTTCATTAAACTCACAAGTATCAGCTGTAAACATTTTTTTAAGGATAATCTTTAAATTCAAAATTGAATATTTTTTGACTAAGTGTTTTTTAGAATTACTAATAAATTTTAAAATATTATTCATATTAGCTAATTATAGTTTAAAAATAAAGTAATTTAGGTAAAAAGAACTTAAAAATGACACTTTGATAAGTGTCATTAGAATAATGAGTTATTTAGATCTTTTTGCAGTAAACTCATTAATGATAATACCTTTTTTATCATCTTTTATATTCATTTTGATTCTAACAGCATAAGCCTGCACCTTTTTAAAGTCAAAAACTACTTTATCTTGATTATCTGAAAATTTAGTTAAACTTGGGTTATCTATAAGTTCAACATTCTTTCAATTATTATCATCTAATAATTTTGAACCAGTTCAATCTTCAGCATGTCATCATCCACTTTTTAGGTCTGAATCATCTATATTGATTGGATAATATTGTAATTCTCAATCTGTTTTAGGTAAATCAGATTGAAAATCTCTACCAAAGATAATTTCAACTCTATCAATCATTTCTTCTTTTCTAGTTTTGTCCGAACCAAATATAATTCCAACTCAATCTTTTTTACTTCTTTTTACATTTTGTCAATTAGATCATCTATTATTGTAAGTAGTATTATTATCATTTAAAAGAAATTCTTTATCAATAGATCCTGTCGACTTATTTGTGAAACTTGCAATAGAAGCAGGGTAACCAAGTTTATTTGCAATTTTATATGACTTAAATTCTACATCAAATAAATCATCTTTTCTATTTGGTTGTTTTTGTTCGAGATTACTCATTTCAAATTTAGCTTGTGTTGATGTGTTTTGACTCTCTTCTTGATTATTCTTATTCTCTATTTTATTTTCAATGACTCTTTCGTTTTTGGTTTTATTTGTAATATTTGGTTGTTCTTTTTTAGACTCTATATTTTTTTGATTTGAACTATTCTTTTTTAAATTATTATTAGATTGTATTTTTCTCTCTTGTTCTATATTTTTTGCTTCTTGTTTAGGTTTAGAACTCCTTGTTCCTAAAGCGGAACCAATTATGATGCTTGTTAAAGCTAAAGTTGTTCCACTTAATATTCAAAAATATTTTTTATTAAATTTCATATTTTAATGTCTCCTTAGTTTTTTACATTTTATTTTTGTAAAATTATATATTCAAAAAACAAAAACGTAAAAAAATATTAAAGAAATAATTTATGAAAATTAAGACTATAAGCAAGTATTATTAAATAATAAAAAATAGACTAACAAAATTAAATTAGTCTATTTTTATTTATTTAATTAATAAAGATTCTTGATCCATTTCGACAGGTTTATCTACGCCAATATAATCTAAAACTGTCGGTGCTACATTTGCTAAAATACCATCTTTTAATTTAAGTGATTTATCTGTTGCAATCAACATAACCGGACTACTTGTGTGTTTTGTTGCTGGTTTATTATTTTGATCTTCTGTAATTTCAGCATTACCATGATCCGCTGTAATAAATACAGTCACATTATTTGCCTCTGCTCAATCCACAACTCTCTTAATTTGTGAATCTAAAAATGAAACTGCTTCTATTGTAGATTTTAAATTACCTGTGTGACCTACCATATCAGGGTTTGCGTAATTCATAATTGTAACATCATAATTTAATGCGTTAGCCAACAATTCATCTGTAATTTTTTCAGCAGACATATGTGGAGCATCTGCATATGATTCAACTTTAAGAGAATCAACCATTATACGTTTTGAATTTTTAAATTCAATATCATTTCCACCATCCATAAAATATGTAACATGAGCATATTTTTGAGTTTCGGCTAATCTTAATTGACTTTTTCCGGCTAATTCTAAAACTCTACCAATAGGCATACTTACTTCCATTTCATCAAAAGCTATAATTGTGTTAATTCCTTCATATTTCATCATTGAAGCAAATTTATTAATTTTAACTTGGTGAGTTGCTTTAAAATCATATAAAGATGAATTAACGAATAAATGTGTAAGTTGTCTTGCACGGTCAGGACGGAAGTTAAAGAAAATAATTGAATCACCATCTTTAACAAAAGATTCTTTGCTTAAGTTAGAATTTATTGATGGAACAAAAAATTCATCACTGATTTCTGAAGCATATTGTTTATCGACAAATTCTAAAATATTATCAAATTTTGAATCTGCATTTCCTAAAAGCGCGTCGTACGCTTTTTCAACTCTATCAAACATAGAATCACGATCCATTGCATAAAATCTTCCTGAAATAGAAGCTATATTATAACCAAATTTGTCAGTTAATTCCAATAATTTTGTTAAAGATTCTTTAATTGAACGAGGTGCAACATCTCTACCATCTCCAAAAACGTGAACAGAAACTTTTTTTAATCCAAATTCATGTGCGGCTTCTAACAATTTGAATAAATGATCTTCTAATGAGTGGACACCTCCAGGTGATAAAAGGCCCATTAAATGTAATGTTGAATCGTTCTCCTTAACATCATTAAATACTTTAACAAACTGTTTGTTTGTTTTATATGTACCTTCATTTAAAGCTTTCTTGATAAGTGATAATCCAGTATAAACAATTGTACCGGCACCAATATTTAAATGTCCAACTTCTGAATTACCCATTTGTCCTTCAGGTAACCCAACATATTGACCTGATGCTTGTATCAATGAATTTGGATAATTTTTAAATAAGTTATCAAAAGTAGGTGTATTTGCTAATGCGAAACCATTTCCTTGTGTTTCTTTTCTTAAACCTAAACCATCAATAACGATTAATACTACTTTTTTCATATTACTCCTTAAATATAAATATTTTTATTAATTATATAATATATAGTTTTTTACTTAAAAAAAATAATAAATTTTGTTTGCATAAAATAATTATATTAACCAAAAATAAAACCAACTAGTTAAAATTATTTATGTGTTGTAAATATTCCATAAAATTATTAATAAGGTTATCTTTCTTCACACACTCCTTTAATGTATTATTCTATTGTTTGTTATTTATTTTAGTAAATTAAAATCATGAAAATTTTAAAATTAAATATTTTATGTGATTATGTTTAAAAAAATATTTCTTATATTTATAACACACTAATATAAAGTGTATGTAGGCTGCACTTTATATTTTTATTTTCAAAAAATAATAAAAATAATATTTAATATATAATTTAAATATTAAACAATATTAGAGGTAAGCCAATGAAAGAGAATAAAAAAATTCAATTAAAAATTGAGCAATTAGTTAAAAAAATTAATAAATGAAATTATGAATATTTCCAACTCAACGAACCAAGTGTAGAAGATTTAGTTTATGATAAAAATTTACAAGAATTAATTTTATTAGAAAAACAATATCCTCAGTATATTTTAGAAAATTCTCCTACACTCAATTTAGGTTCCTACGCAAGTAATAAATTTAGTAAATTTGTTCACAAAAACCCTATGTTATCTTTAGAAAAAGCTTATTCTGAAAATGATTTGTTGAGATATTATAATAATTTAAACAAATCATTAAATAATCCAAAAATCAATTTTTGTTTAGAACCGAAAATTGACGGATTATCTATTTCTTTGCACTACTCTAGAGGTAAATTAATTAGAGCTATAACACGTGGTGATGGAACTGAAGGTGAAGATGTTACTGAAAATGTTATACAAATAGAAGGTGTTCCACTTTCGTTGAATCAGGACATTGATTTAGAGGTTCGTGGAGAAATTTACATGTCTAAATCAACATATAATAAGTTGAACGAAGAATTCATTAAAAATAATAAAAAGATTTTTGCAAACCCTAGAAATGCAGCCTCAGGCACACTTAGACAACTAGATAAAAATGTTGTTAAGGAACGTAATTTATCTATTATTTTATACGACTTAGTAAATGCTCAAGATTATAATATAGATTTACAGTCTTCTGTAAAAAAATTTTTAGACAATTTAGGTTTTCCCACTAATAAGAATATCATGGTAGCTGACTCTTTTGAACAATTAATTGAACTTGTAGAAAAATTTAGAGAACTAAAAAATGAATTTGAGTTCGATTGTGATGGTTATGTTATTAAATTAAATCAAATTAAATATTGAGAACAACTTGGAAAAACTTCTAAATTTCCTAAATATGCTATAGCTTTTAAATATGAAACACAGGAAGCTACAAGTATCATTAAAAATATAACCGCCTCTGTTGGGAGAACCGGAAAAATAACTTATATAGCTAATTTTGATGAAGTTAATTTAAATCAAACAAACGTTAATAATGCTACTATGCACAATTATGAATACATAAGAAATTTAAATGTAAATATCGGGGATCAAATCACAATTATTAAGTCAGGAGAAATTATTCCAAAAGTAATTGGTTTAAATAAAAAAAATACAAACGGTGTTTTTAGTAAAATATTAAATTGTCCTTCTTGTGGCAATCTTTTAGTAGAAAAAGAAGGTTTTGTTGATCAATTTTGTGTAAATCAAAATTGTGAGGAACAAATAATAAAAAAATTAATTCATTTTGTATCTAAAAAATCTATGAATATTGAAACATTAGGCGAAAAAAATATACGTTTATTTTACGATTTAGGCTACGTAAAAAACATTAAAGATATATATAATTTAAAAAAATATGCTAAAGAAATAAATCAAATACCAGGTTTTAAATCGAAAACAAATAAAAAACTTAATAATATTTTAAATTCAATCGAAGTATCAAAAACTACTAAACTTTTTAAAGCACTATTTTCTATTGGGATACCAAATATAGGAATTCAAGTAGCGCAACTAATAACTAATGACATATCAAAATTAACGGATTTATTCAATATAAATTTAGAAAAATTAACACAAATAAACACAATAGGTGAAATTATTACTCAAAGTATTAGAGAATATATAAAAATAGATGATAACAGAAATCTTTTAGAATTTTTAGATAGTATTTTAATTTATGAACAAGAAGTTCAAGATTCAAATATACTAGACAATTTAAACTTTGTAATAACAGGAACATTAAGTAAAAGTAGAGAATATTTTAAAGAAATGATTGAAAAAAATGGCGGCAAAATTAGCTCGTCAGTTTCTTCGAAAACTACATATTTACTTTACGGTGAAAATCCGGGTTCTAAATATGAAAAGGCTTTGAAATTAAATGTTAAGTTATTAACTGAAGAAGATTTTAAAAAATTAATAAAAATAGGCTTGTAAAAATGTCTATTTTTATTTTAGTGAATGAATAAAATATGCTCTTTTTTATTATTAAAAACCAAAAGATTCTATTTTTATTAATAAAAAAGTTTAAAAATAGGCTTTTTTAAAATGTTTTTTAGCAAATTAGATGCATATACAATTCATAAATATGAGAATGAAAATATCTTTATGCATATAAAATGCATTAACATTATGCTAGATATTAATTTGATTTAATTAATATGTATTAATATAATTAATGCAAACATGTAATTTAAATTTACAAATGAGGTAATAAAAATGAATATTAAAAAAATAGTTAAATATGTTTTAAGCGCTGCAGGATCAGCAGGATTAATTGCTTCAATTAGTGCGGTTGAAACTGGAGAAACAGAAAATACAACTTCTCCTACACAAGTAGCAAACAGAAAAACATATGAAATTTATCCTAAAGTTCAAAAAATTGATTATCTTGACGGAAATTACCTTTTAACACAAAATGTTAATATAGTTTTCGAAAACGGAATTGACGAAGCAACAGTTGATAGATTCAAAGAAGTATTAGATATCAAGAACTTACAATACACAATAACTAAACATATAGTTAAAGGTCAAACAAATATTTTAGTAGGTATTAAAGGTGATGCAGATAACCTAGTAGATAATTTAATTAAATCTCAAAATACAGAAGTAAACGAAGAACTTTACGAAAAAACAGATAGTTACCAAATTAATAACAATAACAATGTTTTATCTGTTTTAGCAAAAGATACAGATGCAGCTTTCTATGGTGCAACAACACTTTGACACATTTTTAACCAATTAAATGGTAGAGAAATTGAAAACTTTAAAATTGAGGATTATGCAGATGTAACAACTCGTGGAGTTATTGAAGGATACTATGGTAATCCATGAAGTTTAGAAGATAGACTTGATTATATGAAATGAGGTACATACTATAAACTTAACGGATATTTCTATGCACCTAAAAACGATCCTAAACACTCTACAAAATGAAGAGAACTTTATACCGATGAAGAAATTGAAAATTTAATTAAACCTCTAGCCGAAACAGGGAATAAAACAAAGGTTCGCTATATTTATACTTTACATCCATTTTTTGGACAAAGAATGAACGAATCTAATTATGAACAATCATTAGTTCAACTTAAAGCAAAATTCTTGCAAGTTATTAAAGCTGGGGTTCGTCAAATCGGAATTTTAGCAGATGATGCCGGAACACCGTTCCCGGGAAATAATAATCAAAAAATGCAAAAAAGATTACTTGACGATGTTGTTGAGTGACTTAAAATGTTACAACCTGAATATCCAGGATTAAAAACTACTCTTCCATATGTTGTTCAAGAATATGGAGGGTATGGTCAAGATTACTTTAGAACATTCCCTAAAGAAGTTCAAATAGTAATGACTGGTGGTAGAATTTGAGGTGAAATATCACAAGATTTTACTAATAGATTTACTCAAAATGTTGGTAGAGGACCTATGTTATGAATTAACTGGCCTTGTTCTGATAACTCAAAGAGCCATTTAATTTTAGGTGGATATAAAGAATTCTTACACAGAAATGTTGATGCTTCAAAAATCGAAGGTGTTATCTTTAACCCTATGCAACAATCACAACCTTCTAGAGTTGCAATTTTTGGTGGAGCCGATTACACTTGAAATATTTGACAAACAGATGATGAAGCAGAGAAATCTTACGAAGCATCATTTAAATATGTTTTAGCTAACAAACAACATGATGATGAAGAGTCAAACGCATTTAGAGAATTATCAAAACACATGATTAATCAAAATATGGATGGTCGTGTTGTAGCATTGCAAGAATCAGTAGATATTAAAGATAAACTAAATGAATTTAAATCTAAATTAAATAATGACTCATATACTGATGAAGAATTAAACGAAATTCAAACAATTTTTAATGATTTAAACAAATACTCAAATATTATGTTAAACGGTAAATCTAACGAAAAAATGAAAGAGCAAATTATTTATTGACTTAAATCATTCGAAGAATTATCAAAAGGTGTTTCATTATATATTGACGCCTTAAAAGATTATAAAGCTAAAGACACATTTAATTTTATAGACCATTACAATCAAGCTTTAAATAAAATTTCAGAATCTAAAACACATAAATTCTGATATTTAGATCACTTTGAAATTGCAGAAGTAGGTGTTCAACATATTCAACCATTTATTAGATCGCTTCAAGCTGCTTTATCTAAAAAATACTCAGAATTATTGATTCCGGATAAACTAACATTTGAATTTGAAACAAACAGAACTGTTCAAGTAGACAGCCCTGCGGGCGATATTTTTGATTATTCAAATCAAAAACAACAAATTTGAAAAGTTGCACACGATGGAACTGATTCAAAATTTGTTCAAGGTGATTATTTTGGAGCAAATGCTTCAACACCATTTACTTTAAAAACATTATTTATTAAAATGGGAGATAGAAACGATCACTTTAAAAACTTTAAAGTTCAATATAAAACAAAAGATGGTCAATGAACCGATCTTAACGGACAAACAAATATAACAAGAAATGACGTAAACGGTCCTTTCGAACCAGTATATATAGAAAACATAAACATAGAAAATGTTGTTGGTGTTAGAGTTGTTAATAACCAAAGTGAAAATTTTGGTGCATGACTACGTGTTACTAATTTAGTAATTAACCAACCTAAAGAAACTAACTTAGAAAACGGTTGATATACAGATCTAAAATACGATGGACAACACGGCGGAAATAGAGAAGTAAGAACAACTAATCAAAATACAAATCCAAACGTTCTTTTTGACAATAATCAAGCCACTGAATTTTGAACAAAAAACTACCAAGGAGCTCCGTCTAATGACGCTATTTCAGTTGATGCAACATTAACTTTTACATTACCTGAACCCAGAACAATTACAAAAGTTTTATTACAACAAGGAAATTCTGCAGGCGGTGATATATTAACAAATTTTGATATTCAATATGAAGCAGAGAATGGAGAATGACAAAAATTTGGAGAAAAAAGCGGTAACAGCGATAAATCACAAACATTTACAGGCAATGTAAAAGCAAAAAGAATTAGAGTTAAAAATAATACAAGTAGAAATGTTTGATGAAGAATTGGTACATTTAAAGTCGGAAACGATTCAGCCGCATTAGACAATAAATATCTTCTTAAAAATGGTAATATAGAAGGATTTGGAACAACTAAATCAAGTACAGGTTTCCAATTATTACACGAATCTGAACCTAGCCAATCACACGAACTAACACTTGAAGCAGGTAAAGAAATAGGTATCGACGTTCAAGATATATTAGAATTCAGCAGCGTTACAGGAGAATACGACAAAATACCAGGAGTTGAATTACAATATTCTAAAGACGGATACACATGAACAAAAATAGATGACCTTAGCACATTAAAAGGTTCATTGGGATTTAGATTTATTAGATTCAAAAATACATCTGAAACAGAATCTAAAACCTTTAATTTTAAACTATTAAACCTTGTTTTACAAGGAGAAAAAGTATTTGGAAAATTAATTAAATCAGATATTGCAATTAACCAAGGGTGAGGAGATCAAAGACATTCTCATAAAGAATTTGATCGAAATGTTAATACTACAACTAAATTTGGTGGTAATCCTGCCAAAGGAAATGTTGCAGTATATGATTTAGGTAAAGAAATTGACTTAAGATCACTTAAATTATACGCAACAGACGGTACAGCTGATTATCCAAGAGATTTAGATGTATTATATTCAACAACAAATAGTGATAATTCTGACAGTTGAAAATTAGCATTTACAATAGGTGACGATGTTACTGATGCAGATAGAGAATCAAATTTATCTAAAATAAATTCAGGTGAAAATGATTCGAACTACCCAAATGTAAGATGATGAGGTAATACAAATATTGAAAACGCAAAAGCTAGATATATTAAACTTTTAGTTAAAGCAAATTATCCAACTCGTGCTTTATTATTTAATGAGATAGTTGTAAATGACTTTGAATACATTAGCTTAAACTCAAACCCTAAATTCACTGGTACAAATTACGTCGAAACAGATGCGGCGCACGTAACAGACAAGACAATCGATGGTAACTTAAGTAGTTACTATACACCAGCAAACAAAAACGGAAACCTAACATATATTGTTAATAAAGGAAGATATGATGCTGCCGATGTAAGAATTATTACACAAGGTGACAATTCTGGTTCAAACGTTAAAGTTAGAGTATATAACACTTCGACAAAACAATACTCAGAAAAAGAGTTAGGTAAATTAACAAATAACATTGTAGAATTTAAAATTCCTTTATTAGTAAATGAAAAAGTTGTATCATTCGATATTTCATGACAAGATAAAACACCTTCTATAGTTGAAATAATACCAATCTCTAAAAAACAAACAGAAGAAACTAATAAAGAACAATTACAAAACTTGGTAAATGCAAAACCAGAAAACTACCAAACATGAATTAAAGCAGATAAAGATAGTTATGATTTATTAGAAGTAATCGCTAAAGAAACACTAAAATCTCAACAAATTAGACAATCAACTATAGATTCTATTAAAAACTCTTTAGAAAAAATTTCTTCAAGTGCAAGAACTAAATTTGATTCAGATAGATTAGATCAAATAATGACAAATCTGCTTTCAAATGAAGATGAATTATACACAACAGAATCATTTAACGCATATCAATTTGTAGTAAATCAAATCGTTGAAGCTTTAAAAGATAAAGATAATTTAACTGAAGAAATAGTAAATTCTCTTGAAGCAGAATACAATGATAAAAAATCTAAATTAGTTACTTTACCATATAAAAAACAATCAGTAACTTTAGATATTAGTAAATTTGATTCACTAAAATCTGATAATTATACTTCTGAAACATATAATGTTTTAAAAGAAAAAGTTGATCAAATGAAACAAAAATTAAGTGATTCAAACACTAGTGTAGAAGAGTTTAATAATTTAGATAAAGAATTTAATGACTTATTTTCAAAATTAGTTGCATCCGAAAAAGGTCAATTGACAAGAAAATACGAAATACATAAAGACCAAAGAGGGTATAAATTTATTGATAAATACTACTTACGTTTCCCAGAATTAACTCAACAAATGCAAGAATTAATCGACGAAACTGAGCAAGAAGTTAATAAAGATGATTCTACAAAAGAAAGTATTCAATTATTAATTGATAAAATAGATACAAAATATAGTGAATTGCGTTCAAAAATTATTGAAATTGATCCAAACAACGCTGATACAACAGAAGATATTATCGATGATATTGACGAATCATTAGTTCCAGATATTTCACATGGTAACGATACAAAAGAACCTGAAACAAACAACGAAAATAACGAAACAGCAAATTCTTCCGATACTTCAACAAATCAACCTAATGTTGAAAAGCCAAATACAAAAGAAATCAAAAACAAAAATACTCCAAAAAGCAGTTCAGGTGCGATAGTTGGTGGAATTCTAGGTTCACTAGGTGCATTAATATTAGCAGGAATTGCAGTAATATTCTTCAAAAAGAAAAATAAAAAATAATTATGCAAAACACAATAAATAACATTATTGTGTTTTTTAATTAAAAATTAAATAAAAAAAGTACATAGTGAAGTCAACTATGTACTTATATTATAATTTGAATATTCTATGTAATATGTAGTCAGTAAGCATTAGTACCGCAAAGTAGGACAAAATAATATAACACATTATATTAATAAAAAGGATAATACACAATACAGAAAGAATAATAATATGATTTTAATTTATAAAACAATTTTGCCTTTATTCACTAAAGGCAAATATATTATATATCAATTTATTAATTTATTCGATTTTTAGGTTAAAATGTGAAATTAATACCACATTAAAAAGATGTAAAAAAATGGTGGAGGTAACGGGAGTCGAACCCGTGTCCACACATAAATTATTATCATACTTCTACAGTTTATTTAGTTTTGAATATTTTTTAAAGAGGCAAATAATTCATTTTAAGTAATTAAACTAACAAAATTCCTCATTCTTAAAATAAATAGTGAATTTCAAATAAAAGACACCACCCTTTTATTTTATCCTTTAAAACCTATGTTTATACTAAAGGAGTTGCATAAACACAACTTGACGCTAAATATTAAGCGAATGCAAGATTTGAGTTAGCGTAAAACGCTGGTGAAGAAAAGTTAAATTCTTCGTTTTCTTTTTTATCGTTTCCGTTTAAAAAGCCTAGTAGAGATTATAGTCCTCAACACTACTGCAATATAATAAAACCTATATATGTCGAAACCATTATACCCCCAATTAATAAAATTTAATTGTTGATTTAATTTTGTTTTGAGCTTCTTCTTTACGTATTTTTTCTCTCTTATCGTATTTTTTAAGACCACGCGCTAATGCAATCTCTAATTTTAATTTAGATTGCTTGTTAAAATAAAATTTAAGTGGTACTATAGTTAATTTTTGAGTCTCCATTTTATGTTTTAACTTACGAATTTCGTTTTTATGAGCTAACAATTTTCTATCACGTGTTGGTTCGGCTTTAAATAACATATACTGTTTAAAAAAAGATTCTTTTAAATAAAGTTCATTTTTATAAATAGAACAAAAAGCGTTATCTAAAGATACTTGAGAAGCACGTGCAGATTTTATTTCTCACCCTAATAAAGATATTCCTACTTCTAAACGATCTAATATTTCGTAGTCTCTAAAAGCATGTTTATTGCTAGCTATTATTTTCATAAGTAATATTATTATAACAATTTTTACTAAAATTTAGTAATTTTAACATAATTAATACGTTTTAAATTTAAACTATCATTTTTTGAAATAAATTTTGTTAAAATGGATTATTTTGCAAAATAAATAAATATTTCATCAAATAACACGTTTAAGTTATAATACCAATTTTATTTTCTTATTAACACTTTATTATGATAGAATGTTATTAAATATAAATATATAATTTAGGAAAGAATTAACATGATAAAAAATAAAAAACAAATTAAATTAGGGCAATTTTTTACAAAAAGAAATGTATGGTTGAAACCACAAGTTTTAGAATTTATTAATTATTCTAAAATGAATATTATATACGATCCTTTTGCTGGTTCGGGAGACTTATTTAATGCTTTTAAAAAAGGTTTTTTTAAAAGCGAAGTTGGTTTAGATATAGATAAAGATTTAAAATGAAAATATAACGATTCACTTATTAATATTCCGCACATTGATGATGCTATAATAATAACTAATCCCCCTTATATTAAAAAACATTCAGCAAAGAGAAATGGTATTGATTTAAAAAAATATTTTAATTCTACCAATTATGATGATATTTACTTACTAGCTTTAGAAAAAATGATTAATGCACAAAAATTTGTCGTAGCAATAGTTCCTGAATCATTTATAAATTCTAACTTTAAGGACAAAAATAAATTATATTCTATCACAATTTTAGAAGAAAATCCATTTTTTGATACAGAAACCCCTGTTTGTGTTGTTTGTTTTGATGGGATCGAAAAACCTTTAAGTAAAATTAAAATATATAAAAACGAAGAATACATTGACAATTTAGAAAAAATATATTCTCATTCACTACCTACTTTAAAAAAAATAAATGTCAAATTTAACGATAAAAAAGGATGATTAGCTCTAAAGGCAATCGATGGAACGAAAGAAAATTCAAAGATCAAATTTGACTTAAAAGAAAATATAGAATATGACTGAGAAAATAAAATAAAAACTTCTTCTAGACATATAACACTAATAAATTTATCTATACAAAATTCAATGAAAAAAAGATTTATAAATAAAATAAATAATATATTAGATAATTTAAGAAAAGATACAAACGACATAATTTTAACCCCTTTTAAAGGTAATACAAAAAAAGGCGAGAGAAGAAGAAGGTTAGATTTTAAATTAGCAAGAGGAATAATCGAAAAAGCTTATAACGAATTACATAAGGAGTTTTTTAATGAATAATTTAGAATTTTATAAAAATAGTAAAAAAGATAAAAAAATATCTATATACGATAAAAATAATGACTTTGGTTTTTTAGTAATACCAAAAACTAAAGAAAATGAAAATGATTTAACAATTAAAAACACAAAATTAATAAATTTAATAACAACTTACTCGACATTAAAAGATTTAGCAATTGAAAAGGAAGTAAAACAGGAACCCAAAATAAAGATAATTGACGAAATTATTGATATTATAGATAATACCAAGCACATTAACTACTCTCCTTTTTGTGTATATTTTCAAACACAAGGAACTTCATACAATCAATTTAAAAAAGGAAAAAAGACAATAGATGAAAAACGAGAAATATTAAAAAATATTCTTGAAAATTACATCCATGATAGACATAATATATACTTATCTCATGGATACTCTAATCAAAGTATGCAAGTGATTAGCGATAGCAATTCCTCTAAAAGAAAAGGTAAGACCGGAATTAAAATAATAGAAAAATTTTTATCTTCCTTTTGTGATGAAAGTTCAGACATAAATAATTTTGACAAAAATCATGAAACATATTTATTCCCTGAAAAAAAACAAAAATTATTCAACGAAATTCTTGAAAAAAATAAAATTAAATTTCTTTTTAGGGAAGAATATATAAATAAATATCCTGATTTACTAGTTAAAATAGGGACAAAAATTATTATTATAGAACATAAATTAACTTCAGGATCTGGTGGCTCACAAAATAGTGAAATAAAAGAGATTATTGATTTTATTAAATTCAATGAAGAAAATAAAAATGTTCATTATGTTTCTTGTTTAGACGGTGATTATTTTTATATATTAGACGATTTAAACAAAAAGGAAAATAAATACTATATACAAAATAGAGCAGTAATTAATAATTTATCTAAAAATAAAAATAATTATTTTTTAAATATAAATCTATTAAAAGAACTATTTATAAAATTTAGAAAAGAGGAATTTAAGGAAAGTTTGTCCTATAAAGAAATTAATTAGATTTAAAATAAGTTAGTTTAACAAAAATTAATACAAAACTCATATTGATTTTTATTGATGTGAGTTTTGTATTATAATTTATCAGATTATATATTACTTTAATTTTGTAATATTATTCTAACGAATGTATATTTTAGATAACTTTACATTTTTTCTTCATAATATTAATGTTTATATTTTTTAACAAGTAATTATAAAATTCAATTGAATTAAATATTTTTTGTATTTTAAATTATTCTTACTTAAGAACTTCAAATGGTGTATTATAATTTTTTTATAATCTAGAGCAATTATAATAAATAAAATATTTGATTATTTATAAATACATAAAATAATTTAGTTTAATAAAACTACTTAATCTTATTTTTTCTCTTTCAATGTTTGTGAAGAAATATTCCAGGCTATGATTTTGGCTAGTTCCCTTTAGCGGACATTGATTAAATTGTTTTATTTTTATTAGGTAATTTTTCACATCAAAATTGGCATGTTCTGCACTATGATCAATATGAAAATATTTAGGTTTAATCTTGCATTTTTTAATACAATTAATAATAATATATTTTATCATTACCTGTTCTAGTTTCTTGTAAATTTCAGTTTAAAATCATATTTATTTTGTTCTCTATAATTACATATAAGTAATAGTATTTATTTTTTAATTTTTATGTATTTTATATCTACTATCCAAACTATTCCAAATTTTAAATCAACTATAATATTATTAATTTCGTTATTTGCTCAAATATCACTATATTTCTATTCTTTTGGTATTTTCTTATTTTATATATGCTTGCTACTTGTATTTAAAACCTTCATATGAAAATCTAAATTCATATTGTGATGTTATCATTATATTCTTTAAAATGTTTTCTAAACTTTTTATCATTGTTAAATAACTTTATAAATGATGGTACATTTTGACCCTAAAACAACGTTTAGGTTTAATTTAACTTGTTCTAAAATTTAATTCATTAAATTATTTTATCTTTATTTTTTCTAATAATAAAAGGTTATATTCAAAACATTCGTAAAATGAAAAAGTTTTGATACATCGATCGATTAGGCTATTTTCTTTTGTATTTTATCTTTAAAATATTTTCATTGTTCGCTACTAGTAATACTTTTTTACCTTTAAATGACTCTTCAAATTATATAATTACAATTCATCTTTATTTAAATCTGTAATTTTAACTTTTTTAGTTTTTAATTTGCTAATACTTAAATTATGAACTTTATATTATTTTTTAAGTAATATATAAACATAACAATATAATCTTTTATTTCTCTTTTGTTTTTGTATAATTCACAATATTTAACTTTTTGTTTAAAAGTAAAATGTTTTGATATAAATAAAAATAACACTCCTTTATTTTGGAGTGTCATTTTTTACCTAACTCATAAATAATATATACTTTATATTAAATAAAATAAACTTTGTGACGTTCTTTACTTTTTTTAAAAATAAAGTTCAATATAATTAGATAATCTTTATTTTATCTATTGTATTCATTTTGAAGCATTTTTTTTAGTTAAAGAATTAAATATATTTTCAGTCATAGTTGACGGCAATTTTGACTTTTGGAAGTTTAGTAAGTTATCATTAGCAAAAGCAAATGAACCAATGCTTATAACTTTTGGCATGTTTACACTTATGAGGGAATTATTGCCCCAAAAAGCCCACTGCCCAATCTCTAGAACATTTGGAATATATATTTTTTTAAGTGAAATATCACCAAAAAAAGCATAATCATTAATATAAGTGACATTCGGGATATTTATAATCTCAAGTAAACTATTATGACCTAAAGCACCCACGCTTATTGTCGTCACTTTCGGCATATCAATACTTATAAGTGATTTATTTCCGTAGAAAGATTTTTCACCAATATTTGTCACATTAGGAAGATAAATACTTTTAAGCGATATATTATCTTTGAATGCACTACTACCGATGTTTATAACATTTGGCATATTTATACTTGTAAGTGATGTATCACCTTCGAACGCACTACTACCGATGTTTATAACATTCGGCATATTTATACTTGTAAGCGATGTATCACCTTCGAACGCACTACTTCCAACGTTTATAACATTCGGCATAATTACATTTTCGAGTAAAAGATTTCCCTTAAATGCCGAATCCTCGATTTCTACAACTTTTGGAATAATTACATTTTCAAGTGAAGTGCTTCCATAAAAAGAATTTTTAATTATCTTTTTAACATTAGGCATATTTAGATTAATGACGTTAATATCGCCTTTAAAAGATAAACTATCTGGTAGCATTCACTTTAACCATGGTATATTTAAATTTCTTTTAATTATATATACATTATATTTTTCATCATGGCCATCTACATTTGTAGATATCATAGATTTTATACTTATAATTCCTTCATTTATAAAATCATATATATTATTCTCATCAATAACAAATCAATTCGCATTTGGAATATTTTTATTTTTTTCATCATATGTTTCATCATATTTTTGTTTAAATGTAATATTTATATTTTTAGAAGTATTATGAGAATTTATTCCATTACAAGAAACGGATATAAAAATCATACTAATCATTAATAATATAGCACTTAAATTTTTTTTCATTTTTAACCTTTCGAAATTTACTATATCTATTAAGAAAATAAGAAAAATATTATTAAAATAATAGTTTAATAAAATTAACAACAATATTATATATTGATTCAAAGATTCAAAAAATATTATTTATCAATTGAATATAGAAAATAACATAATCTTAAATGTATATCATTCATTGAATAATTTATCTAAATTTGTATAAAACATTAAAAATGAACAACAAAAATTATATCAAATAATTAACTTAAGTAAAAATAATACTAAATAAAGTAATGTTATTTGTATAACAAAATATTATGCTACTTGAATGATAATAAAAATGTAAAACTAAATTATTTAGATATTTATGTTTGAAAAATTAATATTTATTCATTTTAAATAAACAATATATTACAAAAAATTAGATTATAAGACGCCATTCGCAACTCTTAAGAAAAAAATAGTTTTAAACACGAAGAAAATAATTTAATTCAATTGAATTTTATAATTATTAGTTTTAAAAATATAAAAATAAACCTTAAATATATATGAAATATACTTTCTAATATATTAATTTCAATATTAAAAACCCATATAAATCAATATGAGTTTTTACTAAATTTTATTCACCCAAATCGCAGTCGCAAATAAATTATTTTATAATTATTTATTAACTTCTAGGTTCGGTTGCAGCACCTGGTTGTTTTCTATTCTTACCTAACTCAGGGTGTTCTTGACCTTTGTCTGAATCATGTGGTTCTTTATTAATTCAACCATCAGGTCTTGCATTAGGATCATCAGAAGGCATTTTTTCATTATCAACTTTAGGTTGGTCACCTTGCATTGTATCTAACTCTCTTTTTTCTTCTGATATTTTTTTATCTTCTCCTACTTTAGGAGTATCTTGTTTAGTATTTACGTCTGTTTTTTCATTTGTTGTTTCACTTTTTTGTTCAATTTTAGAACACGAAACAACGGCTACTGTTGCAGGTAGCATAGTTAAACCTGCAAACAAGTATTTTTTGAATTTAATCATAATAATTTGTTTCCTTAGTTTTTTATTATTAAATTTCGACAAAATTAGATTAAAAATATAAAAAAATGAAATAAATATTTCATTCCTAAAAATAAGGTAAAAATAATAAAATAATTATAAAATTCTTGTAAAAAAATTATAAAAAATATATATAAGAAAATAATTTTACACTAAAAACTCACTTTTTAATAAATATAAAAATATTTTTAAAAATTATTCACTTTATTTCATTAAAATTATTTTTTAAATAGTTACAAGAAAATAATCTTTTTTTATAAAAATTTAAAAATTAATTTATTGAAAAATTAACAAAAAATATATTAAAAACCTATACCGTTAACTTGATATAGGTTTTTAACAATTAGTTCTTTTTCTTTTGTTCTAAAAACTCACTTAGTGGTTTAAATTCGGTAATAGGATAAAAATCATTACTTGTTAAATTTCACTTATAAATACCATATAAATTATTGTAATTTATTTTATAATAATCTTTTTTTTCTTCATTTTTTCGATTGATTATATTTATCTCTTCATTTAAAGGAATAATACTTGGGTCAACAACTTCACGCTTTGAATCAAGTGAATCGTAACCATCAAGTGTTTGTTCGATAAATTGCATTGTAGACATTAAGACAGTTGTTGTTGCTTGAAGTGTAAATAATTTCATATTAGGAATTATTTTACCATTTGATCTTTTAAATAAAACAGATTCACCACTATTATTTTCCAAATTAGAATAATCAAGCGATAACATGTTTTCTCATGAAACAGAAGGGTCTAAAATAATATAATCAGAAACATCATCTTTGCCAAGAAGCATTTTAACATAATTTAATGATTGGTCTGGTTTATAATATGGATGTAATTTAAAAAGATAATTATATTCACTACGAGGATAAAGTTCTTCGATTTTTGCAAAATACGCTATTGCTTTATCTCTCAATTTTTTATTTTCTAAATAAGCACCATTTCTAAAAAGAGATGAACCCATAAAAACCATATTCTTTTTATTAGCGTCATATTTATCACTATTTAAAATCATCAAATCCTTTAATGATTTTGGAGTACTATCCGTGCTATTTTTCATTAAATTATTGACTATTAAAATATCTTTAAGATAATCAGTTCCTTTTAACCATCCTTCTTTTTCTAATTTATTTAAACTTGTAGGATATGAATTAACATTAATCTTAGCCCATGATTTACCTAACTTATCAAATATTTTGTTAAGACTAACACTATAATTACCTTGAAAATTAAAAATTTTAACTTTTTCTTTTAATCTATAATATTCCCTTGCGTTAAATTTATTAATTCCATTTTTTGTATCAAAAGCTTGTTCTATATTTTTTATATCTTCGGGTTCTTTTTTATTTGATACATAATAAAAATATTCCGGAATAAATTTAGCTAATTGTGCATTACCATCTGAGATAATAACTATTTTTTTAGCATGTTTTAACAAATACTCTCTAGCATCTGGACGTAAACCCGTAAATGAAATATCTGGAATAACTACGTTAAACTTGTTTTCTTTATTTGCTTTTAAAAATGGTTTAAAAACATATTCTAAAAATGTTTTAGTTGGTATAACTCTATAATTTTCTAAAGTATCATAGTAGTCCAAAATTTCTGTTTTATATACATATGAAAATTTACCATCTGCGACATTTAATTGGTGATTTTCTAATTTAATACTATTTTTATATTTTTCTTGTAAATAATTTAAATTAAATCTTTTGTTTTCTTCTAAAACATCCTGATCACCTACATAAACAATCTTTGTTTTATCGTTTTTGATTTTATTAGAATAATTTAAAGTAGCAATAGCATGTTGCATACTTGTGTTTCAAACTTGACCAGCATTTCTGTTAAAATAAAAGGTAGGACTTTCATCTTCTGCTGTTTGTTTTATATCATCAAGAAATGAATTAAATTGAGTTTTCTTGTATTCTAATGTTTCTGGATCTAATTCAAAAGTATTTTGAATAGAATCTTTAATATTATTAAAATCTAAATCTTCATATACATTTAATTTTTCAATTCCTAATTTATCTTCATCATTAGGCTCATCTGCGTTTACCTGCGGAGGTTGACCAACACATGAACTGAGCGCTATTATAGGAAACGTTGAAGCTATAATAGCTAGTAATTTTTTCATAATTTTCTCCCTTAATTTTTGTTTATTCTTTATTTAATTAACTATATTATAATGAAATTTAACTATTTAAATAAAATAATTTATAAGCAAAAACTAATATTATATAGGGGAAAAAGTATTTTTTATAAAATTTAAATATATTATTTATTTTTAAAATAGAAAAAATAAAAATATAACGTGACAATAATATTAAAAACTCGCAGCTATAAAGGCTGTGAGTTTTTAACAATTAAATTATTTTTAATTACTCTTCGAAACATCAAGTAATTATTACTAATCTAACTCTCATTAAATCTAAATATTCTTATTAAAATTCAATATCTGAAGTATCGTTATAATCAATTATTATTTGTTCTTTTTCTTCGTTATCATCATAATTTATGATAAAATCATCTTCTTCAAAGCCATTTGCATCAGTTAAATTATACGAAATTTCTTCAATAAATTGCATAGGCTCATCCAAAATATCTTTTTGTTCATTAATATTTTTATATTCTGCGTTCATAAAAATCGTAAGTTTGATTTTAGTGTCATTATTTTTTACAAGAATTAATTTAGGTTCTAAATTAAATTTAGATTTTAAATTTTCTTTTAATATATATAATTCATCAAGCGTAAAATCAGAACTATGTTCAATAACTACTATTGCTTGATTTAAATTATCAAAAAAACTATCCTTATATTTCAATAATTTATCTAAAATTTTAGTAACTCTTCTCGAACCAAAAGCTCAAGCGGTAATAATGTTTATTTTATTCGAATTATTAAACTTATTAAAAATGTTTTCTTTATCTTCTATATAGTTATTATTATGCATATGATAATAAAATTTTAAATAATCATTTACTATAATAGATTTTAATTTTAAAATATCTTCTTCATTAAAAAATTCTAATTGTTCTTGATAGTTTTCATTATTTATCAAATATATAGAACACATTTCGTTAAAAAAATGTTTTTTTATTTGATCGAAATCGGAGTGATTATAAAATGAAATTAAATTAACTTTTTTATTTAAAGATGAAAGGAGCGAAACAAATTCTTTTACTACTAATAAATTTGCAGCATTTAAATTAACTAATAAAAATATTGTATCTGAACCAATAATAAATGGTTCTAGGCGCAAATAATTGATGAATTGATCAGATTTTCAATTATTAATCAATATTTTATTTTCTAGTTTAGTATTATTTAATGTTTCGAAATCGCTATCAATTGCAATATATTCAAATTCTTTTATTAATGAATTTATTTTGATTAAATGATTTACTATTTGAATGCTTTCTTTACCAAAATGTATAACTAAAGTTTTATGTTGTTTCATATAAGTCTATTTATTAATAGAAAATCAAGATTTAAATACTGTAAGAAAGGGTTTATTTTTTACTTTTTCTATATTAAACTCACTTGTTATGGTTTGCAAATGCGAATAATCATCTATTTCATTGTTATTTGAAGCTAAAACAGCTTGTTGAAATGAAAAGTCTAAATCACTAATTAAACTAAATTGTTCGTTTCTAATATATGGAAATAAAGAATTGAAATCACAATTTGAATAAAAATCGTCATTTTTATTTTTAAGCGACACAACTCAATAAGGTAATAAATTATTGTTATCAGAATGCAATCAAATTTTAGCTTTTTTTGCATTTTTAATTAATTTAAGGATGAATGCTTTTATATACGAATCTAAAGCTATGTAAAGTTTGCTAATATTATTTTCTAAAATACTATTTATTTCATCAAAGTTTATAAATTGTTGATGGAATTTTTTATCAAGAATTGAATTTAATCTTGAATCTAAAATATTTTTATCAATATTTTGTAGTTTGCTATTTTCAAATAATAAGTCAGTTCCATTATTTATTATTTTTTCAGCATATATAATTCCATTTTTGACTATATTTAGTAATATTTTATCTCTTAATACATGAACCATTATTTGGTTACCTTTATAAGGTAAAAGTTTATTAGCTAACAATTGGTTTTCCAAATAAAAATAATAATTTTGTCATTTAGTTTGTTTAAATGCATTTAATATATTTTTAAGCTTAATAAAATAATTTTTTGTATTTTGATTTGTGTTTATATATAATCTTGATTTATATTCCTCTGCTGAAGAATGTTTTTTATCAATTGGTAAAATTTTGTACTCTTTTGTTCAACCATCATCAAAATATAATTTATATTTGTATACATTTTCATTTAATAAAACTTCATTTTCACAAATTACTAATTTATCATTTATTGATACATTATTATCATTAATAATATTTATTTGATGCTTGTATTTATAATCAAAAATTTGATCGGAGAATATTAAATTAATTTTTTTGTCATTTTTATGATATTTTTTTAATAGATTAATCAAATTTTGTTCAATTATAGATAACGAATCATTTAAGAAATTATTATATTCTATTTTCTTTTCTGATTCGACTTGAATATAATTTTTATCAATTTGTTGAATAACTGAAAGGATGATATTATCCTTATTTATCTTAAAACTTATAAAAGTTTTGTAATACATATAATACCCTCCCACACGATGTTATTCATTTTTTGTTATGATTCTTAATTTAGCACTTTTTGAGCGCCTATTTTCTTCAATTTCACTTTTTGATGGCGAAATTTGTCTAGTTTGATACTTCTTAACTTCCATAATTGGTAGTTTTGAAGGTATTTTCGATATTGTCAGTGACTTAAAAAAGTTTTTAACAATTCTATCTTCGATCGAATGAAAAGTAATTATTGATAGTGTTGAATTAGGCTTAAGTAATTTTATAGCATCACTCAGCATCGTTTCTAATGAACTTAGTTCATTATTAACTTCAATTCTGATAGCTTGAAAAACAGCTTTTGCAGGATTTTTTTGCCTTAATAATGCCGCTGGATAAGCACTTTTTATTACTTCAACAAGTTCTAAAGTGCCATTAATTGGTCTATTATCTACAATAGCCTTCGCAACTCTTTTTGAGAGTTTAACATCAGCATATTTTCATAGTATATTTTCCAAATCACTTTGTGAATATTGATTAACTATATATTTAGCATCAAGTTCTTGTTCTTGATCCATTCTCATATCTAGTTGTGCGTCTTTGTTGTAACTAAAACCTCTTTCTTTGTTATCGATTTGAGGAGACGAAATACCTAAATCAGCTATTATACCATCCACTTTATATATATTCAATTCTTCTAACTTTGATTTTATATCTTTGAAATCACTTTTAATTAGGGTAAAGTTATTTGATATTTTACTTAATCTTTCGTAAGACTTTTCAATAGCAAATGAATCTTTATCGAACGAATATAAATGTCCAGTTGTTAAATGTTTTAAAATTTCAGAAGAATGTCCACCCATACCAAGAGTTAAGTCCACATATATACCATTAGGTTTTATATTTAACGAACTAATTGTTTCTTTTAATAATACGGGGTAATGTTCTTTACTATCGTTCATTTAAAGTTGAAATTTCCTGTGCTAATTTTGATAAATCATCTGGATTATATTGGTTTTCAAATTCTTCAAACATTTCTTTAGATCATAGTTCAACCATTGAACCTACACCGACAAAAATTACTTCTTTTTGGATAGTTAGTTTTTCGATAATTTTTTTAGGTAAACTAATTCTACTCATTGAATCTAATTTAATTTCAAATGCATTCCCCATAATTAATCTAGTTAAATTACGGACACTTTTATCAAAAAAACTTTTATTTTCAAATAATTTTAAATATTCATTAAAAGCTTCTTTTGTTCTTAATTCTGCATTACCATCAAAACCAATCGTAAGTATAAATTCATCACCCAATTTTTCTTTAAAAACAGGGGGCAATACCACTCGATTTTTGGAATCAATGTTTCTTAGTTGTTGTCCTAACATTTTTACCACTTCCTCCCACTATCCAATAATATTTTACCACTTATACACACAAATAATTTTTTTTATAGTATTTTTTTGTTTTTTTAAGATTTTATGGTTAATTTTCACAAATTAAAATAAAAAAAGACGCCTAAATTACGTCTTTTTAAGTTTCATTATTCTTTATTAAATCATTGGAACGCTTGCGTTACATCTTGGATTTCTCCGATTACAGTAATAAGATCATCTTTTTTTAATAAAGAATCTCCTGTAGGTCTAGCGTTTTTAGATTTATTTTTAATTAAAACAATTGTTATACCACGTTGATTTAAAGATAAATCTTTAATTTTTTTATCAAATAAATCCGGATTTTTTACTTGTGTAGTACCAAGCACAAAATCATCACCTAACTCTTGTAAATTTTCGCTATATCTAAGAAAATTTGTATTGGCAGAAATAAGTGCAGCACGCTTTCCGGCTTCATATTCGGGCCTAATAATAACGTGCGCTCCAATTAATTTTAATACTTTCGCATGCCTTCTACTTGTAGCTCTAACTATTAAGTTAGGAACTTTCATCTCGATTAGAGCTGCAACTATTTCTATATTATTAGGTACAGCAACAACAACAGTACCGATTTTATCAATATCAATACTTTTTAAAAATTTAGTTTCTGCTGCATCACCAATTAAGATATTATCAGCATCTTCTTCGTATAATTTTAGTCGTTCTTCACTTTTATCAATTATTGTGATGTTTTTACCTAATTTTAAAAGCTGATCTACAACGGATTGACCAAAACGACCTAATCCGATTACGGCTATGTCATCTAAATATTTTAATTTCATTTTTCTCCTAACCTATCGCTACATCAGAATCAATATATTCATAATTTCTATCTTTAGATTTTTTTCTCTTTCAAACTAATAAAGTTGATGAAATTCCGAATTGTCCAATGAACATTATAAGTATAATCATAATTTTTGAAAAATTATTTAAATTTTTAGTAATTCCTGAGCTTAATCCTGTTGTACCGAAAGCACTAGCAACTTCAAATAGTAAATGTTCAATTTGATAGTTTTCTCTATATATGTTTAATTCATCTTTTTCCGTTAACAACTCTGATGTTGGTATTAAACCTCCATATGTATCGAGAGATGTTATTAAAAACATTGTAGCAACAATTAATAATAATAAAGCAATAACAAAAACTTGTGTAGACATAAACACTGTTTTAGTTTCAATCGAGCGTTTGAAAATCCTTACTCTACTATTACCAACTAAAACTGAATAGATAGTTAATATTAAAATTGCAAATGTTGTGGTTCTAATTCCACCACCAGTTGAGGAAGGTGCAGCACCTATAAACATCATAATAATTATTGTAATACTGCTTCCGTGTGTTAAATGTCTCATATTAATAGTTGCAAATCCGGCGCTTCTTGTTGAGAATGCAGAAAATACCAATGCAAATATACGATCAAATTTTGAACCATATAAATGACCATAATCTAAAAAGGTTTTTAAAGAATTTCCTTTTGAATCTACTTTATTGATTAGATCTCATATCTGTTTATGAATTCCTTCTAAATTTGAAGAATCAAAATTATCACTCAACATCTCTTTTGCCATAACTGAATTACTTTTACTATATTTTAATCACTCTAAATAATCTTTAAAATTTTCACTAGGTATATAATATTTATTTCATAAATCATTTAGCCCGTAACTAGTTAATTCAAAAGATAAAATCATAATTAAACCAACTACAAAAATTAAAAAATAAGAAATTATAGATATTTTTGTAAATAAAGTAAAACGATATTTTTCTTTATTTTTATTCAATTTATGTCTAATATAACGTTTTATATCGTATAATGCGGGGTAACCTATACCTCCTATTATTAGTAAAATAATAAATCAAATTTGTAAAAAATAATTTTGATAATATGGTAATAAAGAATTACCAGAAATAATGTCAAATCCTGCATTATTAATTGCTGAAATGGTGTGAAAAAAACCAAATCTAAATGCAAGAGATCAATCTCCTGTTGGATCGATATATTTTTTTTGACCACTAGCATCAGTTAACAACAATTCAATACCTTTAGTTTGTATAGGACTAACAAAATAAAAGTAAAAACTCATTAGAAAACCAGATATTAATATGGTTATTAATAAAAATTTAACAGAGTAAATAACTAATTTTGTAGTTTGATTAAACTTTGCGCTACCACGTTCACTTTGGAGCATCTTAACCGATATAACAGAACTATTATTTCGTTGAAAAAGATAACCTAAAACAAAGAATTTTAGTGCAAATATACCAACACCACCCATTAAAATTAAAATTGCTATTATAGATTGTCCGAGCATATTTCAATGACTAAAGGTATCATAAACAGCTAATCCTGTATCACTAAAAGCGCTAGCTGTTGTAAATAATGCATTAACATACGAAGTGGCATTTGTTCAATTCTCACTTGGATTTGTTTGCGTAACCGGGCTTCACAACAATAAACTAAAAATAAAAATAATTAATATATAAGATAATAAAATATATTTTAATTGTGGTATTTTATTTCTTCACCTAATTATATTACTAAAGAAGTTGTTAATAAAACTTCTTCTAAAAAATCTTTTTAATTTTATAACTAAATTCATATTTCCTTTTAAATTAAAAAACTCATTAACTAAATAATGAATTTTATTTTTGTTGTTGCATTGAACGCATTATTTGTCTAATTTGTGTTTCACTCGCTTTACGTCCCATTTGTGAGAACATAATACGAATCATTTTTTCATTAATTGGTGGATTTTCTTTTAATTGTTTTTCGAACATTTTTTTAGTTAAAAAGAATGTTGTTAAACCTACTGCAAAACCTATTCCAATTATTAAACCGATTATTATTCCGGCTAATGCTCCTCCACTAAGTTCGATCATATTTTCTCCTTTATTGTGTTTATTAATATTATTTTATCATATATTAATATATTTTAAATTATATGAAAAAATTAAGTATTTTTAGACATAAAATGAGTTTTTTATGAATATTTAATTTCTTTTTGGTAAATATTTTGATTCATTTCTTTTACAAAATTATCCAATAAATCAAGTGTTGCTAGTAAATCAGAAATTGCTATAACACCAATTGGGCTATGTAAATATCTTTGTGGTAAAGATAAAGTAATTGTTGCAGCTCCGCCTTGAGCGTATTGTAATTCTTTAGCGTCTGTTCCTCCGCCTGCGGCTACAAATTTATAAGCATTAATATTATGTTTTTTTGCTAAATTAAATATAAATTGCACTAATTTAGTATCCATTAATGTTCCGCCATCTTTAACCCTAAGAGCAGCACCTTTAAATAAAGCTGTTGTACCTTCAATTGTTCCAATTGTATCGTGAGAAGAAGTTGTATCCAAAGCAATGGCGATATCTGGATTAATCATTGAAACTGAAGTTTTGGCTCCACGCGTTCCAACCTCTTCTTGTACTGTTCCTACTAAATATAAATCTATGTCTAAATATAAATAAGCAACTTGATTAGCTAAAAATTCCAAAATAGTAACACCAGCACGGTTATCCATAGCTTTTCCGCCAACTAAATCTTGGTTTTTGAATAAAATTGTTTCACCTGAAATATATACTCTATCACCAATTTCAACACCATTTTCAATAGCTTCTTCTTTATTTTTAAAACCGAAGTCAGCATATATTTCATCATTTGTTATAGCTTTTGACACTTTTGAAGATTCCATGATGTGTATACTTGTGTGCCCAAATACGCCAATCATACTTTCACCTTCACTTGTAACTAATTTAGCTTTTGTTCCTATTATTGTAGAAGCTCATATTCCGCCGATAGGACTTAATAATAACTGACCTTTTTTATCTATACTTCTTACTATATATCCGATTTCATCCATGTGTGCAGCTATCATAACTTTAGGTGCATTCGGATTATTTGATTTTTTATGAAAAATAATTGAACCAAATTTATCTCTTATGACTTCAAATTGTTCTTTTATTATATTATTTCTTAATTCTTCTGCAACCGGTTCTTCATATCTTGACATCGCATCAATTTCAAGATATTTAATTAAACGTTGTTTAAATGATTCTGTTCTTTTATCCATATGTATTTCTCCTTAATTTAACCTTTAGTAAAATAATTATAAATTATTAATATAAAAAATTCACAACATTTGTTGTGAATGTCATTTAATTATTGTTGAGTTTCTGTTGCTTGATCTTTAACACTAGTTTCGTTTAAGAAATCATTAACTTGTTTTAAAGTTTCTATATTTGTTGTAAGTTTTTCTAACTTTTCAGTTAATATTTTTTTAGATTCATATTTTTCAATAGCTAAGTTTAAATATGATGACAAGTAAGCTTCTGAATATTCTTTCGCCATTTTTGTCTTTTCTTCAGTCATTTGTTCTGGATTTTTTATTAATTTGTTAAAATGACTAACTCTACTTGCTAACCCATCAAATTGTGCTTTCTTAAATTTTTCTAAATCATTTGTATTTACAAGTTCATTGTATAATTCATTTATTTTAATATTAATTTGATTATTATCATCACCAAATTTTGGATTACGGTCGTTAAAATCTCAATTAAATATTAGTCAATTTTCTAAAAGTCTTGGATGTAATCCTTCATTAAATTCATAACCATCTTTATATTTTCAATCTCAATTATCATAAGCCGAACTTAAATTTTCTTTTTTAATTATTCAACCATCTTTGTTATATAGATCAGAGTAATTTCCATCATAACCTAATAATGCAGCAAACATATTTTTAAGTCCTGTTGTTTCATTTAATTTTTCTTGAATTTCGGGATTATTTGTATATCTTTCCTTATTTGAATTTTTACTATATGTACCTTCATTTAATTCTCAATTAAAAAATGTATCTTTTTTATCATTAATATAATCTGTTTTTTTATCTAGTTCATCAATTTTAATAGTAATTGCACTAGATTCATCTTTAAATTTATTTGATAACTCATCAAGACTTAATGTTTGATATTCATCACTAGATGCGATAATTTCTTTTATAGAAGTTGTTTTTTTAATGAATTCGACAAAATTTGTTTTAAATGTTGAAATTTCGTCTCTCATAGTTGTCAATTCTTCTCTTGTTTTATCACCTTCTAAATTAAAATCATTTAATTTAGAAGTTACCCTCTCTTTTTGAGTTTGAAATATTTCGTCTAATTTTTGATTTTCGCTATTTATGTAATTTTTAATTTCATTAATTTCATTTTTAAGATCTTCTTCAGGTTGTTCTACATTAGTTTCATCTTTTTTATCATCTGTTTCTGGTTCATGTTTTGTTTCTTCAGAATCTTGTTTTGGATTTTCAGTATCAGTTGTTAATGGAGTTTTAGTATTTTTCCCGCCAGAAGTTTCTGTTCCTTCAGAATCTTGTTTTGGATTGTCGGTACCGGTTGTTGGTGGAGTTTCTTCTCCCGATTCTTGTTTTGTTTCTTTAGAATCTTGTTTTGGATTGTCGGTACCGGTTGTTGGTGGAGTTTTAGTATTTTTCCCGCCAGAAGTTTCTGTTTCTTCAGAATCTTGTTTTGGATTGTCGGTACCGGTTGTTGGTGGAGTTTCTTCTCCCGATTCTTGTTTTGTTTCTTCAGAATCTTGTTTTGGATTGTCGGTACCGGTTGTTGGTGGAGTTTCTTCTCCCGATTCTTGTTTTGTTTCTTCAGAATCTTGTTTTGGATTGTCGGTACCGGTTGTTGGTGGAGTTTCTTCTCCCGATTCTTGTTTTGTTTCTTTAGAATCTTGTTTTGGATTTTCAGTAT
Source organism: Mycoplasma sp. CSL10166 (assembly GCF_017116885.1). Lineage (NCBI taxonomy): Bacteria > Bacillati > Mycoplasmatota > Mollicutes > Mycoplasmatales > Mycoplasmataceae > Mycoplasma > Mycoplasma sp. CSL10166. The sequence continues at coordinate 527,967 of NZ_JAFIRF010000001.1, forward strand.
CAATTGTTGATGGAGTTTTAGTATTTTTCCCGCCAGAAGTTTCTGTTCCTTCAGAACCTTGTTTTGGATTGTCGGTACCGGTTGTTGGTGGAGTTTTAGTATTTTTCCCGCCAGAAGTTTCTGTTCCTTCAGAACCTTGTTTTGGATTGTCGGTACCGGTTGTTGGTGGAGTTTCTTCTCCCGATTCTTGTTTTGGATTTTCAGTATCAGTTGTCGCACCACCTTCTGCAGGAGTATCTTTGCTATCTAATTTATCTTCGGTATTTAAACTGTTATCTACATTTTCCTTATTTTTATTTGTACCATTAGTATTAGCGCCACAACTTATAACTGTAGTTGCTATTGCAACTAATGGTAAAGATATTGCTAATCCTTTAAATCATATTGTTTTAAACCTCATAATATTTAACCTCTTATTAATGTTTTTATTTATTTTGTATTGTATTTTTTGTAAATAAAGATATATTTACTATATATCTCATATTATTTTACTCATTTTTTATATTCGTTTTATAAAAAATTGATTTTTTAAGCTTTTTGTGGAAAAGTTTTCACATTCGGTTAGTGCCAAAAAATTGATTTTTATTTAAAAAAAAAACTGAAAAATTTTATAAAAAATTACTAAAAAATTAACCTTAGTTTAGTATACAATTATCGTATTTGTAAATATTTAAAAATGTGTTATTATTTATGAAGTTAATTATTTCGCTTTATTATATATAATATAATAAACAATCTGAAAGGATAATTATGAAAAAAAATAAGAAATTAATTTTCGGTACAGCTATGGCTTTAGTATTAAGTGCAGGAGTAGTTGTTGCATGTAAAGCGCCTGGTTCTGATAAAGAATTGCAAAGTGGTGGTAAAGACTTATATGAGAAAATTAAAGAAAAGAACAATATTTCTTCAAAAGAACCTTTAGTTATAGAGCCATACTTACCAAAACCAAATGAAGAAAGTAATTCTCAAAATGGTAATAAATCAATTTCGGAAAGCACAAAAATACTACGTAAAGTTTCAAAAAACTTTATTGATAAAAACCAAAAAATTAAATATGTTGCAATTGGTGACTCTGTTACAGAAGGGTTTGATGCTTCTACACCAGAAATATTAAAAGGAAATTATCAAAACGGAAATATAGAAGGATTATCATATCCTGCTTATTTAGCTCGTTTATTAAATTTTAATGGTCGTGTTGAAAGTTTTGATAATTTTGCACACTCAGGTTCACAAATAATTGATTGAATTAAATTTTTCGATATAGAATTTGATTCAACTTATCAATCAAATATTAAATTAGGTAATAAAGAAGAAATTAAAAATAAATTAGAGAATGCTAACTTGATTACTTTAACCTTAGGTGCTAATGATTTGTTTTATTTATTATTTAAATCAGCAACTAAATATGATATAACAAAAATTATTAAAAGTTTTATTGATAAAAAACCAATTATCGGAGATTCATTAGTATTTTTCAATAACATCTTTAAAGATTCAATTCCTGAACTTAAAAAAAGATTAACAACTTTCTTAGCCAACTTAAAAGTAATGGCACCAAAGGCTAATATTAATATCGTTTCATACCCTTCACCATTTTTACAGTTAGATCAAATAATTACTGATTTCATAACAAAATCAGTCGGACAAAATTTAGACATATCACCTATTAGTTTATTAACCTCACTAATAAATGACGCTATTAAGAGTGTCGCTGATTCTAATGGAGTTAATTATGTGGATGTGTTTAATAACAATTATTGAACAGTAAATAAATCTAAATTAAATTCATTATTTTTAGATATCCACCCAAATAATTATGGATACAAAAAAATGGCAATGGATTTATACTTAAAAATCACTCATCCTACTTTAAATACAGAAGATTATCAAAATTACAATTTTGACAATGATTATTTAGAAAAAGATGCTAAGACAACAAACTATCAAATTGAAGCGGTTCAATCCGATCAAGAAGTATTTGGAAATTCCTCTGAAAGTTATTTAGATAACAAAAATCAAGAAGAATTGGAAAATGATTTAAATAGAAACCCAAGAAATTTTGGAGTAAAAATAGGTGTATTAACACAAGAATTTAGTTTTATTGCTAAAGAAATTATAGAATTTATTTCCAATAATACCTTATATAACGAATTAGATCCTGAACATAGATTAAGCAACTTTTTAAATTCTACAAATTCTAACAACCAAACTATTTTAGATAATGTTGTTAATAATATTATTAATTCTCAATTAATTTCTAGTATAGTTACAGATTTAGAAAATTCTCTAGCAATACTAAGAGACAAAAATGAATTAAATTTAGAAAATCTTGGTCATACTTTTATGGAAGTGGTATTAAATGTTAATAATATTCCTAAAATTATTTCAATAATTGCAAAAACAGATTTAACCCAAGAACAAAGAACTGAATTCGGAGCAACTTTAAAATATATCGTAAAAAATCTTTTAAATAGATATGGTAATGATATTTTTTCAGCTCTAACTAGTTCATTTGATAAATTTTTATCAACTTATAATATTTCAAAAGAACAAATCACACAAATAATTAATTCAATATTTAAATCGAATGATTTTAATGAAATTTTAAATGATGCTATAGATTTATTTGCAAATCACCCCGAAAAATTTAGTAACCTTGAAAATATAAACCAATTAATACTAGCATTCATCTCTGACGAAAATACAAATACTAAAATTGCTTCTAAAATTTCAAATATTTTTAAAGAATTATTAAAAAATCCTGCATTAAATTCTTTATTTAGTAGTTTAATTTTTAACATTCTTGAAAAAAATGAATTAACAACAAATATAACTAAAAGTGAAATTATTTCAGTTACAACAGACTTAATTGATTTGATAAACGAAATTGATACTCAACATAAAATAATTGAAAATTTTGTATCAATATCTCTTAATTCATTCCCTAGCTATGGATTTGATAAAATTCAGGAATTATTATCTAATTCATTTTTAGGGGCCGTTTCAAAAATTTCTGATGATAATAATCAAGAAAAATCAATAATAACCCTAATTAACCAAATATTTAAATCTAATTTAGTGAAAAACCATAAAGATTTATCTAAAAACTTGATTAACAATATTTTAGATAAGTCTAAATTGAAGAATGCTTCTAACTTAATGTATCCGTTAATATCTCAAACAATGATAGGCGAATATATATCAGATCAATCATTTAGTAAGATAGTGAACTTATTCTTCAAGCAAGATTCATTCAATAATTTAGTTAAGGATACATTAAATTCATTGATTGATAATTCTAACAATTTTGAAACCGTAAAAAATTATAATGAACTAGTTGTTCAAATATTACAAAACGTTAACGAAGACAAGTTTAAAAAAGAATTAAAAGCAACTTTAGCTAACTTATGAAATGATCCTGAACTAGCACAAACAATTAAACAAATATTAACTGATTTTGCACACGTCGAAAACATAGATTCTAGTCCTAGTGTAATAAACTTCATTCAAGGATTTTCTAGTGATTTCGGAAACATCCTCAAACAAACACAACTCATCGAAAGTTTAATAGACGTTATCTTTGATCAAATTAAAAAAGCTAAAGAACAAAACGCAAACACAATCGAAAAATTAAATGAGTTGCCAAATTTAATTTCAATAGAGATTAATAAAATACTAAATGAAAAAGGTTTTGAATTATTTAAAGAAGTAATTCAAAAAGACTATGTAACAAATAATAAAGAAGGTGTTTCGTTAATAGTTAGCGTTATTGTTAATAAATTAACAAAAAACGGAACATTACAAAATCTTATAAATAATTTATTAGAAACATATTTAGTTAAACCTGAAATTTCAAAATATGTTGAAAAAGATGAGATAAGTAAAATAATATCAAAAGTATTTTCTTCAGCAAACTTTAGTTTAATAATTCAAGATTTAGTTAAAATCTATATTTCTAATAGTAATCAAATCAATAACTTCAGTTCAATCACAAGCTTAGCCAACGCTCTGTTAAAGGATGCTACATTTAAAACTTTACTCAACCAAGATGCAAAACCTTTAATTAAAGAAATTATTAAATCTGGTGATTATAATAAAACAATAACAAAAGTAATAATTGAATTAAGCAAAAATACAAAATATAACATTGATGAAAAATACAAACCAGTAATAAAAAATATTGTTCCAAGTATTTTAGACACTCTCGAAGCAACTAATACTTTTGACTCTTTAATAGATAATTTCATTAAATTACTTACACAGTCAAACGACTTAAATGAAGTTACAAATGGCATTTTAACTACAATTAAAAATAGTTTTAACTTTAGTGATGTGGAATTATATAAAACAATATTAAAAACCAATCTATTTTCAAACGAAAACGGAACTCTTTCTTTGGAACTTGTTAAATCATTAATAAAGACATTCATTACAAATGATTTAGATTCAACATTAGAATTTGCACTTCCAGAAAGTGCTTTAGGGATTCAAAAAACAGAGTTAAAACAATTTATACTAAAAGTAGCAAAAGATCAAAACTTTAAAAATATATACGAAAAATCATTAGATCTTATATTTAATAATTCAAAAGAAATTTCAAATATTCATAATTTTTACGATATATTTAATATCGCAGTTAAGAAATTAGAAGTTAATAATATCAAAGATAGTTTCGAAAATCTTTTCAAAACTATAAAAAAAGATGATGTATTTAAAAAATTAATTTCTAATATTATAGATTCTCAAATTAGTAACCAAGAAATTTCTTGATTATTTAAAAATGTAAAAAACAAAAAACAATTACTAACAGATTTAAGTTCTTCTTTAATTACACAAATTGATAAATTCAATCTAATAACATTATTGTTCGATTCTTTAAATGAATATAAAAATCAAAATAAAGAAAATATAAATGATATTATTGAAATATTAATTAATAAACTTAAAGATAAGTTCAATAAAGAAAATATAAGTACAACATTATTTAATTTCATAAAAGATATTTCAAAAGATTTTGCAAGCAAAAATAAAGAAGATATAAAAATTATTTTTAATAATATATATAACTATTTAAAAGAAAATAATACATATGTAGATTTTATATTAAACAATCTTCCGAGTGAATATAAAAATACTCTAAATAAATATATTTCAGACCAAGACTTAAAATCGTTTGTTAACTTATTAATTAATAATGATACTTTCAAGGAAATTATTATTAATTCATTTAATAAAGTGATTGATAGTACTGATCAGTTACAAAATGCAAATGATATTAATAACATTATCTCTATTGCATTGAATAGTTTAGCAACAGATAGTAACCTCAAACAAAATATAATTAATTTTTTAACAAGTGCTACAAATCAAAATGAAATCAAAACAATAATCGCAAATACTATTTCAAAATATGTTCAACTTAATTATCCAAAAATTTATGATCAAAATAAAACAAATATATTCATTTCCAATTTAATAACTGATGGATTTACAATATTTAAAGATTTAGGTCTTGTAGAAAACGTTTTAGATAGTTTGATTACATTCACTAAATCAGAAGGTAATAATGAATTTAATTTCGAACAAAGAATCCAAACATTAACAAATAATTTAAAAAATAATTTAAATACATTAGTTAATAACCATTTAGATGAATTAATATCAAGATTATTTAAATCAAATACAATTAATTCTGATTTTAATTATTCAATCCAAGTATTCAAATTTATTTCAACCACATTACTAGACAACATACAAATTTTCAAAGATATAATAAATGATGCTTTAAAAGATGCAAAATTAATTGATGATTCACAGAAATTAGATGAAGAAAAATTAAATGAATTTAAAGAATTGTTGTTTGATATAAATAATTCTAACGTTAATAATTCGATATTAGATCAATTACTAAATATAACTCAAGAACAAGCTAGTTTAATTAATAATTTCAATTCATTAAAAGAAGTATTAATAAATAACTTAACAAATGCAGTTAAAAATAACTATTTCACAATAATAAAATCAATTTTAAATTCTAAATTTGTACAAAATCAAAAAGAATGAATTAAAAAAGTATTAGAGAATGCCCTAAATAACTATCTAACAGATGAAAAAAGTATTGCGTTTTTAAATTCTATTAATCTAAACGAAATATCTAGTTCAATAGGTATTGATAAAGATTTAATAGTTTCCACAATAAAAGAAATAGTAAATAACACAAATACAAAAGAAGTAATTAAAAAAGTAATAGAAAAAATATTAGACAATATTGATTCAATTAAAAATTCAACAAATATAAATGACTTAATTAAAAAAGTATTTTCTATAAACGGTTTAAAAGATGAAATAAAAGAAGAAACTAATGCTATATTATCTTCAATAATCCAAAAAGATTCTATTAAACGAGTATTAACAGAAGCACTGAAAAAAATATTTGAAAAAGATTTTATAGCTCCATATTTAAACGGGGTTAATAATAAAGCAGAATTAGCAAAGAGCGTTGTAGATATATTAGATATAATCGATGAAAAAATAAAATTAAGCGATTTAAGTTTTGAATTGATTTACAATCAACTTCAAACAAATGGAATTAACTTTAATGTAACTTCACTTTTAAATACATTTGTATCTAGTCTTAAAAATATTTTTAGCGGTAATAACGGCGAAACAAAAGCTGTCGATTTAATTAAAGCGCTCGTTTCTTCTTCTTTATTCAAAAATCATAAAGAAGATATAAAAACAATAATTAAAAATCTAATAATTAAATTCTCAAAAGGAACATTTATAGATGATTTATTCAATAATATATCTTCTTCAACAAGAGAAAAAATAGAAAATTATGTAAACATTAATGATTTAAGTAACATTTTAAAATTGATACTTAGAAATCAACATTTACACAACATAATTAATAATTCAATTACAAAATTAGTAAATAATATCAATCAATTTGAATCAGTAAAATCATATCAAGGATTAATTTCAAAACTTTTCGAATTAGTGAACTTCAATGAAATAAAATCAGAACTAAACCTAATGTTTAGTGACCTTTCAAATGAAATAAGTTTCAAAGATGCACTAAAACAATTATTAATTAGTTTATTGAATAAAAATGGAGTTGAAACAACCGATGAAGGTATTAATTCATTTATAGATTATGTTTCAAACAATCTAAAAGATTTCTTCAAATCTTCAGATATACTTAATAATTTATCAAGTGAAATATTCGATAAAATCAAAGAAGTATTTAGTCAAAATAGTGAAAATACAATAGAAAAACTAACTAAATTACCAAACGATATTGTCGAACTAATAAAATCAAAAATTACACAACAACCTAAATCGTTTGTTGATGGAATTTTAAATTCTTCAAATATTCAACCACACAAAGAAGCTATAATTAAAATTGTTAAGCAATTATTTATTGGCCTAAATAAAAAAGGTGTTATTGAATTAATAGTAAACTCTCAAATTGATAAAATAAATGATCCTAGCGTTACTAAATACTTAGACCTTAATTTGTTTAAGAAAATGGTAGGAACAGTATTAAAAGATGATTTTATAAACGATACACTAAACGTGATAGTTCCTGAATTATTAAATGATACTTCGTGACTAAATAATTTAAATAATCCATTTAAACTAATTCAAGAATTTTTTAAAAAAGAAACAATTAAAAATCATTTTAAAAATAACTTACCTGGTGCTTTAGAAAGAATTTCAAAAAATAGTACAACAACAAACTTTATTAATTCTTTATTAAATAATGTATTAAAGAATAATCAAATAACTATACAAGGTAGTGAATCAAATAGTTTTGTTTACAATATTGCAAGCAATATTGTTCCGTATCTAAAAGAAGTTGATTTATATAATAATATTATAGAGACAATTATTAATCAATTGTCTTCAAGCGCAACTTTAAAACAATTTGTTGAATCAATTAAAACAAATATTATTTCTAAGTTCGATTTAGCTGATTACAAGTTTGTTAAAGCATTATTTAATAACTTTAGTTCTATCGAAAATAACAAAGAAATAGTAGTAGAGATATTCGAAAAAATATATGATAAATTTAAAGAAAATGATTCTTGAATAAGTACTATAATTTCTCTTGTTAACAAAGATCAAGTTCTTGTAAATACAAATAACGAAGAAAAACTTAAAACAATTATTAAAGAAGTTTTAAAAGAAGAAAGCATAAAAACTAGTTTAACTTCTATTATTAGGGGAAGTTTAACAAATTTATCTATATTTAAAAACGCTAACAATTATCAAGATTTAATAAAATCTATTTTCTCAAATGAAAACTTAAAAACACCTATTAAAGATTTATTTGATAAATTAACTAAAAAACTATTAGAAAATGAAAATTTTAAAACTATAGTAAAAAATATTCTTGATAAAAAATTACCTGATGACATTAAAACTAAATTATTTGAAAACATAACAACAGATAACGATAAAATAGATTCAATCGGGTGATTACTAACAATAATTAAAGAATCAAACAATAATTTCAATATATTTAATTCATTTATTGAATCAGGAATTAAACAGCTAGGAACTAACGGAACTATTCAATTTAACGTAAGTGAATTTATATCTGATGCAATTGAAAACATTAAAAAATTCACAAATTACAAAAATATCGAAGCTAAAATTCTTTCTGTATTAAATACTTTAAAAGTCCAAATAGGAAGCAATAAAGAAAATAAAATACAAATTATTAATAACATATTTAACTTAGCCGTAGATAAAATCGATATAGGTTCTATTATTTGAGGTGCATTAGAAGGAGCTAATAAAGCTTCATTCATCTCGGAAAACTTTATTTCTGAAGAAGACTTTATAAGATTAATAAATAATACAGTTAAAACTAACAATCTAAAAGAAGTTGTAAATGATATAGTTAAATTCTTTTTTGAAAGTAATAATGATATCAATAATACTTCATTTGTAAATATAACAAAAGAATACTTAAAGGATGAGCAAAGAAAAACTAAATTTAAAGAAAAAATACAAAAGATATTCGAAAACGCTTTAAGTTCAAATAATTTAAGAGAACCTATTAAAAAAATAATAAATAAAGCTATGAATTATTTAGAAGTTAAAGCTGATGAACCTATTAACACATTTATAGAAAACTTCACAAATGGTTTAGGAGATTTCTTTAAACGAATAGAAATTAATTCTAAATTAATTGATGCGACAACTGAAGCATTCGAAGAATCCGAAAATTTAGGCCAATTAAGTCAAAAAATTAAAGACAAAATGATAGCTAAGGTTAACCCAACTTCATTTGGTCTAGTTTCTAAAATATTAAACGATTCATTAATGCAAGAAAACAAAGAAGGTCTAAAAAGTTTAGTTAAACAATTACTAACAAACTTCTTAAATAATGAAGAAAAAATTAGAAAAACAATAAATGATATAAATCTATCAGCTTTAATTACCGGTAGAAATGATGAAGAATTAAATAAATTAATAAACAATACTATAATAACATTTATTAAAAATCCGGATTTAAGAGATTTATTGACTTTAATTCTTGATAATATTATTGATAATGCAAAAAAATACGAAAATAAAACAACATGATTAGAAGCGGTTAATGTTTTATTACATTCTAACAATGCTGAGCAAATGAAGCAAAAGTTTAAAAATTGATTCAAAGCAAGTGTTTCACAAAATGGTAATATTGACTTTATAAAAGGTATAACTAAATTGGCAATAATAAAATTTAAAGAATCAGGATTTAATTTAAACCAAAATAGAGATGAAGTTGTAATAGAACATATAATACAAAAAACTTTAGCATGAATATCAAATGATACTTTATTTAACACAATAATAGATAAAATATATGATAACTTAAGAAATTTAGATTTTACAAAGGCAACTCCACAACAAGTAAAACAAAAAATTATGGATGGCGCTTTATCATTTATTCTTACAGACGATATGAATTCAATATCATTTAAAAAGATTTTAAACCAAGCAAGTAAAATTAGATTATTAACAAGATCATTTAATGAATCAATTTATGTTGAATTTATAAATAGACTATTCGAAAGTAGCGACTTAGAAAGAACTACAGGTATTTATAGTGTGCTTGATTTCTTATTTAAAGATAAGCCAAGCAGCGGATCATCGAATGAGACAAATACAAATAATAATCAAAATAATGATCAACCTAAAACTTATGGTTTCTCATTTGATGAAAACATATTTAATGTTGTTGGTAGAACCGAAGAGTTGATCAAGGCTATTTTTGAACCAATTTTCAAATCGATGTTTACTAAAATTTCACAAAATAATTACAATTTAACCCAAAGTAAAAATAACCCAGAATACAAAGCTATTTTTAGATTAACATCAATTATGTTATGAGCAATATTTGAAAAAGGTGCAACTGGTGGTAAATTCTGAAACTTCACAGGTTTAGATGTCGAAGGTACATTTGTTGGTGGTTTAGAAAAAGCATGAGAAAGTGCTAAAAACGCAAAAGCAAACCTTTGAAATAAATTTAGTGATGACCAAAAAATAAAAAGTGGTGCATATAAAAAGAGCTGATGAAGTGGTGGTGGATTTGCATATAATCGTGAATTCATTACAGGTAATAGATCAGATAGAACATCATTAGGTAATTATTGAAACGATCAACTACTTGCATACATTTATTGAAATAAAGACAACGATAGACACAATCAAGGTTATAAAAATAAAGAAACATTACGAAAAGCAATTAAGCAAGGTTGATTGTCTTCAAGTAATTAATTTAAATACATATTTATAAAAATATCAAGCATAGCAGATAGGCTTGATATTTTTTATACATACTCTTGTGAAATTAGCTTAGTTTCAATATTTACAAACTAGAACTAAATAGTGTTATTAATTAGTTTTGTCTATTCGCTTTCAATGATCTATTTAATAAATAAGTTATTACTTTTAAAAGTAAACTACATATTTACAATATTCTAAATAATAAATTAAAAACTCATATCAATAAAATCAATATGAGTTCTATTTAAAAATGTATTTATCTTTTAGATATAAATGATTTTTTAGACTATTCTGCGTGGTCTTTTTAAAAAATAACTTAATTGATATTTCTTAGAGTCAATATCTAATGTATAAACTATTTCAATAGCATCTAGACTAGGATGTTTAGTTATCGCAAAAGTATCTTCAACAATTATTCCTTCGGGAAATTTTGTTTAGTAATCTCTTGTGGTGTAATTTGATCTAAATTATTATAATATTCTTGCTTATTTGTAATAAAAGAAGAAACTTTATCAACAAAATCCACGGCTTTAGTTTGCTTATCATTTAAAGCAGGCAATTCTGAAGAAAAATTAAGTTCAAAATCTTTTTTTCTAACTTATAAAAATAATATAGATGAGTTTAATTTTAGTTATAAATGAATAATAAAATTTTGTGTAAATATAAATGTTAAATTTTAATACTAAATTGAATATTATATGCAACCGTTTCAAAAAAAAAAAAAAAACTATAATAGATTCGATATTTAAAAATTAAAGTCAATAAGGAACTAACGAAAATGAAAAAAAATAAAATATTACTACTATCGAGTATACTTCTAACACTAAATTCTAGTTTGCTCGTTATTTCTTGTAATAACATAAAAAAAGATACAAATAAAAATGATAACGATTCAACAAAATACACTTCTAGCCAATCAAACAAAAATAACGATAATTTAAAAATGGATTTACTTATTGTTGACAGAAATAATATAAAAGATTTTATTAATGATGGAATAATAAAACAAATTGGTTTGTCTTACAAAATAATAAGAGACTTAAAAACAAAAATATTAAAATGAATGCTGCCAAATATTTTATATTTTGATGCAAATTATAAAATTAATATCGAAGAATTAATTATGCCGAAGGTTGCAGTAATTGGAAAAAGTGCTTTTTCAGGCAACACAACTCTTACAAGTATAAGCATACCAAATGTTAAAACAATTGGAGATAATGCTTTTTTGGGTAATACTGCGCTCACAAGCGTAAGTATCCCAAAGGCTACAACAATTGGAAAAAATGCTTTTTCAGGCAACACAAATCTTACAAGTATAAGCATACCAAATGTTAAAACAATTGGAGATAATGCTTTTTTGGGTAATACTGCGCTCACAAGCGTAAGTATCCCAAAGGCTACAACAATTGGAGAAAGTGCTTTTTCAGGCAATACAACTCTTGCAAGTATAGATATGCCTGAAGTTACAACAATTGGAAATAATGCTTTTTTAGGTAATACTGCACTCACAAGCGTAAGTATCCCAAAGGCTACAACAATTGGAGAAAGTGCTTTTTCAGACAACACAACTCTTGCAAGTATAGATATGCCAGAAGTTACAACAATTGGAAATAATGCTTTTTTAGGTAATACTGCGCTCACAAGCGTAAGTATCCCAAAGGCTACAACAATTGGAAAAAATGCTTTTTCAGACAACACAACTCTTGCAAGTATAGATATGCCAGAAGTTACAACAATTGGAAATAATGCTTTTTTAGGTAATACACTGCGCTCACAAGCGTAAGTATCCCAAAGGCTACAACAATTGGAAAAAATGCTTTTAGTGAAACAAAATATTTTGAAAAACTAATAAATTCTAATGATCAAAAACTTGCAATAATAAATAATATTTTAATTGATGGTAAGAACGCTAAAGGAAAAGTTATATTGCCTGAAAATGTAACAACAATTGGAGAAAGTGCTTTTTCAGGTAACACAACTCTTGCAAGTATAGATATGCCAGAAGTTACAACAATTGGAGACAGTTCTTTTTCAGGTAATACATCACTTAAAAGTGTAAATGCCACAAAAGTTACAACAATTGGGGACTATGCTTTTGAAGGTAATACATCGCTTACAAGTGTAAATGTGCCAGAAGTTACAACAATTGGAGATGGAGCTTTTTGAGGTGATAAATCACTTACAAATGTAAGTATGTCAAACGTTACAACAATTGGGGACTATGCTTTTTTAGGTAATAGATCACTTACAAGTATAGTTATCTCAAAGGTTACAACAATTGGAAAAAGTGCTTTTTGAAACACATCACTAATTTTTGAAAAGCAAAAACTACCAGAAAATATAACAAGAGATCATTTTAAAAAAATAATTGATGGTGAAAGTTGAAAAAATAAAAAACTAATCTAATAAATTAAATGAAAATAATAATTTAAAACTATACTAAATTAATTGATTGAAAAGAGAACATAATGAAAATGAACAAAAAATGAAAATATTTACTTAAAGCAGTGTTGCTTATTTCCTTACCGCTTACTGTTTTAAGTTGTGGCGCTAATGAGCATAATTCTAACATAATAAATAACGATTCAATTTCTCACTCAACAAAAAATAATTCACAAGAAAATATTGAAAAAAAATATAAAAATCGAATAAAAGAATTAGAATCCAATATCCAAATATTAATTTCTTCTAAAAAATCTAATACAGAAAAATTAGAAAAGACCTTAAATGAACTATCTTCAGTTAAAAAACAATTAAAAGATACAATTAATAAATTGAATTCTAATAATAATGAACTAAGACAAGAAAAAATAGACCGTTCCAACAAAAATGACGATAATGAAAATATGTCTGCAGAAGTTTATAAAAAATGACAAGATGAAGAAAAAACATATTTATTATCAATAATTTCTAAATATGAATCTAAATTAAATTCTATAACAAACGATCTAACTGATGAAGAATTAAACGAATTTAAAACAGAATTAGGTATTAAGGACGAACATAAAAAATCTATCAAAGAAGAATTAAAAACAGAAATAAATAACGCTAAGGCTGCTATCGAAAATTTTGCATCAATAACTTTTGGAAAACTAGCAACAGAATTCAATAGTAATAAATATTATGTCGATCTTAAAAAGATTAATCCTAATTCTACATCGGCGATGCCAAAATTAGTTTCTGTTTTAAATCTTAAAACATTTGATCTAACAGGATTTGAAAATATATTAAACGAACCTTATTTAATGGTTCAAGATGCAATTTTAAAACTTAATAACGAAAGAAACGAACAACAATTAAAATCATCAGGTTTAAAATCATATACAGATATTCTTAATAACGATTTAGAACCTATTATTAATAAATTAGCGTCTTTTGGCATCTTTGAACGTAAATCTAATTCTTATATTAATGATTTATATCAATTATTAAGAAATTCCTTAAGCGAATATAAAGAATACAAGAAAAAAATAGAACAAAGAAATATAGATTATACTGCGTATGAAACGATTGTTAATGAATATGAAAATTTAATTAAAGGTAATTTAAGAAGTTATCAATTTAAAATGATCCAAGAACAAGATACAACAAAAAGACAGAAAATTATGGCGTTTTTAGGAACAATTGGAAAAGACGCTAAAGTCGCGATGGAAACATCAGGTAATAAGGTTTTGGAATATAAATACACGGAAGCTACAAAAATTCTTACTGATGCTTTAAAAAAATTAAATCAAGAAATAAATAATATAAATAAATAATTAAAATACATAATTATTTATTGACTTTAAAAGGAATAAAGATGAGTAATAAAAAAATAAAAATATTTTTTAGTATATTTAACCTGATATCTACATCAATGGTTATGGCAATTAGTTGTTCGAACCAAATTAAGAATACTGAAAAGGAAAATAATACAGGAACTGTTTCAGATTCTAATGTAGAAACAAATACAAACGAACCTACAACAGATTTAAATAAAAATCAAACCAATTCTATTTCAAAAACAGAATCAAATCATACAGAACCTGATTCAGGAAATGGATCTTTAACGATTATTAAAGATAAAGATATTCAAGAATTAAATTTCGATAATTTAAAGGTTAATTTTGATTTAAAAGGTCAAAAATTAGACCAATTATGATCTTCGGACGGAAACCGTATGGAAAATTTAGTCGCTGATAATTTTGTTTTATCAGGATTACCTGATGATTATGAAATTAAAATCGAATCGATTGATAAAATTTATGGAAATTCTAAATATTCAGATAAAGTCGAAGTTCATTATACTTGATCCAAAAAAACTGACGAAAATGTCAATGGTTCTGGTATAACAATGGTATATCGTCCAATCAATCAAGAATTGGATCGAACTAGAATTAACGATCATGTTCAAATTTACGACGATTACGACCGCCAACATGTTAAAAAACCAGGCGATGAATATGCTAGTTTCGAATATAAAAGTTCTGAAATGATAGATTTTATGAACCAATTATCAATGTCTAATTTCTGAATTGATATCGAACCTGATAACGTTGAAGTATTCCGTAACGATAGTAAAAACATTTTTGATTTTACCAAAGATGATGGTTATAAATTTTATTTGAATTATTTAAACGAATCGATAACCTGAACCAATCCGAATGAAAAACTTACCGAATCGGATGTTCGTAAAGATATTATTGACGATATGAATAGAATATTTAAAAATAATGACGAACGCTTTTACAGATCGGATAACATACGTAGCGGTAGATATTTAAAATATATAGACAAACCTGAAAATATCGGTTATCGTATTAATTTAGAAAATGGATTTAAACCTGTAAAATATTCTGACTTTTTTACAGATGAAGAAATCGATGATTTAAATAATCAATTTTTTGAACGTTTTGAATTACAACAAAAAATTAGAATTTACCAAGTTCGCGTTGATAAAAGAAATAAACCAATATATCAAATTGTTAAATTACAAAAAATTTACGATAAATTTACCAAACAATCAAGCGAATATATGACCGGTATTGATTTTAACCTAGGTTTTGGCGAACAACAAGACAATCCTAACAAATTTCCAGGTATTGAAGAAATTATACCAAAGGATCAAATGTCGCAAGCGTTCGCTAAACGCGTCAAATGAACCGAAAACCAGGTTGATAAATTCTTCAATTCGCAGTTTTACAAAACTATCCTTATTTCGATTACAATTTTTATCAACCTAACGAAAAATTCTTCGTTCAAAATATCGAACCAATTTTAAAAGAAGTTATCGAAGATCCGAATTTAGTTGCTAAATTAACTAAACAACAAACCAACCTTTGAAATACCTATGTTGATAAAAAAACTAAATTTCTTAAAAATCATGACGAAAGCGATTGAAATCGAATAGAAGAATGGAATAAAATATTTAAAGAATTAGAAAATTCTAAATCTAGATAAAAAACAGGATAACCCTGTTTTTTTAACAATATAATCAATACGCTAATTCTTTTTTGTCTGAACTTATTGATTTCTTGAAAATAATTCTTATTTTTTAATTAAATAAAGAAAAATATCATAAATTCTTTGATGAAAATGAACAATTAGGTTTAAGAACTAAATATTTTTGTTATGACTTTATCATCTTTAGCTTCTTAGTAAGTTATAATAAAATCGCAAACAAAGTAAGGATGTAAAATGTATAAATCACCTTAGTTATATCAAATAGATATTTTATAATTTTATCAAATAATCAAAAAACTTTATATTGTTCATTTTAACATCAATATGATTTTAAATTTCTTAATGTATTCTTATTTAAAAGGACACTTCTTTAAAAATAAATTAATATCTTAAAGAATCGCGTCAACTATAAAATCATATTTGTAAAATAAATCTTGAATTTTCTTTTTATTTCTATAAATTTAATAAATATAAAAATTCTTATATTATTATATTTATTGGCAACTAAAAAATGACACCCTTAATTAAAAGGCATGTCATTTTTTAGTTATTAATTTGTTTCTTCTGTAGGAGTAGAAACTTCTGTTTTAGTCAAATTAATTGTAAATTCTTTTTTGTGTTCTGTAGTACCATCTGTTACAACTACTTTTGTTTTTGCTCCAGTTTCTTTTTGTGTTTTAGCATTTGTTGTAACTTCACTTACATAACCAAATGTATATATTCCTTCTTGTAAATTTGAATTGTCACTATTTTTAATAGTTGAATTATCAAATAATGTTCTGAAAACTTCTTCAAAAGTTTTACCTTCTGGAACTTGTATTGAAAGTGTTTGTTCGTTACCGTTTAATTCAACTTCTTTATTATCTATATTTAATTTAAATGAATCACCAAATTGCTCTAATGCAGTAAATGATGTTGATGCATTATTTTGTTTTTCTACTTCAGAATTTATTGAATCACCTTCTTTCAATTCTATGAATTCAAGTTCTGAAAAACCTATAAATCCTTTGTTAGATTTAAATTTTGGATCAACAGTTCCTTCTGGGTCTTTTAAATTAGGAATAGTTGGTGCTTCAAAAGAGAATTTGAAATATTTATCTGTTGTTGGTTCAAAATTTATTGTTAACTCAAAAATATTACTATTTATAGTTTTCCCGTTTGGTAAATTATCTTCATCAATTAATTTATAATTATTCTCTACTTTTAGATTAAAGAACTCATTATCTAATACTTTATCTTGGCCAGAAACTAATTTAAAATCAGATTCATTATTTGTTGATGATGAATAAATTTTTATTCATTCAGGAGACATTGTTTTACCATTTTGTAATTGTACTTTATCACTATGATTATATTTATCAAAATCTCCTCAAGATTTATTTGCATTAAATCCCGATACTCTTACTCAAACTTTCATACCATGAATTTTAGAATTTGCAGGTCTATCTTTAAGATTTAAATAGAAAGTATTATGATCTTGTATTTCTGCATAATCAAATCAGTTATCTCATCTTGATTCTTGTTCTTTATTACCATCAATCAATTTAGGTAACTCAGTAGCTCTTGTTTCATTAGGTTTTTTTGGATTATGATAATCATAATATGATTTTTCAATATCTAAATTAATCTTGTCTCTTCCTGTTAAAATTGTAGAAAACTCACTATTATTTAAATTACCAACTTGATATCCTGTAGATTTTAGAGTTAATAAAGCATATTTAGTTTCAGAACCTTCTGTTTTAGTTCCTAATAATTTAATTGTTTCGTTATTAGACATTACTTTATTTTCGTCTAAATCGCTACCATCATAGTTTTTAAATGAATATCCTTCAAATGTATTTGATAAATAATTTTTAACATTTGTATTTGATATTATTTTTTTAACTTCAACATATTCATAATTCAACTCTTTCTTTGAATCTTCTGTTGTTTTTTCTACGTTCGCATCTTCTGTTCCTGCTTGATCGTTACCAGTTTCAGAACCTTCTCTTTTATCGTCTTTATTTTCTTTTGAAGATTCCTCGTCTGTTTTTGCAGTGGTTTCTTCTTCGTTGTCAGATGATTTATCTCCGTCTTTATCCCCTTCGGTTTTTGTTTTATCACCAGATTCACCGGTACTACTTTCACCTTCGGATTCAGTATCTGTTTTACTACTTTCAGAATCTTTACCGTTTGTTTTATCTTCTTGAT
The DNA here is from genome assembly GCF_017116885.1 of Mycoplasma sp. CSL10166. Taxonomy (NCBI): domain Bacteria; kingdom Bacillati; phylum Mycoplasmatota; class Mollicutes; order Mycoplasmatales; family Mycoplasmataceae; genus Mycoplasma; species Mycoplasma sp. CSL10166. The sequence continues at coordinate 546,387 of NZ_JAFIRF010000001.1, forward strand.
TTTCTTTTGAAGATTCCTCGTCTGTTTTTGCAGTGGTTTCGTCTTTATTGTTAGATGTTTCGCCACCTTTATCTTCTTTTGTTTTATCTTCAGATTCACCGCTAGCACTTTCACCTTCGGATTCAGTATCTGTTTTACCAGTTTCAGAACCTTCTGTTTTATCACCTTGATTTTCTTTTGAAGATTCCTCGTCTGTCTTTGTAGTGGTTTCATCTTCGTTGTCAGATGTTTTACCACCTTTATCGTCTTTTGTTTTATCTTCAGATTCAGTTGTTGTATCACCTTCAGATTTTTTTTCTTCGTCTTTATCTTGTTTTGTATCTTCTTCTACAGGTGGAACATCAGTAGGTTTATTATCGATTAATTTTTTATTTTCAACAGTCTTTTCATATGCTTTATCTAAATTTATTTTAGCAGATACATATGCATCATTTTCTGTGCTATTTGAAGAGTAAATAGAATTTGCTCTTTGATATTCTTGTTCTAACTCTTGTCTCAATTCTGCATATTTAGCATCTGATAAAGTTTTTAAATATTCAGTAACTTTATCTAAACTTAATTTTAGTTCGTTTTTAGAATCATTATTTGTAGAATCTGAAGGTGTGTCATTTTTTGTATCCGGTTTAGCAGGATTAGAAGGTTGTTCAGGAGCAACCGGACTAGGTTTTTCTTTTTCTTTGCTAGTTGAACTACCGCAACTCATTGCCATAGTTGCAACTGAACCTAAAAGCATCGAACCTGCCATTAGGTTTGTAAAAATTTTTCTATATTTTTTACTCATAATTTAAAGTCCTTTCAATTATTTTTGTGTATTTTGATCTAAATCTAAAATTATTTGTCTTAAATCATTTATTGGTGTTTCTAGTATTTTAGAAAGATATCTAAATTTAGCTACTAATGACTTAGCCATTGTATATTTAGTCACACTTAAATTAGGTGTAATTCTAGATTCCAATGTTTGAACTAATTTTTCATATCTTCTTATTAATTCGTTTCTTACTTCAAATGAACGTTTAGTGAATTTATATGTATTTGTTTTAGAAAGATCTTCGGAAATTATTGTAAATTCAACAGAATATTGATCCATATATTTAATAACCTTAGCACCTTCACTAACTTGAATGATAATATCATTTAAATCAACATTATCATCGATGTAGTAATCTTTTTGTTCAAGATTAATACCATCCACATATTTTCCTTTAATTTTTACATCGAGCAATTGTGCTTCGCTTTCTAAAGAACTTGTTCTAAACGCTCTTAATTCCCTGACAACAACTCCATTTTTATTGTCAGGTGTTTTCATTCTTATTCTAATTGCGGTTGCATTTACAGGAGTTGCAAATTCGAATAAGGCTCCTTCGGTATCGTTTGAAGGTAGAGAAGCTACTTCAGGTTTATTTTTTAATACTACTTCTTTTCAAAGCGAACTATCTGATAAATTCGAATCTCTATGTTCGTCGATGTGACCAACTTGGTTACCGATTGGTAAATTAGTTATTGGTTGATCAAAGTATTCTATATGATATTCTTTTGGTAATCCTGAACCACCATCAACACCAAAGAATACTCTAAGAGAGTCTACGCTTTTAGTTTGATTTTCAGAGATAAGAACACCAACTCAATCTTCATTTCTCTTATTTCTTTGTCAATTAGATCATTTATTTATGCTTGTAGGTTGAGTTTCAATAATATTATCATTTAAATATTGTACTCTATCATTTGATCCGGCTCCATCGTTTGTAAAACCGGCAATTGCAATAGGAGTTTTTTGATCCGAAACTCTTGCTGAAAGATTTCTGGTTAAAATAACTCCTTGTTTATTATCTTTTGGTATTTTACGATTTACTTGGAATTCGTACACTAATAACCCTTGTTTTCCTCTTACAATATCCATTTTAATTCTTAAAGCATAACCTTTAACTGGTTTTGCAAAATTAAATATTGTACCTGCAGCATTATTTGGTGTAATAGTTGGACTTTCTTTTAGTTCAACATCTTTTCATAATGAATCGTCTGCTAAATTACTATTTGATCCGCTAATATGTGATAATCCATTAGCATTTGGTAAATTTGTTATTGGTTGATCAAATACTTGAATTTTATAATTTGTAGGTGCTTTGGCTCCACCATCTTCACCGAATCAAACTTGAAGTTGATCAAACATTTCAGGTCCAATAATTCCACCACGTGCAAATATAGTACCTACTCAATCAGATGTTCTAGTTGAGTTTCTTTGTCAATCAGATCATTTATTTGAAGTATTGTTTCTAGGTTCTACTATTCCATCGTTTATTTTTTCGATTCTATCTTGTGAAGTAGGATCAATATCATTGGTAAAACTTGCAATTGCGGCAGGATAATCAAATCCAGTTACTTGTTTAGAAATATTTAAATAATCTCCTTCTTTTTCCGGAACAACATTTATGTTTAATTTAGCTTTTAAATCTTCAACACCATCAATTGTTCCAAAAATTGAGTAATCTTCAGAAGATTCTAGATTAGATTGAGTAAATTTATCTCATGTAACTGTTTTAGTTACTTTATTGCCTAAATTATCTGTTACAAGCACAATGTCTGGTAATTGATATGGTTCAAAACCTTTAATAGTATTTAGTGTAATTTCTTCAACTTTTACGTAATCATAAATAGATACTGTAGCATAAACCGGTTCTTGTGTTTCAACAATAGTTCCAGTAATTAAATATACACCCATTTGATCTGTATTTGGAATATTATCTCATTCAACAATTTGTCTTCTTGGGAATTTATCACCTTGATACATTTTCTCTATGTAATTTGGTAGACTTATTTCTTGACCACGTTGTACAGTTAAGTTGAATGAACTATATGAATCAATATTTGATGATTCTTTTGATTTTAAAATCATTAAATTAGTTGTTTGAGTTCTAACTTTTTGACCTTTATATGTAAATTCGGCATAAACTGGTATATTATTTTTTGCAATTGAAGCATAAATTTCATTTGATTTAGAACTAAAGTATTTATTATCTTCTGGATCCAATGTTTTAATTTGAATATTACTTAATTGATCCTGTGTAATAATTGAACCGTTTGATAGTCTTAATTCTATTTTTGCATATCTACCACGACCTTCAATGATTGGTAAAACATCTAAATATGCTTCAGTATAATCATTTAAGTTTAAATGATATTTATACTTAAATATATTTACACTACCATCTTGTGCAGTTACTAAAATAATATATTCTCTATTAAATTCATCAATATCAACTATTAATTGCTCAACTTTTGCATTTTTATCAGTAGGAATAACTTCAATCAAAGGATATCCATTTTTATATTCCGATTCAAGTGTATACTCTTTAGTATCATTGTCAAAATTGTCTAATAATTTTGTACCAATATAAACCATTTCTACAGTGTTATTATTTGATTTTACTGTATCTACTTCATCGGTTAAAGCAGGTAATACACTTAAATAAGCTTTTGTTAAAATTTGAGGATTATCTTTTAAATATCCATTAATTTCAATTTCTTGACCTGGTTCAAATTCGTTTACATTTATATTTTCGGTATTTCACACCACTTCTTTATGTTCTAATTCATTTGAGTTATTTAATACTAAAACAGAATTAGATAAAACTAATTTTTCGCCTTTTACATATGATAAATATGTTTTTGTTGGTCTATATAATGTAGATAAATCAACAACTTCAACATTAAGATCAAAAGTTTTTTCTTGATAATTAGCTGTTACTGTGTATTCGCCAGTATTTGAGTTATCTAGTTTTGTTATATCTCACTCAATATTATCATTAACTTTTGTACCGTTAGATAAGATTAGATTAATATCATTTAAATTTGGTTGTTCAAATAAATTAATTGTTATTTTTCTCTTATCTAGAGCAAGCGGAATAATGGTATCAGTATTAGGTAAAGACTCAACTGTTAAAATTGTTGTTTGGGTTGATTCTAGATTTTCTGAATTTGCATTTAAAGTAATTTCACCAGATTTATTTGTAGATCTAACAATAACAAGCGCTTTACCATTGAATAAATGTCTTTTTCAAGTTCCGTCTTCATACGCTTTATATCTTTCGCGTGTAAGAGCGTCACCATTATCAACTCCGACTATTTCACCATCACCTTCAACTGTAAAATTAATTAAATTATCAGCATTCGGATCTTCAATTCCATTTTCATCAACTACAGAAACATGAACATAAGATAAAGAATCGCCGTTTGATAAAATAATATTTTTCTCAGGTTTTAATTGTACTCTAACCGGAGTAGAAGCTCTTTTAATAGTGTCTGTTGCTACTAAATTATTTTCTGAGTCGTATGCTTCAGCTGTAATTGTTTTGTTTTTAAATTCATCGTATTTAATAGGGAATTTTAAATATAACTCATTTTCGTTTGCACCTTGTTGATAAGTAATCGGATTTCCTTTTTCGTCAGTGTAGTTTGTTTGTAATGTAGCGAATTCTTTGGTAGCTATTTCTTGACCATCTGCTTTTAAAATAACTTTTTTAGCATTAGAATAAACTCTTAAATCTAAAGTTCCATCTTGGTTAACAACTAAATTTCTCATTTCTGGTTTATCAAAATTTAAATGGGGAGCTATTTTAACCATAGGATGTTCTTTAACATCTAATCATTGTGATTGATATAAATAGTAATCATTTTTAGGAAATCCAGCTGTATCTACAATACCAAAATATGATGATTTTGGTTTATCATCTCCTTTTTGACCTCATCATGGAGTAGGTTCACCAATATAATCAAATCCAGTTCAAATAAATTGACCGGCATATCATTTGTTATCTCTATCAAATTTTCATGATTGTGTAGCTGTTTTTCCTCAACCTACACGGTTATTTCCGTAATCTGATTGTTGTTTTCCATAATAATTGTTTGCGTTGGTTCCGTTATCATAACTGTTAGGTGCATATCAAACACCACGTGAACGTACGGCTGAAGATGTTTCAGAACCATATATTTTTCAATTTGGATGGAGATTATGCAATGTCGGAGCATTTGCTTCAGAATAGTTCATTCCGACAACATCAAGTTTTTCAGAAGCTGCAGCAATATTAGCATCTTGCCCGTTACCATAACGATATCTATCTGAACCTCATGTTACATATCTTGTTTGATCTACTTCTTTAATTCATTTAACTAAATTGGTTGCAACTGTAACACCTTTTGCTTGTGTACCTTCAGCAATTTCATTACCAATTGACCACATTATTATTGCAGGCGAATTAATTTTTGAACGCACCATTTGTTTAACATCGAATTCTGCTCATGTTTCACCTTCAATTGCATCAGGATGTAATGATTGTTGCTCGAAGAATCTATGATAGTCATTTGTTTTTTTACCACCATATCAAGTATCAAATGCTTCATCAATAAATAATAACCCTAACTCTTCGGCAATTTGAACTAATTTTTGATCTGCAGGGTTATGTGTTGAACGAATTGCATTAACACCCATTTCTTTCATAATTTTCATTTGACGATAAATGGCGTCATAACTAGCAACAGCACCCAACGCACCTTGATCATGGTGCATAGAAACACCATGGAATTTTAATCATTTTCCGTTTAAACTAAATCCATCATTAGATGTTCAATCTATTTTTCTATATCCATATCTTTGTGTTTCTTGATCTACAACAATATCGTTTCCATCTACATTTTCAATAATTTCTGTTTTTAATAAATATAAATTTGGATTTTTAGTATCTCACAATTGAACATTATTAACGTTAAACTCTGTCTCTAACTTAATTGAACTGCTAGGGTCTATGTTGACATCTTCAGTTTGATTTGTGAATAATATAGTTTTTTCATCACCGAATTTATAAACAGTTTTTTTAATTTTAAATGTTCTTGTTTTTGAATCGTCATTTTTAATTGTATAAATAGCTTTACTTGTAACATTTGATAAGTCGTTAACATCGAAATCATTATTGATAATTTGTGTACCATATGTTTGTAAATGTAATTTATCAGTAACTTTTAATGAGACATCCCTATAAATACCTGAACCTGAATATCATCTTGATGATTCGGATTTGTTTGTTACTTTTACTGTTATAACATTCTTAGCACCTTTAGAGTAATCTAAATATTTACCAATGTTATAATTAAATTCTTGATATCCTGAAGGATAAGTAGATATATATTGTCCGTTTACATAAACTTCAGATTCCATGTAAACACCACCAAAATGAATCTCTATTTCTTTATCCTTTCATTCTGGTTTTACATCTAATTCTTTTCTATATCAAGCACTTCCGCCCTCTAAAGAACCTCATTCATTTGAAATAGTTGAACTAAAATCATTATAAATTGATCAATCATGAGGTAAATTAACGTTTAGCATATGCGAATCATCAAAATTAGTTTTTTTAACTTCAACTGAGTCGACATCATTTATTTTAGCAAATCTTCAATTATCATTTATATTAATAACTCTTTGGTTATCAGTTCCAATTTCGGTATCATTTTTTTCTTTTACATCTTGAATTTCGTTTTCGAAATTAATATCTTTATAACCGCTAATTTCTCTATCTACACTAAAAACTTCTTTAGTTGACAGATTTTCAAAAGTAAACTTGGCGCTCATTTTATTGTTTACATAATCATAATTTATAATTTCAACATTATTAACATTTAAATTTTGACTATTAAATTGAGACAATAATTCTGTTTTATTATTCAATTGGTTAAAATCTGTAATATATTTATTTTCTAATAATTTATCAATTAGTGCAATGTTTATTTTGCTATTTGCTTTATTTTCTTCTGTAGATTGATTATCATTTTTTTCTTTTTCACTCTCTTTTTTAGTGTTTGGTGCAAAACAAGAAACAACGGTTGCAATTGATGCAAAACTGACTAATGATCCTAATATAATTAATGATTTATATTTTTTCATAATTCTCCTTAATTATTTTTATTCTTTTTAATTTTTTTAAATGCAAGATAAAGGGCCATACCAAATGTAACAATCGCATTTAATACAATTAATAAAACTAATGAACTTGAAACATTATTTTCTTTTTTTGTATTTTTAGATGGCGACTCTTTTTCAATTACCACAACATTATTCTCAGGTTTAGTTCCTATATTTGATTCGATTAATGAATACTTATGAGCAGTATTAATTAAATCATCAGTTTGATCTAATAATTTTGCAAATTCAATTTCGTTTTGTGGATTTTCTTTTAGAGAAGTTTCGATATTATTAACCAATTTTGTTGTTGAAGAATAAATTTCAAAAGGTTTAGAATTGTCTTTTGCTTCTCTAGATTTTTCTAATAAATCACTTAAAACCTGTTTTTTAGTTAAAAAATCTTGGTACATTTTATTTAAAGTATCTTTTTTTAACTCTAATGTTTCTAAATCTCTACCTTTTTGATACAATTCTTCGACTTTATCAGAATAGGTTTTTGGATCATATTCCTCTAAACTTAATAATTTTTCCGCTTGATATTTAATATTTCTTTTTCATTGAACAAAAATATCATTTAAATTATCATCTATATCATAAAGGTTTTGTAAATACATTGTTGTTGAAATATTATTAGATAAAGAATTTAATTTATCATTAACACTATCTTTTATTCTTAAATATTCTTCTAAATATTTATCGAGATTTAAATTATTTTTATTTAAATTTAAGTCGTCTATAGATACTCCTAAATCTTTTACAAATTTTTGGAATAATTTTGAATTTATATATTTATTTGAAGGTTTTAATAAATCTAACTTATCTTTAAATTTAGTTAATTGCGATTTAACTATTTTTGATACTTTTTCAAAATAAGCTGCGTTAATCTCTTTAATTTGTTGGTTTCTCTTATTTAAAGCTTCTTTAGAATAAAAATCTAAGTTTTTACGTGTCACGTCTAATAATTTATATTCTGAAGTTAAATCTAATTTTAAAATATTATTTTTAGTAATTAGATCAATAGAATTTTCTAGAATATTTATTTCCTTTAAGGATTCATCATTTATTTGTGCTTTTTCTAAAGGTACTACTTTTAGTTCAGATAGTTTTTCTCCGATGGAAGATAATTCACTATTAGAATGAATACTTTCATTATTATCGTAATATTTATCTAAATTATTAATCAAATCATTCATTTTTTCAAACACATGATTTGGATAATCATTACTTGTAGATAAACTCAATAAATCTTTTCTTAAAGTATATAATTCTAAATAACGATCAGATTTAGATTTATCAAATACTAATTTACTTTTGATTTTAGTTAATTTGTCAATTCATTTTAAAACTTCATCGTTAGTTAAACTATTATTTCTAGTATTTTTAAATGATTTGAATGTTAATAAATTATTATTAAGCATAACAAATGTTTTTTTAGTTAAATCTTCTGAACTATATTTTTCTAATTCCGCAACTAAGGAATCAAGTTTGTTAATATTATCTTGATTTGCTACAACATCATAAACATACTTAGATTTTATAAGTTCGTTTCTCAATCTATTAATTGCAATTTGTGAATATCCTAATTTGTTTTTTAACAATTCTTCTGCTTTAAAAATTAATGTATCAATATTTTGGTTTGATGTAAATGTAATATTTTCGTGTTTTTTTCGAGATTCTTTTAAATCTTCTAATGCAGTTTTAACTTCTGAATAATCTAAACGATTAAAATTACTTAAAACATCAATTTTATCAAGATGCAATTTAGAATTTCTATATTGAATATTTAGTTTAAGAACAATTTCATCTTTATCGAGAGGTGCTCTAAAAAAGTTTTCCACTTGGTCTAGATTACCCATTTTTTTGTTTTGGGTGACTCCGGTTGTTTTATTGTAAACTGTCGCATAAACTAAAGCATGCGAAATATAAAGAGGGTCTTGCTTAATGTAAAATTCATTAAATAAAGCATTTTCATCTGATTCACTTTCGATAACTAATTCTCCGTTATCAGAGTGCGAAGTAAAGATAAAATCAGAATCTTGGAATAAATATTTATACATATTCATTTCTTCGTTATAATCCGATGAATGAACTCTATAATTATTTACTTTTTCGACATTTTGCTTATTGGCACCATTGGTTATTTGTTCAACATGTGAACTTCTTACTAAGCTAAAATCAGTAATACTAAACTCTAATTCTTCTTCTGAATCGTTGAATAAAATAATATATCTAGCAATAAAAGGTTTTTCATCTGATACATCTTTAGGTACTGAGTTAATTTTATCAAATGTTGTTGAATAATATTTCTTTAGTTTCTTGTTATCTTTATCTTTTCCATCTAGAACTAAATTATATGATGTTATTTGTGAGACGACATTTAAATCAAACGCAATATATTGACCACCTTTTAAAGTTAAAGTTTGTTTTGTTTCATCTTTAGGACTTAAGTATTCTATTTTTGATGCACCAATATATGCTGCACCCACATTTTCACGGTTATTAGGATCTATATTTGAAATAATTTGAGAATTTGCACTTTCATTTTCAACAGTTTGCTTATACAATTCTGAATTTGCAATTTGACTTTTATTTTCTTTTGAAACATATAAATTATCTAAATTTATATTTCCTGACTTTGATTTAATAAAATTAATTTTATTTAAAATGAGTTTTGCAAGAGGTTCTAAATATTGATTACCTGGTCTAACAATTTTTTCTTTATCTCTTGGTTTTGAGCCTTCTTTTAAATCTTCTCTAATTAAATGTTTAGCAAAATTAAATGCCTCTCTAGCTTTATCAGCGTATTGATATGCTTCAAATAATTTAGCTTGTTTTAATCTAATGTTAAAATCATATGAATTTAATTCATCAAACAATTTCATTGCTACTAAAGCATTCTTAATTGTTTCGGCTATTTTAGATAATGATAATCCAAATAATTCCATTTCTTGCTTCATTTTTTCATTAGTTGAATAATGCATAAATTCATCATAAGCATCAATTATGGATTCCATTTCACTTAATAATTGTTCTCTATCTGATTCATTTAAATTATTATTTGAATTCAACGAATTTGTAATCGAATTGATTAATGGTCTTATATCCTTAGATTCATCATCAATATTAACTCCTCATCTAGTTCCATCTTTAGATGTAGAAGTCATGTGACTAGCTAATTTCATAAGGGCTTCAGGGGCTTCAGGGGCTATTTTATAAAATGATTCTTTTCATTCTTTTCAAGCGTCAAAGTCTTTAATATTTCATGTATACGAGCTTATTGCACTAATTGCAATTTTAGATAATTCACCTTCTTGCATTGGGTTTGTTACAACACCTAATAATTTACTTGGTTCAACATCGTTATTTAACATTGTTCCGGGCCCTAAATTAAGGGCTGTATAATCTGGATCATTTACAGGTCAATTTAACCAAAATAAAGGTGACCTATTTGTTCCAGAAGTATTAACTCATCAATTTATAGATCTTGTTTCTACACTACCAAAAACATTAGCGCCTGTATAAACAATCCATACTTTAGAATTATCAGGTAGTTCTCTTTGGTACTGTTGCAATTGGGCCACTGTTCCTGATCATGTATTTGACATTCCTTCATATTTTGTTGGAACAAACACAAAACCTTTTACTTCTCTACCCTCTTCAGAACCTCATGCAACTAAATCTTCGATTAATTTTTTTACAAGATTAAATGGTTGACCATCAATATCATCTGCTAATAAACCAAATTGCCTAATACCGACTTCATCATACATTTGCTTAAATTTCGCTTTCAATTTTGTAACTTCAGAATCATAATTGTTTTGCAAATCAATAGCATGTGATTTGTTAATTCATGGATGCACGGTTCATGTAAATTCAACACCAGCATAATGCCCTGCTTCAACTGTTTTTTTCATTTTTTCAATTTCTTCAGAAGGATATAATTCATCTCATTTTACACTATGATACGGATCATCTTTTGGAGCAAATATATATGAATTAGCTTTATATTTACCAGCTAATGTCATCATTGAACTTCTATCATCTCAAGACCAAGGTACTCCATAATACCCTTCTATAAAACCACGAATTTTAGTATCAGCATAATCATTAATTACTAAATCTCTAATAAATTGACCGTTCATTTCTTCAAATATTCAACTCAATGTATTAAAAGCAGCGAAAACACCTTCTTTATCTTTAGCAATTATTACGATATTATTATTTTTAACAACTAGAGAATAAGCATCAAACTTATTGAAATCATTATCAATTTCTGATTCATATTTAGACTCAATATATTTAGACACTTCATCATCAGAACCTTTTATTCCGATTAATACTCTAGTATTTAAATTATTTTTGTCTAATAAATAATCTAAAGTGTTCTCTGATTCTAGAGTAGATTTAAGATTTAAAACAGATTTAATATGATGATCTAAATATTTATCCGACAAAATTGATGATCCACGAACTAGTGTATATTTTGATGAAATAAAACTTAAATTATCAAAATACTTTAAATTATGTGGATTAGGATTAATTGTATATTCTATTTTAGAAACTTCTTTTTCAGAGTCGTTTAATTCAGTTTCGTTTAATGTTTGGTTACTGCTATTAAGCGAAACCAAACCAAATAAACTTGAAGTCACTCCTAAAAGAGTAATTTTATTTAAAAATTTCTTATTTATTTTCATAATTTACCTCAAAACGTTCGTATATAAGTATTCTTTTATACAAATTAAATTGTACATTTCTATATATAGAGGCAACTTTTATGCATAAAATATTTTTATTTTAATTTTTAAATAATTTAAAAAAAATGATTTACTCCTTTTTTAGAATTAAATATTCAATTATTAAAAATGTATTTTTTAAATGTTAAGCATAATAAATAATTCTGAATTTAATAAAAAAACATAAGAAAATTTCTAATTTCTTATGTTTTTTTATTATTTTTTATTTTCGTTTTTAATATTATTCCTAATGGCTATAGATAGTGAATTACTATAAGCTTTAGTTGTTTTTTTAAGTTCTTCAATAAATGATTGATCTAATTTTACTTTTGGATTTGACATAATTCCTCCGTGTAATATTCATTATATTTTTCTTATAATATTATATCACTATAAACTTATTTTTTTATTAAAAAGTTAATATTTTAATCATTTTTTTACCAAAAAATAAGTTTTTGTAAAAAAACTCACTCTTTTAATGAGGAGTTTTTAAAATTATAATCCTAATTCTTCGTCAGTTGGAATACTTAAGTTATCACCAACGTATTGAAAAATTTCTGGTGATTGCTTAATATATTTACCATCTAAAATTCTAATAACACTTTCGACCGTGTCTTCTAATTTAACATATTGACCAGGCGCCTTTGTAAAATGCTCTGTCATAAAGAAATTTTGTGTAAAGAAGTTTTCTAGTTGTAAAGCTTTTTTAACAATGACTTTACTTTCTTCATCAAGTTCATCGAATCCAAGAATTAAAATAACATCTTCTAAATCTTTATAAGCTTTTAAAATACTTTTTGCTCTTCTTATTGCTTCAAAATGTTTTTTTCCAATAATTTTTTCATCTACTGAGTTAGAATTTGATGCAAGCGGATCAAAAGCAGGGAAAATATTTTTAGCAGATTGGGCTCTTGATAAGACCAAACTTCCATCAAGGTGATTAAACACCGCAACTGCAGAAGGGTCCGATAAGTCATCCATTGGTAAAAACATAGTTTGGAACGAAGTAATTGATCCGTTTTGGTTTCTATATAAACGATCCTCAATATTAGCAACGTCACTATCAAGTGTTGATTGGTAACCACCAACAGAAGGTTTTTTACCTAATGTAGCACTTGTTTCATTTTCAGCTTGAACAAAACGGTATATGTTATCAATAAATAATAAAACATCTTCTTTTTCTCTATCTCTTAAATATTCAGCAGCTGTTACACCAATTGGTACAATTGACATACGTGCTCCAGGTGATTCGTTCATTTTAGAGATATACATTACTGATTTATCCATTAATTTAGATTGTTCTAACTCATTGAATAGTTCAATAGCTTCTCTTGAACGTTCTCCAGAACCAATAAAAACATTAGATGTTTTTTGGTTTTTACGATTAACATTAAAAATAATTTCTTTCATTAAAACTGTTTTACCAACTCCGGCACCACCAAAAATACCTAATTTATATCCTTTAATAATTGGAATAAAGAAATCTATCGCCTTAATACCTGTTTCTACAAGAGTTACTTCATTTGTTAAATATCTATCATTATTAATAATAGAATTCATTTCAATGTATAAAGGTTTTGTACCTCTTCCTTCTAAAAGAGGTTCTCCACGGAATGAATAAATATTATTTCTTGATCCTTTACCAACTGGAACATAAAAACTTCTTCCTGTGTTTGTAACACTATCATCAATGGAAATTTCGTCAGAAGCATAAATAATTATAGCTCTAACTGTTGTATCATTTAAAACTCTTTTAACTAATAAATATGTTTTACCATTGTGTAAAGTTAATAATGTATTAACTTTTGGTAAATTTTCTTTATCAAACTTAATTTCAATAATATCTGATCATAAATTTAAGATTTTACCTAACATTATTTACCTCCGTTTGTTTCTTTAACTTTTAATTCTCTAGATACTTTTTCTAAATATGCTTCATCTAAACCAATGAAATCATATTCATTATCAATATCTCATTCCAAACTATTGTAATCCGAAAATTGTTTTAACGCACTAGCGAAAAATGATTTAACTAAATTATCATCATAACTTAATCCATTAATAATTCTATTGTAGTTTTCTTTTGCTTGTTGATTTTCAACAATAAATTTATTTAAGAATTTCATAGCTAAATCTTCATTACTAATACCTTTAAGAATTGTTCATGAAACTAATTTAGAAGTGAATAAAATTAATTCTTGCTTATATAATGTAAATCCTCTTTGTTGAAACATTTTATCAATAGTTTTACCTTTGTAAATCAACATAGATGTTTCTTTATTAAAATCGTAATCTAACATAGCCAATTTTAGATGACGTTTATATTGTTTATAAATTTTACCAACTTCGGCAGCAATTTTTGTAACTTGACGACTTTGCACGCTAGAACCTGTACGAGAAACAGATAAATTAATATTAATAGCCGGCAATACACCTTGTGAGAATAAATCTGCGCTGGTTACAACTTGACCATCAGTAATAGAAATAATATTTGATGCAATTAATGAAGTTATATCTCCATCAACTGTTTGTAAAATAGGTAATGCAGTAATTGTTTTACGTCCAACAAACGAACCTGAACGCTCTAATAATTGAGAGTGTGAGAAGAAAGTATCTCCTGGCATGGCTTCTTTTCCGACTGGTCTATCAGTTAGTAAAGCAATTTCACGAATTATATTTGCATGTTTAGTTAAATCATCAAACACAATTAAAACATCATGTGTTTTTGATAAATTTTCAGCATGAGCCATACCAATATATGGTGCTAAATATTGTTCGTATGCACTTGTAGAAGGTGCATCAATAATAATTGTATTTGATAAAGCTTGATTTTCACTAAGTGTGTTGTATATTTTTGAAATAGCTTCACGTTTTTGACCAATAGCAACATAAATACATTTAACACCATTTCTTGCTTGATTAATTATTGTATTTAATGCTATATGTGTTTTACCGGTTTGGCGGTCACCAATAATTAATTCTCTTTGACCTTTACCAATTGGTATCAAAAGATCGATTGGAATAATACCAGTGAATAATTGTTCATTTAAGGTTTTAACAGTCATCAAATCGTGTGCTAATTCAAATATTTTAGCAGTTGATTGACCTTCATTTGGAACTAAATTATTTTTTTGTTTTGTAGGTAAAATAATATTCCCTTCAATATCAATAACTTTTCCAAAGTAACTGTGATATGTATATACACTTGCTTCGTTATTTTCTAAAACAATCTCGGCATTAATTCTTAATTGTGTATTTTTTGTGTTTGCAATTAAAAACGCCTTATTTTTAGTTGCGCTAATTAACATAAGCTTAACTTCTGAATTTTCTTTTAATGAATAAAATTGTCTCTGTTTATAAGGAAATTCACCGCTTACTTCAACAATATAGTCAAATATTGATGTAATTTTTGGATTATTTATCATATTAAATTCCTTTCACTCCTAAACCTACAGCTAATAATACAATACCAGCTATTAAAACGATGGCCATTGTTATACCAATAAGTAGATAAAGTTTTTTAATTTGTGTTGTTTTTTTATTAAATTTGATTAAAGCAACCATTAAGTTGATTAATGAACTTAAACCACCAATTACCAATAAGAATATACCAAAATCTCTTAAGAAATTGGATTTTTCATCAGACTGGCTATTTAATATTTCAATTGCTTCTTCATAATATTTTTGAAAATCTTGTTTTGCTGTTTCGTTATTTAAATCTTTTGATTTAGTTAATTCATTTAAGATTCTTTCATGTTTCGAAAGAGATGTAAGCGAATCAATAAATGAATCGTATCAAATTGTTAAACTAAAAGAACTAGTTTTGACTATTGAATTAAGTTTGTATAAATCAAAACGAACTAAATTATATAAATCATTTAAAACATTTAAATTAAAGTTTTGAGATTCTCAATCTTTAATAATTTGAGCACGATAAGGTTCGCTTTGATCTTCGATTGCTACACCTCAAAATCCAATAATTTGTTCTTCGTAGGCATTCAACATTAATTCATAGTATGGTAAACTATTTACTTTTGAATTTTTTAATTCATTTAATGTTCAAATTCATAAATCTTTTGAGGTTGCTTCTCAACTATTAAAGTCATTATTATAAGATTCGTTAATTTCATTTCTTTTATCATCAAAATCTTTGCTATTATTTAAATCAACAGCTTTTGCAATCATTGAGAAAAGAGCTCTTGAAAGTCTACCACTTTTTAAATCTGTATAATTAATTTTTGAATCAATGCCTAAAGCATGATATAACCTACCAAATTGATCTTTTATTTGGTCAATTTCTGCCTCATGTAAATAATTTTTTGATAGAGCTTCTTCGGATGTATCTAATTGAATTTCAATTTTATATTCTCTTTTTATATTTTTAGTTTTATCATTTCTATCGCTAATCATTACGGTAGCTAACATTTTACCACTATTTTCTGCAATATCAATTACATCATAACTATACCTTGTATTATATGGATTATCAAAGTAAAAAGGAGAATTTTCACGTCTTAAATTATAATCTTGCTCTTCTTTAGCATCAATTTGTTCTTTAGATGTTGGTTGTTCTGAATTTGCAACTTCACCGTTAGAATTGTTATTTGTTGTATTTGAAGTTGATGTTAAAGAACTTTGATATTGATTTTTATATTGTTGGAAAATGTTTTTTAATTGTTCTTTTGTTATATTCCCTAAAGAAGCTTTAACATTTGGTAGTAAAGCAGGAATAGCTAAAATTTGTTCTTCAGGATCAACTGGTTCTGCAGGTAATGGCTCGGTTGGTTGTCCCTTTGGAGGTCTATTTGGATTTGTAGGATTTTCGGTGGGTTGTTCTTGATCTTGTTCTGTTTCCTCTTCGATTTCTGTTTCTTGATTTGCTGTTAAGTCAAAATCAATAAAACGAGGTCTGATTCTAGATTTGAAATACTCTTCTCAAGATCCATAATTTTTAGGAACAGTAATTGTATAACCTTGTTTATCTCCGATTGTGTTAAATTCTAAATTAATATCTTTTTCAATTTCGAGCGCATCTTTTTCATTATAAATTATTGAACCTATTGATGTTAATAATTTATCACCATACTGTTTAATGCTTTCTTGAAATTTACCTTTTTGAAGACCGTTAACTTCGTCTTTAGTTTCAATTGATATAACACCATCTTCTTTTACTTCATATTTTTTCTTAATAGCTTCGACGTAGTTTGTTGTTGCGCTTTTCCCTAAAGTTACACCTGTATATTCTTTCCCGTTATAAGTAACATTACCTTTATCAAATTTTTCGTTTTGAGATAAAACATAAGGAAAAATAATAGTAAATTCGTAATCATCCGGTTTTTCTAACATTTTTGCTTTATTAGATTCTAAATAATTTTTTAAGATATGTAAATAAGTAAGTCTACTTAGTCTTTGTTTATAATCTAATTCATCCGACTTACTATCGTTTGAAGAACCTTCTGTTCCTTGGTCTTCACTAGGTCTAGCTTCTAATTTGGCAATTTCATTATCAATATAACTATTTGCCGCTCCTAATGCACTTTCAAGAATTTTTTTAATTTCTTCTTTTGCTATTTTGTCGTACTCAGGAAATTCATTGCTTAATCTTGGCTTTTCTTTTTTGGGATTAGCATTATTTGTATTTGAGTTAGAGTTTGAAGCTGAAGTTGGAGTAGATGGGGTAGTTGTAGTAGTTTCATTACCAGCAGAAATTAAAGAAATTGGTAAAACTGTTGAAGTAACTAATGAAGCAAATTTTCGAAATTTACGTTTTTTACTCATAATCATCCCTTTCTTTAATTTTTAACTGTTGCATCAATTTATATTCATATAAATCTTCTCTTAATTCATCTAATTTTATTGTTTCATCAATTGTTAAACCAATATTTTGCTTAAATTTTAAATAATTGATTCTTTCGTTTAAGGTATTAATTTTTTCTTTGTGGTTTTGTTTATTTTTCGATCTTTTATAAAATTTCATTGATGAAAAAGTTTTAATAATAGTTTCATCCTCTTCGATAACTATATTTGCATTTTTTAAAAATAAATAAAATTCATTTTCTTTTTCGGATGTAAATTTAACTAATATTTGCGGATATGCACTTATTGAATTTTTCTCTAATTTAATTCAATCGTCTTCATCATTATGATTAATTGATAAAAAGTATCCTTTAAGTGTTAAATGTTTGTTATCTATAAAAGATATGTGGATAGTTTTAAAATTCATCACTACCCCCTTCTTCAAAAACAGTTTTCTTTTTCTTTGTTAATAAAACTATTTCTTCAATTTGTTTTTCTTGTTTTACACGATTGATACGCTTAGATATTTTAAGTAATTCATCATCTAATTGCTTACTTTTTTGGTTTGTAGCAACTAAAGCATTTTTAGCACTATAAAATGATGATTCAGTGATTAATGAATTTATTGAGTTTTCTAAAAATATATTTATTTGGTTTTCGATAAAAGTTTCGATATTAGGGAATATTTTATAATCTTTAATAGTTTCATCAAATCTATTTTTATTTTTAACACCTAAAATTTTATCAATATCAAAATTTTCTAAAGGCAATATTGTGAATGGCTTTTTAAAATTCTTATTAGAATTAATTACAAAATGTACTCTAGAATAATTATTATCGATAAATAAAATTTTTGTCATTTGAGTGAGCGTTTTAGCTAATTTGTTTACAGAAGAATTTTCAAATGACTTAATAACACTTAAATTGTTTTGTTTCGCAAATTGCAAGGCACGATTACCAATAGTAATAAAATCCGTTTCTTTATTCTTGATATTTTCTAATATATTTCTTTCATATCTAGAATATGAATCTGTACCATATTTTTGTTCTTCTGTTAAATATATGTAAAGTTCTTTTTCTTTGATAAATTTTGATTTCATTGATTTTAAGAAATTGTTATTCTTAACTAAAGACACATTTTCGATAAAACTATTTTTAATGTTATATTTATTTTTTAAAGCTTCAATTAATTGAATATTTAAAACCGAATTTTCAACATAAAAACTTAGTGTTTTAGTTAATTTCATAATATTAATTAAAAGAATATTTTTATCATTATTAACCTTTAATTTAATATGTTCAAGGTTATTTTTCTTTTGTACAATATCTTTTAAATGCATTTTAAATCTCTACTACAAATTTCTTATCAAAGAAAACTTTTAATTTTTGTGATGCGCTATCTATGAAGAAAGCGGTATTAGGTAATATTTCTAAAACAAATCCATTATTTAAAAGCGTTTCTATTTCACTATTTAAGGAATCATATAATTTCTGTAAATTTGGTTGAGCACTTTTAGTTAAGTTAAGTGAATAATCATTTGAAGACTCTTTATCAACAATATTTGGAACTAAGACATTAGCACTAAATTTTAAATTAACATTAAAATTAATAATAAATTTTCTAAAAATAATATCATTTCTGTTTTTAATAGCTAAATCTAAATTAGCAACAAATTCTTTATATTCTTTTGAATTAAAACCTAAACTATTTTTAAGTAAAATTGTAGCCATAATTTTACTGTTTGATAAATATTTATCACTTTTAATTTTTTCTTTGTAATTTGCATATAAATCAAAAAGTTGTTTCTGTTCAGGTGTTATTTTTTTCTTATTTTTTCACATGTTTTAATACCTCT
The DNA here is from genome assembly GCF_017116885.1 of Mycoplasma sp. CSL10166. Classification (NCBI taxonomy): domain Bacteria; kingdom Bacillati; phylum Mycoplasmatota; class Mollicutes; order Mycoplasmatales; family Mycoplasmataceae; genus Mycoplasma; species Mycoplasma sp. CSL10166. Next base: position 565,721 of record NZ_JAFIRF010000001.1, read on the forward strand.
TCTTGTTTGTCTTTGATCTTATCTTTTTCAATCTTTACAAGTGTATATAATGAATACCCAACAATATACATTAAGAATGAGAAAATAATAATAAAATTAATTATTGACGCTAATTTAAATAATGGTAAAACTGTTGGTACTGAAATTAAAGTAAAGTTTCTATCAGCAAGTAATAATTCATTTAATCCAAAAATAAACATTAAAATTGTTTGAACAAATATTGCTATAAAAATTAGGTTTGAAGTTATTTTTGAAAGTGTTTTATTTTTTACTAAATAATGAATATAAATAATTATTGATAAAACAGCAATAACTATTATGTTATATATATTTCAATCAGTTTTATCATCTAATAAAATTGATGAAATAACTAACAATATTCATAGTAATGTTTGTGTCAAAGCTAAAACAATTGTATTTGTTATATAACTTTTAAATTTTCTTTTGCTTGATTCTAAAACAATAAAGTATAGTGCAAATATAAATATACCAATACCAATTATTGTTAAATAAGCAAAATTATATGTTGTATCATCTCCGATAATACGAAAAACTTTATTTATATCTGAAGTTGTTGCAACATATATTAAATAAAGTAATACCGAAATAAATAATGTTATTGATAACATATATTTATCCTTGTTATTATGAGTTAAAAGATTTTTTTCAGATAATCTTGATAAACTTCTAATATTTGAACCTACAATTAAAAAACCAAAAGCTATAAATAATGCAATTATAATAATTAAATTTGTTGCCTTTTTAACTGTAAATAATGATTCGATACTTTCTCATGTTTGATTATCTTTAAACATTAATATATAATTTCCATCATCAACTGGTGTAGGATTAATTCATGCTTGTGCAATTGCTATAATTGCCACAACTAATAAAAATTGTGAAATTATTTGTATTATAAAACCTATAATAGATGAATAAAGTAATGGCTCTGATTTTCTTTTATAGATATAGTTATACACTTCAAATGAAACGTTAATAACTAATAATGGTATCAATAGAAAAGTTAATGATAAAATTTCATTTCACTGGTAAGGAACTTTTCGAACATAAGTTCCTTCGTCTGTTTCAATTGGATTATTTCAATATGTATAGAAAAACATTAATGCAACAGATGCTATTGATAATAATAAATAAGATATATAGAAAAATATATAATGTTTTATTTTTTCTTTTTGCTTACTGATGTTCTTATAATTTTTAAATATCGAGAATAAAAATACAAAGAATAACGTGCTAAAACGTATTAATATAACTGCATTTCCTTCTCTATATTGATCATCGAACTTAAATAGATTGGTTCAACCATCACCATCGTTACCTATATAAACTTCAGGAAATATAGAAGTTTTTGCCATGAATAGCATAACAAGAATACTTGTTGCAAAAAACAATATCAAAATACTCTTGTAAAATAAACTTCATTTACTTCTTGAATCAGAGGTTAAGTGAGATTTGTAATCTGAATAAATTCTTTTATTTTCAAATGTAGTATTATTCATTTTTTCCTTCCTCTTTTTCTAAATCTGTTGATTTAATAAAGCCATTAGTTTCCTTAAATTCAAACCCTTTAGGAATATTATCAAAACCATTTTTAAATAAATGAGTATTTTTGATCTCTCCTTTTTCAAATAACTTTTTCATAGCTTCACGATAAGAATTCTTTTGATCCTTACCACCGCCATAAATTAAATCATATTGAGGTAATGTATATTTTCCAAACATTCCTCCGTAATCGAACCCTTCAGATCTAAATGCGGCTGCTAAACCAGTATTTGAACTAGCGTTTGTGGCATGATAAATAGCAACTACTTCATTATTTTGGGTTCTTAAACTCGAACCACTAGCCCCAACACCAGGAGTAAATCAACGTGGCAGATATTCTAAACCGAAATTAATATATTTTTTATTGTCATCGGTAGAAACATATATATTTTTCTTAGGATCAGGTTTATCACCAACTAAAGGAGCGGCTAAAAACGCATCGGTCAATCCTGGTTTATACGCAAATGACCTAAATCCAATATTGTAAGATAAGAAATTACCTCTTTTAAGTAATTCAGGATTTCCTTGCGGTCCATCTTCAGTTGCTTGTAAATCATAAAATTTATGGTCCGCATTTGTTCAAAGAGAATGACTTCACTCAGCTCTAGCGCGTTGATCATCGTCTATATATGGCTTTAAGAAATAATCTTGAAACCCGCTGCTAATTGATTTAGGATAACCTAACGCAAATATTTGATCTAATTTACTTCAATCGTAATTTCCTTTTGTAGCAAGTGGGAATTCAATTTTTTTATAATTTTTTAAATAAGATTCTGATTTAAATTTTGTTTTGTCTTTTTCTTCTCAATTTGCATAATCATTAGTGACTCACTTAGCAAAATTTTGTGGAGTAATAGACGAAGGCTGAAACGAACCTGTGCCACTAACTCTATTATTTTGTATTTTTCCAAAATCAATTTCAATTACTGCAAAATCTAAAAATTCTTCCGCATCTTTAAATATTTCTTTTTGAGTAGAAGTTATAAATTCACTTGGAGAACTTTTAAGATAATCTCTACCATCAAAAACTCTTCTAACTGTTTCGGGATTCATGGTGAATTGAGTAAAAGTTCCGTTTTCTACTTCCATTTCCATTAATTTAAAGTTATTTAAAATACCATTATTATCACCGTTCAATCTTGTTAAGCCGATACCAGAAAACATTCTTTTATTTTTAGCAATACTATCTGCAACATGTAAATTTGTACCAAAATAAAATTTAGTTGGATATTGACCATTAACAGGCTCTTCATAATCCATAATTCACATTGTTCCTGAAGGTGATGTACCTGTATTTCCTAAACTATCTAAATTATAAAAAGAATTAGAGTTATCGATTGTTTCATTTAAAAGTTTCTTTGTCTCTTCTCTAACTTTTAAATTATTAACTTTCTCTTTATAAAAATTTCTTTCTTCGTTTAAATATTTTTTATAAAGATCGCTAGCATGGGTATCTGTTGTTTCTTTGGCTATAATATCCCAAATTTGTGATTCGTAAGGCTCTAAATAATATTGTTGACCTTCAGCGTCGTTTATTAATTTTAAATATTTATCTTTAGTGGTTTGATCTTTAATATTATTAGCAAAATTAGATAAATGATCAACAAATTTTAAATTTCTTTGAATTTCAACTCTTTCACTTTCTAATTCCGTAATACTTTGATTGCTAAAAGTAACGGAATATGTTTGTTTGGCAAGATTTAAATAATTTTCATTTGTTATTCTTCTTCCTAATCCGCCAATTTGAAAAGTGCTTCTACCACCTAAAGCATCGGCTCAAGTGGGTCCCATCGGAATTAATCTTTCGGTATTCAAACTAAATCCTTCAAAACTTCCATCAGACTTATATTTGGGTATAGAAAACCCTTTTAAAGCAGAAGATTCGTAAGAACTTAATCCAACTTTTTCAGCTTCTTTATTATACTTAGCTATTTCTTCGTCTGTTACGTTTTTTGCATCTTTACGAAGTTCTTTTCAATCATTTAATCTTAGTTGTTCTTTTAAAACATTTATATATTTTGAATCATCAGCGTTAAATCTTTCTTTTTGATTCATTAAAACATATTGTTCGTCTGGTGTTTTAAGTCTTTCAGTAGAACTAGTTAAAATAGTTCCATCATCGTCTAAACCTTGAGAATTACTTTTAAAACCAGAAATTTTATACGACTCAGTATATTGTTGATTTTCATTGAATTTATTTTGAAAAACTATACTTAATAATAACTCGCCTTTTTGATTAGCTTGCGCTAGACTATCTTCTGGTCTAGCATTAGTAATAAATGAGTTTAAAAACCATGAATATTTTGGTTTTATTTTCGCAACCCATGTTGAAATATTTTTTATAAAAGTCGTTGGTAAAACTTCGCTTTTTATATGTCCTTGTTGAGGCGTAAAAGAAGGAGTTGTATTAAGTAATTCAAAAACCGAAACTTCTTTAAAACCATTAGAATCAACTAACTTACTAAACTCTTTAGTTGCTTTTTCTTTTTCGGCGTCAGTTATTTGTCCTTGATTTTTTATATCTAAATCAATTTCTTTAATTATATCAACTAAATTTTCCTTATTACTCTCGCTAGTAATTCTTGCTTCATAATTTTTTAAATTTCTCAAATTTGATAACTTATCAAGTGCATAAGTTTTAATTTGTTCAATACCTTTGTTTTTTAAAGAATTATTTTTTAATTCTCTCGCTTCAGATAATATTTGATCAACAACTGTATTCTTATTAGCGGTTTCTAAACGAGTATTTAATTCTTGCTTCTTATTAGAATCAATATTTAAAAAATCATCATTTAATATATCTCTAACTTCTTGTTTTTTGTGTTCAGAATTATTATTGATTCCGTTATTTTTTGAATTATTATCTGTGCTACATGATATCGCAATAGGTAATATTGATATACTAGCAAAACTTAAAAATATTTTTTTCTTACTAATAAAATTCATAATTGCCTCCTATGTAAAATTAAGTTCATCACCTTCTTCAAATTCTTCTACATCAAAACCGTAATTTCTAAGTGATTGAATAGTTTGTATATTACCTTTTCTAACTCTTATGGTTTTATTTAAGGTTTTTGCTAACTCAAAGAATTTTGAAATGCTTTGAACACCATTACTTGTCAATTGTCCAGCATCATCAATAAAAAGATATTTTGTTTCATCTCCATTGCTAAAAGTAATTTTAGGCTCTTGAACACCGGGTATTTTTGGTATAAAGTTTTCAAAACCGGAATCATTTAAGTCTATTAATTTCAATTTATAATTTTGACCAGTATTAGCAAAATTTGCTCTTTGTATTTTTCTACTTCCGTTTTGAGGTTTGATAATATCTTTAAAAACCAATCCTCTTAAAGTTCTAACGCTTGGTGCTCTACCAAAATCTAATCCCATAGGATAACCATTACCACTTTCATTATTATCAGGATTTAAACCCGGACCCATGCTTTGGAATATAGCTTCATTATTTCTAGCTCAATAAGCACGTCTTAAACCATCATTAATTCTCTTGAATCTATTTGTAGGATCGTCATCAGCATACGATTTATTAATATCACTTTCCTCAAAAGCTAAAGTATCAAATCTTATTCTTGTAATGATATATGCATCACTTGGATACTCGCTACTTACATTATAATCAAGAGTATTAACTCACGCAGTTTCTTTAAGTGCTCAAGGATTTAGACTTCAACTATCTAAAAGTGAGTTACCATCTGTGTATAACGATAATTCTTTAATCTTTTTATTTTCTAAAGCAATTAACGATGAAGTATTTGTTGCTCTAGCATCAAAGAATAACTCTAATTGCCTTAATTCTTCAGGTAATGCAAGAAGTATTTCTTTGAAGTTTTGAGCAGCATTGGCTTTACCCATATGCTTAATTCTATATGAAGTAATATTTACTTTTCTGTCAGTAAGTTCTTTAACTAATGTCTTTGTACGCTCATAAGCATTACTTTTAGATGCATCAATTTCGATTACATATCCATCATTAACATAATCTCCATCAGTTTTAGGTTGGCCGTTTCTTGTCATTCTAAAAACATCAAGTCCATTTATATTTGATATATGTAAATCTTTAAAATTAGGATCTTGATCAGGGTTTATTTTAGTTTTAGTTCACCCTGGATAAGTTCCACTATTAATATCATCGGCACTACGACCCCAAGGAGTATCATAGTCAAAAGCACGTTTTTGACTATTATTTCTCTCCCTTTCTGCGATAACACCGTTAAATTCTTTAGGTCCGCTTCAACTACTTGAAGTTCACTCACCTCTTTCATTTAAGTAAACATTTCTAGGATCTAAAACTTTACCTTCTCTCAAAAATCTTTCACCCTCAGGCGCAAGTTTTGTAAACTTAGAAAAATCTAAATTTTTAATAATTCATAATTTACGATGTAAATCACTTCTAAATTGCATTGTTGGATATTGAGCTTGTGCTTCTGGAGTTAAAAACTTTTGAAAATCACCGTGCTCAATTAAAACTTGAAAAGTATAATAATCTCTTCGTCAATTTCAATTATTTAATTCATTTTTAATTAAAAATGAATGTAAATTAGTTTCTGTCATTTTACCTTTGTCGACCAAATCTAAAACTTGTAACGCCATACCAATAGTAGAATATTCATGATCACGAATAGTGCGAGCGGCAGCGGCAGCATTATCGGTAACTTTTTTTCTAAGTTCTTCTGTTGGTTCAATGCTAATTAATTCGCCTGTTATATTAGCTAAATATTCTTCTCTATTTGCTATTTTATTTTCAACATCATACGATGATACAACACGCTTTTTAAAGTTTTTTAATTTAGCTTTAACCCTAACTCCTTCGATAGTAATATAAGCATCAGCAATGCCAGGAGTAGGATCCGGAACAACTTCAGGTTGTGGTTCCGGTTTTGGCTGTGGCGTAGGAGCGGGCGGCTCTATAGGTTTAGGAATCGGCTTTGGTTTTTCAATCGGCTTCGGAATAGGTTTTTCAATAATTTTTGGTTTTTCAATCGGTTTTTCAGGTTGTTTTTCAATAATTATTGGTTTCTTTTCTTCTTCTTTAGGTTTTGGTATCACCGGTTCTTCTTTTGGTTGAGGTTTAACTCGTAAATTTAAATCAACATTTGAATTTAATATCTTATCATTATCAAGTTCTAATTGATCTTTATTAATTAAATTCGGTTTACTTTCTTTATTTACAAATTCAAATGGATTATCATTGTCTTTTGAAAAATTGTAAATTAAAGAAGCTACACCACTACTAGAAGCTATAGTAGAAGCTACAACAAGTAGCGTCACTATTTTTTTTCTTTTTGCAAAGTGCATTAACACCTCCTTAGTTTTATATATATTTACATATATATATATATATATATATTAATAAGACACGTACATTATAGCACTTTAAAAGTTAATCAAAAAAATTGGAACAAAAATATAAAAAACTTTTTCGCCTACGGTATAGGGTTAAAATAAAATTTATAAATATTTTTTATAATATTTTTTTAATTAATTTTTAGTTATTGAGTATTAATAGAAAAAACAAATAGCTATGTGGACATTTTCTGCTAATGTCATTTAGCAGGATATTAGGTTTAATTTAATTTACATTTACAATTAAAAAACATTTTATAGACTAAATTAAAAATATAATGCTATAAAAAATATAGAAATATATTGATAACATTAATAGACAAGATTTTGAATAAATGTGTTTAGTTCTAAATAATATAAACATTAGAAATATATAAATAATTTACAAAATATTATATAAGCGTTCTCTTTTTTAGGTCTAAGCAACATCCGAAACCATATTCTTTTAAACAAATTAAAAAGTATTTATGTTTTTTAAGCTATAACATGGACACAAAATAAAAATTAATATTTGATTTATTTTCTTAAAAAAATAATTGAAAAAATATCTTATACAGATAAATATTTAAATTTTTAATTTAAAAAAAGTAATTAACTAAATTAAAAAAAATTAATTATGTTATACTTTAAATAAAGTGTAAATTTAAGGAGTAAAGATGACAATTTTAACAGTAGTATTAATATTATGTAGTTTTATAATTATTCTTATTTCCTTTGCTATGTCTCCTGATTCAAATGGTTTTTCAGGAGCGCTAGTAGGTTCTGGCGATTTAGAATTGTTCAAAAACTCAAAAGAAAGGGGAATTAAGAAGGTTTTAAAATATTCAATGATGTTTTTTGGATTTGTTTTATTTGCTTCTGCAATAATACTTAAAGCCATCTTAAGTTAAATAAATGGATATAGAAAAAGTTGTATCATATATACAAAGCGAAAAGTCAAGGAGTTTTTTAAGTATTGCCAAACATTTTAGAATACTCCCTAAAGATAATCATAAATTAACAAAAATATTATCTCAATTACAAAAAGAATATAAAATTTTCAAAAATAATAATGATGAATATTATGCACCAATTTTAGTTGATATTATAGAGGGCGTATTAAACGTAAACAATAAAGGACAATTTGGTTTTGTTGACTATAATATCGATGAGGTAAACAACACCAAAGATAGCGTTTATATTAGAAACTTTAACTTTAATAGCGCATTACATAATGACAAAGTTAAAGTGAAGGTTTTTAAAAATCCAAAAGATGATAAGTCGGACTTAACTAGTGGTGTAGTAGTCGAAATAATCGAACGTGGAAATGATGAAATAGTTGGTTTTATAAAACTAAAAAATAATACTAATTATTTTGTTCCAGTCGAAGCTAAAATGAAAAGTTTAACATGAACTATAATACCTAATTTAATTCCTATTAAACTTAACGATTTGGTAGTTGCTAAAATTTTAAAATACGATTCTAAAAACGTTTTAATCGAAATAACTAAAGTTATAACTAACGAAGCTGATCCAATGGTTTATGTTAAATCATACCTAGAACAAATTAAAGCGCCAAATAGTTTTCCTGAAATTTTAGACAATGAAATTGATAATATCCCCGAAACAATCGAAAGTGAAGATTTAAGTAGAAGAGTTGATTTAACCGATAAAATGATTGTTACAATCGATGGTGACGAAACAAAAGACTTTGATGATGCTATTTACGTTAAAAAATTAGAAAATGGTAACTACTTTTTAGGGGTATATATCGCTGATGTTTCCCATTATGTAAAAGAAGGTACAGAAATTGATAGCGAAGCTTTAAAACGTGGCACAAGCATTTATTTAGTCGATAGAGTTATACCTATGTTACCTTTCGGCCTTTCAAACGGTATTTGTTCATTGAACCCAAACGAAAAAAGATTTGTTATAGCTTGTGAAATGGAAATTGATAAATATGGAAATAACGTTAAAGTAGATATTTTTGAAGGTATTATTGAAAGTAAATTTAGATTAACTTATAAACAAGTTGATAAATTTTTCAATGAGAATAAACTAGTTTTTACTCAAGAACCTAAAAATGATGTTGATAAGCTAAAATTAATGTTAAATGATGCAAAAGAACTAAGTTTGGTTTTACATGATTTTAAGATAAAACAGGGTTATGTTGATTTTGAAATTGTGGAACCAAAAATAAAATTAGATAACGAAGGAAGAGTTAGTCATATCTTAATTAATGAGCGTGGGTTTTCAGAAGTTTTAATAGAAGACTTTATGGTTAGAGCAAACGAAACTGTAGCAAAATATTTATACGATAATAAATTACCTGTTTTATATCGTATTCACGAATTACCTGACCAGGAGAAAATTACAAATTTAAAAAACACTTTAGAAGCAATAGGAATCAAATCTGAAAACTTAAATTTCAATAAATTATCACCTAAAAGTTTTTCTAAAATCGTAGAAAAAATAAAAGAACATAGAAATGATGATTTTATTAAATTAATGTTCTTGAGAACAATGCAAAAAGCAATTTATTCTCCCGAAAATATAGGTCATTTTGGTTTAGCATCAGAATATTATTGTCACTTTACAAGTCCGATACGTAGATATCCAGATTTAGTAATCCATAGAGTTATTAGAAACTTTCTTATTGATAAAAAAGAAGATAAGATTGATGAATACAGAAGTAAAATAATAAGTTATGGAGATTTAAATACTAAATCAGAACAAAAAGCAGTTCAAATCGAAAGAAATGTTAATGATTTAAAATTTGCAGAATTTTTGAAAAATCAAATTGGAAAAAAATATAAAGTTCAAATTTTAAGTATTTTAAATTTTGGTTTTTTTGTTGAATTTGACTTTAAAGCTAGTGGTTTAGTTCATAAAACTTCGTTAATTGACGATTTATATGAAGCAAATGACACATTGACAAAACTTATAGGTACAAAAACTAAGAAAACATTTACAATTGGTGATTATGTTGAAGTTGTTATTCTTGGGGTAGATTTGGTAGAAGGGAAAGTTGATTGTTGTTTAGCTTCTTTATATCCTGAATTTATAGCAAAAAAGGAAAAAGATGAGCAATTTAGAAGAAACCATGAAACTAACAGACGCTTTAAAAAATCGTAATATCATAAAAAATTCTCTTGGGTTTGATTCAAATTTATATGTTTACCAAGATAAAGACATGTTTAATTATTCAGTAGATACAATCTTGTTAGGGAATTTTATTACTTTAAATCAAAAAATAAGTAGAACATTAGAAATAGGAGCGAACAATGGTGCTTTATCCATTTTCGTTGCTTCTAGAAGTTCTAAACTTAAAATTGATGCAGTAGAAATCCAAAAAGAAGCATATGAATTAGCAAAATTTAATATTAAATTTAACAATTTAGACTCACAAATTAATGTAATAAATGAAGATTTTAACATTTTTTGAAAGGACCACACAAAAAACGTTAAACCAAAATATCAAGTTATTTTTTGTAACCCCCCTTTTTATTCTTTTGATAAAACTAAAATTAAAAAAGATTGAAATGAAGCTAAATTAATAGCAACTCATGAAGTAAAACTAAATTTAGAACAACTATTCCAAGGTTGTTCTAAAATAATTGAACAAAAAGGATATTTAACAATTGTTCTCCCTATAGAACGTTCAATTGACGCTTTTACCTTAATGAGAAAGTATAATTTCGAACCTAAAAGAGTTCAATATGTATTTACAAGATCTAGTGAAAAACCTAAATTTGCATTGATAGAGGCTAGATTTCAGTCTGGTTGAGGTACACATTTTTTACCTAACTTGTATTTGCACGCTGATAACGATAAACTAAACCACGATTATTTACCTGAAATAAAAAATATTTATAAACCTATTAAAATTAAGGAATAATATGAAAAAGAGATTTTATATAACTACACCTATTTATTACGCTAGCGGAAATTTACATATTGGTCATTTGTACACAACCGCACTAACTTGAGTTATTGCAAATTATAAAAAGTTAGATGGTTATGATGTAAGAATGTTGACCGGTTCCGATGAACATGGATTAAAAATAAAACAAAAAGCCGAAGAAAAAGGGGTAAAACCACAAGAGTTCGTTGATGAACTAGCATTAAAATTTCAACAGATGTGAAAAGATTTTCGCATTGAATATGATTATTACTCAAGAACAACTTCACAATACCACAAAAAAACAATACAAGATATTTTTAGTTATTTTCTAAAAAAAGAATTTGTATATAAAGGAAAATATCAAGGTCTATACTCTATTCCTGATGAAGAGTTTTTAACCGAAACTCAAGCAATTAAAAAAAATGGTAAATTTTATCACCCAACTTCAGACCACGAACTTACTTTAGTATCTGAAGAAAGTTACTTTTTTAAAATGAATTTATTTCAAGATTGACTAGTTGATTATATAAATAAAAATAAAGAATTTTTAGCTCCGAAAAAAATTGAAAACGAAATGATTAATAATTTTATTTCAAAAGGGCTTGAAGATTTATCGATAACAAGAGCCAAAATTGATTGAGGAATTAAAATTAATGAAGATCCTTCACATACTGTTTACGTTTGGCTAGATGCTCTTGCTAATTATATTACAGCACTAGGGTTTGATATTAACGGTAATCACAAAGATGATTTTAAATATTTTTGAGAAGATGATAATGCAGAAGTTGTTCACTTAATAGGGAAAGAAATATCTCGTTTTCATATGATTTATTGACCTATTTTCTTAAAAGCATTAAATTTAAAATTACCTTCAAAAATACAATCGCACGGATGGATAATTACCCCTACTGGTAAAATGTCAAAATCTAAAAACAACATTATAGACCCATATAAATTATTAGAAAAATACGATCCTGAAATTATAAAATATTTCTTTGTTAGTCAAAGCGCACTTGGTGATGACATTGTTTTCGATGAAGAAAGATTCGTTAATACAATTAATGCTGAATTAATTAATACTTATGGAAATTTGATTGCACGTACTTTAAAAATGAAAAGCAATTCTTTTTCTAACCCGATAAAATATGCAAAAACTACTTATCAAGAAGATTTAGATATCGAAAATGATATAATAAATTCAATTAAAGAATATAAAAATAACTTTGATGAGTTTAGAATAAATAAAGCTTTTCAAATTGCAAACGAGCTTGGAAACCAATTAAACAAATATATTGATTTAACTAAACCATGAACTATTACAAATTTAGATCGCCTAGAACAAATTTTAGTTAGATTATTAAACGGAATATATGCACTTTCTACATACTATTCGGTTGTTTTACCAAATAAAGTATCAGAAGTTGCGACGGCACTAGATTTAAAAGAATTTAAATTAGATGAAATTAAAGACTTTACTAAATTTAATGACAAAAAATTAACTGAATCGTTCATTCTATACAAACGTTTAAAATTTAATTAAGGAGAATAATTATGATATATGCACAAGCAACAATTTACACAATTGATCCTGAAAAATTAAAAGGTTTTATTGATTATTTATATGTTTTTACACAAAAAACAAGAATGAAAGAAAAAAACCTTTCTTATGAATACGGATTAATGACAGAAGAAAAAATATTAGTAATACAAAGATGATCTACGAAACAAGATTATGAAGACTTCATTAATATTGAAGAATTTGCAAAAGAATTAAAAATGCTTAAAAAAATGTCTAAAAATGTAAAAAATTTATACCAAATTGAATTGACAAGATAAGAATTTTATACTAGTAAGATAACTCTATTTATTAATGGCGTTATCTTATTTTATACAACATTAAACTATAATTAATGTATAATTAATAATTATAATAAGGAGAATAAATGTTTGAAATTTTAGCCACCAAAAACGACTCTGGTAGAACTATTTATAAGTTAATTGCCAAGTATTTAACCAATTTGCCTAAAAGCAAATTGGAAAGTCTATTTCGTAAAAAAGAAATTAAAATAAATGGGAAAAGAATAAACGAAAAAAGTTTAATAGTTCAAGAAAATGACCAAATAGTAATTTACGGAATTTTTGATAAAAAAGAAAAAAAAGAAGTTTTTAAAGTAGAACAAAATTTTAATATCATCTACGAAGACGAAAATATATTAATAGTAGATAAAAAAATAGGAGTTGAAGTTCACGGGCCTGATAATTCCTTAGATAATCAAGTTTTATCTTATTTGAAATTTAAACAAATAGATAGTTTTAAACCAAGCCATGTTGGTAGATTAGATAAAGAAACAAGTGGGTTGATAATTTATGGTAAAAATTACCACACAGTTAAACAATTAAATGATAAAATTTCTAATTTTGATAAAAAATATATGTTTAAAAGTGATTTTAATGAACAATACAAAGAGGTTGAACTTTATTTCTTAAAAGATTATTCGACAGGAAAAATGAAAGTTTCACCAAAAGAAAAAGAAAATTCTAAGTATTCTAAAACAATACTTTATGTTGAGAAGAATAAAAAAATTGCTCAAATTTTAACTGGTCGCAAACATCAAATTAGACTTACACTTAAGTTTTTAGGTAAACCTATTTATGGTGATATAAAATACGGTGGTAAAAAAGCAGATAGATTAATGTTACATTCTTATTACTTAAAACTACAGAATTTAAATGGTGATTTAAAATATTTAAATGGTTTTGAATTTTACTCATTACCAAAATGATAGGAGTATAATGATTATAAATAAGGAAAAAATTAAAGAAATAGTAAGTTCGCTAATGTTTAACCCTAGTGAGGAAGTTTTAAATAATATAATTAAAAATTGAAATGAGTTAGAAAATGATTTAAAAAATCTTGATAAATTAAATTTGGATAATATAAAACCGCTTTCACACATAAACGAGGAATACAAAATAGATTTATTGAGAGAAGATGAATTTGATAATGAATTTAAATCAATTGATAAAAATCAAATTTTATCAAACGCAAAAACTTCTGACCAGGACTATGTAACAATTACAAAGGTGGTTAAATAATGAAAAGAGTTATTAAAAACAAAGGTAATTTACAACTTGCATTAAACAATTTAAAAAACGACAAAAATAACGCCGTTGCTTTTGTATATGATAAAATCGAAAATAAAAATGTTGGATTATTTAAAGATGTTGTCGTTACAATAAAAGATAATTATGCTACAAATGATGCGCCAACAAGCGCTTCTAGTTTGATATTAGAAAAATTTAATACACATTATAACGCTACAGTTATTGATAAATTTATTCAACAAGGAGCTTTAATACCTGCAAAATTACATTTGGATGAATTAGCACTTGGTGGTACAGGTACACATAGTGCTTACGGTATAGTAAAAAACAAATTTGATTCTAGCAGATTATCCGGAGGTTCTTCTTCAGGTTCTATAGCTACTTTTGACGAAAACATTTCAATAGCTTTAGCTAGCGATACAGGTGATAGTGTTAGATTACCGGCAAGTTATAACGGTGCAGTAGGTTTTAAACCATCTTATGGTGCAATTAGCAGATACGGTTTATTTGCTTACGCTTCTTCACTAGATACAGTAGCATATTTTACACATAATGTTAACGACGCAATTGTAACTTCGCAAATTTTATTCGGAAAAGATAAATATGACATGACTAGTTTAGATATCGAGATTAAAGAAGTTATTAAGACAAAACCTAAAAAGATTGCTTTATTAAACTTTTCAAAATTTTCAGAAGATTATGTTAATGTTTCGGTTGAAAAACTTCATAAAAACTTAAAAAAGGAAGGTGTTGATGTAGATGTTATTGAACCTAATTTGGATATTTTAAATGCAATTAAACCAGTCTACAAAGTAATTTCTTTTTCAGAAGCTAGTTCTAATTTAGCGAACTTAAATGGTATCGCTTTTGGCTCTAGAGTAGAAGGAGATTCTTGGGAAGAAGTTATTAAAAACACAAGAAGCAGTAAATTTGGGAAAATGGTTCAAGAAAGGTTATCACTTGGTAGTTATTTTCTTTATTCAGAAAATATCGAAGAAATATTTGTTAAAGCCCAAAAGGCTCGTCGTGTGATAAAAGATTACATGAACGATTTACATGAAAAATATGATGCTGTTATATTTCAAGCTTTTGGAGGTGTTGCGCCTAGCTTTGATCAAAATAGTAAATATGGTGTTTTAGAATTTATTTTAACCGCGGCAAACTTAGGTGGATATCCTTCGATTACAATTCCGTTTGATAAACACAAAAATTTACCTTATAACTTGACAATAGAATCTAAAATATATTCAGATGCAAAGCTTTTAGGGATTGCAGAATATTTTGAAGAATTATTAGGAGGGAAATAAATGAAAAATTTTGAAGTCATTATAGGTATAGAAATTCATATTGAGCTTAAAACAAAGACAAAAATGTTTTCTCCCGCATTAATAGATTTTAATGCCGAACCAAACACATACGCAAACCAAATAGACTTAGCATATCCGGGAACTTTACCACTAGTTAATAAACAAGCTATTAAATATGGTATCGCCCTAGCGAAAGCTTTAAAAATGAAAATAGACGACGAATTACATTTTGATCGTAAAAACTATTTTTATCCGGATTTACCAAAAGGATATCAAATTACTCAATTTTTCCGTCCAATTGGATCAAACGGTTCTTTAGAAATTAAATTACCAAACGGAGAAAAAAAAGAAATTAAAATTGAAAGAATCCATCTTGAAGAAGATACTGCAAGACAACACCACAACACCGATAGTACACAATTAGATTACAACCGTGCCGGAGTGCCTTTGATTGAGATAGTTACTTACCCGGTTATTAGAAGTGCTGACGAAGCAGCTGCATACGTTGATATGATCAAAAAAACAGTACTAGCATTGGGTATTTCAGAAGGTAAATTGGAACAAGGTTCATTACGTGCCGATATAAACATTTCATTGCGACCATATGGTGTAAACATTTTTGGTACTAAAGTAGAAATTAAAAATATGAACTCACTTTCAAATATCAAAAAAGCAATCGAAAACGAAATTGAAACACAGTCAAAACAATTACTTACTGGGAAAAAAATTCTTCAACAAACCAAAAGATTTGATGATAAAACAAATTCAAATATAGTTATGAGAACGAAAACGGGTACAGTTGAATACAAATACTTCCCAGACCCTAATATACCATATATTAAACTTTCAAGCAATTTTATAAATTCGATAAAAATAAATGAACTACCACATCAAAAAGAACAAAGATATTTAGATAGTAAAATTCAACAAATTTATGTAGATAGTTTGATTGATGATATTGATTTGGCTAATTATTTTGACTCTATCGAATATTTAGATAAAAATAAATTATCAAAAATATTTTTTGCAGAAGTAGTATCTTTGGCGAATACTAAATCAGTCAAAGCTTATGAATTAAATATAAAACCAGAACACATAAAACAAGCAATAGAACTTTTAGATCAAGAAATTATTTCAAGTAAATCATTAAAGAAATTAATACCGCTTTTAGTTAATTATAACGATAAAATTGATATTTTACTTGAAAAGCACAACTTAAAACAAATAACAGATCAAAACCTAATTGATCAAATAATAATTAATATAGTTGATAAAAACCAAAAAATTACAGATGAATACATAACAAGACCCGAAAAAGTTCTTAAATTCATTCTTGGTATGTTAATGAAAGAAACTAACGGACAAGTTAATCCTCAATTATCTAACCAAAGAGCACTTAAAGTATTAGATGAAAAATACAAAAATTAACTATAAAAAACTCTCAAAATTAAGAGGGAAAAACTCTATAATAAGAGCTTTTTATTTGAATATAATTCAACCAAGTAAATTTATTATTTTTTCAATAATATATGAAAAAATAATAAAGTATATTATTAGCTTTTTCGCTTTCATTCTCATTAGAGCAAATAATATTGAAAAAAAAGATACTAGAACTAAAGTAGTTCACAAAGTATATGAAAATTTTTCAACTCAGAATTTTACATTTATATGATTATCAATTACTTTTTATCTTCTCATTTCTGTGGTTCCAATTATTTATATAATTAACTTTTTAAATTTGACGATCACCGATAATATTTCAACTTTAACAAATCATGTTGAAGTGTTAACCAAAGAATACAACACTAACAATACAAGTATTTTTCAAGGCTTATTTAACAATATAATTTTTAATAAATTTATTCCTGGTGGACAACAATATTTTAATAACAACGAAGGTGTTGAAGTTATTGACGATTCATTTAGTAAATTATATTCTTTAATACCTGGTTCTTTTATTGCTATACCTTCGCTTTACATTTCTGCGGGCGGATATGGAAAAATAATTACAGCTTATAATTATATGTTTTCTCACGATAAAGTAGGAACTTATTGAGGAAATAAACTAAAAGGATTGTTTTTAGTTTTCGCAATTTCTATATTACTATTTATATTTAGTAATATTTATATATTAATATATGCCTCAATGATTAAAAGCGGATTAAGTAAAACTCATTGAATTTTAGATGTATTTTACTTATTCTTTTCGCTAGTTTTCTTCTTAGTGTCTTTTTTAGTTTTATTTAGATTAACACCTTCTTTTAAATTAAATTTTAAATCTATTTGAAGAGGAGCAATAATATCCACAATTCCAACGTTTGGATTATTAATAATATATACATATTTAAATAAAGTTATTTCATACTCTAAATTTGGGTCTGCTGTAGGTTTCTTTTTTACTGTTGGATTTTTTATAAACTGATTTTCTTATTTTATGTTTTTAGGTATAACATTTAATGAAGCTTACTATAAAAATTATATTAGCACTCGTACAATACCTAAAAAAGTATATTTTTGATTGATGATTTAAATTATTAAGCAATTATTCCTATTTATTAAACAAGATATTTTTTATTTTAACTCTACATCTTGATAGGTCCAGAACTCAAAAAATAACTAAAATTTAAATAAAAAAATATATAATAATATTGTTTAGTTATCAATCTAATAAATAATAAAATTATTATTTATTTTTTATTTAAAACTAAATAATTTCCACAAATAATACAAGGAGAAAAAATGAAATTTAAAACAAAATGATTTAAAGGATTAGTTTTAGTCTTACCTTTTGCAGCGGCAGCTATCACCGTTGGTACTGTTCTAGGTTTAAAAAACAATGAAGAATCACCTGAAAAAGTTGCATATATAAAAGTTATAAATGAAGCGACCGAATTTTTAAATTCCACACCAGATCAAGGTTTCTCAAACATTAAAGAAAAATTAAAATCTAAAGTCGAAGAGGCTAAAAAAATAATTCAATTAGATAATAAAACTCTTGAAGAATTAAAAAATGAAACTCAAAAATTGATAGCATCATTTAATGAAGCGAAAGATAATAAAGAAAAAGTTTTGGTTTCCAACGCAAGAAAACAACTTAAATCAAAACTAGACGAGATTAAGAAATATCTAGATTCTTTAGATGATACAAAATATCCAACAATAAAACAAGAATTACAAAATAAATATAATGAATCTGACAAAATACAAAAACAAGATAATCATCCTAAAGAAACATATAGAAACGAAACAAGAAATATCGAAAACGCCTTAAACAAGGCTAAATCAGACGTAAGAACTAAAGATGAAGAAATAAGAATAGAAGAGGAAAACAAAAAAGCTATTCAATCACTTAAAGAAGAAATAACACAAATTAAATCAAAGATAAACGAACAAAATAATAATTTAAATGATAGATATAAAACACAAAAAGATAAAGTTAGCGCAAAACTTTTAACATTCAATAATGATGATACGCAAACAAGAAATCAATTAGAGGCAACAAAAACAAAAATAATCTCATTCGAAACTGAATTTAATAATTTTGAAAGAGATACAAAAATTTTAGATGAAGTTATTAATTCGCATCAAGAAGAATTTAAAAATGTAGATAATAGTAATCAAATTTTAAATAAATTAAATCAACTAAAAGAAAGCGCATCTTTAAACCTAAAAAAAGCAGGAGAACTAAATTTTGTAAAAGATGAAAATTCTAAAAACAAATTCTTTAATTGGGTATTAGGCGATAATAATGTTACATTTTCAAAAAATGATGATAAAGAAAGATATTTAAGTATATTAAATGACGAAACTTCATTAGAACTTAAAAACGAAATTAAAAACAAATTATTAGATACAACTGGACTTAAAAATATGTTTGCTGTATTACTAGGATATGAGGAAAATTATAATGATTTATTTATAAATAACTCATATATAATTGATAAAAATAATTTAAATAACAAAAATTATGATAATTTTAAACACTTTGAAGGAAATGACAATGGTAAAATTGGTTTACACCCAAGATTACTGGAAAATTGATTAATTTTTAATTGGGATAAAGATCAAAATAACACCCACTATGGTGATACTGTTGATAAAATAAATGATAAAGTTGAACAATTACTTACAGAGTTAGAAAAAATTGATAATGTAGAAACATTTAAAGAAAACGAATTTAATGAACTATCAAAAAGAATAAATGATTTTAGCCCTTTAATTAAAAATGCAATGACAGACGATAAGAGAGCGAAAGCAAAAGAATATTCAGAAGCTTATTTATCTTCATATTTAAATTTAGTCATAATAAAATATGAAATGAAAAAATATATTGCTAAAGAAATAGAAAAAGTAAATAAAAGCATAAGTGTTGTTGAAAAGATAAACAACTTCTTGGAAGATTCAAATAAATAATAACTATTAAAATAACATTAATTTAGATGTTATCCTAAAATGAAATATCAAGTGCAACACTTTCGTGCTTGGTATTTTAATTATATCTTAATGATCCATAAAATCTTAAATTTATTTAAAAAAATCAATATTTTTGTTTTTGTTGTCAATATTAAAAGTTTTTTTGTTTCACTTTTTTAAAAAAGTGAAAACTTTGTTTCTTTGGTTACAAAGAAACCCACCCTTCGCTAGAAGGGTGTTTTAAAATTGTTTTGTTAAATTTTTTATTGCTTAAATCTTAAGTCAAATTTTCAAAAGTAAACATTTCAAGGGAAGTTTTTCATTTTAAAATTTCTCTTGGCATATTGTTTATTTTAAAAACAATTTCTTGTAAATAATCAAAATTTATAGAGTTAAAATCAAAACCTTTTTTAAATTCTCTACGTATAAGTCCATTTCAATTTTCATTTGATCCGCGTTGGAATGATGCATAAGGTTCTGCTCTATAAATTTTGATATTTAATCACTTAGCTAAAATACCTATTTTTTCAAATTCAATTCCGTTATCAATTGTTATTGATTTAACATTAAGTTTATTTTTAATAATCATTTGCTTTAATTTTGCATTTATTTCATTCGGTGATTTAGAACTAACAAAATCTGCAAAACCAATTCTAGTTTTACGCTCAGTTAAAGTTATTATATTTTTATAACCTGTAGATCTTTTACCTAATATTAAGTCTGCTTCCCAATGTCCAAATACTAGTCTTAAATCGACTTCTTTAGGTCTAGCCCATATTGGTAATACGTATTCAGCACTTTTAATGAGTCTGCTTATTACAGAAGATTGCCGCTTTCCGCCTTTTTTATAGTAAGATCTTAATCTATCTTTTCTGGTTATAATTCATTTATTAGTTTTGAGTCAATTAAAAATAGTTTTTATAGATGGTATTAAAATATTATTGTTTTTACTTTTTACATAATTATATGTAGCCTTAACACCGTGAAATTTTTTATCATATTTTTTCTTAAAATAATTGCTAAATTCTTCGAATTTAAAATTAACATCAAATCTAAAAAGATATTTATGTGATTTTCTTCTCAGCATTTTTTCTTCGGCAATTAAAAAATTATAATTACCATAATAATCACAATTTTTTCTTATTTCTCTTGAAATCGAAGAAACATTTCTTCTTAAACTTCTAGCGATACTTCGTAAAGAAAAGTTATTTTGAATACTATGAAAAGTTATTTTGAATACTATTTTGTATAAAAAATCTTTCTTCTTTAGTCATTTGATTGTAATTTTTTGTTGTATAAATCATATGGTTCCTCGGTTCATGTGGAGCCATTTTTTTATTAAAAAATTTCAAGTGCTCCACAACTATATTTTATATTAATTGTGTTGCACTTGAAATTACAATTTAGCATAACATTAATTTAGATGTTATTTTTTTAATATAATAGAATTTAAAATATGATTGAGCATAAAAAAACACCAAAAAGTTGTTAAATTTGGTGTTTTTTTGCTTTAGTATAATTAAATTTATTTTACATTCGCTATTCTAACAAATGCTGGATCAATTATAAATTGTCCTTGATTTATTTTTTCTTTTGTTATTTCGTAGTCATTAAAATTAACGTTATCTAAACTCGAAGCTGTTTTTGTATCTTGAAATAATGAATAAATATCATAAGCTTTTCATTCTTCGCTAGATTCTTGAACTTCTAATCAATAAGTTTTTTCTCTTTGAGTTGAGTTTGTTTTACTTGGTTTTGTACCTAAAATAATTTGGGTTTTATTTTCTAATAAGAATAATATTTTAGCAAATATTTCATTTAATGAAAATTGAGTTGATTTAGCTATATTAGCTTCTTCTCTAACAAAATTAATTATTTTATCAATATCTTCTTTATGATCTTGTCTAAATTTTGTTAAGAATTGTTCGTCTTTTTCTGGTAGGTTTAATTTATCTATATATGCTCTAGAAGTTTGAATTCTTTCAACTTCTTCTATTTCTTCTTCGAATTTTTTAAGCTTAACCTCTGCTTCAACGATTCTAGCTTCATTTTCTTTAATTAATCTCGAATTTAATGAAGAAGATTTTGGATTAGTACTCATTTGTGCTCTTAATGTATTATTAAGGTTAACATATTTATTAATTCTATTACGCAATTCATTAATACTATCAGAACTATATTTATAAATTATTAAATATAAATGTGATTCTATAAATTCAATAGGATTTTTTAAGAATTCTTCATTTTGTTGAGCATCTAATTCTATTTGTTTTTCAGGTTGGTCTTTTTCAAAAGTGAATATTTGGAATTCAAATGATTTCTCTTTGTTAATTCTGTCTATACCTTGTAATAAGTGGGTAGGACCAAAACCTAAAGAAATACCATTTGATAAACTATCTAAAGAATCTACTTTAAAATTAGAATAATTAGTAATGAAGTTTTTAAAAAGTTCTTTAAGTAATTCTGAACCACGTTTATTTTGTGAATTTAAGAATAAATTTAAATTATTACCAGTTATTTTTTCAAATACGTTTCTAGGAATAGCGTCTTCTACTATTTGTGGCGAAATTGAGACATTAAATTTATAAGAAGATGAGTCATGTGATAATATTGGATTTCCGATTTTTAAATATTCTTCTGCGGAAGTTTCGTTTTTACTTGATTCTTTTGATAAAACATCATAAGTTGCAAACGGAGTGTCTTTTATAAAAGCATTAACAATTCATTTAACATCAGCTTCCGTAACAACATTTTTAATATTAGTTAAATCAAAATAAAAGAAATTATCTAATGCTATTAAACGTTTTTGGATTTCTTTTTCTTTATCAACTAATATACCTGTATCTCTTTTATCATTAAAAATATATCTTTTAATTCTAAATAAATCTTTATGTGTTTGATTAGGTTCAAGTTCTTTATACTCTTGTATTTCATTAGTTAATTCACTAATTGTAGTTTTTAAGGCTTCTAAATTATTAAAATTAGTTCCTAATAATTCTTCTACATATTTAAGACGATCTCAAACATATTGACCATCTGAATCTGTGTTTGGATATGCATCTTTTTCTTTCTTTATTTTTTCTTTTACAGCATCAAATTGATTTTTATAATCATTAATTTTATTTGTATTAATTTTTATTGAACTATAGTCTAATTCATAAAAGTCATTAAATAATTTGTTTAAATGTTGATTATCAACACTTACAATATTCGGGAGTGCAACATCTACGTTTGAAAACGTATAAATAAGTTTTTTAGTTTCTATAATATCTTTTACAAATTCTTTTTGTTTGTAAGCTTCATCTTTTTTAAAATATCCATCTTTAGGATTAAAAGTAACGTTGTTAAATAAATTATTTTTTACAAATTTATCTGAAAATTTTACTGAATTATCGCTATCATAAAAACATGATACAGCACTAAGAGGTGCAAGTGTACTAAGCACAATTCCACCCATTAAAAATTTTATTTTCTTAAATTTCATAATTATGAAAACATATCAACGTATTTTCAAGATTTATATCCAGCATACGAAATGATAGATCCAATCCCGAAGACTACAACTGAAAATGCTAACCCCCCTATTGAATATGATTTGATAAATTTATATGTATCGGTTATTTTTTGATCTAATGTTACTTTTTCAGACAAGTTTAATACAAATTCTAAATTGCTAATTAATATTGATAAAGATACTATTCCAATAAAAGCAATTAAAGTTACAATTGATCATATAATAATTTTTGTTTTATATTTTCCCATAATCTATCCTTTAATTGTTGAACCTTGTCTACTAATTGCACTCATAATTCTTTTTCTAAAGATTAAGTAAATGATAAACATTGGTAAAATAACGATAACCGAAGCAGCTAATCTAATATTTTGTTGTACATTTTGAGTTGAATCAGGATCGTTAGGATCAATACCTGCTTTAAATAATCATACAGAAATAACTTGTGCTTCTTTAAAGTCTGAAGCAATAATTGATGGTCATAAATATGAATTTCAAGACGCTAAGGCTGTTAGAATAACTATTGTTAATGTTGTCGGAACAACCATTGGGAAAGCAACTTTAAATAAGTATTTAAACCCTGAAGCACCATCTACAAGTGAAACTTCTTTAATTCTTCCAGGAATTGCTTCGAAAGCATTTTTATACATAACAGTATTAAAAACACTTGCAACAAATGGAAGAGAAATACCTAATAACATTGTAAGTAAATTGCTTTTTAGGTTTGTTTTAACTACTACTGTATATTGACCAGAAAGTAAGGCAACTTCCGGTAAAACTAAAAGTGCTAAGGCAAAGAATCAAATTATATTTTTACCTTTTCAATTTCGTAACGAAAATGCATAACCCATTAAAAATGTAATAATAACCTTAAGCGTAACAGAAATAAGCACATTTAAAAATGTGAACCCCGCAGATGATCAAAATCCTGAAGTAAAAGCACGTTTATATGTATTCGCAACTACTGTTGCTCAAGGTGCTATTGAAAAACCACCAGCAGTATCTGCGTTAGTATTAACAAAATAAGTTCTACCTTCTGTAAATGAAGGTAAAAATCTAAATTCTGTTTGTAATTTTAACGCTTCATCATCTGTCATAAATGATATAGAAATCATTAAAATAAACGGAAATAATATTAATACCCCAAAAAATGAAAGTAATAATAATTTTGATAGCCCACTTAATATAACTGTTGATAAATTTTTATCAACTACTTCGGAGGTAACTTTTTCTTGATTGCGCTTAATTTTGCTTTTTATTAATCTCTTTTGAAGCTTTAACTTTCATTCAAACATTTCTTTCTCCTAAGTTATTTAGTGATAATTGAACCATAAAGAATCCACCACGAATTATTGATGAGAATGTTACCCCGATGATGAATAATGAAATGGCTGCCGCTCCAGCTAAGTGGAAGTTACCTTGTTTTGTTACTAAATATACATATAACATAAGTGTACCACCACCATATGTAAATGCATCTTCTGGTCTATTTTGGAATAAAGCAAGTGGGAATACTTTAAGTCCACCAATAATACCAAGTGTAATAATAAAGTTAATTGTACCTTTAATTGAAGGTAATGTTATTTTAAAGAACTGTTTAAAACCAGCACAACCATCGATTGAAGCAGATTTATATAAATTCTTATCAACACCTAACATTGATGTTGTAAATATTAAAATATTAAATGCTAAACCGCTTCAAATACCATTAATAAACATAGCGAATAAAGCATTAAAAGTATATGGATCATTTGTTGATAATCATGGTGTATTACCACCTACCATATTATTTAATATACCATTTGTACCAAAGAATTGGATGAATGCTGCAGAAACCGCAACCGCATTAGTTACATATGGCATAAAGAATATTGTTTGTCATAATCCTTTAGCGTATTTACGATGTAATCTTGAAATTACTGATGAAATTGTTAAAGATATTGACATAACAAACGGTAAAACAATTAAACCATAAATGAATGAGTTTCTAACCCCAACGGCAAATCTGATATCTTGGAATATTTTAGAATAATAAGAAAGTGTAAATTGACCATCAGGTGTATAAAATGACTCTTTAATATTAAGAATCATAGGATAAACCGTAAACATACCGATTAAGAATAAACCTGGCGCTAAAAGTAGTAGTGGTATTCAAAATGGAGTTGGTTCATCTAAAATTGAGTGTGATAAAGAAAGTTTTTTCTTAGATTGTTTTTTAAGTGATCAGTTTAGAATGAATGGAATTTTAGTTGCGATAAATTGATGCAAACTATTATTAAAATTCATATTCAATTCTTTCTTCTGTTGATGCATTAAAGATATGTAGTTTATTTAATGGTAAATTGAAATAAATTTTATCATCAACTTTGAAGTTGTATGTATTATCAAGTAAGAAATTAATTTTTCCTACATTTTCAATATCAACAACTAATTTACTTTCTTTACCAAAGTTTTCTTGAATTGCAACTCTACCTTCAAACATATGTTCTTGGTCTTTTTCTGTTAAAATAAAATCTTCAGATCTAACCCCAACATTTAATGATAAGTTTGAAGCATTTGGTATTTTAACTGAATCGATTTTTTTGTTTGCAATGTATAAATTACCATCTTTATATTCAGAACTAAATAGTCCCATTTCAGGCATACCTAAGAAACGAGCAACGAATTGGTTTCTTGGCTTGTTATATAGTTCAAGCGGTGAACCAATTTGTTGAACTTTTGCTGTAGACATACACACAATAATATCAGAAATTGACATCGCCTCTTCTTGATCGTGTGTAACAAACACTGTTGTAATACCTAATGATTGTTGAATTTCTCTAATTCATTGTCTTGTTGAGATACGTAATTTTGCATCTAAGTTTGAAAGAGGTTCATCCATCAATAAAATTTCTGGTTTTTTAACAATAGCACGAGCTATTGAAACACGTTGTTGTTGTCCACCAGATAATCTAGTTGGTTTCTTTTGAAGAATAGGAACTATTTCAACACGCTTAGCAACTTCCATAACTTCATTATGAATTGCTTTACGTAATGAAATATTATCTTTTAAGAATTCTTTTAATTGTAGTTTTTCTTCCTCATCAAGAATTGAAGGAATAGTTCCTTGTCTTTCTTCTTTAAGTTTTTGATTTAAATTATATTTAGTTTCAATTTCTTTAACTAAAGTATAAAAATCTTTTTTAGCTAATAAAGGTAAATTTCTGCTATCTTTTAAAAGAGTTTTGTAAGCTTCGTCTGTTTTTTTAACATTTTTAAATAATTGTTTTTCTTTTAAATATTGAGCTTTAGTTTCTTCTTTAATAACTTTGTATTTTTCAACAATTTCTTTATGTTTTTGAATATATTTATATCTAGTCAATAATTTAAGTAATTTTTCTTCAAGTTTAACAATTTTTATTCTATCGTTTAAATCGTAATTGTGAAGGTCCACAGAAACTAAATTAGCAATATTTTCTTGTAATTCATTTATACGTGAATTATAGTCATCTTCGTTTTTAACTTCCTTGTATTTCAAGATATTTTTATCGAAGTTTTCAAGAATTTCAACCTTAGTAAATGTTTCTGGTAATAAATGATTATTTTTATCAGAAACAAACTTTTCTTTTATATTTCTAATTTTGTTTTTAGAATCTTGTTTTACTTTTTCATTTGTTTTTAATACATTTTTTGTAAGCAATGAAATATCTGAAGTTTCATGAACTATTGATAATTTGTAATTTGTGTGTGCTTTTTCATAATTATCAACTATTTTTGCATAATATTCATTTAATTTGTGTGGCAATTCTTCAGATAGTACTTGTCAAGTGTCAAAAGAAGTGATTAATGAGTTTATTTCTTCTTCTGAAGCTCCTAGTTTTCTTAAATATAATGATCTAATATTGTTTTTAGCTTTTTCCTTTTTTAAAAATGTTTTGAATTGTCAATCAAAATCATTTTTAAGAGGGAAGGCAATGTTTGCATAAACACTTAAATGCGGATATAAAGCATAGTTTTGGAAAACAAAACCGATTTTTCTTTTTTGTGGAGTAAAATCAGTAACATCTTTTCCTTTAAAAAGAATTTTTCCTGAAGTTACTGTTAATAAACCTGCTATAGCATTAAGTGTGGTTGTTTTTCCAGATCCTGATGGACCAAGTAATGTAACTAATTTTCCTTCTGGAATTTTAAAACTAACATTGTCAACTGCTAATGTTTCTCCAAAGTCAATATTTAAGTTTTTAAGTTCAATAGCCGAAATATCATCGTCTTTTTCATTTTTAAACTTATCATAATATGACTTAATTTGATCTTTTGATTCATTATTGTTTGTTAATATTAATTCTAACAATAAATTTTTAATTTTTTTAAGTGAAATCATTAATAATCCTTTCTATTCTAATTTTACTATATTTAATGTTATTTATCAATGTAATCACCTATATTTTTGGAATTTTTATCACTTTTTTCACCATAAAATGGATGTCATTTGTTATTAATTTTGATATTATAGATGTATTTTGTTACATCAAGAGGTCTATCGAAGTATTTAAAGAAACCATTATTGTTTTTTATAGCTTCATTAAATGATTTATACATCTCTGGGTAAATTGATTTAATATATGAATTTTCTAGTGTTTCTGATCTCATAGCTGTTTCTCATGCGTCATTTGCGTATGGCAAAGTAAATCCTGCCCTAACAACCTCGTTGTTATATGAAAATTGATGTTTATCTCCGAAGAAAATATCTGCTGTAACACGTCCATAAGCGTCAAAATCAGTAACAAAACCAACATAAACATCATTTTTATATTCTTCAGAATTTTTAAATAAACTTTCAGCAAAATGTGTTGGCATTAGAGCAAAAGCGTATTCAAATGGTGAAGAAGTAACTACATTATTACCGCTACCAACCGCTTTTTCAGGTGTATCAATTCCAGCTAATCTAATTGTATATTGTTTATCTTTAACCACAGAAACATTCGATACATTTTCTTTATTTTCTAAAGCAATAACATCAAATGTATCTCCGTCTTTTACACGAACTATTTTGGCTCTAAAATAATCAACTTTTTTAGCACTTTCGCTTTCTCAATCAAAAGCGGGTTTAAATTTTGTTTTATCATAAGTTGTTGGTAATTTACTCAAAATTGGATTAATTGTTGTTCTTGGTGCATCCACTCTAAATTCAATATCTTTTAAATTGAAAAAAGTTTTATCGTCCAAATATGCTTTGTAAGTTATAGTTATGTAATTGTTAACCTCTTCTAAGTTTAAGGCTGCCTCTTGAGATTTAGCATCTTGACCTTTTTGACTTAAAATTCCTAAGTAAAGATTAGATTTTGTTTCTAAAAATTTTCAAGTGATAGTTTTTAGTTGTCCATCTAAATTCATTTTACTTTCAAACGATTCTGGATAACCAGAAATTTGATTAGGATTTCTCAATAATTTTGATCCGTTTTGTTCGGGAATAATTATTGAGTTTAAATTATTTTTTTGTTTAATATCATCAACATATTTATTTATATATTCATTAAATCTGTTTCTTGTTTTTATTACAGATTCATTAGGTATTGATGATTTATATTCAATATAATAAACATTTCCTCTTAATTTTGTATTTAACTCTAATTTATCTATTTTTTCGTTAGATTCTTGTTTAGAATCATTAGAACTGGAAGAACATGAAATTGTCGCTACCAACGATGAAGAACTTAAAATTATAGGGAAAGCATATAATAATTTTTTAATATTTTTTTTCATTTTAACATCCTATTATTAAATTTATAAAATAAATGAGTTTGCAATGCAAACCCTATTTATTTTTTATTTTATATTAATTATTGAGCGTTTAGACCTTGAGTCATTGTTTCTACAAATTTATTAAAATCTGTTTTAGTTGCAGCGTTATCTGAATATTCTTTTTGTCTAGCGTCTCATGCAGCTTTAATTTGTTTTCTAAATGAAGCTGAATATTCACCTGCCGGTTCTTCGAAAGCAACATAATCATCATCCTCTGATACTTTTCCGAACTCTTCTAATGCAACTTGTAAATATTTATTATTTCCGTAAATTTTCTTTTTCTCTTCTTCGGTAAATGTATTGAAGTTAGATACCGGTGTAATATAACTCATTGATTTTTGTAATGAAAGTAATTGTTCTTTGTTGTTCATTAATCATTTAACAAACGCTTTAGTTGCATTATCTTCAACTTCATTTGCGTGAACTCCAATTAATGATGGACCTTGTAAGTACAATACTTTTTTAGCGTCTTTTGATTCTCATTTTGTAGGTGTTACCCTTGATATTAATTCATTTTCATTTAAGTAATCTTGATCTGATCTTGATTCAAATGATAATCCCATTTTTGCT
Source organism: Mycoplasma sp. CSL10166 (assembly GCF_017116885.1). Classification (NCBI taxonomy): domain Bacteria; kingdom Bacillati; phylum Mycoplasmatota; class Mollicutes; order Mycoplasmatales; family Mycoplasmataceae; genus Mycoplasma; species Mycoplasma sp. CSL10166. Next base: position 595,215 of record NZ_JAFIRF010000001.1, read on the forward strand.
AAAAATTCATTTTTATTGGCACTAGAAACTAAAACTAACACAACTTCTTTGTTTCCGTTTATTAATTCAATGTATTTTCCTGAAAGTTCTGTTTCATTTGCTTTGAATGTTTCGTTAACTTTTAGTAAATCAAAATCTTTTTTATCAATTACTAAAAGTGTTGAAGATTGCGCATTTAAAAAACTTTCTAATTTAGTATCTGAACTTGCATCTTTTGATTTGTAATCATATTTACCAACTTTTTTATCACTTGTTGATTTCAATAATTGATTTTTGTATGAACTTATATAACCTATAACATCTTCTGGTTTTTGACCTTTTTTAGGGGTTAAACCATATTCTAAAAATGTTTTATTATCATCATTTAAAACAACTTTTCCATCTGCTGTTTTATAAACACTTACTGCATTACCTGCTTTTTTAAAGTTATATGAATAACCTGCTGTAGAACCTATAGAAAATGCAATTTTATGTTCTGTTTGTGTGGTTGATGAATATTGTCCACCAGGGAATGCATAAACTGCACCTTTTTCAAATGCGTTTGAAAATACATCGAAAATAGCATTAGAATTTTTGTAAGTACTTTGATTAGAATTTTTTATATTTGTGAAATTGATTGATGTTCTACCGTCACTTTCTCTAACAACTTTTTGTAACATTAATCTAGAATCTGCATTTAACGATGAATATAAAGCTTGTTCATAAACTCCAGCAATGTCATCTATACCAAACACATGAACTGAGGAACTTGTATTTTTAGCTGATTCTGTAAATAAAGATTGTGCAATAACACTAAATTTAATTAAATCAGAGTAGTTATTAAACATATCGAAATTTAATTTTACGTTAGTTAAAATACTTCTTGCATTTGAAACGGGTTGACCTCAAATCTTTTCAACAGATGCTCTATCACCTTTACCCGCTTCAATCATTTTTTTAAATTCTAATTCTGATTCATTATTTGCGTATGTTGCTCCATTTTCAATCATTTTTTCAAGAATATAACTCATTACAGAAGCGTTAATAGAAAGAACTTGTGTACTTTTGAAAAATGGTAAAACATATGTAGATTTATTTATAACGTTTTCTAAATCATCATTATTCGAAACAAATGATTTATCAAATTCAGTAATATCAGTATTTATTGAAGTTTCTTGATCGTTGAAACTTAATAACATATTTTTACTTGCTAATGTAGCAGCTACAGGAGCATAGTTAATTGTTAAATTATAAAAACCATTAGTGTCTTTTGCATTTAATTTACTTGAAACATCGTCTTTTCCTGCATCATATCCACTACCTAAATTTTGTTGTTGAACAGGAAGAGCAAATTCACTAACTCCTAATTTTTTATATTCTTCTTGCTTTTGTTCTTCGGTAAGATTTGCATTTTTTCTAACTATCTCTTTTTTCTCCACTAAAGCATTATACGCCTCAAGAGTTTTGTTTAAACTTCTTGCTTGTGGACCTGTTTCACTAAATGTTGTACCAATTTTAATTACACCATCATTAACTTGGTCAAAACGTGAGTCTGCTGGTACTGATGTATTTGCACCGATTGATGCATTTGTAACTCTTTCAAGTTGTTCAGCCGGTATTTCTGCAGTTGAACTAGTACCGCTTGTGCTAGTTGACCCACTTTTGTTTTCAGTCGATTGACCGCAACTAATCGCAACACTTAATGCGGCAAATGATGAAACACCTGACAACGCAAAAGCGAATTTTTTAAATTTATTATTCATTAAATATTTCCCCTCTAAAATTAAAATAAATATATGAAATTAATTCTCTAACTTTAATTTAAATATTAAAAAACATATCGAAAATAGATAAATAATTTCGAATATATTATATTATTTTTTTGAGTAACTTTTTTAAAAATATGAAATAAATGCATTTTTTACCACAAAAAACACTTAACCCAAAAAATGATTAAACGTCTTTTGAGTTAAGTGTTTCTTTTTTTCTATATGAATATAACAATAAAATCATTGTTAATAATATTAATGTATATAAAACATATGCGTGATAATATGAAACATTTACTAAAACATATGTTAATAGATATGTAAAAAATATTGAACTAATAGTCGGTATAATTAAAATTAATCTATTAATATTTAAACAAATCTTTTTATGATTATTATTAATACTTTTAGTTTCAAAACTAATATTATTGTTTACATAATTTATAATAAATTGTTGAATTGCATTAATAACAAAAAATCAAACAATACTAAAAATAGTATCTCTTATTTGACTTATAAATAATCAGCTAAGATTTAAACCAAAAAATATAAATAATAATAACGTGTTGTTTATATTCAATTTCTTCTTTTTGATTACAAAAGAAGTTAAAAGTCCTAATATACCCACAAAAGCCATAGTAATTGCTAAATAGTAACTTCAAAAATGAAAATCATATTGATAATAGTTAAAAAAAGCAATTACTCCTGATTGTCTAGTAAATAAAAACAAGCTACTTAATGATATTAATGTTATTAGGTATATACTATTATGAACTTTTTTATCGTTTTCAATTTGTTTTATTTTATTATCAAAAGAATTTTTGTTTAACTTCACTAAACTAAATAAAAATATTGAAATTAAATAAAAAATTAAATTGATAGTCATAAAAATATCAAAAGTAACTTTATTGAAAACTTCTACCGAAAAAATGGGTGATATTAATAAAGATAAGCCAACTCCTAAATTAAAAATGTTGTTTACTATACTAAATTCTTTATTATTAGAAGAAATAAAATGAGTCATTTTTTTAATACACATTGTTTTCAATGAGTATGTAAATGATTGTAAAACATTTAAAATTAATAAAATTGTAACAATAAGTTCGATATTAGTACTGAACGGAAATAAATTTCACATAATAATCGGAATAATTAAAAAAATAGCACTAATAAGATCTAAAATAATTAGAATTTTTTTAAAATTAATTATTTTTAACAATTTTTCATTAAAAATTTGAACAACAACTAGTGGAAGTTGCATCAACATAAAAAGAGTAGTGACAAGTCAATATGAATGAGTAAAATTATATATTTGCATTGCGCTACCCATCTTTAAAGATTCCGAAGGAACCCAGGGAATTAAAACACTCGAAATAAATTTAAATGAATTAAATTTAAAATTATTTTTGTTCATTTTTTTCCTTTCTTATCGTTTTTAGTTTAATTCTAATTATTGTAATTAAATTTATACCACATTTAAATGTTAAAACAATAAAAAAATTTTATTAAAAAATAAAATTGATTATAAAATAAAAAATACAACTAAAAAATAAATAAAAAAAGTATAATATAATAAAATTTATATATTTATTAAAAATTCAATAAAAAAGGATACAAATGTTAAAGATATTAGAGCACCCACTTATTAAAATTAAAATGACAAAACTAAGAGACAAAAACACAAATCATCGAGAATTTAGAAGTAATTTAAACGAAATTGCGTCTTTAATGGTTTATGAAATAATGAGAGATTATAAGACTAAGCCACATAAAGTTACAACACCACTTAATAAAGAATTTGAAGGGGTAACTTTTGACAAAGAAATTGCTTTAGTTCCAATCTTAAGAGCCGGGTTGGGTATGACAGAAGGATTATTAAATTTAATTCCAGATGCACGTGTAGGACATATAGGAATGTATCGTGACGAAGAAAACCTAACACCACACGAATATTATTATAAAATGCCAAACGTATCAAAGGATAGTTTAATCATAGTTGTTGACCCTATGTTAGCAACAGGTAATTCTGCCGTAGATTCTATAAAGAGAATAAAACAAGATGGATTTACAAATATTAAATTAGTTTGCTTAGTTGGTGCTCAAAAAGGCGTCGATAATGTAATAGCAAATTTTGGTGCAGATTTTGATATTTACTTATCATCTTTAGACTCAAAATTAAATTCAAATGGATATATAGAGCCCGGTCTAGGAGATGCCGGAGATCGTATTTTCGGAACTAAATAAGGAGCAAAAATGGATTTTTTTAAAAAAATTGAAAATAAATGACAAAATAAATGAGAAGAAGAAAAGTATTTTGAACCTTCAAGTGATTTTACATTACCGAAAAAATATATTGTAAGCATGTTCCCTTACCCAAGTGGCAAAATACATATGGGGCACACAAGAAATTATGCACTTAGCGATGCTATTGCAAGATATTTTAAAAGACGTAATTACAATGTTTTTAACCCATTTGGTTGAGATGCTTTTGGGTTACCCGCTGAAAACGCTGCCATAAAAAATAATATTCACCCTAAGAAATGAACATACGAAAATATTAATTCTATGGATTCAGAATTTAAAAAATTAGGTCTTTCATTCGCGTGAAATCAAAAAGTAATTACCAGTGATCCTGATTATACAAAATGAGAACAATATATATTTATAGAATTTTGAAAAAATAATTTAATTTATAAGCAAAAAAGCGAACTAAATTGGTGTGAAAATGATAATACTGTATTAGCAAATGAACAAGTTATAGACGGAAAATGTTGACGCTGTGATAACCCTGTTATAAAAAAAGAAATGGATACATATTATTTAAAAATAACTAATTATGCTCAAGAACTTTTAAATGATTTAGAAAAGTTAGAAGGAAATTGACCAAATAAAGTAATTTCCATGCAACGTAATTGAATTGGTAAAAATGAGTTTTTTAAATTTGACACAAAAGTAATAAATAATAATGATGAATCAGACATAAGTATCTTAGAAAAAGATTTAGACATTATTAAAAACGCTAATTTTGTTGCTATAAGCAACAAACATAGTTTAATAAAAAATTTAATTAAAAATAATTACTATAGCCAAAAGGAATTAGATTTAATTAATCAAATTGACCAAAATTTCGCAACAAAAAACTTTAAAAATAAAATATCAATTAAAACTCCACTAAAAATAATAAACCCTGCTAACAACCAATTATTAAATGTATATATAACAGATTTTGCAAGTTATGATTCAAATATCGAAATTAAATTTGTTTCTAATTTAAACGATAATCACAAAAATTTTATAGAAATTAATAATTTGGATGTCGTTAAACCAAAAGATAGTTCAAAATATGATTTTACAAAAGTAAAAAAAGAAACAAAATACAATTTAAGAGATTGAGGAATTTCAAGACAAAGATATTGGGGTACTCCAATTCCACTTATTCATTGCGAAAAATGTGGAACAATTCCGGTTAAAAAAGAAGAATTACCTATTTTACTACCTGAAAAAGTTGAATTTACAGGCAACGGAAACCCACTTTTAACAAATCAAGAATGACTAAAAACTACTTGTCATATTTGCGGTTCAAAAGCTACAAGAGAAAGCGATACCTTAGATACTTTTTTTGAATCTAGTTGATATTTTTTAAGATATACAACTCCAAAAAACCTTAGGTTAGATAATATTTTCGTTAAAGAAAATATAGAGTATTGAAATCAAGTGGATGAATATATTGGTGGTATAGAACATGCTATATTGCACCTTTTATATGCTAGATTTTTTACGAAGGCTCTTGCTGATTTAAAATTCATAAACTTTAGGGAACCATTTAAAAAATTATTAACTCAAGGTATGGTTCTAAAAGATGGATCTAAAATGTCAAAATCTAAGGGTAATGTAATAGAACCAAAAGATATTATTGAAAAATACGGAGCTGACGCAAGTAGATTATTTATATTTTTTGCAGCACCACCTACAAAAGAGTTAGAATGAAGCGATGCAGGCATTAATGGATGTTTTAAATTTTTAAATAGGTTGATTGAACGTTCAAAAGAGATAAAACCAATTAAAGATTTTAATTTTAAAAATATTGAAATATCAAAATTAAGTGACATGGATAAAAACGCTAGATTTAAACTTTACACAGGTTTAAACAAATCGATAGAAACTTTTGAAAAAAAAGATAAAGACTATGGATTTAATACACTTATTTCTTGAGCCATGGAAACTTTAAATGCATACGATAACGTAACAAACATAGAATTAATAACCGAGATGTTTTATGTAATTCTAAATATATTAGAACCTTTTGTTCCTCACTTATCGTGAGAATTATCTGATAAGTTTTTTAACCTAAAAAACTTAAAAGATTTTAACATTGATCCAAACGCTCTAACTGTAAGTGAAATTAATTATGGAATAACAATCAATGGTAAAGCTAGAGCCGAAGTTAAAGTACATAAAGATATTCAAAAAGAACAAATAATAGAATTAGCAAAAAAAGAAGTGTCGAAATGACTAGAAAATAAAACAATTGTTAAAACAATTTTTGTTCCAAATAAAATTGTTAACTTTGTTATTAAATAAATAAGGAGAGTTATGAAAAAGAAAAATTATTTCACAACAATAGTATTAAATGAACAATTATATACTTACCCAAGTGCTATCCACGAATTGGTAGTAAATAGTGACTCCATGTCAGATGAATCATTGGTATTCGAACATTACAAGCAAAACAAACCAATTGCTCTTGCATTTAAAGATTTTGAAGATGATTTACTACATCGTGGTATTTATGCGGAAATATTAGATATCGCGAAATTAGAAGATTCTAATGACTTTAAATTTGTTTTTAAAGCACTTGCGTTCATTGAATTTGATGATTATGGTTTTGCACAAATTGAAAACGATTTAAAAATAAAAAAAGACAGTTTTGTCAATTTTGAATTTTTCAAAAAAAATATCGCTGATCTACAATCTAAAAACTACATACCCGTTTCTTCAGGAGAAATAATTTACCTATCAAGTAATAATGATGCGATATCAACGAATATTGACGTAACTATTTCTAATGATGAAATTACTGAAGAATTACAAAAAATACAAACAATAGTAGAAGATAGTAAAATAACAAAAATTTGATTTGCAACAAGAAGATCAACAAACAAAAAATGAACATACAATGAGTTTTTAAAATTTATGTTAGATTTCGGCATTAGCGAAAATTTAACAACTTACGATGAAAAACTAACATTTTTAAATTCTCTTCTTTCAATAGTTAATGAAGAAGTTAGAGAAAAACTAGATCTCTTTTTAGAATATAATAGATTAAATGTTCAAGCAATAATATTAAGAATTACAGAAATTATTACAGAAAATTTTATGACAGAAAAAATGATTGCTGACAAGATGAACACTAGACTAACAAACCAACAAAAAGAATTTATTTTAAGAGAAAAATTAAAATCAATCCAAGACGAACTTGAAGAAATGAAAGTTCCTGTAGATGAAGATGAATATTTAAAATTATTGAAAGACAAAAATAAAAATCTTAGATATCCTTCATCTATTCGTGAATTAATCAAAGAAGAAACAAAAAGAATTTCTGAAATGATGCCTACTTCTCCAGAAGCTAATATTTCAAAAACATATGTAAGTTTATTGAAAAAATTACCATGAAGATTAACAGAAATAGAAAATCTAGACATTAATCATGTTAAAAAAACACTAGATAAATATCACTACGGTATAGATAAGGTAAAAGAGAGAATATTGGAATATATTGCCGTAATAATTAAAATTAAACAAAACCAAATAGATGTTGACAAAAAAATTAAATACGACAATAATAACGAAATAGATTTAAATCTTTTTAAAGAAAACGAAAAAGAAAGCCAAAAAACATTTAATAATGTTCCTATTATTTGTTTAGTTGGTCCACCCGGTACAGGTAAAACTTCACTTTCTAAAGCTATTGCAGAATCATTACAAAGAAAATTTGTAAAAATTTCTCTAGGAGGAGTTAGTGATGAATCTGAAATAAGAGGTCATCGTAGAACATATGTAGGTGCAATGCCTGGAAAAATTATTAAAGGAATTAAACAAGCTGGAGTTTCAAATCCTGTTGTATTATTAGATGAAATCGATAAGATGGCGTCGACAAACAAAGGAGATCCTGCTTCAGCTATGTTGGAAGTTTTAGATCCCGAACAAAATAGTAAATTTCAAGACCACTACCTTGAACATGAGTACGATTTATCTAAAGTTGTATTTATCGCCACAGCAAATTATTACGATGCAATTCCGCACGCATTAAGAGATAGAATTGAAGTTATTGAGCTTTCAGCTTATACTCTTTCAGAAAAAATGAACATAGCTAAAAAGCATTTATTACCAAAAGTTGTAGAACAAGTTGGTGAGAAAAATGGATTTTTAAATATTAGCGACAAAACCCTTGAATATATAATTTCAAACTATACAATTGAAGCGGGAGTTCGTGGTTTAAAACGTATTCTAGATAAAATTGCTCGTAAATTCACTTTAAAAAGTTTAGATAAAAATGAAACTAAAACTAAAAAATATAAAGTTGAAATTTCAGCATTAAAAGAGTTATTAGGGCCTGAATATTACAAAGATAATGAAGAAGATAATTATCAAGTTCCGGGTGTTGTTAATGGATTAGCTTACACAACAGTTGGGGGAACATCGCTTCAAATCGAAGTAAATACTTACCCGGGAAAAGGCGAAATAAAGTTAACAGGTTCATTAAAAGATGTAATGCAAGAGTCTGCAAAAATTGCCTTATCTTTCGTTAAAGCTAATGCAGAAAAATTCGGAATCAAAGATTTTGATTTTGATAAAAATACAATTCATATTCACGTACCGGAAGGTGCAACACCAAAAGACGGACCAAGTGCTGGTGTAACATTTACAACCGCATTAATTTCAGCACTTAGCGGTAAAGTTGTTCCTCATTATTACGGAATGACTGGAGAAATTACACTTAGAGGTAGAGTCTTAAATATAGGTGGCTTGAAAGAAAAATCATTTGCAGCAACACAGAAAAAATTGAAGTACGTATTTATCCCATTCGGAAACGAATCTAATCTATTAGAAATACCAGAAGAAATAAAGAAAAAAATAACATATATCCCTGTTAAATATTATGAAGAAATATATGATGTAATTTTCAACAACAAAAAACCTAAAAAAGTAATAACAACTGGAAATAATGAGTAAAAAGCATTTTGGTGAAAAATCTTTTACTTTATTTACAATCAATTTCATAATTGGGTTGGGTTTTCTAACTACAATAGCAAATGTTTGAAATCTAGGATTTTACGGATATTTAATAATATTAATATCCGTTTTAACTATTTTTGGAACATCTTTAGTTTTTTCGCGGTTGGCTAATTCTTTCAAAGAACACTATGGCGGTTCTTACGCCTTTAGTAGACAACTAGAAAATGATATTTACAAAAAAGAAAATAATATAGAGATAACAATACCAAAAAAACAGAAACTATTAAATCATTTTAACTTTTTTATTGGATGAAATCAATTTATTCAATCGCCTGTTTTATCTTCAATATCACCGCTATTTCTTTCCACAATAATTGAGTTAGTAATTTCGAAAGATAATCCTAATTATTCAACTATAGTCTGAATTATTAGGATTATATCATTCATATTTTTTGCATTATTGATTGCTATATCTACATTTGGGTTGAAATTGAATACTAAAATAGTATTTTTGACAGGCATAATTAAATGAATTTTTCTAGGGATTGGGTTAATAATATTAATATACTTAACCTTTATGGATAATGCTTTGACAAACACATATTTAGAAGGCTATAAAGAAAATATAAATAATACAATCAATATAAGAATTACTCCGAAACTAATTTTTACTAATATAATACTTTTTATATTTTCGTTTGCCGGAATTGAAGATATGGCTTCAATGACAAAAGATGTTAAATTTAAAAACTTCAGAAAAGTATTGTTTTGATCAATTTCTATAGTGTTAATAATTTACTTATTATTCTATACTTTTATAATGGGAATAAAAGATTTGTCATCGTATAGTAATTTTTCTTCCTTTTACACAAGTTATACAAGAGGCCTTGGTATTTTCGGGGTTATCTTATTCATAGTAGGTTTTATTTCAAATGATATTGGGTATAAAATTTCACAAACTGTTTCTACAGCGAGAAAGTTAATACCTCTATCACAAGACAATCATATTAGTCCTTTTTTTGCTAAGCAAAATAAAAAAGGAGAATTTCATAATGCAATAATTTTCACTGGTATATTTACTTTTATATCAATGGTTATTTTATGATTGTTACCAATATTGTTAACAGATGAAAATTCAGAAAATCCATATTTTAATGCTGTTATAATCGTTAATAGTATAGCTTTATTGATTGAAGATATGTTAACATACATAGTTGCCTTTATGTTAGATAGAAAAAAAATAATACCAAAAATACCTTTTTGAGAAAAAATTATTTACACAATAAATGTAATATGAATATTTATAATTACATCTATTATAATTTTTCCATTCATAATAAACGACTCATGAAAAAGTGAAAATACATTTGTTTTTGTAATTTATTTTTCTTTCATATTAATAGGATTTTTATTTAAGTGAACATGAAGTGTATACAATAAAAAAATTAGTCAAAAAAATAATAAAAAATTCAAGTCTTTATAAACTTGAATTTTTCTTTTTATTTTTAAGTTTCAATATCATAATAATATTTAACAATAAAATGAATAGCCCAACGGGAATTAGAAGCAAATAAAAGTAACTATTATTTCACCTTCTTACTTCGTTTTTAAACTCCGAATTAATTACAAATTCTTTTTCTTTTTCTGTTTTTTTTGAATTAGTGTCACTTATTTTGTCTTTTTTCTGAGGTAAAATTTTTTTTGTTTCACTAACTGAACTTGAATTTTGATCCTTAAATTCATTATTTTTTGTTTTGTTAATTGATTCGATTGAATCATCGTTTGAGTTTTTGTCAATTGATTTATTATTATCTAGTCCATTACTATCAACATTAGTTTCATTTGTTCCATTATTCGGAACTTCTAAATCTACTTTTTTATCACTATTATTATCATTATAGTTATTATCACTAGCACCATCTATGGTAACTAAATTATCATCATTGATCTTGTCTGAATTATCTAATTCGTTTTCTTTACTATTATTATTCTCGGAAATAACAATATTATCTTTTGAATTCTCGTGTTTGAATTTTATAGACTCATCTTCTAATTTGCTTAAAAAATAATTTATATCTCTAATTTTTTCTTCTATTTCTATATAATTATTACTTTTTTTATAAATTTCTCTTAATTCAGAAACCTTATTTAAAAGGTTATCTTTAATTTCATCATAATTATTCAAAAACCTATCTTCTAATTTAATTTTTTCTATATTTTTAAAAAGTTCTTCAGAAATTATAATAGAATTATCTAAATTTAAATATTTTTGTTTATTTGAAAGATAATTTTCTTCATTTACAGAATTATTCAATTCGTATAATGCATTTTTTCTTTGTTCATTAGAGAGTTGCTTAAATATATTTTCATCATTATTTTTTATATTTTTTTCCTCTAATATACTTATCTGATCTTTAATTTCTTGAAGCTTTTCGCTATTATCAACATTGCTCAAAATAGTATTTAAATTATTTTTTTCAAATTCATATAGTTTATTTGATTTAGCAATTCTATCTCTTAAGTTAGATATTACTTTTTCACCATTAAAAATTAACATATAATTGTTTAGAAAATTAATGTAACTATTCACAGTTTTAATGTCAATATCTCGGCTTATTTTTTGCTTAATTTCGTTATATTTATTCGAAAAATCAACTTGTTTTTCATGCTCAAGAAGTCCATAACCTTTTTCTAAATCATAATTCGAAAACTCATAAAACAACTGTTTTAATTGATTCATTTTTTTGTTTAATAAAGATGCATCATTTAATTTGTTTTTTAGAGCATCAATATCAATTATTTTTTTCATTTCACCGGATAGATGACTTTTTTGAGAAAAATTTAAATATTCTAAGTTAGATAATTTATATAAGAAATTTTCTTCTTCTAAGTTATCTAATTTTTTAATAAAATTAGCTAAATTACTTTCGTTAACATCAAAAATATTATTTAAGCTTGAAACTAATTTTTCTTTTCACTCTTCATACAACTTATCACTATCATTTATCCTTTTAATAATATATGAATAAAGATTGTTTGATTTTTTAGCTTTTTGTAATAAAGTAACTATTTCTTCTTTTTTATTATTTATGTAATCTAAATCTAAAAGTGAATTTGGCTCATTTATCTTATTTTTAATTTCGTTTAATGCATTTTGAAAATTTCTATTATTTAGATTATTAAATGAACTATTTTTCGAATCATATTCTTCTGCTTTTTTTACTTCTTGTTTTAATTCACTTAATTTTAATTTATATGAATTTACTAATTCTATTATTAAATTTGAGGATTCAAGATTTGAGATATTATCAATAATTTCATTTCTAAAAAAATCTTTAAAAATGAAATTTCCATCACTGCTTAAAAAATTTTTAATTTCGACAATATTTTTCCTTGCACTATTAATATTATCTTGCATCAACTTCGCTTTTTCTTTTAAATGATTATATTCTTGTTTTGAAATTAAATTAATTTCATCAACACTTGTTGTGATTTGAATTTTAGATATTATTTCATCTGGAATCAATAATGTTTCGTTGATCTTACTATTTCAATGCTCTTTTGCAAAATTGAAATCGGGGTTCTCTTTTTTGAAATCTAGTTTAAGATTTTTAAAATTATATTTATTAAACTCATCAATAATTTTAGGCACAATTTTAGATATTTCATCTTTTTTTAATGTTTCTAAAAATAAATTATTCATTTCGCTACTTGATATATAGTTAACTCTATTATTGAATAAAGAATTTATTTTTTCTATGATATTGTTTTTTAAATTATTGATCTCAGTTATCTTTTGATTAGAAAAAATATTATTTATTTGATCTCTTTTTGTATTTAAAATTAATAAATTATCATCTATATTATTTAACAATAATAACTCTTGGTTAATTTGATTTTTAATTGAATTAAAATTATCTGTTAATTCCGCTAGTTTTAAACTATCATTGTTTTTTATATTTTCGAGCGGGATGCTAAATTTATCATTTAAATATCTAACAATAGATGAATAATTTTTATTATAACCATAGTCAATTTTTAGTTTATTTATAGCATCAATCAATTCATTTCTTTTTATAATAAATTGATTTGTTTCGACCGGTAAATCTATATTTATTTCATTGTATTTTCTTTGCGCAAATCAACCATCATTTGGTGTCATTTTATATGCTGATACTTTAATTATTTGAGGGTGTTTAAGTTGATTTTCAATATTTATTTCGAATTTATTACTATTATATTCGGAAGGAATTACTTTAGATATTAAATTGCCATCTATATCAAATTCGATATGCAGGTTTTGATATGATTTTGGATTATCAGATGTTATTAATGTTATTTTATTATCTCTATCATATACTTTGTCGAAATGTAAACTGTTAACCAATGGGCCTAAAACATTATTATTAATTATAGTGTCCGTATAATTAAAGTTGGTCCTATAAATAGATTGTATAAGCGAAGGACCAGGAAAATCACTAAATACAACACCGAGTGTAGAAAGTTCGTTATGATTATTAATATAATCAGCTACTTTTCGATTTACTTCATTTGATGAAGTGTTAGGTTGTCTTCCACTAGCATATGAAGTAAAATTGACATATAATCTATTATCACGGTAACCTTTATTATTAGTTCTTTGAAAATGATCGGTAATATGCTTTACTTTTTCTTCACTCGAATTAATTCCGTCATATTTATCTTGAACAACATAATTGTCAGTAATTGCTCTAAAATGAAAACCACCAACAGTATCTCGATTAATTTTATGATGTAAGTGATTTAATACTATTATTTTTCCTCTATATTGACCTATATTGAAACCTTTTTCTTTAGATAAAGTATCTACATTTTCACCGGATTGATTATAAATATAATCGTAGTAGTCTCTAAATATAGTTTTTTGGTAAATTTGATTAGCTTCTTTAGCGTATTTTTCGTTATTTACGTTAAAATTTTCATCTTTTATTCTAACTATAATAAATTCACTAGGATGCTCATTTAAAAATTTCACATATTCTTGAAAAGCCTTATCTATAAATTGATCCGATGGGATACTACCATGAACTAAACGACCATCATTTTGCATTCTTAAGTCAAAAGCCCTTACACCTAATTTTAATTGGTCTTCAAAATTAAAATATTGGGTTTTAGCTAATAAACGACCTCCAATAGACCAAAAAAAACCTCATCCGTTATACATAGTTGAATCGTGTGTTCCTGGTATGCTCAATGAAAATAAGCTTCTGTTATCAGGTATATCCTTCATTCAATCAGTAGCTAAATAATCACTAACATTTATTTCAGGTCCATCAATATGTGATAAACTTTTTTTTAAATAAGTCGTTTTATTGTTAACTGAAATACTGCTTGATAAAACAATTGGCAAAGTTAATATCGAAATAAAAGACCAAAAGAACAATTTCTTTTTCATATATCTCCTTCATTTTTGCAAGTCAAATATTATTATTGAGAAAATAGTACTTAATTATATAACTTAAATTTGAATATTATTTATAATATATTTCAACTATAAAAATTAAATTTGTTTTTTATAAATAATGTGAATAAAAAACGACCTTACCATGTCGATTGTTTATTTTCTTATTATTTTCAAAATTAAAAAGTTTTTTTACAACATATTTAATACAAATTTTATTCTTAATTTACTATATTTTTGCATTATTTTTAAAAATATAAATCTTACAATTTAATTTTACATTAAAAAACAATATTTTGTCATTATTTATTAATTTACTTTAAATTAAATTTATTTTTCTTTTTAAAAAAACTAAATATTATAAAATAAAAACACAATGGAAAAATATAAAAGCTCATTTTCCTGAACAATAAAAAAGGAAATAATAAACAACATAACTAAAACAAAAGAAATAAAATCATTTTTATATGGTTTGTATTTTTCTAACGCAATAGAAAAAGATGATTTTCAAATCATAACAATAAAAAATAACTATATTTTAAATAAAGTTATATCAAGGTTAAATAAATTAAAAATTAGCGTTTACAAAATATTAAAAAATAAAATCTATATTTCTAACCAAGAATACAAAAAAATAATCGATAAAAATTGAGAAGAAAAGTTAACAAGTTTTTTTGCTGGTGTTTTTTGCGGTGGTGGGAGCATTTCTGATAAAAATTCAACTTCTTATCATTTAGAAATTTCAACTCATTCTATTCAAAATACCGAAATGATCATTAAAAAATTAAATAAATATGATTTTAATTTTCAAGTATTAAAACGTAGAAATAGATTTTTAGCCTACACTAAAAAAATTGATGAATTATTAGATTTTTTATCTGCTATAGGTGCAAAAAAATCATGATTTGAATTACAAAATTTAAAAATAACCAGAGATATTGAAAATGTTTCAAACAGAATAAATAATATAGATATTTCTAACCTTCAAAAAATTGCTAATAGCTCCATAAAACACATAGAGAATATCAACTATATCTTCGAAAATAACTTGATAAATATGTTTAATGATGACCAATTAGTTTTCTTTAGAATCAAATTAGAAAACTCATGAATTTCAATGAATGAAATGGTTAAAAAATTGGAGCAAGAGCATAATATAGTAATAACTAAAAGCGGTTTAAATCATTGATTAAGAAAATTAAATAATATAGTATTAGATCATAAAAAATAAATAATTTTTATGATCTAATTTTTTATTAGTAATGAAAATCTTTATTAAAAAACAAAAAAATGCATTTTACTTGATTAAAAACTTTTATTTTTTGTTTTTTATACTTTAAAGTATTATTTTTTAAATTTACGACCTTCCTTTTTTTAATATAATTTTCAAAAATAAAAATAAACAAGGAGAAAGTAAATGAATAAAGTTAAAAAATATTTTATTTTTATAGGTTCAACTATATTTTCATCATATTCTTTAATTAGCGTCATTTCGTGTTCAAATCAAAATGAAAAAAAAGAAGAAAATAACTCGAATAAAGAAAAAAATAAAATATCAAATAATCAAAGCGACATAAATCATAATCTATCAGAAACTAACAAAACAAATAAAAATGAAGAAACAATTAATAAAAATATCAAAAAAAGTACAGAAGAAATTCTTGAAAAAGATATCAAAATAGAAAAAAATGATAAAAAAAATACAAAACAAAATAACGATAAAACTATAGATAATCAAAATAGCGCATTAGATAGAAATAATACAAATAATAAAGATAGTAAAACAATTAAGACTAATCCAATGCAAAATAATAATGAAAATATACAATCTAAATCAACTGAAGAAAATAAAAATCAAAATAATATATTAAAAAACAATTCTTCAGAGCAAAATAAAGTTCAAGACAAAAAACTCGATTCTCAAAGCAAACAAAAACAAGAGATTGAAGATCATCGAAATATAAAAAAAGAAAATAAAGATGAAATTCAAGAGAATGAGCAAGTCCAACCAGAAGAAAAACCAATTGATGAAGAAATTTTAAAAGAGTGCGAAGAATATAAAAAATCAAATGATATAAAATTTTTAAAAGAAAAAATAAAAAATTTAATAGAAAAATTTAAA
Organism: Mycoplasma sp. CSL10166; assembly: GCF_017116885.1. NCBI lineage: Bacteria > Bacillati > Mycoplasmatota > Mollicutes > Mycoplasmatales > Mycoplasmataceae > Mycoplasma > Mycoplasma sp. CSL10166. The sequence continues at coordinate 611,761 of NZ_JAFIRF010000001.1, forward strand.
AAATTAAAAGTTGAAGAAAACGACACATACAAAAAAGCTTTAATTTCATATCATTTGGATTTATTACCAATGCTTTTAAACTCATTTGAAATAGATAATGTAAAATCTGGTTTAATCGACGGAACAAAAGATATTTGAAGATTAAAAAATGAAAATTAAAAATACCTTAATTCTATTTAAATAATTAAAATTAGAATTTTATTTTTTATATAATATGATAAAATAAATAAGCAATATAAAAATTTAATTGCAGAAAGTAGAATCACTTCTCACCTGATGGACTATATCCTTGGGTTTTGCTACAATTAAATGTATCTATTTGATACATTTTTGGCGAGAGCGAATGAAACTTTTTTACTTATTATTTTAAGGAGAATTATTATTATTCAAGACAAAAGAAAAAAACCAAAATCTAACCACTATGTAAACAGAGACATTCCATATTCTAGAGTTTTCTTAATTGATAGTGAAGGTAACAAAGTTGGTGTTATGTCAACTTCTGAAGCTATTGAAAGAGCTAAAAACCAAAAAATGGATTTAGTTTTAATTAGCGTTGAACCTAAACCAATTGCTCGTATTTTAGACTACGGTAAATTTAAATACGATCGAAAGAAAAAACAAAAAGAGCTTAAAGAAAAACAAACCAATATACAAAATCGTGAGATTCGTTTGACTCCTATGATTGGAGAAAACGACTTATTAACAAAAAGTAAAAAGGCAACAGAATTTTTACTTAAAGGTGATAGAATTAAAGTTTCTGTTAAATTAAGAGGTCGTGAATTAGGGCGTAAAGATCTTGGTATAAATGTTTTAGATAGATTTTATTCAAAGGTTGAGGCGATTGCAGATAAAACAACCGAGCCAAAATTAGTGAATGAAAGATTTTTAGATATGAATCTCCAACCAAATAAAACTAAAATCGCTAAATATTTAAAAGAAAAGAATCAAGTTTCTGATGAAAATTCATCAAATAGCGATTCTAAAGAAGGAGAATAAAATGCCAAAAATGAAAACTAAAAGCGCTTTAAAAAAGCGTATTAAAGTTACAGGAACAGGTAAAGTTCTTAGAGAACAAGCATACCGTTCACACTTAGCACAAAATAAAACCACAAAACAAAAGCGTCAATCTCGTAAAGCTACACTTATGTCAAAAAGTGACTTAAAAAGATTTAAAGCAATGTTTTAATCTTGTTAATTTATTTTGTAAAAATTTATTTAGTTACATAAATTAGAAAGGAAATATATTATGGCAAGAGTTAAAGGTGGTACAGTTACAAGAGCAAGACGTAAAAAATGATTAAAATTAGCTAAAGGATACTTTGGACACAAATCAATCGGTTACAAAGTTGCTAAACAAGCAGTTGTTAAATCATGAACATACGCATTTAGAGATCGTAAACAAGTTAAAAGAAATTTCCGTAAATTATGAATAGCTCGTATTAATGCAGCTACAAGAGCTGAAGGTTTAAGTTATTCAAGATTTATTAACGGTTTAAAAAGAGCAAACGTTACAATTAACCGTAAAATGCTTTCAGAATTAGCTATTAACGAACCAAAAACATTTTCAATGTTAATTAAAATCTCTAAGGAAGCTTAGATAATAGCAAAAATCAAGTATTTGTTACTTGATTTTTTTATATAAAAAAATCAAACTATATAAATAAGTTTGATACAAATTACATTTTTGGCAGGGGTTAAAGGAATCGAACCCTTACTTTTGGTTTTGGAGACCATAGCACTACCATTATACTAAACCCCCTCGTAATAATATAATTATAACATTAAAATTTCTAATTAATATTATTTATGTTATAATATATGAACTTTAACGTAAGCATATAGAGAATGGTTCAGACTGTGATATAAACCATTACCAACCTACAATTATAGCAAGGTGGTCAGTCAGAAGTTAATTCATAATTAACTTAACATGCGACAATTCCTAATGCTTCTAAATAATATATAAAAAGGAAGTAAAAAAAATGAGAAAACTATTTACAAGTGAATCTGTTGGACGTGGTCATCCTGATAAAGTATGTGATCAAATTTCAGATTCAATTTTAGACGCATATTTAATGCGGGACCCTAAAGCTAAAGTAGCAATCGAAACTATGGCAAGTGGTCACAATATTTTTATTGCTGGTGAAGTTAATTCACAAGCAGAAGTAGATGTTATTGAAATTGCTAAAAATATTTTAAAAACATTTGATTATTATACAAGCGAGACAAGCTTTATAACTGACATAAAAAAACAAAGTCCGGATATATCCCAAGGTGTAGAATTATCAAATGATGAAATCGGAGCGGGAGACCAAGGTATTATGTTCGGTTTTGCAACTGATGAAACTAAAGAATTTATGCCTTTAGCAATAACTCTTGCACACAAATTAGTAAAAAGAGCTGAAGAATTAAGAGTAAGTGGTGATTTTAAATGAGCTAGAGCTGATATGAAATCTCAAGTTACGCTAGATTATACTGATCCTAAAAAAACAACAGTTGATACTATATTAATTAGCATACAACACTCAGCTAATTTTGTTGAAAATGAATTTAAAGATTTTATAAAAAATAATATTATCAAACCTGTTTTAGAAGAGTATAAACTTGAATTACCTGAGAAAATTTTAATCAACCCTACTGGTAAATTTGTTATAGGTGGTCCAATTGGTGATACTGGTTCAACTGGTAGAAAAATTATTGTAGATACTTACGGAGGAGCATCAAGACATGGTGGCGGAGCCTTCAGTGGTAAAGATGCAACAAAAGTTGATCGTAGCGCAGCTTATGCAGCTCGTTGAATCGCTAAAAATATAGTTGCAGCTAAATTAGCCAAAAAAATCGAATTACAAATAGCATATTCGATCGGTGTATCTCAACCTGTTTCAGTAATGGTAGAAACTTTCGGAACAGAAACAGTTAAAAAAGAAATTATTGAAAAAATAATTATGGAATCGTTTGATTTAAGCCCTAAAGGAATAATAGAATCTCTAAATTTAAGACATCCAATTTATGCTAAAACTTCTTATTTCGGACATTTTGGTAGAGATGATTTGGATTTACCATGAGAAAAAACAAATAAAGTAGATCAAATATTAAAATTATTAAAAAAATATCAGTAAAAAGAGTAAAATTAATTTATATTAAAACATTTTTAAGGAGAAATCATGAATAGAGAATGCAACAAAAGAGCATGTCGTGAAGCTAGTGCTTCAAACACAATGGAAACACGCGAAGAGAAAGTATATGAGCCAGTTGGCGGAGTTCGTTGTGAAGATGAAGGAATAGCAAACAAAATAGCTAACCAATTACTAGAAGATAAAAAACATGAAGTCATCGAACAAACTAGAGTTGGTTACCAAGAAAAAGAAGTAGACACAAAAGAAGAGAACTTAGTTCAAGAACAAGAAGAAATAATATTGCAACAAAATACAAGTGAACAAGTTTATCAAGAAATTCAACAAAAAGAAACTCGTGTTTACGATCTACTAGACGTTTTAGCAGAATATAAAGATTTTCTTCAAAAATTCTAAAAATAATTTATTAATATAGTATAATACCTTTGAGCCGACATCGAGAGAAATTTAATTTCCTTGTGTCAAATAAGCCTTCTTAAGAAGGTTTTTTTTATTTAAAAAATCCAAACTATATTTGGATTTTTGTTTTATTTGTCTAAATAAATTGGTATATAAATTATCGATAATATTCAATATAAAGTATATGTATCATATAAAAAGTCATTATACATTGAATTTAAAATTTTATTTTTATTTATAGATGGAATAATATCTAACTCCATAAAATTCATAGGTACAGAGTACTCAAAATAAATTGAATCACCTGTTGAAGTTACATACATAGAATTAACTATAGAACCATGGACATCCTCCACCCTTTTAACTGATAACTCCATTGAAAGTGGTGTATACATTTGTCTAGCTTTTAGTTCATCATCTGCTACTAACCTTATTTTCTTGTTAAATTCTTTATTTTCTAATTTTATTGGTTTCTTACTAAACAATCCCCCTTTAAATAAAGTAAATTCGAAACCTCTATCACCCAAGTTTCTTGTATCAATTTTTAAAACGCCTCTTTCGAAATATCTTCTTGAAACTACTTGACCTTTTGAATTTCTAACTATTTGAAGATAAAGAACATTCATAAATGATGCAGGATATCTATTATCAATTAATAAATATTTTTGTTTAGACTTTTTAACAATTCTAGCATCATTTGGAACACCAAAATTAAAAGTAATAATTTCTTCACTATCAAGCGAACTATCTAATATTTCCTTTTTACTAAATTGTTTGGTATCTAAAAAAAATTCTACATTTGCCTTTGTAGATAAATAATTAATTCCATTATTTACCTTTTTGAATGATTTATTGTATATTTTTTCAACGTCAATTGAATTCCTTATTTTAGAGATTATCATGTTTAAGGTTTTTTTATATTTTCAAAATATAACAATGCCAACAAACATTAATATAAAACTTAAGATTAGAAAAACTAAAAAGACAATAAAATTAGTACTTTTTCCATTTTGAAAACCAATTACAAAAAGCAACAAAACACCAAGTAAAAACGAAAATGTAGAAAGTATGAAAAGTATTATTGATATTTTTCTGTTTTTTCTCATTTTATTTATTGATGATTCGTCCGAAAACGCTTCTTCAATTGCGCTTTTAAAAATAGGATAAACTGTTTGATCTGTTATAGACTTATAAGAATTAAAATTCATATAATCTTCAACTATTTTCATAAAACTCCTTTATTAAATATGTTATTATATTTAAATTATATTATATTAAATAATCATTTATATTATTTGATCTCTTTTTATTTCTATATATTCACCTTTTTTTAGATCTTTTGGTAAATTTAAATTAGCAAATTTAACTCTTTTTAAATAAATAACTTCTAAACCAAACTTCAAAAACATCCTCTTTACTTGATGAAATTTACCTTCGTTTATAGATAAAAAACACTCATTATTATTTAAAATTTCTAATGTAGAAGGTTTAGTAATATTTTTTTCGCCTATATCAAATCCTTTTTCAAATATTTTTATTAGACTATTATCTAGGTTGCCGTTCAATCTTACAAAATATTTTTTTATAACGTGTTTTTTAGGCGCTAAAAGTTCGTGAGTTAATTCCCCATCATTTGTAATTAACAAAAGACCTTCGGTATCTTTGTCTAACCTACCAACCGTATGAATTCCTTTGTAACTTAAATATCTAGAATCTATTAAATCAAATACAGTTTTATTTATTTTATCTATGTTTGCACACACATATCCTGAAGATTTATTTAAAAGTAAATAAATAAATTGTTCTTGTTTTTTTATAATGTGATTATCAATTTTAACAACATCATCAAAATGAATTTGCTCTGATTTTTTTATTACTATGTCATTAACTTTTATTCTTCTATTTGATATAAATTTCTTTATTTCTCTTCTAGAATAACTTGTATTTTCTGATAAAAATTTTTCAACTCTAATTTTCATTTCTAACTTATTTTATTTAAAAATGGAAAAAAATAAAATAATTTATTAATAATTTAAAAGATTAATTTAGTATAATTAAAAAGATTAATTGATTTAAAATATAAAAGGAGCAAATATGAGTAAAAAAGTAGTAGCCTTAGCTTCTGATCATGCAGGTTTCGAACTTAAAGAAGAACTTAAAAAATATGTTAGATCTTTGGGTTATGATACAGTAGATCTAGGTCCGGACAACGGAGTTAATAAAGTTAGTTACGCAACTCAAGGAAATGAATTAGCTGAATATATTAACTCTCGTAAACCTGATTTTGGAATTGGAGTATGTGGTACAGGACTCGGAATTTCATATGCTTTAAACAGACATAAACATATAAGAGCTGCTAGAATTACTTCAGTTGAAGATGCTCACTTAGCAAAACAACATAATAATGCAAATGTTCTAGTGTTTGGTGGTAGACAACTAAAAACTGAAGATGCAATTAAAATGATTGATGAATATTTAAAAACAGATTTCGAAGGTGGAAGACACATCGAAAGAATAGAGGAGTTAGATAAATAAAAATGGCTAAAGAAACAAAAACAAGCGAAACAGCAAAAAAAGAATTAAAACCAGTTTGACACATTACATTAGATAGAGAAAAGGGTAAATGAAGAGTATATAGAGAAGGCGCTGAAAAAGCAACTATAACTTTCGATACCCAAAAAGAAGCTATACCATACGCTAGAGACCTAGCTAAAAAATACAATGGAACATATTACATTCATGGAGAAAACGGTAGAATTCGTGATGGAAAAGGATATAAGAAATAAACTATACCAATAAACTAATTAATAGTTTATTTTTTTATATAATATAAATATGATATGAAAGTTAAATTTATATAGATTATTAATAATATTTGCTCAATTTATTTTCATAAGCTGTTTTTTTGTTGGTATTTCTTTCTTAATTTATAACATAAACTCAAATTATGTTCATTTATTCATTTGAACAAACTATTTATTAAATGTAGTAATGGTACTTGTTATAGCATTTCAAAAAAGAAATTCTCAAATTAAGCTCTCATGACTATTTTTAATGATAATATTACCTATTTTTAGTGTAGCTATATTTTTTACTTTAGGAAAAATCAAACCAAATAAAAACGAATTAAAAGTAATTGAAGAAGATAGTTATAACTTAAATAAAATAGATCAAATAGATAAAATTAAAAGTAATAACTCCATCTTAAATCAATTAAAAAATATAACCGATAATACCCTTTTTAATGCTGATTATAAATTTTATGAAGAAGGTTATAGATTTTATGATTCTTTAGAAAAAAATATAAAAAACGCAAAAAAAAGCATTTTAATAATTACTTATATAATTAAAAAAAGTGAAATTTCAAGAGAATTTATAGATTTAATTAAATCAAAAGCGAAAGAAGGGTTAGAAATTAAGTGATTAATTGATGATTTTGGCGCTTTTCCAAAGTTAAAGAAAGAATTAAAAAAACTTAATAAAGTTGGCGTTAAAGTACATTTTATAGCAAAAATATATTACCCTTTCATAACTCACAAGTCTTTTTATAGAAATCATCAAAAATTCATAATAATAGATTCTAAAAAAGTTTTTTCTGGAGGAAATAATATATCAGATGAATATGCATCATTATCTCCAAAATACGGGCATTGAATTGACTTAAATTACAAAATAACCGGAGAATACGTTAACGCTTACAACATTCATTTTATTAAATTTTGAGAAATAGTGACAAGAGAAAAATTAGATATTAATAATTATATACATAAATTTAACAAGGAACAAAAAGGACAAAATGAATCTATTTTAATTTTTGATTCTCCATCATGTGACTATTCAAATGCAGAAAGAGTTTGGATAAAACTTTTTAGTCAGGCCAAAAAATCTATTAAGATTGCTACACCATATTTTTCAATAACAGAAGCAATGTTTAAAGAAATTGTTTTAGCACTTAAAAACAACATTGATGTTACCATTTTTTTTCCTGGATTACCAGATAAAAAACTTGTTTATAAGGTTGGTTTATGACAGATTAAACAATTAGTGGAATTGGGTATGAAAGTTAAAATATATAACGATCACTTTTTACACTCAAAATCAGGGGTTATCGACGACGAAATAGCATGAGTAGGCACAAGTAATTTAGATGCAAGAAGCATGTTTTCACAATATGAAACAATGGATATAATTTCAGGACCATCTGTAAAAAGCATTATTTATATTTTTAACGAATATAAAAAAAATTCGACAGATATACAAAATAATCATGAATTAATGAAAAAAGGGACCATTTTTGAAAGATTTTTTTTCATATGAACATCACCTACAATTTAGAAAGATGAGGAAAAAATGAATGACAATGACAATTTGAATATAATTGGATTTAATTCAGAAAAAGAATTAGAAGAGGCAATAATAAAACAGCTTGAATACAATTATAGGGTAGACAAAAATACAGAATCATTAAATCAAACTTCTAACCAATATACTAAGACAATTTACAATAAAACCGAACAAGATTTAAAACAAAACTGGTGTAATATTCTTAATAGAATAAATAAAAATTACTTAAATGGATATAATTTAACAATTAAACACATTGATAGAATTCTAGAAGAATTACATGATAAGAAATTAACAGAAATAACAAATGGAATATTAAAATACGGTTCATTGCCTCCAATTGATTATTTTAAAGATGAAGGAAATAATAAAAAATATTCTTTAGTTTTATTTAAAAATGGTGGTAATAATCAAAAAATAATAGGAAATAATGATAGTGTAGGAAATTTCTTAAATACTAAAGATCCAATTTATCAAATTGCAAGACAAATTAAGTTTGAAGATATTGACGGAATAATACCGGATATAATGTTATTAATTAACGGAATTCCAGTTTTACTAATTGAATTAAAACTAAGAAGTTCTAATATAAAAGACGCAGTCCAACAAATCAAAAATTACAAAAAACGTATATCTAATTTTAATTCAATAAAGAAAAAAATGACAATGCTTAATTTTGTTCAAATACTTTCTGTTATGTCGGAAAATAAAATGTTTTATACCCCAAACCAAACTGATGAAAAAAATATTCCAGATAATTTTATTAATGATTGATTATATTTTACAACCTGAAATTCTAAGGATAAAGAAAATAAACCAGTTCATAAGTGGCATGAAGTAGTTAAATATTTTTTTAACATCCCAACCATACATGATATGGTATCTAAATATACAGTTGAAAACTTAGAAAATGACAAACTATTCTTACTCAGAAGTTACCAATACCACGCAATTCATAATATTTTAGAAAGAATGGATAAATCATACCGAAATAATGATGGCGAAAATAAAATAGGTTACGTTTGACATGCAACAGGTTCTGGTAAAACACTAACAAGTTTCAAATTAGCTCAACTTTTAAAACAAAAGTATAATAACAAAAAAATTTTCATGGTTGTCGATAGAATAGCATTATCTAGCCAAACTAACGATGAATACAAAAAATTTTCAAATAATTCATTAGATATCGAAATAGTATCAACAAAAAATACTAATAAACTAAAAAGAGAAGTAAAAGGTAAAAACGATTTCAACTCTTATCAGTTTATTAATAATCAAAAAATAATAATAACCACAATACAAAAAATTAAAAAGATGTACGAAAGCGAAAAAGACTCGGTAATAGAAAGTAATAAAGCAAAAAGTAAAGATTTCATTTTTATATTTGATGAGGCACATAGATCTACTGATGGTATACAGTTTGAAAGTTTCAAAGAAATGTTTCCAAACTCTAAATTTATCGGATTTACTGGTACACCCATAATTAATGATGACGTTAACAATAATTTTGAAAAACAAACTACTAACGATATTTTTGGTAGTTTAATACATAGTTATACAATTAAGGATGGAATAAAAGATAAGAAAGTTTTACCATTTAGAATATTTGTTGATTATCCTAAATATCTAGTCAAACTCTTTACAAATACATCTAATATTCTAGATATACAAAAAAATAAAACAAAAGAATATGATTTACAATCACTTTATCATGAATACAAACAATTAATCGAGAAAAACGAATCAGGGTTAGATGACCTTGAAGAAATTGAAAAAAGCAAAAAAATAATAGAAGATAAATATAACATTAAATTTAAAAATTATAATGATGTAGATGCAGATGAATATGATATATTAATTAATACTAATAATCATAATATGGAAAAATCATTAAAAATAGAAAAAGAATTATATGAAAATAATTTTTATAACAATAAAGCTTATAAAAATTGAATAGTAGAAGAATTAATTAAAAAATCAATACAAAATAAACAAAATCATGGTGGTTTATATAGTTCGCTTTTTGCAGTAGAAAGTAAAGATGATGCTATAGAATACTATAATATATTCGAAGAAAAACTAAAAGAATTTAAATGTAAAATTAACTTTACTTTACTATTTGATTTTAGTGAACCCAACACAGAAAAAGGTGTTATTGAAAGAAGCGAATTTTACGATAAATTATTGAAAAATTATAATAAAATGTTCAATACAAATTTTAAAATAGACCAAATAAAAGACAAGTATAAAGAAGATATTTTAAAAAGATTGAAACAAGAAGGTATAAATTATCAAGTAAGATCTAAAGATGATTATTCTAAAAAATTAGATTTATTAATTGTTGTTGATCAATTATTGACCGGTTATGATTCAAAATACATAGACACAATTTATTTTGACAAAAACATAAACCAAGACTACTTACTTATACAAGCAATCTCTAGAACTAATAGAGTTTTATTACAAACCCAAAAAGAAAAAGAAATATGAAGACCTAAAGAGTATGGTAAAATAAGATTTTTCCGACAAGGTGCAAATATGAAATTTCTTTTAGAAAAAGCTTTTAAAAAGTATGCAAATCAAAATAGCGGCGATGAGAGTAATATATGATTTTTAGAGTTAAAACCTAATATAATAAAAGAGCAAATAGAAATAAACTTTATTAAAATAAATGAAATTAGTAAAAAAATCGGCTTTAAAAATGATTATAACAGAATTCCAACACGATTAAATGAAGCTATTCAAGAATATATGCAAACAAAAAAAGAAACTCAAATAATAAAGGAAGCTAAAAACTTCAAAAATTATGCTGATATATTATTAAAAACATGAATTAAATTTAGTAATCTTGATATTGAAGATAAAAACAAAATTATTAACGATATTAAAAATATTTTTAATTTGGATGACACAAGTAAAATTTTAAGAAGAATTGACACGATAAGAAGTAGAGCAAAAGAAATTAGAGATATCCTTAAAATAACTGACACATCTAATGATTATGATTATTATGATATTTATAATGTAACTAATGATTATTTTTTAGAAAGTCCTAGTGAATCATTTTTCTCAGAAAAACCGGACGAAACATATGATTACGAACTTCTGGAGCAAAAAATATCAAAAAATGAGAATGATGAAAAAAATAAAATCGAAGATATTGATTATTTTTTATCTAAATATAATTATAACGACCAAGATTATATAAAATCAAATATAGATGTATATAGTTTTAAAAATACATACGAACTTCAAAATGTCGTTTCACAAAAACTTAATGAAAGAGCTCAAAGCGAAATAAACGAAAAATATAATTCATTTTCTAGGGCTACTGGGTTAAGTATTGAACAAATAGCAAGTTTAATAAGCGATTATAATAATGCCGATGACGGTAACAAACTTTTAAAATTAAATGATATTTATAATGCGATAAATGAAAATTTAAAGGATGATAGTGATATATTAAATGAATATTATAGTTTTTGCGAACTTAACTTTAAAAAAGACGTTAGAGGTGGTAATAAATATAAAATTTCAGGTATTAACTCTAAAAAATGTATTAAAAGTTTTTTAGAAACAATTATAAAAAAGTAACTTAACGTTACTTTTTTAGTGGGTTTTAAAAAAATTAATAAAGATTAGATATTGATCTCATAACTAAATCAATATCTTTATTTTCTAATTCACTAATAACATGTAAGTAAACTCTTTCAGTTGTATTCATACTAGCATGACCCAATCGTTTTGCTACTGAGGCTACCGAAACTCCAGCATATAATAATATAGAAGCGTGAGTGTGTCTAAGTCCATGAACCGTAATTACTGGTACATCAGCACTTTTACAACGTCGCTCTAAAATATTATTTATTGTTGAATTAAATATTTTTCCACTTTTTTTAATAAAAATAGGTTTATCACTTGGCAGATTTTTAATCATAAAAGCAAATTGCGAAGTCGTCAATCAATCTAATTGAATTTTACGAATAGAACTTTTATTTTTAGTTGGTGCAAAGCCTTTAGATTCTTTATAATTTCAAGTTTTATTTATGTTTAATAATTGTTTATTTAAATCAAAATCAGCTGGAGTTAATGCTAAAGCTTCTGAAAACCTTAACCCTGTTTTTGCAATAAGTAAAATTAATCAATCATAGTTAATAGAACCTTGTATTTTTAGTTTTTTTATTAAAGATTGTAATTCAAATTGACTTAAAAATTTTATTTTCTTTTTTCTCTCCGGAATACCTTTAATTACTGCTTTTCGTGTTGGGTCATTACTTAGATAACCTTCGTCAAAAGCATCTAACAAACACGCTTTTAAGTGATGATGAAAATCCATGGTTGTTTGTCTTTCATGATATAAAGCGTATTCATTTAGTATTTTTTGATATTCTAATCTATTTAAATCTTCCATTTTTAAATTTGGCGAAATTCTATTAACTCACTTTAATGTTAGTTCATATTTTCTGTAACTTATATTAGTTATTGAACCTTTCTTATACACAATAATTCAATTTTTAAAATATTCAGAAAATGTAAGATCAGTTTTTTTCATTTTTCCTCCTTTAACCCACTTGAGAGAAAAAATTTAAATAAACCAAGTGCTAGCTTGGTTTATTTAAATTAATAGAAATTTTAATATGTTCAATTTTAGATTCTAATAATTCTGATTCTAAAGCAGGAATTTGACTAAGTTCTTGTTCTAATTTTAAAGCTACTCCTATTTTAGGTTTAGTAACTGGTTCCTTAGGAGCAAACAACTCACATGTCTCATTAGCTTTTATTATTGAAATATCATGTGTTTTTATCAACCTGGCAATTTTAATAATTTCGTTCTTATCAAATGTTAATAATGGTCTCAAAATCGGTAAAGAACTCTCGCTACCAATTGTATACATTGATTCTAAAGTTTGAGATGCTACTTGTCCTAAATTATCTCCATTTGAAATTGCTAAAATATTATATTTTTTAGCAATTTGCTCAGCAATACGATAGAAGCTACGACGCATTAAAGTTATTTTATAAGATTCATTAGAAACAAAAGAAATATAATTCATTAAAAACGAATAATCAGCAATTAATAAATTGGAGGTCACTTGATAATTTGATAAAGTTTTAACTAAAGTATTTATCTTGTCGATTGTTCTTTGATCAGTTTGTGGTGGTGTCATAAAAGTTAAAAAATCTACTTTTAAACCTCTTTTCATTAATTCAAAAGCAGCTACAGGAGAATCAAATCCACCTGAAATTAAGTGTAACACTTTTCCTGACACTCCTACTGGTAATCCCCCTAAAGCTTCGATATAGTTAGAAAAAATATATGTTTGTTCTTTTCTAACTTCAACATAAAAAATTTGATCTGGATTGTGAACGTCTACTTTTAAACTTGTATTTTTTAGAACATGAGTACCTAAAATATTATTTATATTAGATGAATTAAATTCAAAACCCTTAAAATTACGTCTTGCTTCAATTTTAAAAGTTTTAGAATCTTTTTTAACCAATTTTAAAATTTCGTCTTTAAAATTATCAATATTATTTTCGGTAACTATAACTGGAGAGTAAGAACTTATCCCGAATACAAATTGCAATCTTTCTAAGGCTAATTCACTATAATCTAAATACATTCTATCAAACTCAACTTTAGGTTTTTGACCAACTATATGTATAATATTATTTGATAATTGATTTATAAACGTCTTTCTATTTTTCTTTTTTAAAACTAATTCTCCATATCTAATTAAAATTTTTTTATACATTTTTCTCCTCTTTTTTTATTGTGTTAAAATGAATTTTTTCATTATTTTATAAGCGGCTTTATAGTCTGAATTTTTAATGTTATTTTCTGCACTTAACAAAAAACTTTTTAATACTTGAATTTTATCATTATATTTTTTATTATCAATAACATATTCTATTATTTTCTCGTACATTTGTTTATATTCAATGTTTTCACCAATAAAAATAATTAACTTTTCAATATTAATTATTCAGTCATTCAATTTATTTTTGTCTGTTTGTACTTGAATATTTTTATATAAATTTTCTAAGTTATCTGTAATTGCTAATGTATTATTGTTTTTAGGCAAAAACTTATGTTGAATCACAATATAATATAAATTTTCTATGTTACTTAATTCGTCCCTAATATCGCATGTACTATTTTTTTTATTTTCTAACAAAATTAAATAAACATTTCTTTCTAATTCTTTAAATGAATTTATTAAATCTTCTAAACTAGATAAATAATAACTATTATCTATTTCTTTTGTGAATATTTTTAATTTTTCATAATAAAAACTTAATTCATCTTTAATTCTTTTTTTAGACTCAAGATTTAATTTGGAAATTTCCCTGCTTTTAGACTCTATTAAATTAAAAATATAGTTAATTATAGATTCATTATTTTTCTTTTTAAAATTGTCAATGATGGATTTAAATTTAAATTCTAAAAACACATTACTCAAATAAAAATATAAACTTCTTATTTTTTCTATTAATAGTTTGGTATTAAAATTATTATCAACTCAAATTTCTTTTATTTCCCTAAGATGTTTTTCAATAACTTTATTTTGTTCACTACTAAATACATTTTGTGATTTTATAAAAGTTAAAAACGGACCAAAAAGCATATATTCTATAGCTAAATGATTATTTTCTAATTTAAATAATTCTAAAAGATGTTTTTCTTTTTCGCTTGCAATTGTAAACAAATCATTTATATTAGAATTGGTTTTTTTATCAAGTATAGCTTTTGTTTCACGTTTAAGATTTAAAACTTCTTTAAAAATATAATTAACAGTTTTAAATTCTAAATTAGCAAAAGATTCTAATCGTTTTATCAAATATTCACAAACTTGAATTATTCTAGATACAGATTCATCAATATTTTCGTATGTTTTTTGAAAATCAGTAGTTATATTCTTAGCCTTTAATTGATTAATTTTAAATTTTTTTAAATTTTTTTTAAGCGTAATATTTACTTTAAATAATTCTTTGGTTTTCCTATCCCTAATATAATTATTTGAACTTTCTAAATTAACTCTCAAAATACTTGAATATTTAGTTAAAGTATTATAATAAACATTTAATTCACTATACATTTTTTCATATGTATTGTTATTTTTTGATAATAGTTTTAATCTAGTTAAATTCGTTTCATTTTCATACATAGATCTGCTAATCTCATCTGTTATTTTTCGATTTCTTTTTGAACTTACTTCAATATAAATTGATTTTATAAAAAAAATAGTAACTATAATTAAAAATATCAATAATATACTAAATAAAGTAAATAAAATATATGCCATTCTTTTTTTATTTCTCCTATTTTACGCTATTAAATTATAAATTATATTTTTGAATTTAATAGAATAAAAAAATGCCCTTCTGGGCTTATTCTTTGAAAACTGAATAGTAATTAATAATTCATTAAAATGTCTTAAATACATCTTAACTTCTAAACCTATCAATTTATTAGTAATGGTCAGCTAAATGTATTACTACACTTACACATCCATCCT
>NZ_JAFIRF010000002.1:0-161696 GCF_017116885.1 Mycoplasma sp. CSL10166
GTCCCAGTGTGGCGGATCAGTCTCTCAACCCCGCTAAACATCATCGTCTTGGTAAGCCATTACCTTACCAACAAACTAATGTTCCGCACCCCGATCCTCTAGTGAAGCAAACGCTCCTTTTATATTAGTTTGATGCCAAACTAATAAGTATCCGGTATTAGCGATAATTTCTCATCGTTATCCCAATCTAGAGGGCACGTTAAGTACGTGTTACTCACCCATTCGCCGCTAAGTTCCGAAGAACTCCGCTCGACATGCATGTATTAGGCACACAGCCAGCGTTCATCCTGAGCCAGGATCAAACTCTCGAAAAAATTGACTGTCATGTTTATTGTATATATCTAGTTTTCAAAGAACTTCTATTGCTTGCTAACACTGAAAGTTTCCATTTCTTGGCTAGTTAGCAAAACTATTATACCACCACTTTTTTTAAATACAAAATATTTTTTTACTTTTTTTGTTTAAATTAGATCTAACGCACATATATTATATATGTTTGAAAAAATGCCTAAAAATTTACTAAATATTTTTAAAATTATCCTTGTTTTTCTTTTGATAGTTATCGGGATAATTGTTAGTTCTAAAAAAAATAATACAAACGCCTCTAAAAATATAGAGAAATTAATAATAACAAAAATTATAGACGGAGACACTGTAGAAGCAAAAATTAAAAGTAAAAAAATTAAAATAAGGTTGTATGGAATTGATACACCTGAAACACTTAAAAAAAATAATAAAAATAAGTTAGCTAAATATGAAAATTATTATGCTAATATCGCTAAAGAAATGTTAAGAGACAAAACCTCAAATCAAGATTATTTTTATTATAAGCACATTGATAATGACGAATATGGTAGAGATGTTGGACTAATTTACACACAAAAGTTTGATGAAAATATTTTTGCAAATACTTTAAATTCTTTTTTAATAGAAGAAGGATTAGCTAGAGTGGCATATATTCAAAACTCTAATTTTAAGCAAAAATATTATACGAAAAATAAATTTCAAAATGACTTTTATAACTATATCATAGGGTTAGAAGAAAAAAGCAAAGCACAAGAAAAAGGATTTTGAAGTTTGGAATTGGAGGAAGTGTTCTATAAATATAAAAAAATGGTATAATATATTTAAATAAATATATTAAGGAGTTTTGATGAAAGAAAATTTAAATAATAATTATGACGCTTCAAATATTAAACATCTTGAAGGTCTTGAACACGTAAGAAAACGTCCTGGAATGTACATCGGGAGCACATCTAAAAGCGGTCTTCATCATATGGTTTGAGAAATAGTTGACAACTCCGTAGATGAGGCTATGGCTGGGTTTGCTAATACAATTAACATTACAATCACTAAGAACGAAGAAATAATTGTGGAAGATAATGGCCGTGGTATACCGGTTGGTTTACATCCAAAATTTAACATCAGTGCACTCGAAGTTGTTTTAACAAAATTGAATGCGGGTGGTAAATTTGAATCTAATGCTTACAAAGTTAGTGGTGGTTTACATGGTGTTGGCGCCTCTGTAGTTAACGCTCTTAGCGATTACATGGAAGCTTGAGTTAAACGTGACGGAAAACTATATAACGCAAAATTTGCTAATGGTGGACAAATAACTCAATCTACAACTATTATTGGTGAAACAAAAGAAAACGAAACTGGTACAACAATAAAATTTCATCCTGATTACAAGGTTATGGAACAAATTAAGTTTGACAAAGAACTTATTATTGACCACGCTAAACAAATAGCTCACTTGAATAAAGGTTTATTTGTCTCTGTTACAGATCATCGTGATAACTCTTACAACGAATTCAAATATGATAATGGTATCGTTGATTACGTTAAAGAAATAAATGAAGGTTACAAACCAATTAACCAAGAAGTTATTTACGCCTCAGGAGAATACAAATATAATAACGACTTAAACGGAGAAGAAGTAATTATAGGAGTAGAAGTTGCAGCTCAATATTTAGAAGATATGTTTAGATCAAATATAATAACATATACAAACAATATTTCTACTCACGAAGGTGGCACTCACTTGTCTGGGTTCTACGATTCATTGATGAGATTAATAAATAATTATGCTATTGATAAAAATTTAATAAAAAGTGAAACTGATAAATTCACAAGAGACGATTTAATCGAAGGACTAACAGCAATTATTTCTATAAAACATCCAGATCCACAATTCGAAGGTCAAACAAAAGGAAAATTAGGTTCTAAAGACGCTCGTAGAGCGGTTAATGAAATATATTCAGAAGCACTTGAGAGATTTTTAAATGAAAACCCTGATATTTCTAAAAAAATTATTAACACTGCAATACTCGCTAGAAAAGGAAGATTAGCATCTAGCGCAGCAAGAGATAACGCAAGAAGAAAAAATGTTTTCGAAAGTGGTG
This sequence comes from Mycoplasma sp. CSL10166, assembly GCF_017116885.1. Classification (NCBI taxonomy): domain Bacteria; kingdom Bacillati; phylum Mycoplasmatota; class Mollicutes; order Mycoplasmatales; family Mycoplasmataceae; genus Mycoplasma; species Mycoplasma sp. CSL10166. The sequence goes on from NZ_JAFIRF010000002.1 coordinate 2,406, forward strand.
GATTACCAGGTAAACTTTCCGATTGTACAAGTAAAAATGCGGAAATTAGTGAATTATATATAGTCGAAGGAAATTCTGCTGGTGGTTCAGCTAAAATGGGAAGAGATAGAAAAACTCAAGCTATTTTACCATTACGAGGAAAAATCTTGAACGTTGAAAAAACAAGACAAGAAAAAGTGTTTAACAACGAAGAAATAATGTCATTAATAACTGCATTAGGTACAGGGTTAGGAGATACTTTCAATATCAACAAATTGAGATATCACAAAATCGTAATAATGACCGACGCTGATGTTGATGGTGCGCACATTAGAACATTATTACTAACATTTTTCTTTAGATACTTTAAACCGTTAATTGAATATGGTTTTATTTATATAGCACAACCTCCTTTATATAAAATCCAACAAAACAAATTTGTCGAATACGCTTATAACGATGAACAAAAAAATGAAATAATGGAAAAATTAAATCCAAATTCTAAGATAACTATACAAAGATATAAAGGTCTTGGTGAAATGGATCCAGAACAATTATGAGAAACAACAATGAATCCAGAAAATAGAAAAATGCTTCAAGTTCAAATAGAGGACGCTTACAAGGCGGACAGAACATTTGAGATACTAATGGGAGAAAATGTTGCACCTCGTAAAGAATTCATAGAAAAAAATGCAAAATACGTAAAAAACATTGACTTATAATTATGAATAAAATACTAAATTGAGATCAATATTTTATGGCACTGACTAAATTAAGTGCCCTACGATCAAAAGATCCTAACACAAAAGTTGGCGCATGTATAATAAATAATAGAAAGAGAGTTATTGCTTTAGGTTATAATGGTATGCCTTCAGGCAATGATTTTGATTTCCCGTGAGCAAGAGATAAAAAATTAGAAAAAGACAATAAATATCCTTATGTTGTACATGCAGAAATTAATGCGATATTAAATTCAACAACACAATTAGAAAATGCGATATTATATACTTCTTTATTCCCTTGTTCAAATTGTTCGAAAACTATTGTTCAATCAGGAATAACAGAAATTGTTTACTTAGAAGATAAATATCACGATACTGATGATGCATGAATTTCAAGAAAAATTCTAAAAGATTCTAATATTAAAACCAGAAAACTTGAACCTCTAAATATTACGTTAGAATTATAAAAAAATACGAATTTGAGTAATTCGCATTTTTTAATAATCATTTTTTCTATTTATCTTGAACTGAAGTAACACCCGGTAATTCTAAACCTTGTAACAATTCAAGTGAAGCACCACCACCTGTTGAAACATGTGTAAATTTGTCTTCCATTCCCAATTTTTCAACGGCGGCAACCGAATCTCCACCACCAACTACTGTATATGCATCGGTAAGTTCAGAAATTGATTCACAAACAGCGTATGTACCTTTTTGGTAATTTTTGAATTCTGCTACTCCCATAGGTCCATTTCAAACAACTGTTTTAGCATTGTTTAAAGTACTTTTTACTAATTCAATTGATTTAGGTCCTAAATCTAGACCCATATACCCTTCTGAAATTTCTACATCTTGGAAAACGGGTTCAACATCTTTAAATTCTGTTGATGTAGCATGATCAATTGGTAAAATAACTTTTTCTGAATATTTTGATAAGAAGTCTCTAGCTAAATCTAAATAATCATCTTCCACCAAAGAAGTTCCTGTATTTAATCCTTGAGCTTTTAAGAAAGTGTAAGCCATAGCTCCACCAATTATCATTTTATCAGCAATTTTAGCTAAATTTTCTAAAACTTGAATTTTATCAGATACTTTAGCTCCACCAATTATTGCAACATATGGATGTTCAGGTTCACCAATAACTTTTTGAAGTGATGAAACTTCTTTTTCCATTAAATAACCTAATGATGATTCGGTGATATTAGAAGCTATCCCAACATTTGATGCATGTTTTCTATGAGCTGTCCCGAAAGCATCATTAACAAATACATCACCTAATGAAGCTCAATATTTACCTAATTCTTCATTATTTTTACTTTCAGCTTTATTATTCAAATCTTCATATCTTGTATTTTGAACTAATAAAACTTCACCTGGTTTCATATTTTCAATACTTTTTTCTAATATTTCACCTCTTGTTTTTGTTACAAAAATAACTTTTTGACCTAATTGTCTTGCTAACTCAATAGCAACTGGTTTTAAACTTTTAGATTCCAAATCTTCTTCAGTTTTAACTCTACCTAAGTGAGAAAATAAAATCGCTTTTCCACCTTCGGATACTATTTTTTGAATTGTAGGTAATGCTGCCTTAATTCTTTTTGTGGATGTGATAACACCATTTTTTAAAGGAACATTAAAGTCAACTCTAACTAAAACTTTTTTATTGTTTAAATCTAAATCATTTATAGTTTTTTTCATTTTTATCCTTTCGAACTACTAAATTAATTTGTTATTTAAATTATATAAAAAATAATACTTTTTTAAAAAATAAAATTATAAAAATTAAGATATTTATTTAGTTTTAAAAAAAGTAAATTTTTATTACAAAAAATATAATTTTAACATCTGCTCCCTTCTTCTACAACTCTTATAAATAATATTTATTTATAAAATATGATAAAATAATAATATATGTTTTATGACTATTTAACAATAAATTTTAAGGAGAAAAAATGAAATTAAGTATTGTTTCTCTTGTTGGTGATTTATTCAAAGATATAGAATGATTCTTAAAGGATCTAAAAGATCAAGATAATCAAGATTTTGAAATAATTTTATTCATTAATAAGAAACAAATCAACATATTAGAATCTCTAAAAGAATATTTTCTTTTATTTGGCTCAAGATTGAAGGTTGTTTTTAATAATAAAGTTGATAGCTATCAACTAAATTTGACTAGTGCATTTAAAATTGCGAGAGGGGACTTTCTAGTTGTCATCAATTCAGAGAACACGTTAAGAAAAAAATACGTTTCAAACATTATCAACGAAGCAGAAAAATATTCAGCAGATATATTAGAATTTAAACCTAGACTAATTGGTTCTATAAGATGAAAACCAAAAGCTAGATTAAAATTAATTAACAAAGTAGATATAAATAAAATGCAGAGTACTTACGCTTATACATTCCCTTTTATTTTTAATAAAGTTTATAAAAAAAATCTATATAAAAAGCTTGTTAAATATATGCCTTCTAATTTAAATGACACCAAGATGTGTGTTGAATTAAATTATATATTATTCTCCGAAGCAAAAACATATATGTATCTTGATTATAGAGTTTATAGAGAATTTATAAACTCTAATACTTGATTTAATTCAAGGCACGTTTTAGACTCATTCAACATTGTTGAAAATTACTTCAAGGAAAATAACCCCAAAATTTTAGAAGAAATTAATTACGCAAAAATATATACAATAAAATTATTGTTAACTGGTTTTTTAAATGAAACAACGTTTACATATAAAAGAATATATAAATACGAAAAGGAACAAATCCAAGAAAAAAGAAGTCTTACCTTTGTAAAAAGACATTATGAATTAATTGATAAACTAGAAAGTAATGCAATAAAAAATGATTTTTTTAAATCTAATATTTACTTAGCAAGTGACAATGATGAATCTAAGTTACTAAAAAAACCTTTATACAAAATTAAAAAAATGAAAATTTTGGACTTTTTAGAATAATATGAAAAAATATCAAAACTCTTTTTTTTACAAGAGGTTTTTTTCGGAAATAATAGATTTCATCCTGTTTTTGCTAGTTTCTATTTTTCTAGTTTGAGCTATCGGAATTTTTAATTATGCAAAAAATATACCTACAAACAAACTTGTTTGATCCGCTCTAATAGGAATATTTAATAATAGTATTTTTTTTATAATTATACCCTTAGTTTTGAAAGGTAAAAGTATCGGTAAATATTTATTAAAAATAAAAATAATTTCATCAAAAAATAATGAATTTGACTCTATTTCTATTATTAAAAGATCTACATTAAGTTTTTCTTTAATGTCTCTAATGTGAGTTTTAGTATTTTTGGTGGCTTACTACAATTCATATTATGTGGATGAAAAAAAGAGTAACCTAACTCTAGAAATAATTAATAAATTTTTTCAAATTTTTACATACGCCATAAGTATCTTTAAATTTATCGATTACTTATTTATAATTGTATATAAAAAGAAATTATCCGTAATAGATATTATAACAAAAACAAGAGTAGTTAATAAAGATGAAATTATTGTTGATGATATTGAGTTAATAAAATTAGTACCGTTTTACTCAAAAAGAAGAAATATTGTTTATGTTAATAACAAAGCAAATTTAAAAGATGAGGAGAAATAATATGACAATTAATACAAAAAAGATTGATTTACTGAGTGATTTGAACGAAAAGCAAAACCAAGCCGTAAAATACTTTGACAAACACCTAAGAATTATTGCTGGAGCAGGGACCGGTAAAACTAAAGTCTTAACACGTAAAATCGCCTACTTAATAAATATATTAGGGATACCTGCAAAAAATATATTAGGTGTTACTTTTACTAATAAAGCGGCTCAAGAAATGTCTATAAGAGTTGAAAAATATTGTAATAATTTAGAAACAAAACTAAATATTAAAACTTTTCACTCTTTTTGTGCAACTATTTTAAGAAATGAAATTCATAACTTGGGATATCGTAATAGTTTTACAATAGTGGATGAGCCGGATAAAATTCAAATTTTGAGTGCAATTTATAAGAAATTAGGAATAACTAGTTCCGAAATTAGTTATAAATCAGCAATACACTATATTTCGACTCAAAAAAATAATACAACCGATTATAATCAGTTTTATAATATAAAAAATATGGATCAAATTGAAGATAAAATATATTTTGAATATATAAACGAATTAGCTAGAAATGGTGCTTTAGATTTTGATGACCTAATCATTAAAACAAACATTTTATTTCACACTAGACCAGATATAGTAGAAAAATATAAAAAACTATATTCATATATTCTTGTAGATGAGTTTCAAGATACTTCAAAATTACAATATAGAATTATAAAAAGTTTAATCGGAAAAAATACACACTTAACTATTGTTGGTGACCCAGACCAAACTATTTATAATTGACGTGGTGCGGACGTTAATTTAATATTAGATTTCGAAAAAGATTTTAAAGAAACATTTACGGTTGTTTTAGATAAAAATTATCGTTCCACACAAAAAATACTCGACGCTGCAAATAAACTTATAAAAATGAATAAAAAAAGGTACAACAAAGACTTAGTTACCGAAAACGGAGTGGGTGCTGACATTGAATTTATGCATAGTTTTAGTGAAGAAGGTGAAGCAAAATGAGTAGTAAATAAAATCAATCAGTTAAAAAAGCAAAAAAACCAATTAAAATCTATTGTAATACTATATAGAGCAAATTATTATTCAAGAGCCTTCGAGCAAGCTTTAATTGATGAAAATATACCTCACAAAATAATAAACGGGGTCAAATTTTATCAAAGATCGGAAATTAAAGATGCAATCGCTTTTTTAAGATTGTTACATAATAATGATGAACTATCTTTTTACCGTATAGTTAATGTACCAACAAAAGGAATTGGGCATAAGGCAATAGAAACAATTAAAGAATTTGTCGCAAAAAAAGGTAACTTAAACACATTTGAAACAATTACAAATAAAAGTAATTGATCTGAATTTAAAAGAGAACACCCCAATCTTGCTGTAAAATTATTTAAATTTTTACAAATAACAATACGATATAAAAAGGAGTTAAGAAAGTTAGAAATAACAAAACACTCAATTTCTAAAATACTTGATTTTTATTTAATGGAATTAGATTACTATCATTTTATCGAGAAAGACACTAGCCTAAGAGGAACAGCAATTGAAAACGTTAAAGAACTAATCGCTTCGATCAAAACTTGAGAAGAAAAAAATAAAGAAAAAAAATTAGCCGATTATTTAAATTATATTAATTTATTATCTGTTACAGATGATTACGAGGGAAACACTAATTATGTAACACTTATGACTATTCACTCCGCAAAAGGTCTAGAATATGATAACGTTTTTTTAGTAGGTTTATCGCGTGGTGTATTCCCTTCATATAGAATAATAGAAAAAATTGATTCTGACCCTGAAACTTTCGAAGAAGAAAGAAGGTTGGCATACGTCGGAATAACAAGAGCTAGAAACAACTTATTTTTAAGTTCATCGCGTGGGAAAATATTTGGGACAGACCTTTCTAAAGAACCCTCTAGATTTATAACTGAAATGGGTATAAATGTTGATAATTATACAAATATGAACGATGATCACGGGTTGGACTTAGATTATTCTCCTGATGAGATTTCTTTAATAAATTCTAAAATGATAATTGGAGATATAATTTCTCATACAATTTTTGGAGAAGGTGAAGTTGTAGATTTCGGCTCAGGTAATGAAGTTTTAGTAAGATTTAGAGACGGAAAAGAAAGAACATTAAATAAAAGACATCATTCAATTAGGATCATAAGTATCAAGGAATAGAATGAACTATTTAGTAATATTAATTTACATTTCAATTATTCTATTAATATTTTTAATATCATCGTATTTAGTTTTTAAGTTTATATATTTTTACAAACGAACTTCATCTGGTGTTGTAATTTTTAAAATTGATAATATTAACAAAAGAGTAATTAGAAATAATAAAAAATATAACTTCCTCTCAACATATTTAGATTCAAATAGTTTTAACTTTAACAAATACAACTATATATCTATTAATGAATTTTTAAATTTTTTTAATAAAGATAGTTCAAATAAAATAAAAGAGATAATAAATAAGAATTTACAAAATTACGAGAGTAAAATAGATGTTTTTTGAAATAAGGATTTCAACATTAAATTAAGACTTTTTGAAAAAATTATAAATAAATTTAATAAAAAATTATTAAAAAATAAACCAATGAAAATGGTTATAAAAACAATTGACGGGAATAATTATTATTGCTCTCTTAAATGAGGTGTAGAATATAAAGATAAAATAAACAATTTAAACAACATAACCTTAAACAACCAAACTAATAATGATTTTTTAAAAAATAAAAAAAATATCATTATAGGATTACTTTTAAAAAATTTTTATTTTTTAAATAAAAATAATGATAATACTGATTTTTTAAATGATTTATTTGGGTTAAATGATCAAATTGTTAATTTGTTCAAGAGCGATGATTATATTTACTTAATACTTAAATATACATCTAAAAATCAATATAATAATTTTTTAAATAAAATAAACGAAATAAATAATTCAACTACATTATCAAGAATATATAAAAGAGCGACAATTATACAATACCCTAAAATAAATAATTATGAACAAGATTATATAAATGATTTAGTGAAATATTCTCTATACAATATAGACTATGATTCTAAAAATTCTTCAAAATATTACTTTAATAACACCGATGATAATATACGCAAAGAAATTGAATTATTCAATGAGGAATACTATAGATATAAACAAATAATAACAGATAATAAAGACCCTAAAAAATGAGTTAATATAAAAAATATAGTAAATTACATTTCAAAGAATAAAACACAATTTAAAATAATTGAACCAAACTACGATAGATTGAAAGTACTTTTCCGTTTTTACTATTTATTTGATAAAAGCGAGTATTTATCTCATTTGAAGGAATTAAATTGATTTAATTATTTTTCAAAAAACTCAGAAAACTTAGGGACAACTCAATTAATTTTTAAAATGTCTCAAGCTAATTATTTGTTTATAAAAGAAGAGGAATTTAAATCTAAAAATATAATCCCAATGATTTATGATTTAGGAGTAATGTACGATATTAATTTACTAGAAAGCAAAATATTATCTAATTATAATAACGAAATATTGACATTCTTTTATATAGAAGACATAAATAGAAATATATCCTTTTTGCTCGAAAAATTTAAAATTAAAGCAATCATTATATCTAAATTAATATCTTCAAAACTTTATAATTCTAATATTTTTTTGAACTGTTTAAATCTTTCTACGCAATTAAATAAAAATAAAAAAGTTGTAATATATGAAAGTCCACCTGAAAATTTAGAGCAAGAATTTATCAATAAAATTAAAATTAATTATAATTATTAAAAAATAAACAACACATTTATTTTAAAAACATGTTGTTTATTTTTTTATTTATCGTTTTCTTCTACTATTGTAGCTGTTTCTTCATCGTTAGAATTATTATTTGTTGCGTTTTGTTGTGCGGCATAATTAGCAAAATCACGCATCATATTTTCAACTTGATCTAATTTTTCTTTTAAAGCAGAAATGTCTTTTTTATCAATAAGTTCTTGTAATTCTTTAATTAATTTTTCACTTTCTTCTTTTGATTTAGGATCTAATTTATCACCTTGCTCTGCGTTCGCTTTCTTAATTTGATCAATTAAACTTTCGGCTCTAACAATTGTTTCAACTTCTTCTTTTTTCTTAGCATCTGCTTCTTTATTTGCTTCTGCTTCTTTAACCATTCTTTCAATTTCTTCTTCTGTTAGTTTAGTAGAATTTGAAATTGTAATTTTTGCATCTTTATTATTTTTTAAATCTTTTGCAGTTACTGTTGTAATACCATTAACATCAATTGAAAATGTAACTTCAATTTGTGGAACACCTCTTGGAGCGGGTTCAATTCCACCTAAATTAAATGAACCAAGTGTTTTATTATCTGCCGCCATTTGTCTTTCACCTTGTACAACTCTAATTGTAACTTCTGTTTGATTGTCAGCTGCTGTTGAAAAAATTTGACTTTTTGTTGCTGGAATTGTAGTATTTCTAGCAATTAAAGGAGTAGATACCCCTCCCATTGTTTCGATACCTAATGTTAAAGGTGTAACATCTAATAATAAAATATCATCAATATCTCCCGCTAAAACAGCACCTTGAATAGCAGCACCAATTGAAACTACTTCATCAGGATTTATAGAACGATTTGGTTCTTTATTTAATGTACGTTTAACCATATCTTGAACTGCCGGCATACGTGTTGAACCACCAACAAGTAAAACTTCATGTAAATCCGCTGATGTTATACCTGCTTCTTTTAATGCATCTTCAATTGGTTTTCTTGTTCTATCTAATAAATGAGATGTCATTTCTTCAAATTCATTTCTTTTTAGTTCTAGTTCAACGTTAAGGGGTCCATTTTCAGTCATAGCTAAAAAAGGTAAATTAATTGTAGCTACCAATTGATTAGATAAATCTATTTTAGCTTTTTCTGCTGTTTCTTTCAGCCTAGCTTTAGCCATTTTATCCTTTTCAACATCATAACCGTGTTCTGATTTTATTTTTCCAATCATTCATTTTACAATTTCATTATCTCAATCGTCACCACCTAGATGATTATCACCGCTAGTTGAAAGTACTTCAAATGTTCCATCTTCCAACTCTAAAACAGAAACATCGAATGTACCACCACCAAGATCGTAAACTAAGACTTTCATTGATTTATTTGTTTTTTCTAAACCAAACGCTAATGCCGCAGCAGTAGGTTCATTGATGATTCTTAATACTTCTAAACCTGCTATTTTACCTGCTATTTTAGTAGCCTCACGTTGTGAATTATCAAAGTATGCAGGAACTGTAATAACCGCTTTTTTAACTTTTTGACCTAATTTTGCTTCAGCATAGTCTTTCATGTATGATAAAATCATTGCTGATATTTCTTCTGGTTTATATTCTTTTCCGTTTGCACTTACTGTTTTTCCTGTACCAATTAATCTTTTAATAGAAACTATAGTGTTTGGATTTGTTTCAACTTGTCTTTTCGCAACATCACCAACAACTATATCACCATTTTTAAAACTTACTACTGAAGGTGTTGTTCTTTTACCGTTTGGATTTTCAAGTACGACAGGATTTTTACCTTCAATTATGGAAACAACAGAGTTTGTTGTTCCTAAATCTATCCCTAATATTATTTCTTTTGCCATTTTAATTCTCTCCTAATTATTAGTTAATTATTTATGTCTTAAATTATTTATTATCTACATGGCTTCTTTTTTTAACGAAGTCATAATTTAATTATAACATATTTTTAGCAGCCAAAGCATTTAATTGCTAATTTTTTTACTTATTACAACTGAGGCAGGGGTAATTACTCTTCCGGAAAGCTTAATACCATATCTAACTACTTTAGTTATCTGATTATCTTTATCTATTTGATTATATGTTTGAACTACATCTACAACTTGTTGTGTATTAGGATCAAATTCAGTATTTAAAGTAGGTATAATCAATTCAGCATTATTAGATTCTAAAACATCAATTATTTGTTTAATTACAATATTAAAACCTATTGCGTAATTTCTTAACTGATCGTTTTCTGAGTTTTCAGCAACCTTTTGAGCCATTACAAAATTATTAAAAGGATTTATAAAATCTTCTAAAAACCCTTGTAAAGCAAATGATTTTATCTCATCTTTTTCTTTTTTTGCTTTTTCGAATAAAATTTCTTTTTCTTTAGCTATTTTTTCCTCTACTGCTTGAGATAATTGCTTTGCTTTTTCTACAAAAACAACTTCATTTGCTTTTAGTTTGTTTTCTAATTCTAGCACCCTCTTCTCTAACTCTAAATTTCTTTCTTCTACCTTTTTTAGTTTTGATATTTCTAAATTGCGGGCGTCATAATTTATTAATTTAATATTTTTTAAATAAATTTTAACCTCATTACCAGAAATAATTTTATTTTCAAAATTTTCAGGAACATTAATAGATAATTCTAATTCTTTTTTTATAGGTAATCCAATAATAAATTTATCTACTTCTAAGCCTTCAATATATTCGTTCTTACCCAATGTAATTTGTTTTTTTATTTTAAAATCCGGAAGAGACTCTCCGTTTAAAAGTATTTCAAAATCAGCTTCAATTATATTTCAATCCCTAAAATGGTAATGTCTATGTTTATTATTATTCTTAAAATTCATTTATTTCTCCCTTTTTTCCTTTTCTACAAAAATTTCTAAAGCATTAAGTGCTGTACGCATTTTATTATAATCTGACGTGCTTGAAGCTACCACTGATATTTCAGTAGTTGTATCATTATTTATAATACGTTTAGACATAAAAGAACCTGTATCATCAACTGATATTTTTATTTTTTCATTTTCATCAAAATGTGACTCTATTTTTTCTCAAATAGAATAATTTTCAATTAATTCAATCATTTTATTCAAGTTATTTCTATTAATTTTTTGACTTAAAATAATATTATTTTTACCATATATTTTATTTTCTTTATATTTTCTAATTTCACCATTAAAAACTTGTCTAACAAAAGAATCTATTATACTTTGATAATTCTTAATTGATTCGGATAAAATATCTTTTAGTAAAAAAACTCTTTGTGCAAGCTCAGTTACCAAAACGTCTATTAATCTCTCTTTGAAAATTTTTAAAGCTATCTTTATATCATTTAAATTATTATTTCTATCTATAGTTATAACTTTATAATATACCTGACCTGTAGAAACAACCATAACAATTGTAGCTCTTTTTTCATCTAGAACTGTCATATCAATGCTTTTTAAAGTTTCGTTATTGTTATAGTTAGTCTTAACTAAAGTTAATCCCGTCATTTCTGAAATTATATTAGCTGCTTGATCAACGGTGTTATCAATATCAACTTCTTTTTGTTTAAATATTTTTTCTAATTTATTTATCATTTCTTTTTCAAATGATTGACTTAAGTATATTGCATAATAATTTAAACCTAGCAAAGTAGGAGTTCTACCACTAGAACAATTTGCTTTTTGTAAATATCCTATTTCTTCAAGTTTATTCATTAAATATCTAACTTTAGCTGAAGAAAAGCTAATATCATTAAACCTATCCATGAGGGCTTGGCTACTAACAGGTTCGCCTTCCTCAATAAATAATTTAACTGTATACTTTAATATTGGTTCTAATTTATTATCTAATTTTTGATTCATACTTTATAATTTTATCAAATTTTTAGCAGCCTAAAAGTTTTTTTGCTAAATTAAAAATAACCCTAATAATAAGAGTTATTTAATACCCAAATTTAGATAATGTTTTTTCATCATCATTCCACTTCTTAGCAACTTTTACCTTTAAATATAAAGAAACAGGGACTCCAAATTGATGAGACATTTTTACTCTTGAACTTTTACTTATTTCCTTGATTTTAGATGCATTCTTTCCTATTAACATCCCTTTTTGAGATTCTTTTTTTACATACATTATCGCTTCAATAATAATGTTATTTTCTAATTCTTGAAAAATTTCGACAGACACAGCAATAGAGTGTGGCAATTCATCGTATAATCTTTCTATTGCTGATTCTCTTATGATTTCTTTTGCTAAAAAACGCATGCTTTTATCAGTAATAGAATCAGGATCATATTGTAATTCACCTTCGTTAGAGTATTCTTTAATAATATCAATTAAGGAAACTATTGAAGAGTCGTTATATATGTCTGTTGATACAATTTTATCAAATCCAAATTCGCCCAATTCACGGATTTTTTTTGTTAATTTTTCAGGATTTTTTTTAATTTTATCTATTTTAGATATAACCGCTATTTTATTTTTAATATTTTCTATTTTAGATAATATTAATTTATCTCCAGGGCCAATTTCTTCATCAGAAGGAGACAAAAATAACAAAAGATCAATTCCTTCTATAGAGTCAAAAGCATTTTTATTTAATACTTCACCTAGCTTATTTTTTGGTTTATGTATGCCAGGAGTATCCGTAAATATAATTTGATGTGTTTCGTCGGTATAAACTCCAGTGATCTGATCTCTTGTTGTTTGTGCTACATTAGTTACAATTGCAACATTGTACCCTAAAATTGCATTTAGCAAACTACTTTTACCTACATTAGGTCTACCAACTATACTAGCAAAACATATTTTCATTACTTAATATTCTCCATAAAAATTGGATAAGGCACAAGTTCTGCAACAGTGTTCACTCTCGTTTGAGTTCCATCATTTGAATATTGGTAAACCAAGCCATTTTGCGGCATAAATTCAGTCATAACTTGACGACAACCTGCGCATGGGGTTATTATTTCATTTTTTCTAGAAATGATATGTATTTCTTTAAATTTACCGACATGTCCGCCATATGCCACAGAGCCAAATAATGCACTCCTTTCTGCACAAAGACCAGAAGGATATGCAGCATTCTCTACATTAACACCTCAATATTCTTTTCCGTCAAAATCAACAGCAATAGCAGCCACCTGAAAATTAGAATATGGAGCATATGCTTTTGACAATAAATTTCTTAATTTTTCAATCATTTTAATCCTCTCTTTTTATTTTTAATGGTTCAAAAATTTCATCAACAATTTTGTTCATAACAACTCTTTCTTCTTCTAATTCATGATCATAACCGTATAAATGAACTAATCCATGAGTAAATAAATAACAATACTCTCTTTTAATACTATGATTAAATTCCTTTGCTTGTTTTTTCATTTTATCTCAACTAATTATTAATTCACCCAAATGAATAAATGGCATCTTTTCATAAAATTCTAAATTTCCAAAGTCAAATGATAAAATATCAGTTACATAATCCTTATTTCTATATTCTTTATTTAACTTACGAATTTTAGGTTTGGAAACAAATGTTACATCCAATATTATCTTTTTATTTGGATCTATTTTAAAAAAGTTTCCAAAATTATTAATTATTTGGATCATTTCATCCTTAAATAACTCAACATTTTTCACTTCTTTTTTTATGTTTAATGAAATATCATAATTATTTTTCATATTCATATTTATATTATATATTATTTAGTGATAAGGGTTATTTTTTTAAAAAAATACTAACCAAATTGTCATAAATTATTTGACTTAAGGTTTCTGTTTTTAACTCTAATAATGAATTTAAAAATAAATTATTTTTATCTATTAAATATTTTTTTAATTCGTCATTTATTATTTCTATTTTATTATTACTAATACCTGAAATTATAATCGGATATTCGATGTTATTATTTTCATCAAAAACTACTAAATTATATTTTTCATAAATTAATTCATTGGGTTGTATATTTTTTAGTTCTAAATTATTATCATTAAAATATATTATTACACTTTTATAGCTTTTTACCTTATAAAAAAGACCAAAATATATTAAAAAAGATAACAAAACCAATAATACAATTAAAAAAAATATTTCTAATTTATAAAAATTTAGTAATTTCTTCAATTTTAATTATCCTTGCATTATCAAAAATATATTTAGAATTATGGCTGATTTCAAGTGTTAATTTATTATTTAATAATTTAGTTAATTTTTCTTTCAAAAAAATGAAAACATCTTCGCTTATCGCTTCAAAAGCTTCATCAAAAATAAATACATCATAATCATATAATAACAACTTCAAAAACTTGACTAATTGTATTTGTTCACTCGATAATTTCTTTACCATAACATCTTCTCTTATATGCATATTAAGAGCTTTAAACGCTTCATAAATTTGAAATTTATTTAAAATATTAGTAAAATTTTCCCAATCATCTATTAACAAATATTCTTTTAAAGTAGAATTAGGTATATTTTTGTTATCTCCAATATAACAAATTCTTTGTTTTATAAAATCATTATCATATAAATTGACCAAATTATTATTAATAAAAATTTCACCATTAGTAATATTATACTTACCCATTAACAAAGATGACAGTGTTGTTTTCCCGCTACCGTTATTACCTTTTAATATATTATTACCTTCTAAAGTTAATCTCGGAATATTAACTGAATATTTTTCTTGGCTTTTATTATATTTATAAGAAACATATGATAATTTTATTTGCTTTATTTGTCCAATATTATCAAAATTTAAAGTTTTAGTTTTACGTTTATTTTTTTTAAAAATATTTAATATATTTTTGTTTAATTTGAAGTTTTGAGTCTCTTTTATAATAGGTTCTATTTGTTTGATCGGTGATAAGAACATTTTTGTTCCCGTTAAGAAAAATAATAATTGATATAAATTTATTTTATTATTTCAAATTTGTAGAGATCCGAAAAATAGAATCAAAATGGGAATTATGATGTCAATAAATTTATTAATACTATCAAAATAACTTTCACTAACTATAAAAGACTTAAAACTGCAATTATGACTTTGAAAATTTTTTATCATTTTATTTTTAAATTTTTCTTCTTCTAACAAAAGAAAGTTAGTCTTTAATATTTTAATATAATTATCTAAAGATCTATCTAAAGATATTGATTCAGAAATTAAAAAATTAGTTGATTTTCGATATCATAAGTAATATAAAAAAGTAAATGTTCCTATCAAGGCTCCTATAATAATCATAATCAAAGTCAACAAATAACTAGTTATTAAAATTAGTGTAAGCGAAATCAAAAAAGAAAGTAGAATATATAAAACTCTTGGTATAAATGTCATCTTATATGCTTCAATTTGGTATATATTATTTATTCTCTGTTTAATTTCTATTTCGTTTAAATTATTAATTAAATTAATATTTTCTTTAGAAAATGTTTCTAGTATATTTAAGAATTCTTTTTCAAAATTCTTTAAAACAATGATTTTAGTCGTTTTATTTATTATAAGGCTTATCAATAATGAAAATGAAGTAAAAGTAACAAAAATAATTATTAAATAATAAAATTCATTTATTTGCCTAGTTGGAACTAATGATTGTAATATATATTTAGTAACAAAAGGATAAATTAAATTTAAAATCAACTCTAAAAGAAGTGAAAAAAATAGAAAATAAGAATATTTATTTATGTTAAATATTTTTTTGGGTTCCTTATATTTTTCTAAGGGAGATATTTTTTTATTGAATTTAACAATTATATTTAAAAATATATTTTTAAAATCTATGATTTTTGAATTTATAACTTTTCCAGAGCCGGGATCATAATATTTGACATAATCATTTTCTATATCTTCAATAAAAACTATATGTTGAAATTCTTCATTTCTAACAATTGCCCCAAAAGGATATTCACTTTTTTCTAATTGTCTTAGTTCACTAATTTTACAATAGTAAGAAGTTAAGCTATATCCATATGAACTAATTGTATCTTTTAAATTGGTTAAACTTATTCCAGTATCATCATACATTACGTTAATTTTTAATTCATTAATGTCATAATCTTCGTTATGATATTTTTTAGCGTAATATTTAAATACATATAACGAACAATCTCTATAATCGTATTGCTTTTCCATACTTAATAAGGAAATTAAAAATAAAAAAGAACTATAAATGTAAAAATAGTTCCTTTTTTCATTATTATTTACCTAATGTTAATAATTTTACAAAACTTTCAACCTCTAATGAAGCTCCACCAACTAAAAATCCGTCTATATCTTTTTGAGATGATAGTTCATTTATGTTATTAGGATTAACACTTCCACCATATTGAACTTTTAAATCATTTGATGTGATTGAGTGGATATATGCACATACATCTTGTGCAATTTCTGGTGTTGCAACTTTACCTGTTCCAATCGCTCAAATTGGTTCATAAGCAACAACTACTTTAGTATAATCTAAGTCTGCAACTGATTTCTCAATTTGATTTTTAACAACTTCTTTAGTTAAACCTTTTTCGTATTCTTCAAGAGTTTCCCCTACACAAATAATTGGTGTCATACCAGCTTCAATTGTAGCTTTTGCTTTAGCATAAATCTCTTCATTTGTTTCATGATAATATGTACGTCTTTCTGAGTGACCTAAAATTACATAATCAACATTTAAGTCATTTAGCATTGATGTTGAGACTTCACCTGTGTATGCCCCTTTTGGTTTATCACTAACGTTTTGAGCTGCTAATTTTAAGTCTGTTACTTTATTTAATCTAAATGCTGATAAGTTAACAGATGGTACTCCTACACCAAATTTAACGTTTTTATAAATTAAATCTTTTTTTGATTGGTATTCTTTTGAAAAATCACTAATAAATTTTTCTGTTTCAGAGAAATTTTTATTCATTTTTCAGTTACCGATTATTATTAATTCTTTCATTTATACCTCTTATTTTTTTATTTTAATAATTATAAAATATTTTCTTTTATTTTATTGAAAAAATATTAGCAATTTTAACTTTGCTAATATTTTAACATTATTTATTTTTAATAGTTTCGGTTGGATATGTCATCTTATCACCAATATAATTAGTTGCTCCGAATTCTAAAACGAATTCAATAGCCAATCTTATAGTATTTTTTAGGTCGCTTTCGTCATATTCATTAAAATCTGCAGTTAAACCTGATTTTTGACCAGCACCCTTTAGCCACATGGCTCAAACACTTCTTCCGTTTTCTCATATTTTTCGCTTATACATGAATCCCTTCATCAATTCGAAATATTTAGGAGAATGTTGGAAATCATACTCCACATTTCTACCACCTAAAACAGGCGCAAAAGTATTTGTTCCATGAATGACCATTCCAGTATATTCTTTGTAACTATTAGGGTCAATACCTAGTTGTATAAATGAAAGTGATCAACCATCACCTCAACGTCTATTAGTTGGTATGGTTGCATAATATTTATCTTTATTATATTTATCTTTATATATTTGTGTTAATTTATTAATTAAATAATCTTTTCATCTTTCTCTTAAAGATACACTTGTTCCATCTTCTTTTTTGTATTGATGATTTCCTAAATTGCTTCCTATATCAGGAACAAAACTATTTAGATATCTAAATAGACCAGAAAAAGCATAAATATCTCAACCATCATTAAATTCTAAAATAGATTTATAACTTCGATTATTCGGATACTCTTCTTTAACAGTTAATAATTTATCCCTATCGGATTTCTTTAATTCAAATAATCATGAAATAGCTTCATTTGTATTTTCTTTATAACTATAATTTTCAGAATAATTTATAGAATTTTCATCGTTATCTTTTTTAACCTTATTATAAACATAATGTTTTATTATATGGCTTCTATTTATATCAAATTCAATTTTATCAAGATTATAAACATATCCTGCTTTCATTCCTTTGGCTTTTAAATCAAAGAAAATATAATCAGTGTTATCGACCTTACGTACTAAAATATTAGAATTTTCATTTGTAAGTTCGAGTCTATCTATTAAAGTAACGTTATTAAATCTATCATTTGTAAATGAATTACCAGTGTTAGCTTCACCTTTTAAATGAATTCTAATATTTTTAATACTACTAATATCAATATTTTCGGCTGTAAAACCATTTATTTGCACATTAGCATCAACACTTTTTTCAATCATTTCAGCACCTTGTGGCCGAGAATTTTCATCTAATATTGCTTCTTTTAAATTATTTCATGACATACTTACATTGTTAGCGGTTATTGTACCTAGTTTGATATTAAAGTTATAAATAGATGCATATTTATTATTTATTATATTTTTACTACTTAGAATAACATTGTTATCATTAGCATCATAATCTAATACTACAACTTTATGTAAATCATAATGTCCATCATCAATAAAATTTTTAATTGGGAAATTAAATTTTAAATTACTATTATTTAATAATATTGGTTTAGATACAACATAATTATCACCTTTTGATGATTTAACAACTAAATAAATATATTTATCCTTATAATCACCTTCAACTTTATTTAATTGAATTTCACCTACAACATCTTCATTGTATCAATTAAACTGACTTATACTTGAATTATTATCTTTTTTTGGTTTAAAAATAAGTAATTCATAATATTTATTTAATTCATTAATTAATGTATTTAAATCACCCAAATTAGCTGCATTTCTAAATTTTTCATTAAATTCTAATTTCTTTGAAGGGTCTTTAATTTCGTAATTTACTAATCTTTCGGCTATTTTGTGTTTTTCGTTATATATTCCATCTATTTCGCTAATAAGAGTATCGTATTGAGTTTCAGTTTTATTTAAAAAGTCAATTTCGCTTCCTAGTTTTGTTTTGTAAGTTTCTCGTTCTGAAGACCCGTTTAATATGTTTAATTTGTCTTTTACATCATTATATTTTCTCTTTAATATTTCTTCAACTTTTTTAGAATCATTATTAATTTTAGATTCAGTTACACTATCATCAACATTATTGTTTGAGTCAAAAGTAAATTGAGATAAATCATTTGTTTTTTTAGTAGTTTCCTTTAATTTTCCTATTAATATATTTGTTTTTTTAGCTTCACTGTTTAAGAAATTAATAGAATTATTAATTAGATTATCATATTCACTTTCAGTGTTATAAATAGTTGTTTTGGATGTTGAATTACTTCTTATTGAATTATCTTCATTTAATCTTTCTAAAGTTGAAATTGCCTTTTGTCTTTTGGATTCTAAATATTTAGTAGCATCAGTTATAACAGTATCTATTTGCTCGCTAGTGCTTTTTGCCGAATTAACTATGTTATCTCAATTTGTTTTTTGGTCGCCATTATTCAATCTTGCTTTTAAAGACTCTCAATCATTCTTTGCCTTTTCTTGTTTAATTTTACTTCTAACATTTTCTGCCGCTTCTTTTGTTCCTGCCATATCTAGTTCAGTTTGTAATGATT
This sequence comes from Mycoplasma sp. CSL10166, assembly GCF_017116885.1. Lineage (NCBI taxonomy): Bacteria > Bacillati > Mycoplasmatota > Mollicutes > Mycoplasmatales > Mycoplasmataceae > Mycoplasma > Mycoplasma sp. CSL10166. Next base: position 21,967 of record NZ_JAFIRF010000002.1, read on the forward strand.
GTTTTTGATTACTTCGATTATCTAAATTATTTAATTCTTGTTGAACACTAGCTAATGTTGTTTTAAATGAATTAACCTTAAGGTCTAAGGTTTCCTTTTTACTTAATGTGTCAACTTTTTTTCATTCCTCTAACAATGAGGTTCTATTAGACTCTTTGCCTATTGAATTAATAGTATTTTTTAAACTTTGTAAGTTATTAAATAAATTATTTGCATTTGTAACAAGAGTTTCTAATCCTCTTTCATCGTTTGAAGTTAAATTATTAATATCGTTTACTGTTGTAACGGTTTGATTTTGATCTTCAAACTTATCTTTGATGGCCTTAATTGCATCATTTTGTTTTTTTCTAAAATTAATTTTTTCGATGATTGAATCTAACATTGAATTAACACTATTATTACCTATTATTTCTTTATTTAGGTCTTTAAAAGCATCGGACACTAATGAATCGAATTGATTTTTATATTCAACGCCTAGCTCTGCTTGTTTTGTTCTTAATGTTTTAAGTTTGTTTTTGATGATTTCAAAATCATTAGATAATGATTTGATTTTTTCTTTAGAATCAGCTATTGAACTATTAATTTTTGAATCAAAAAACTCTTTCGCTTCTTGTTCATTAGAAAATTCAGACTCATTTTTTTCTTTCAATTTATTTGATTCTGATACTGTTTCAATCGCTATTTCCTTTAACGATAATAATTCATCACCATTATCTAAAACGGAATCTTTTTTGTCACTTAAATATTTTCTAGCATTTAAAGGCATTTTTTCAATTTCATCTTGGACTTCTTTTCTTAATGTTCCCATTCTTTGAATAACACTTTGTTTAATAGTATCAATTTGATCTTGTGTTGTTGCTGAATCTATATTATCATTTTTTGTTTTTTGCTCGCTTAAAGGTAATTTTTTAACTTCTTCTCTTGCTTCTTCTTTATATAAATTGATTGCATCTTCTTGTTCTTTAAGTTTTCCCTCTACATCTGTTTCTAAGGTATCTAAATTTTCATTATCAGAATTTGCTCTATTATTTAAATCGTTTCTAACATTTTCATCATTTATTTTTGAAATTTTATCTTTAATATTTTTGACTCTTAATTCTCTATCAGCTTTTTTCTCTAATTTAATAATTTTTGTGTAAGTATTAGTATCACCAGAGTTTAATTCATTAATTAACTGGTCTTTTGTATCTTTATCTAAATCAAGTGAATTAATATGATCTCTTGCTTTATTTTTTCTTGATAATATAGCTTGGTCAACTTTTGAGCTTATTAATTTATCATTTTCTTCTGTTCAATTTGAGTCATTTATGGAATCAAATTCAAGTTTTATTGCATTATATTTAGAATTTTCATCATTCATTTTATCGACTGTTAACAATCCTTTTTCTGTAACGTGAATTTTTTCCAAATCAGAACTTGTTTTTGAAATAATTTGTGTTTTTTCATTTTGAAGATTCTTAATTAATTTTTCAATTTCTTTCACTGAATTTTTACTTGCATTTTCGACATTTTTCTTAACTTCATTACTATCTAAGAATTTATTTTTTAATTTTGTTAATTCTCTATTTTTATCATCAACTTTTGCTTGAATGTCTCTTTTTATGGCATTTACTTCTTCAATGGTATTAGCTTGAGAAATTTTAGTATTAAATGATTCTAAATCTTCATCACTTAATTCGTTCTTTGCAAGTTCTTTAGCTTTTGTTTTTGCATTTTCAAGAGCGTTTTCTCTATCTAATTCCGCAACCGCTAAATTGTATACTTCGTTTATATCATCAACTTGTGATTTATTTTTAAGCATTTGTTCTAATTCTTGCTTTTTAGTCTCGTCAGCGACTTCAGTTATTTTAGAATTTGTATATTCTAAGGCCTTAGGAATTATTGTATTTTTAGAATAATCTTTTAATTTTTTAACAGTATCAAGACCATCTGTCGACATTAGATCTTTATCTAAAATTAATTTGTTAATTTCAGATCTAATCTCATCTTTTTTATTATTGAATGTTTCGTTACTTAATCTGATTAAATTGTTTAATTGATCTTCATTATCCGCTTTTGCTAGATCTTCTTTTGATTTTACATATGTTAAATCACCTTCTAACTTAGCAACCGCATCTGTAGCTTCTTTCTTTTTATCGTTAATTATTTTTTCGGCTTCTGCTTGTTTTGTTGCAATGTCTTGAAGACTATTTGAAGAATAAATAAAATTTAATAATTGATTTTTTTGTTCGTTTGTATCAGATAATTTTTTTATTGCATTTTCTGCTTTTTCTCTAGCTATTGTTAAATTAACTCTATTTTCTAATTCTTTAAGTTTTAAACTTGTGTCGGCACTTTCGATTAATTCTTTAATTTTATTTTTTTCTTCTTGATCATTAATTTGTTCTAAATTAGATTTAGCTCATGTTTTAAGTTTTTCAATTTGTTTTTCAACTTCGTTAACTACATCTTCATAAGCCTTTTGAGTATCTGTTGTTTTAGCACCATTTAACTTAGTAACAAAATCTGAATGATTATTTTGACCTTGAATATTTTCGCTTAATCTCTCAAGAGCTATTTCAGCATTATTTTTAAACTTATTTAATTCTGCAATTGCTTCATTTTTAATATTAGCAATTTCTGTTTCTGATGTTGCATTATCAAGACTTGTTTTTAATTTATTTTTTGGGTTTTTATTTTCGGTTAATTTGTTAATTAAATCATTTTCAACCTTTGTTTTTTCATCACTAATAAATTTATTTACATCGTTTATAACGTTTTGAACTTCTTCTTTAGTGTTAGATTGATTTATTCATCCGATAAATTCTTGTTGTTTTTCGCTACTTAAGTTTACTTTTTCTTTTATTTCTCTTTTAGCATTTTCTTTTGCTAAGTTAAGTTCTGCTAACTCACTTCTAGCTTTTTTTCTTGCTTTTTGTGCAATTTGTTCTAATGCATTTATTTTGTTTTGTTTTTCATCATCTGTTGAAGGTCTATTTTTTAATATTTCTTCAACTTGCTCAAGCATATTTTCTTTATCAAGAACTTTATTTATTTCATCTTTTACATATTTTGCATATTTCTCTACTTTTGCAGTGTTTTCTATATTATGTAACTCAGAATAATTGTTAGCATTTTCTGCTTCAGCTTGTAATTTTTCTTTTTTATCGTATTGATCCACAATAACTGTATTGTTTTTGTAAGAACCTTGTTCATTTATTTTGTTCTTTGTATTTGATTTTAAAGTATCAAATTCTGAAATTAAATCATTTTTTAATTGTTTTAATTCTAATTCATTAGCTTCGTCATTGTTTCTGAGTTCGAATGCATCATAATTGTTTGAACCTTCAATTTTAGCTAATAAAGGTTTAATTTCTTCTTTTAAGGATCTAATTACTTCAATAGCGTCATTTTTTATTTTATTAACCGCTTCTAAAGTTGTTGCGTTTTCGATATCAGTTAATTTATTATTTTTGTCTTCTAACTTATTAACAGCAACTCTCGCTTTTTCTTTTACTGATTTCAATTGAAGATCTTGTTCATTTTTATCGTTATTTATTAATTTTTCAATTTCGTTCAATTGTTCTAATGTTGTTGCAACTTCTATATTATTATTGTATTCTTTTTGATCTCAAAGCTCTTTTACTAATTCTTTTAATTCTTCTTTTTTAGCTTCTAATATTGCTTTATTTTTTACGTTATTTAAATCTCCAACATTTTGGGCGGTGTTTTTCTCGTTTTCCAATTCCGCTTTTTTGTTAGCATCATGAACTAAAGCTATAGAATCTTCAGTAGATTTTTTATTTTTCTCAAATTCTTCAGAAGCTTTTTGTTGTATTAATAAAATTTCCTGTTCAGTATCTATGTTAGTTGAGTTAATTTCTTGCTTTAAATTATCATATAAGTTAGAACCTTTTGTTTTTTCAACCACTTGTCTTGCAACTTCTTTGATAGAATTGATTTTTGAGTTTAATTTTTTAAGAACTTCATTTGCTTCACTCTTTGTTAAAGCTGTATCAATTAACTCAAGTAATTTTGCTTTTGAATTGTCGGAACTATCGTTTTGATTATCGTTTAAAGAATTATTAATTTTATTTTTAATATCATTTCTTAAATCTTCTAATTCGCGTTTTTCGTTATTTCTAAATGAAGTAGCATCATCATAAATTGATTTTAGTTCGCTTAATTCATTTCTTCATTTTGTAATTGTTGGCTCAACATTATCATTTGAAGTGGCATCAACTAATTTTTGTTTTAACTCATTTTTCTTATTAGTATCTTCAATTGTGTTTAATAATTCATCAATTGCAACTTTTGTTTTTTTGTTAGCATCTTTTAAAACAGCATCTAAATCATTTATTTTTGTTTTAGAAACTAAATTTGTTTTTATTTCTTCTCTAATATTTTCTATTGGTAAATTCGCATCAACATATTTTTTATATAAGTCTTTAACATCATTTACGTATGTTATCATTTCGCTAGATATATCTCTAAGTCTTTTTTCTGTTGTTGCAGATTCTAATAGTTCATTAAATTCATTGTATTTTTCAGTGTGAGATGGAGATTCTTTATCACGACCTCTTGGTTGAATGTTTTGTTTAGATTCTTCTTTTATTTCATTTTTAATTTTTTCTAATTCAGCAATTGCATCTTGCTCTACTTTTTTAACTTTTTCAGAATCGGTTTGATCGTTTGTATATGTTTTTAAAAGACCTTCTAATCTAATACGCTCATTATTAGTAGGTAACAATTTTTCAAGTGCTTTAGTTGCTTTTTCTTTTGAAATCGCAAAATCACCTTCTTGTTTGGCCCTCGCATTATCAACTTTATCTTTTAAACTAGTTAACTTAAGTTTATTTGTTTTATCGTTCGAAATACTATTTAATTCTTCTTGTAATGATTTTTTTTCTTCGCCATTAGATAATTTATTAATGTCTCTCTGAATTTCTTCTCTTAATTTTTGATTATTAATTTTATCTTTAATATCATCTAAATTCTTAAAGTTAATTGCATTTTCAATAGCATTATTAAAATTATTTTTAGCTGTTTCATCTGTTAATTCTTCTAAAGTTTCTTTAATATTATCTTGTTTATTAGAAAATATTTTCTTGGTTACATCGAGAATACTTTGAATTTCTGTTTCTGATGTTGCGTTTTTAAGTTCTTCTTCTTTAATTTCTTTTTCATTACTTCCGACTAATTTTTCGATAAAAGTAGCAACTTCAGATTTTTTAGATTTAATAAATTCATTAATTTGTCTCTTTATTTCAGAAACTTCTTCTTTTGTTCGAGAAGAATCTAAAGCTTTTTTAAATTCATTGTGTTTTTCTGTTGTAACATTTATTTTATCATTTAATGCATTTACAAATTCAAGTTCTTTCAGTAATTCACTGTTGTATATTTGTTTGTCATTAATTTCTTTTTCTAAACCTGTTTTAGGGTTTGTAAGTTGATCAATGTTTGTTGAATTATTAATTCTATTTTCAAAATCAAGTTTTTGATCTTCGAAAACAATTTTTGTCGGTAAAGAATTTATTAATTCTTCTTTTTTATGTTGTAAATCTGCTTGTCTTTGTAATTCATTTAAATCTTCAATATTTTTGGCTTCCAAAAGTTTTTTATTAAGTTCTAACTTAGTATCTTCGTTTGTAATACTTTGAATATTTGCACTAACAATATCTTTTCTAGAATCAAAAATATTATTCATTTCATCTATGTATTGATCTAATATTGCTTCACTTACTTCTGCTTTATCTAAAGAAGTTAGAATATCTTCATATTTTTTATGATTATTTGTATCACCTTCTAATTTTTTAAGAGATTCTAAATAGTTTGTTCATTTCTTGTTTATTATATTTTGAACGCTATTTCTTTGATTTAGTGAAATATTTTCGTTTGTTCAATTTTCTATTGGTAAAATACTTGATTTATCAACAAGTCTATTAACTTGATTTTCAGTTTCTCGATTAAAATGGAATAATTTATCATCAATTAAAGAACTTAGTTCGTTTAGTTTAATTTCGTTTTCTACAGTATTAATGTTGCCTTGAATTTCATCATGGATATCAGTTGATACATTAATTTTTTGATCCAGTTTTTCTAAAATGGCTTGTTTTTTAGAATTAAACAGTTGAATAGCTTCAACTTTAATTTGATCGATAGTTTTTTGAGTTTTGGCTTGTTTAATGGTTGTGAGCATGTCACTATTTGAAATAAGTTTCTTAGCCTCAATTCTCGCTTCTTCTTTTAATAGTTCAATTCTTTCGTTAAGTTTTCTAAGTGCAACATCCACTTCATCTAAACTCTTTGAGCTTTCTGCTTGTAATAAAATATCGTTTCTTTCTGGACTTTCTAGTAATGTGTTTAATATTTCGTTTTCTGCTTCGTTTATTTTATTTTTAAGTTCATTTTGTTCAACCGCAATTGTTTTTTCAATGTTTTCAATAAGTCTTCTTGACTCTTCTAAACCTAAATCATCTTTTGAAGTTTGTTTATTAAATAAGTTAATATTTTCGTCTTTATATAATTCTTTAATTTTTTCATTAACAATATCTTTATTAGCTTGAATTTCGTCTTTTTCTTTTTGAATTTGACCATCTATTTGTTCATTTATATTAGATAATTCTTCTCTAGAATTAGCTTGATCAATTAAATTAGATAACTTTTGTTTTTCGGACCCTTCTTGTACTTGTTCCATTTTTTTTCTTAAGTTATTTTTAATTGTCTCAATATTATTTGCGTTTTTTACTTCTTCTAATAAATCATTTAAATCTGAAATATTTGACGCGTTTTTTAATCTATCTTTAAATTCCTCTTTAGTTGAATGATTATCATCTAATATTGAAAGTTCATCGATAACTTCTGTTTTCTTATTAGAAAAACTTTCGTTTGCTTTTTTGATTATATCTTTAAGAAGTACTTCGTTTTTGGCACCACCTAAGTCAGCATTTAGCTCATTATGAATTTTATCATCACCTACAGTTGTGGCAATAGCAGTAATAGCTTTTTCTTTTAGTTCATTTAAATAATTATCTACTTTTTCTACTATTTTAGCCACAGATAATTTTGTTTTTGCCTTTTCAACAGCATCAAATAATTCAGCCTTTAACGCATTACTATCTGCTATGTCTACTATTTTTTCTAATGCATCGTCTTTAGCTTCTTTTAATTCTTGAGCCTCTCTCTTTAAATCTTGATCAATTCTTGAGTCAATGTCTTTTAACTGGTCAATAGATGTCGCATTATTCGATTCATTTAAATAATCTTTTTTATCTTCCAATTTTGAAACTTTTTCTTTTATGATTCTTTTTGTCTTTTCAAACTCTAATTGTTGATCTACTTTTTCTTGTAATTTTTCGGCTTGTTCAATAGTTAAAACATCAATTAACTCATCGTTAAATTGATTCGCTTTGTCTTTATCGTTTATATTTTCAATATCTGCTTTTATTTGCTCTTTTTTAAGCCTTAAAGCTTCTGCAGCATCTTTTTCAGCCTTAATTAATTCATTTATTTCGTCACGAATTTCTCTAAGTTTTGTTTCTACTTGATCTTGATCTATATTATTTTTTCCTTGTTGATCCACCATTGCATCATCAAGTTTCTTCTTAAATTCTTCTTTTTTAGATTGATCTCCAACATTTTCATCAACAAAGTATTTTAATTGATCATGAGTAAGTTTATTAGATTCTTCTGCATTGTGATAAGCATTAGCTTCTGATGTTAAAATAACCAACTCATCTGATGTTGTAGCATCATTCAATCTTTTAGTGAATTCAGATTTTTTATCATTATGAATAACGCTTTCGATTGCTTTTTTTGCTTTCGCTTTATCTAATTGAAATTGATACAACCTATCAATTTCCGCTTTAACTTTTAAAGTGTCGTCTAAAGTTTTTGCATTTTTTAGTTTTTCCTTTAAATCGGCACCTTTTTGTTTATCATCTAATAAATCTACTATTTCAGAACCTTTTTGTTTTGAATTAACATAATTTTTCAACGCATTAGCTTTTTCAATAATTTCAGAATATTCTCCTGCATTTCCGGTGTTTGATAAATTTTCTAATTCTTTTTCTAATGAAGATTTAGAAACTGTTTGTTCACCAATTATTACAGATGTACCATTATCTAATGAATTTACAATTTCATTTGCTTCATCTATTAGATCGTTCATATAATCATTAACATCTGAAGCTACTTCTTGAATATCACCTTGTGTCTTTGCGTCTGATAATATCAACTCAAAGTCATTTTTCAAACGAGGAAGACCCTTTAGTCTTTGTATAACTTTTCTGGTTTTTTTGGTTTCTTCACTCAAAATTTTTGTTGCTTCATCGGAAATTCTATCTATAACTTCTAAATCATTAGTTAATGATAACTCCCTTAAAAGTTCGTCTTTTTTAGGATTATTTAATAATTTAATAATTTCTTCGACTTCTTTTTTTCTTTTGTCAATTGCTATTAATTCATCAATCTCGCTCTCGATTTTAGATAGTTCATCTAAATTGCTTGAAACCTTAATGTCATCTAAATATTTTTGTTTTATCTCTTCAGGTAAATTAGATTCATTAATTTTATTATTTAACTCTTTCTTTTTAAAGTTAATTAAACCTTGTAAACCTGAATTAGATTTTAAGTAATTTTCAACTTCTTTTTCAAGTTCTAACAATTCAGGCATTGTTTTTATTTTGTCAATTTCATCTAACTTTTCTAAAAAATCGTTTTTAGTGCCTTCATCTTCAACTACATTAATTAAATTTTTAACTTGATCTTTTTTACGGTCGAATTCGGATAAATTTTCACTTTTTAAAATTTTATCAATTTTATCTTCTATTATTGGTAATTCTTCTGTTTCTGCATTATTAAGATCTACATAAACTTCAGATTGTTTAAAAAGATTTTTAATTTTTTGTGCTTTTTCAACAATTGGTTCATATTTTTCTAATTCTGATTTTAAATTTCTTAATGAATTTAAATTATTTTGCGAATTATCTAATTTTTTATTAAATTTATCTCTTAATATTTTTGGAAAAGTGGAAATGATTTTTGAAATTTCAACTTTATTTTCATTTATTTCTCTTTGTTGCTCTTCTAAAACTTTTTTAAGATTATCGAGTTGTAACTTTGAATTTTGAGATCTTGTATCTTTTAATAAGTTATCAATTAACGTTTCTTTTTCTTTCGGATCTTGAACATTATTTATTAAACTATCAAATTCATTAATATAATTCAAACTATCATTATAATCCATCATATCAAACTCATCTTTAAATTCTTTACGATGAATATTCAATGTTTTTAAATTTTCTTCTTTTGAATTAATAGATTTTTTTAAACTAGTTAGTATTAGTTCAACAACTTTATCAAGTTGTTTAAATTGATTAATACTTTTGTAGTTAGGATCTATTGAATTAAATTTTTTCTCAATATTTTTCTTTGGTAAATTTAATTTTGTTAATATATTTTTAACTTGTTGATATCTAAGGTTGTAATCTTCCTTAGTGTTTGATCATGTTCACATGATTACAACACCAGCCGAAATCGAAGTGATAGCAGCAATAGTTGCACTCGCAAAAATAGTATTTCTTTTTTGTTTATTAAACATTTTTCCTCCTTAGTTTTTATTATTTTGATTAACAAAATATATTTTTTCTAAAACTTATTTATATAATTAAAAAACGTTAAAATAAATTCAAGTTTGAAAAGGTATTAATAGATATAATACAATTTGTTATTCAAATATACTTTAAGTTATGTAATTATACATAAAAAATGAATTTTTTTACTGAAAAAACTGATTGCTTTGTTTAGAATGTAAATATAGCATTATATATTAAAATTCTAAAAAGCATTAAATATATAGATTTAGTAATAAAAATTCAAGCATGAATATCACTTGAATTTTTATTTTTTTTAATACTTAACCACTTGAATTGAATTGACATCAGCAGATGCAGTATCAACTTGTTTAGGGTTGTCTTCAATTAGCTGAGAAATTGTCTTATGTTTATCGCTATTTGAAATAAATATTTTTTGAAAAATGTTATATTGTTGACTCTTTTGCGCAAATTGAACACCTGAAAATCTGAATTTTAAAATACTACTATTTAATTTGATAGGATCTGAAAGTGCAAAAGAACCATCATCTCCTTGTAATACTATATAAACAAATTTATTTTCAGGAAATTCTAAATGTTCATTAAATTCTATAACACCAGTTTTCTCCGTATCACGCCCTACAAAAAATTGTGAGTTTTTTCTTCCGTCTCTCATACCTTGGAATTTTCTCAATTCAAAATAATTTTTTAATTCATCTATTAAATTATCTAATTGTTCGATTGTAGTAGCATCGTTTAGTTTTTTGATAAATTCTACTTTTTTATCTCTAGAATTTATCGTTGTTCCATCAAAGATAGTTTTAGCGATATTTCACTTTGTGTTATATTGTTTAATATCTTCCAGTAAGGTATTTAATTTTTCTAAGCTATCAGATTGACTTAATTGAGTTTTAAAAGTCTCTTTTTTAGAATTATTTTGAACTTTATTTATTTCAATGTAAATTTCATTTATTTTGTCATCATATTTACTAATCTCAGTTGATAATGAGTTTAGTGCACCTAGATTTTTCGCTGCATTAAATTGAGTATTAAAATTAGACTTAATTGTTGAATGCACTTTTGAGCTATTTATTTTGTTTGTAATTTCTGCTCGTTTATCGCTATATAATCTGTTTATTTCAACAACATATTGATCTAAAACTTCTTCGGATGGTCCATTTGGATTGATATTTTCGTTAGTAAATACATTACCAATCTTACCACTATAATCATTTAAATGTGATCGATCACCTTCTAACAAAGGTAATGATTTACGAGCATCAAGTATTTTAGAATTCCAGATATCTAACCCAACCTTTAAACTATTGTTAATAGTTGTTTCGTTTATATTCTCAGAAATTTCTTTTGGAGCATTAAATGTATAACTTTCTGGTAATCCTTTGTCTGATTTAGTAGTTGTTTTTAATTTTCCTAGTATAACATTCGCTTTATCAGCGACAGTTTTTAATATATTAAGTGACGACTCGATAACTTCATCATAATCTCTTTCGCTATTAGTGTCAGAAACTTTATTTGATAATCGACTTTTTTCATTTATCTTATTCAGGATTCTTTCTGCTGTAGTTCTTTTTTCATTTAAATGTGCTTCAGCAAGACTAATAACTTGATTCATTTGATCTATTGTAGAATTATCATCATTCATAGTATTATCTCATTCTCTTTTTTGTTTATCGTCGTTTAATCTATTTTTTAAAGGAATCCAATTAATTCTAATTTTTTCATTTCTAATTTTCTTTCTGACTTCTTCAAGTTTTTCAACTGTTGTTGCTTCATTTAATTCTGCTTCTAAATTAGATTTATTTGGATTTTTTTGATCTAGACCATTTAAATCCGCTTGTATTTCTGCTAACTTAGCTTTAAATCTTTCGACTTTTGCTTTTAACGCTTTCGCATTATTTAGATTGTTTATACTATTTCATTCTTTTTCTAATTCTATTCTATTAGTTTGTTGTCCGACATTATCGATTAATTCTTTAGTTGAGTTTAATGATTTTGATAATTCTGTTACATCAGTTAAAATATTGTTTAATACTATTTCGTCGTTATTTGTTAAATTATTAACTCTATTTAAAAATACTTTATTTTGCCCATCTTGAGTTAATTTAGTATTAATATCATTAATTGCTTGATCTTGTTTTAATCTAAAATCAATTTTTGAAATAATATTGTTTAATGTTGAATATAAACTATTATTACCAAGTATTTCTTTATTAGTGTTCATAAAGGCTTCGTTAACTAATTGATTAAATTTAGTTTTATCTTCTTGTCTAGCTAATTGATTTTGTTTATTTCTTAAATTTTGTAATGTTGTTTTAATTTTATCTAAATTACTACTAATTGTATTAATTTTAGCTATATTATTTGCTTTTGAACTATTTATTTGAGAAGCAAAGAATGTTTTAGCTTGTGCTTCATTGGCAAATGAATTATTATTTTTAGTTGTTAATTCATTTGATTTTGTAACAGTATTAATAGCAGTTTGCTTCAATGTGAGTAAGTTATTACCATTGTTTATTCATTTATTTTTTTCTGAATTTAATTCAGACCTTGCATTTTCAGGCATTTTATTTATTTCATTTTGAACTTCTACTCTTATATTTTGCATTCTAGTAATAGCATTTTGTTTAATTGTATCTAATTGTGCTTGAGTTGTAGCATTTTCAATCTCAATATTCTTTGCAGATTGTTCTGAATTTGGTAATTTATTAACCTCAGCTTGTGCCGCTTCTCTTGCTAATCTTATATTATTTTTTTGTTCTTCTAGTTTTTGGTTTACATCTCTTTCAAGAGCAACTAAATTTTCGTTTTCATTTTCGACTCTCTGGTTATAATCTCTTCTTAAATCATCATTATGTAATTGGTTTATTTTTTCTTTAATTGATTTAATTTTAGCTTCACGATCTGCTTTTTGTTCTAACTTAATTATTTTAGTTAAATTATCTGTATTTCGAGAATCTAATTCAGTTAATAATTCGTTTCTTTTTCCGTCATCTAGAGTGAGTGAATTTATATATTGTCTTGCTGAAGACTTTCTCTCTATTAATTTTCGTGAAACCTTACTAATAATTATGTTATCTTGCTCTTCGGTTCAATCAGATATCTCATTTAATTCATTTTTTATTTGATTATATGATTGGTTCTCTGAATTCATTTTTTCTTGAGAAACAATAGTATTATCAGTTAAATGAATTTTTTCAATTTCGTCTTTTGTTGCTTTTGATAATCTAGCTTTTTCGGTTTCTAATTTTTTAATAGATTTTTCCATTTCAGGAATTGAATTATTTGAATTTCCTTCTACTTCTTGTCTTACTGCATTATTAGATAAGAATTTTGATTTTAGCTTTGTTAGTTCTTTTAACTTATCATTTACTTTTGTTTCAATTTGTTTTCTAATTTTATTCACTTCTTCAATATTTGGAGCTTCGTTAATTTTGGTTTTAAATGAATTTGCATCATCTTGTGCAAGTTTTGTTTCAGCAAAAGTTATAGCTTTTGTTTTAGCATTATTAAGAGCGTCTTCTTTATGAATCTCTCCCATGGCTTGATTATAAATTTCGTTTATTTTATCAACACTATTTTGTTTAGCTAAAGCATTTGATAATCCCTCTTTTTTAGTAGCATTATCAATTTGATTTATTTTTACTTTTGTATATTCTTTTGCTTTTGCAATAATTTGATTATCATGATAATTTTTTAAATCTTTTATAGTATTTAAGTTATCTACTGATAAGTCTTCATTTCCTTCTATAAGTTTATCAATTTCACCCTTAATTTCTGACTTTTTAGTATTAAATACATCATCGCTTGTTGCAATTAAAGTATTTAATTCATCTTCTGTTTGAGCGGATTTTAAATCAGTTTTTGCTTTGATTCAACTATTATCTCCTTCTAATTTAGCAACAGAATTTTTTGCCTCTGTCTTTTTAGCGTTCAACATAGTAATTGCTTCATCTTTTTTAGAATTTATATCAGCAACACTTGTTGAAGATTCGATAAAAGCTAATAATTCACCTTTTTTATCATTATTTGAAGATAATTTATTAATTTCAGTTTTAGCAGCTTCTCTAGCGATAGTTACAGAAACCAAGTTTTCTAATTCTTTTAATTTTTCGCTTGTATTAGCTTGCTCTATTTGATTTCTTAAAGATTCTTTATCTTGATCATTTGCAACTTGTTCTAATTTAGTTTTCGCTCATGTTCTAAGTTTTTCGATTTTTTCATTAACTTTGCTAACTACTTCTTCATACGCTTCTTGAGTATTAGTTGATTTAGCAGTTTCTAACTTATCTTGAAATTCAGAATAATTATTTTGACCTTCGATATTTGTGCTCAATCTTTGAACATCTTCTTGTGCATTATTTTTAAATTCTTCTAACTCTGTGATCGCTTTATTTTTGACATTAGCAATTTCTGTTTCACTAATAGCGTTTGATAATTTAGTATTTAATCCGTTTCTTGGTTCTTTATTTTCAGTTAATTTAGCAATTTCTGCATTTGCCGAAGCTAATTGAGTGTCCATATGATTTTTTAATTTTTTTAATTCGACATCAACTTGATCTTTTGTTTGAGCATTATTTACTTCTGAGAGTAATGTATTTTTTAACTCAGTGCTTGAATTTAATTTTTCATTAATTTGTTTTCTTGCTTCTTCTTTAGATGTTTCTAGCTCAATATATTCTTTTCTAGATTGTTGTTTAGCTCTTTCTAAAATTGCATTTAAAGCAGAAATTTTTTGTTCTTTCTCTTCGTCACTATTAGGTCTTGTAGCTAAAATATTATTTAAATCTGTTTCTATTGTACCTTTATCAAGTACTTTTTTAATTTCATCAGAAACATATTTACCAAGTTTGTTAACTTCTGAAGTATTTTCTAATTTATGAAGTTCTCTATAATTTGTTGCATTATTAGCTTCTGTTAATAATAATTCTTTATCTTTGTATTCAGAAATAGTAACACTATTATTTTCAAAATGAGCTGGTTCATTAATTTTATTTTGAGTTTGTTTTTTTAATCTATCAAACTCATCGTTTAAATCTGTTTTTAATTGTTTTAAAGTAGTTTCATTTGCATCCGGTGTATTTCTATTTTTGAATAAATTGTAATTTTCAGAATCTTCAATTTTTTTCAGCAATTCTGTAATTTCACCTTGTAAATCACTAATAATTTTTTTAGCTTGGTCTTCTACCGTTTTAACATCTTCTAAAGTTTTTGCAGCATTAATAGCATTTTCTTTTTCTGTTTTATCTTCTAATTTATCAACAAATTCTAATGCTTTTTCTTTAGCTTGTCTTAATTTTTCGTCTTGAACTCTTTTATCGTTATTAATTTGAGATTCGATTTCATTTAATCTATCTAATGTTGTAGCAGAATTTATCTCATTGTTATAGTTTTTCTTACCTCATAAACCTTCAGCTATTTTTTTAAGATCTTCTTTTTTAGCTTTTATTAATGCATCATTTTTTATTTCATTTAATTTAGCAATATTTTCAGCAGAATCTTTTTGAGAAATTAAGTCATTTTTATTTGTTTGATCATCAACTAAATTAATAGCATCTTCTGTTACTTTTTTAACTTTCGCAAATTCAGCAATAGCTTGTTTTTGAATGCTAAGAATTTCCTCTTCTGTATCAATATCATTAGAATCGATTTTTTCTTTTAATGAATTATATAAATTAGATCCATCAATTTTTTCGACAGCAGTTGCAGCAATTTGTTTCATTCCGCTAATTTTTGCATTTAATTTAGAAAGAACTTCGTTCGCTTTAGCTTTTGTTGTAGCTGAATCAATTAATTCAAGCAATTTGGCTTTAGAATCCTCTTGAGTATCATTAGGGTTATCGTTAAGCGAAGTCTCAATTTTATTTTTAACTTCTTGTTTTAAAGCACTTAATTCACGGTTTTCATTGTTTTTAAATGCACTAGCTTGATCATATATATCTTTCAACACCTCTAATTCATTTCTTCATTTTGTTGGCGTTTCTGAAGAAACATCTTTATTAGTAGCATTGTGAATTTTTTCTAAAAACTCTTGTTTTTTATCGTTATCTTCAATTGTATTAACTAAATTTGTAATAAAATCTTTGGATTTTTTATTAGCATCTTTTAAAGCTTGATCTAATGTATTTATAGTTTTTGCGGAATCTAACTTAGTTAAAATTTCGTTATTAGTATCATCGAAAGAAAGATTTGATGTTACATATTTTTTATATAAATCTCTAACTTGATTTATATAAGTATCCATTTTTTCAACGATATCATTTATTTCTTTTTCGTTTGATGCAGAATCTAATTCTCTAGCAAAATCATTATATTTCTCTAAATGTGTAGGTGATTGAGTATCACGTCCTCTTGGTTGAATTTTATTAGAAGAAGTATTTTCAGCTTCATTTCTTATTCTTAATAACTCAGCTTCTGCATTTATTTTAACTGTTTTAACTTTTTCTAAATCTGTTTGATTATTATCGTATGAATCTAATAATCGTTGTAATTCGATACGTTTTGGATTATCTTGAAGCAATTTATTAAGAGCTTCTTGAGCTTGTTCCTTAGCGATTACAAACTCACCTTCTTGTTGTTGTCTTGCTTCATCAACTTTAGATTTTAAAGTTTGTAATTTAGACTTATTAGATCTATCATTTGTTAAATCATTTAATTCATTTTGAAGTTCTATTCTTTTTTCGTTTTCAGTTAATTTATTAATTCCTTTTTGAATCTCTTCTCTTAACTTTTGATTATTGATTTGATCTTTAATTTCATCTAATTTTCTAATATTTTCAGCATTATCTATTGTAGTTTCAAACTCTTTTTTAACCTGTTCATCTGTTAAAGATTCAAGAAGAGTTTTTGTACTATTTTGTTTATTTGAAAATAACTCTTTTGCATTATTTAAAACACTGTTAATTTCAGATTCAGATGTTGCATCAGATAATTCATTTTCTTTTATAGTTTTTTCGTTGCTTCCAACTAATTTTTCAATAAAAGGAGTAACTTCACTTTTTTTGTTAGAAATAAAATCGTTAATTTGAGATTTGATTTCTGCTAATTTTTCATTAGTTCTAACAGCTTCAATCGCTTCATTAAATTCATTAAACTTTTCTGTTGTGACATTTATTTTTTTATTTAAGGATTTTACAATTTCTATTTCTTTTAATAATTCATTATTATAAGCTTGCTTGTCATTAATTTGTTTTTCTAAACCATTTTCACTATTTATTAATTGTTCAATTTCAGTAGCTTCGTTAATTCTATTTTTAAAATCTTCTATTTGATCTTCGAAAACAATTTTTGTTTTTAACGATTCAATCAATTCTTCTTTTTTATGTTGTAGTTCTATTTCTTTTTCTAATTTATTTAAATCAATAACTTTTTTAGCTTCATCCAATTTTTGAGTTAAATTAGATTTAACTTCTTCATTTGTTAGTGTTTCAAGGTTTGATTCAACTAAAGTTTTTTTAGAATCAAATATACTTTTCATTTCATGAATATATTGATCTAATGTTGATTCGTTTACTTGCTCTTTATTTAATGAAGATAAAATATCTTCATATTTTTTATGATTTACATCATCACCTTCAAGTGAAGTTAATTGGTCAATATAATTTTGTCATTTTTCGTTAATCTTATTTTTAACAACATCTCTTTGACCTTGAGAAATTCTTTCAGATGTTCAATTATCTTTTGAAATAACAATCGATTTATCTACTAACCTATCAATTTCTCTTTCTGTTACTAAATTAAATTCAGATAATTTTTCATCAATTAAAGCACTTAATTCATTTAAATTAGATTCATTTTCTGCGTTGTTAATATTTGACTCAATTTCATCATGTAACACCTGAGAAACATTTATAGTTGCATTTAGTTTCTCTAAAACTTTTTGTTTTTTAATTTCAAATAATTTTATTGCTTCGTTTTTTATTTCGTCAATTTGTTCTTGTGTTGTAGCATTATCAATATTAGATAACATATTATTGTTTGATAGTAATTTATTAGCTTCAGCTCTAGCAGCATCTTTAAGTTGTTCGATTCTTTGATCTAAATTAGAAAGTGCTTGATCAACTTGAACAAGATTTTTAGCTCCTTGAGCTTCTAATAAAATATCATTTCTTTCACTACTATCTAAAAGCTTGTCGTTTATCTCTTTTGTTGCTTCATCGATTTTATTTTTTAATTCATTTTGTTCAACAGCAATTGTTGTATCAATATTTTTAATTAATTTTCTAGATTCGTCTAACGTTAAATCTTCTCTTGCTATTTGATCATTAAATAACTTAATATTTTCGTCTTTGTATAATTCTTTTATTTTTTCGTTAACAATATCTTTGTTAGCTTTTATTTCATCTTTTTCTTTTTGAATTTGAGCATCAATTTTACGATTTATTTCTGTTAGTTGTTCGTGATTTGCAGCATCTTCAATTTCTTTTGCTAATTTTTCTTTTTCGGATTCTTCTTGAACTTGTTCCAATTTTTTAGTTAAATTTTTTCTTACATTTTCAATATCATTTGTTCTTCTTATATCGGTTAAAAGAGAATCTAATTCAGAAATATTTTTAGCATCCTTAAGGCGTTGTTTAAACTCCTCTTTAGAAGGATGAGTTTCATCTAAAATATCAAGCTGATCGATAACCTTGCTTTTCTTATCTCCGAAAGCCTCACCAGCTTTTCTGATTATATCTTTAAGTAAAACTTCATTTTTTGCTCCACCTAAATCATCATTTAATTCAGAATGTATTGTATCATCACCTTTTGTTGTTTCAATAGCTTCGATTGCTTGAGTTCTTAAATCACCTAAAAATTCGTCTACTTTTTGAATAATTTTAGCAACTTCAGATTTAGTTCTTGATTTTTCAACTTCTTCAAATAATTCACCTTTTAATGGGTTACTATCTGCAATATCAACTATCTTATCTAAAGCGGCATCTTTAGCTTCTTTTAACTCTTGAGCTTCTCTTTTTAAATCTTCATCAACTTTTGTTTCAATTTCTTTTAATTGCTCAATATCCAACGCTTTTGAAATTTGGTCTGAATAATCTTTTTTATCTTCAAGTTCTAATACTTTTTCATCAATAGTTTTTCTTTTCTTTTCAAACTCAAGTTGTTTGTCAACTTTTTCTTGCAATTTCTCAGCTTGTGTGATATCTTCAATATCAATTAATTCACCATTAAATTCATTAGCTTTTGACTTGTTTTGAATTTTTAAGATATCAGATTTAATTTGTTCTTTCTTAAGTCTTAAGGCCTCTGCAGCGTTTTTTTCAGCCTTAATCAATTCATTAACTTTATCTCTAATTAATCTAAGTTTTTGTTCAATTTCATCTTGATTGATATTAGGTTGATTATTAGAATCATTCATTGCAGAATCTAATTCTGCTTTAAAATTATTTTTCTTTTCTAAATCATTTATATTTTCATCAACAAAGTAAACTAATTCATCATGTGTAAGTTTATTTGCCTCTTCGGCATCATGATATGAATTAGCTTCAGTTTTAATTAATATTAATTCATCAGAAGTAGTTGCTTCTTCTCATCTTTTTGTTAATTGTTCTTTTTTGACTGTGTGTTTTACTTTATTTATTGCAATTTTTGCTTCTTCTTTATCTAGTTGGAATTGATACAATCTATCTATTTCAGCTTTGGCTTTTAATGCTTCGTCTAATGATTTTGCATTTTGTAATTTTTCTTTTAATTCTTTCGCCTTTTCTTTATCGTTTAATTTTTCACTTGTATCAGAACCTTTTGATTTTGCTTCAACATAATTTTTAATAGCACTTGCTTTTTCAATAATTTTAGAATATTCTCCAGCGTTACCGTTCTTATTTAAAGAAATTAATTCATTCTTTAAACTTTTCTTATTAACTGTTTCGCCTTCAATTACTAATGTTATATTTTCGTCTAATGACTCAACTTGTCTTGTAGCTTCATCAATTAAACCATCCATATATTCTTTTACATTTGAAGCCACTTTTTGAATGTCAAATTGTGTTTTTGCTTCCGATAAATTTAATTCATAATCATTTTTTAGACGTGTTAGACCTTTTAATCTTTTAATAACATTTTTAGTTTTTTCGGTTTCATCACTCAAAATATTTGTAGCTTCATTATAAATTTCATCCATTTTACCTAATTCGTTTGTAGATGAAAGTTGTCCTAAAAGTTCATCTTTTTTAGGATTATTTAATAATTTAACCACCTCTTCCACTTCTTTTTTTCTCATTTGTAGAGAAATTAAGTCATCAACTTCTTTTTCAATATTAGTTAGTTCATCTAAATTAGTTGAATTTAAAATATCATTTGTGTATTTGTGTTTAATTCCATCAGAAAGATCAGAATCATTAACTTTTTTAGATAATTGATTTTTCTTGTAATTTATTAAACCTTCGATACCAGAGTTAGATTTAAGATAATTTTCAACTTCTTTTTCCAATGAAATTAAATCATTCATCGATTTTGTATTGTTTATTTCGTCCAACTTATCAATAAAATTATTTTTATCATGTTCATCATCGATTACATCAATTAAATTTCTAACTTGTTCTCTTTTACGATCGAATTCTGATAAATTTTCACTTCTTAAAATTTCATCAATTTTATCTTCTATAGAATTTAAATCACCTAATGTCGAATTATCTAAATCTACAAACACTTCTGATTTTTTAAAAAGATTTTTAATTTTTTTAGCTTTATTAACTACAGGAACATATTTATCTAATTCATCTTTTAATTCTTTTAGTTTAGATAAATTATCTTGACTATCATTTAGTTTTTCATTAAATTTGTTTCTTAATATTTCCGGTAATGAAGAAATAATTGTTGATATAGAAACTTTATTTTCATTAATTTCTTTTTCTTGATTATTTAAAATTTCTTTTAATCTACTAAGTTGTGTTTTTGAATTATCAGTACTTGTATCATTTTTTAAATCACTAATTAATCCATTTTTAACATTAATATCTTGTACTTCATTTATTAATTTATCAAACTCAATAATATAATCAAGACTATCATTATAATCCATCATTTCATTCTCGTTTAAAAAACTAGTGCGATTTAGTTCTAAATTTTTCAAAACATTTTCTTTTGCTTTAATAGAATTTTTTAAACTATTAATAATAATCTCAACAATTTGATCAAGTTGTTTAAATTGATTATTTGTTTTTAAATTTGAATCTATTAACTTAAATTTATTTACTATGTTTTCTTTTGACAATTTCAATTTATCTAAGATGTTTTTAACTTGTTCGTATCTTATTTTATAATCTTGCTTTTGATTATATCAAGATCACACAACGGTAACTGCCGTTGATATAGAAACAATGGCCGCAAGCCCAGAGCTTGTGAACATTGTTCATTTTTTATTATTTTTAATCATTTTTACCTTATCTTTATTTTATAATCTTAATTATTTAATTTTTAACAAACATAAACTTACTTTGTAAGTTTATAAAAATATTATAAACAAAAAAAAAAAACAAAAAAAGAAATTAAAAAGTGAAATTCAGCTTTTTTGTAATTTAACATCGGTAATTTCCTTTTAAGCCTACATAATATGTATATTAGTAATTTTTAATTCCATTTTTAACTTTATAATCAAAAAATAAAAATATCATTTTAATTTCTAGAAAATACATTACAGTAATGTGTAAAAGTAAAAAATATTTATATTTTTAATTTTAAGCGTTGAAAATCAAAAATATAAATATTAATTTTTAGTGCGAGTTAAAAATCATTTTTAATTTTTAAAAATATATAAATAAAATTTTTATTCAAAAACTTGATATTCTTAATTAAAAAAATGTGGATTTGATATCATAAAAAACTTTTTTCACTAAAATTAAGTCTTTTTTAAAAAAAATATGTATAATAATAAAATATATAAAGACCAAAAATATTAGGAGTAAAAATGACAAAAAAAGAATTCATTATCGAAGTTGCCGATAGATTAGAAATGAAATCAAAAGACGTAGAACAATTTTTAGATGCATGTGTTTTTGTGCTTAAAGAACAATTAATTGCTGAAGATACTGTTAAACTTGCTCAATTAGGTATTTTCTCAACAGTTGTAAAACCACAACGTACAATAACAAATAGATTTACAAAAGAATTACAAGTTGTTCCTCAAAAACGTGTAATTAAATACAAACCATCAAAATATCTACGTGATTTAATTGATTTAAAAGCTTAATATATTCAATATCCCAGGAAATTCAAGAGTTAATTCTCTTGAATTATTTTTTATCTCTTGATAATTAATTGACTTAATATTTGAATTATTATAAATATAGTCAAGATAATTGATATCTACAAAATAAAATTCGTTATAATGTGAAAAAAATAAAATTAAGAAAGAAATACCTCCATTTAAATGTATTGATTTCAAATATTCAAATTGATGTTTTTTAATGTTATCTAGAGAAAAGCGATCTATATTAACACTTTTAGCTTCAAAACAAATAAATTTTCCGTTATAACAACCAATATAATCTACAGTGCTTTTTCTTGTAACTTTCGCATCTAATAATCTACTTTTCTTATAATCTTTTTCTACTCCTTTAAAAACTATACTAAGGGATTTCTTTTCAATAAATGCTATATTATTTTGTCATAATCAGGAAATTGTCTTATTTATAACACTTTCCAAAAACATTCCTCTATTCTTATTATTTAACATAACTATAATGTGCTAAATTTTAAAAATAAAACAAAAAAAGAAAAAATAATTAGTTTTTAATGTATAGAAATATACTATCAAACTCAGTTAAATTAAGAATTTAAAAAACATATGATTAAATTAGGTAAAAAATAACACTTTAGAAATAATAGAGTTCTATTTTTATAACAATGAATTTAAATTTAAATAAAAAGTTAAATATTAAAAATCATTGATTAATTTGGTTTTAAATCCAAACCATTTGAATAGCAAATATAAAAAATACACAAAAAAATTAAAAACAAATACTATTTATTGGTACTCGAAAACAAACACGATTTTAAACTAAAATTTATAATAAGTCAAACATCTAATGATACAATAATATTATTAAAAGTTATATTAAAAATTAAAACTCTAAATACTTCTATAATTATCATGGTATAGAATAGGCCGATTTGATGTGAAAACAGCCTAGCAAAAATAATTTAATTGATATTAACTCGCTAGAAAATTACACTTTAGAATATTTATTTATAAACCTCGAAATAGAGAAAGAAGATGAAGTAATTTTATTAGGTATTTATAATAAAATAAATAAATATTCTATTTATTATAATTGCAAAAGATTATTATAAGAAGCAACTCGAAACTCTTAATGGATACATAAATATTGATATGAATTTTTCGTCAAATTATGATCAATTAACTTACTGTTTTAAACACACTTTACTTGATTGATGATTATTTCACTTACACAAAAAATGATAATGATATCAAAGTTTCTCAAGAAAAGAATTTAAACAAAGAAAATAATTAGAATATTTCAAATAAATCAAGAATACATATTAAATTTTTAAATTACTTTTATTCAATAAAAAGAATTGAAAAATATATTAAAAAAATGAATTTTGATTTAAAATCTAAAATAACACCATATTCTGAATTTGTAATTCAAAAAGGTACTATGGCTATGGAAGCAGCAATTTTAAGACATGTTAATGCTATTTCTGATAATGTTTGAGAGCAAGAGGTAGTACCTGAATTGAAAAAAATTGCGAAAATGATGTAAGAGCAATGATTATAGTTTATGAGTTTATAATGTTTTTATTTAGAAAAAGATTTCCCGAAATTGATCAATTTGAATACAAATTAATCGATGTAGAAGGCGAAGACAACTATTATTCATATAATTCAGGAAAACTAGTTTATGGATTTAAAAAATAAAACTTAATGCTTTTTTTAATAATAAAATAGGTTAAAGCCTATTTTATTATTTTTTTGCTTTACCATTTATAATTTTATTTTAAATTAATCCACCCACTTTTATTTTATATTCTTATAAAAAGAGGGGTTAAAATAAAAAAAGTTAAACGTATTTTTTCTTTGCTATTATACATTTATTTTAACGAGGTCAACACACTTTGGTTTCAAGGTCTTTATAAAAAATCTAATTTAGTATTTAATTAATTGTTTTATATGATATAATAATATTACATTTTGATGGAACAGTACTCAAGAGGCTGAAGAGGCGGTCCTGCTAAGACTGTAGGGGAGGCAACTCCCGCGGAGGTTCGAATCCTCTCTGTTCCGCCATTTTTTTATACTTTTTTGTGTTTTGAATATTATTCAAAACTTTTTTATTTCTTTTATTCTTATAATTTTTTATTAAAAAATCAAAGCAAACTAATGCTTTGATTTTTTTATAAATTATTTAATCATTATAATTTAGCAAAGTAAACTACTGTTCTAACTAATTGAGAAACGTATGACATTTCATTATCATATCATGAGAATAATTTGTACACATTACCTTCTGAAGTTTTTTGAACTTGTGTTAATAATGAATCGAAAATTGATCCGTGTGTTTCACCAACGATATCTGATGAAACAATTGGGTTTGTTTCATATTTAAATGATTCACTTTCAGCTTCTTTCATAGCTGCGTTTACTTCTTCTAATGTAGGTTGTTTTTCTAATCTAACTGTTAAGTCAACGATTGAACCTGTTAAAACAGGAACACGAATTGCTGAACCGTCTAATTTACCTGCTGCTTCAGGAACTACTAATCCAATAGCTTTAGCTGCTCCTGTTGTTGTAGGAACCATGTTTGATGCTGCTGCACGTGCTCTACGTAAGTCACGGTGTGGAGCATCTTGTAATCTTTGGTCTCCTGTGTAAGCGTGAACTGTTGTCATTAATCCTGAAACAATTCCAAATTTATCTGATAATACTTTTGTTAAAGGTGCTAAACAGTTTGTTGTACATGAAGCTGCAGAAATTAATTTGTCATCTGCATTTAAAATGTCATGGTTAACATTGTAAACAACTGTTTTAACATCTGAATCAGATGGTGCAGAAACAACAACTTTTTTAGCTCCAGCTTTTAAGTGTTTTTCAGCACCTTCACGTTTTGTAAAGAAACCAGTTGATTCAACAACAACATCGATTCCTAATTCACCTCATGGTAAGTTTTCTGGATCTCTTTCAGCGAATACTTTAATTTCTCTACCATCAACTACAATAGCACCTTCTTTTGCTTTAACATCTGCATTTAATGCTCTAAATGCAGTATCGTATTTTAATAAGTGTGCTAATGTTTTAGCATCTGTTAAGTCGTTAACTGCAACAACTTGTACATCTGATTGTGATTCTAATAATCTACGGAAGAATAATCTACCAATTCTACCGAAACCATTAATTGCTACTTTTTTCATTTTATCCTTTCAAAGTGTTTTATTTTTTATATAAGAACATAACTTCTTTGTTATGTTTTAATAATTATAAACTTTTTTAACTTTTTATTTTATTTTTTTTAAAAATATTTCTTATATAAAAAGATTTTTAAAAAAGTTATAAAAAATAAAAAACATCTTTTTATGACGTTTTTTGAAGTAAATTAATCCTTTTTTTAGATTCGAATTGGTAATCAGTTGCATATAAAAATCCATTTTTAAATTTTAAGATTAAAGAATTATTATGTTTTTTCTTATTATGAGCATAAAAAATTTTTACTCTTTTTTCATTAAGTAAAATATAAGCCCCTGGATTAGAACTAAATGCTCTTATTTTATTAAAAGCATCTTCAACAGTCAGTGACGAATCTAAAAAAGCATCTTCTTTCGATAATTTAGGAGATAATGTGGCTAAATCATTATTTTGTCTTTCAATTATAAAATCATTTTTTTCAAATTTATTCAATCAATCTACAATTTTTTCTTGTGCCAATATACTTATTTTTTTAAACAATGTATCTGATGTATCAAATTCAGAAATATCAATTTTTGCTTTGAAGATAATGTCTCCAGCATCCATTATTTTATCCATGAATATTAAACTAATTCCTGTTTCTTTATCCCCGTTTAAAAGGGAATATTGTATTGGGGCCGCACCTCTATATTTTGGCAAAATAGAACCATGAATATTAATAGAGCCTAATTTAGCAATTTTTAGCACACTTTCTGGAATGTATTGTCCAAAGGCACATGTTAAAAAAATATCATACTCTAAATCTTTTAAATCTTGCTCGATATCTTTAATTTTAGTTGGTTGAAATAACTTTATATTGTATTTATTTGCAAGCATTTTTGTTGGAGTAGGGGTTACTTTATTACCCCTTTTATTAGGTTTATCTGGTTGTGAAACTATAGCAACAACATCAAAATTATTGATAATTTTCTCGAAAATAGGTACCGAGAAATCAGGTGTACCTGCTAAAACTATTTTCATTATTTATCCTCCAAATACTTATCATCAATTCACAAAAATTTCGGTTCTGATAATAATTTCATTGTCTTTATAATTTTTGTTGCCAAAGGTTTTAATTTTTTAACTTTTTTTGAATTAGAATCTGAAACAATATAAGCGTCATCTTTAAAAATATATTTATGTAAAAAAGACAAGCTAAAATAAGCTCCAAAATATACTTTTTTATTATTTGATAGTCGATTTGAAATTATATTTAAAAAAACTCTTTCTAAAAATCATGAAGATAATGTTTTCAACCCGATTTCGTCGATAGCCAAATATTCAATTTGACTAAGTTCGTAAATTAAATTATTAATAATTTCATTTGAATTCTCTTTTTTTAAACTATTTTTGACATAATCATCTAATAAATTTATATCAATATAAGCAACATTAAAATTTTTTTGAGCAATTAAATTAACATAAGAACTTAAAAATTCTTGTCTAACACTATCTACATCACCATAAACATAAAAATTCTCAAAAAACTTATTTTTATCTTTTTTAAGATTTTTTAAAAACTCTCAAACGGCATTTCCTCTTTTTATTTGACTTATATTTGAAGAAATAACATCTGTAGTTGGTTTAGAAATTTCGGTAAATGCAATATTCTCTTTCATCATATAATTTTTTGTGATCGAATTTTTCGAAAAAGTAGAATAAAATTCCAATTTTTCGTTTTGATTTCTTCTTACTTGAATAAGAAAAAATACATCCTTCGATGAATTATTTTTTCGCATTATAGAAAAATCATTTCTATTTTCAATTATTTCCTGATCTGAAATATTATACTTATCTAAGTACTTAATTAATTCAGAATCACTTTTTATAGAATCGATGAAAGTTTTATCATCAACAACTAAATTAGAATTGGCAAAATTAAGTTTGGGATCAATAATTTTTAATTTGCTATTCATTTCTACCTTGAATATTATTTTTTAAAACTATAAACTCGTCGTATATTGGTCTTAATTTACTATTATTAAACATTTTACCAATTAAATATTCTTCAGCCTCGTAATAATCATTAATATTTTGTGTTTCTAACTCTTTAATTAAAGTATTAACATACTTTGTTCAAGAATCTGTTTTGCGCGCTTTACGACCAATAAACATTGCTAGATTTAAGACTTTATAATCTGTAACTTTACTAGCTCAAAATGAAATTAAGTCATTATCCACCATTGATAATGAAATTTTATTAATTTGTGAATAAAATTCATCTGGTTTAAGATTTATTATCGCATCATAAGTATTTGTGTAAATAACACTCCCTGCTTGAAGAGGTATTTTAATATGTTGATTTTTAGTCATTACTCTTAATTCATTTTTTGTATATTCTTTTTTACCAACATTTGTGTAATGTTGTTTAATATTATTTTTAGAACTTGTTTCATTAGGATTAAACATATCAAAGAAATTTGTTGTAATGTCTTCATAATTAGAATCATCAATAACGCTAATTTTATGTTTCTTGGTACTTATTAAGTAATTCAAGTTAGATAAACCAATATTATCTTTTATTAAATTAGAAATATATTCATTATTTATAATACCGTTATAATCGAGTGGCTTTTGTAAATCAAAGATAGAAATAGCTTTTGAGTTGTCGTTATATAAATTAATTAAACCTACTGCCTCTAATTTTTTACGAGCAACATTTAAACTATCTATATTAATATTTAAATATAAACTTAAGAGACTAAATGGAAACTCAACCTTACGTCAATTAGATTCCTTCACAAGATCTAATAAATACTCATATAAGTAAACTGCCTCAGCACCCAAAAAAGGCCCGTAAAAAAGTCTAAGATTTTCACGATCCTCATTGCTAATAATAGTTGTTTTACTTATTTCGAAATTATCATAGTCTAAATTTACTTTTTCCATTATGTCCTCCTAAAATTTAGTAGCTTTATTATTTTATAATTATTATTGAGTTTTTAATAATATTTTTTTTATTTTTTTAGTTATCTCTCGATTATCATTATAGATATCCACAAATATTAAGTTTTTATTTTTTCTTTTTAAATCTATTATATAGTCATTTTTTTTATTTAGTCAGTCTACAAGAGGGTTTTCCACAACAAATTTATTTTTTCTATGAATAACAACAACATATTTTAATAATTTTGAAAAATCAATTATTTCAGAGTCTAAAACGGGCAATTCAATAAAATCGTAATTATTATTTACTAAATGTTCATAAATGTAAGGATAAATAATATTTTCAATTTTATATATATTATTAAAATTGTTTAATATTCATTCTTTTAATAATTGTTTACTAATAATTTGATCTTTTACTATAAAATCACCAATTTTTTTCTTCATTTCATAAATTAACTCATTATTAGTTTTATATAAATTAGAAACATAATCATCTAAAATTAATGTACTATATCCCATTTTTTTTAACTCTTGTATTATGGTGGTTTTTCCAGAACCAATTTGACCACAAATAGCTATAGGTTTATTAGAAGTTTTTTCTAAGTTCATTTATAACTACGCTTAATTCCAGTTCCATTAGTATATCCATGGCATTATTATAATTTAGTTGTAATTTATAAAATTCTAAATTTGTTTCAAAATTTTCAACATCACAATTTAATATAGATAAATTATATGACATTAAACCGGTTTGATATCCATTAATTAATTTATTTTTGACACTTTTAGTTAGATCGCTATTATTTTCTAAATTTTTATATATATTTTCAAAATTATTATACTTTTCAAGCAAACTTATAGCGGTTTTTTCACCAATTCCGAACACCCCCGGAAGATTATCTGAAGAATCTCCTTTTAACCCTTTGTATGAAGTTAATTGATTTGGTAGAAATTTAAAAATTTGAAAAAAATTATCTTTATTAATTTCTTTGTAGTTAGTTTTATCTTTACGAAGAATTGTTACATTTTCATCTACGAGTTGTAATAAATCATTATCTGCTGAAAAAACATATTTTTTTCCATTAACTTTAGAACAATATGTCGCAATTAAATCATCTGCTTCGTCTCCTAACTTTTCTTGTCAAACAACATTTAGTCCGCTTAATATTCTTTTAATTCAGTCAAATTGAGGGTAAAGTATATCCGGAGCTTTAGTTCTTCCTGATTTATATTCTGAAAAAATTTCATGTCTTTTTGTGGGGCCCTTAGCATCAAAAGCAACAAAAATACTATCAGGTCTCACAAATTTAATTAGTTTTAAAAATTGCATCATAAAAGCTTGAATTGCATTGGTAGGCACACCAAAAGAATTGCTTAAAATTAAACTACCTTCACCTCTATATGTTGCATAAAAAGATTGGAACATTAAATAATTACCGTCAATTACTAAACTCTTTTTGTTATTCTCCATAAATCTCCTCGTAATTTAATATATTGTAAAATCTATTATCTTTTTTAGAAATTAACACTCTTATTTTTCTTCTTGTATCTAAATTTATTAAATTTCTTATTTTGCTATTAAACCCATTTGCTGTTACAGTTGTTGAAAAGTCACTTATTTTCAAACTAGTTTGTCTTTCGTTTTTAAATCCAACCTTAACACTAATGAGTTCAACCTCTAATCATATTTTTTCTTCACCAACATTAGCTAGACAAGGCACATTATGATCTATTTGTTTATTATGAACTTTATGATAGGAAGTGTTGTAACTATTGCCTAATAATTTGATCTCTAATTCTTTTTGTTCTTTTAAATCGTTTGACTCAATAGGTAAATTTTTAGTATACATCTCCAAATTTAACTCTTTTATAAAGTCTAATAGATACGAATTATATTCTTCTTGGTGAATATTATTTCTTTTTATTCTAAGCACTAAGTCAGAATAAAAAGTTTTTGCTATATTAGTTCAAGAAAGTAGAGTATTTATATTATTAAATTCTCTCATTGAGCCAGACTTAATTAAAAGATCTATATTAGACTCACTTAAACCATACAGTCTCATTCTTAAGTATGCTTCAATAAAATTATTATAAAAACCATTAATACTACGTTCATAAACAATTTTATCAATTGCAACCTTACCAAGACCTTTAATCATTAAAAGCGGTAAAAAAATGGAATTATTATGAATATTAGCATCGTCACTAGAATAATTTATTGATGGTGTTTCGATGTTTATATTGCACAAAAAAGCTTCGTCCGAGTATTTTTTAATAGCGTCTAAATCACCACTACTTTCACTAAGTAGAACTTTAAAAAATAACATTGGAAATCTCGCTTTATAATATGCTAATTTATATGCAATTAAAGCATACGCAACGGCATGTGATTTATTAAATCCATAGTTAGCAAATTTTTCTATATTAAAGTATATTTTTTTTAAAATTTCGAAATTAATGTTATTTTTTAGCCCGCCTTCAAAAAACATCTTTCTGTAAGAATGTAATTTTGACTCATCTTTTTTAGAAATTGCTCTTCTTAATAAATCGGCTTGTGCGAAAGAAAGCCCTGATATCTTTTGGACTATTTCCATGATCTGTTCTTGGTAAACAATTATTCCGAAAGTTGATTTAACTATTTGATCATAAATCGGATGTATTTTTTCAATTAAATATGGATTGTTTTTATTTTTAGCATAAATCGGTATATACTCAAGAGGTCCGGGTCTAAATAATGAAATAATAGCATAAATATCGTCAAAACTATCAATTCTAACATCCTTAATTGTTTTTTTCATACCTGGAGATTCCAATTGAAAAATACCGTTTGTATTTAAGGAATTTAGTAAATTAAAAGTGATTTTATCGTTAAATAATGAAACATTGTCCTCTAAAATTGAATCAAAGTGATTTTCGGGTTCTAGACTTTTTTCTATATTATTAATAAAAGTTAAGTTTTTTAGACCTAAAAAATCTATTTTTATTAATCCATATTTTTCTAAATTATCAAGTGTCATTTCAACTTGTTGTAAGGTTTGTTGGTTTTTACGTACAGGAACAACATTATATAAGGGTTGATTACAAATTATTAAACCTGCGGGATGAACTCCGGTTTGCCTTGGTAATCCTTCAATTCTAGAAGCTAAATTATGTAACTGTGGATATTTATCTGCTCAAATTTTATATTTTTTGTTACTTTCATAATTTTCAATTAAATTTGAAAATTTAGAACTTATAGAAGCTGAAATTTTATCAATTTCATCTTTTGGGATTATAACTTCATTATGATTAATAAATCTAGCTGTGTCACGAATAGAATTTTTAGAAGCTAAAGTTTGAAATGTAGAAATAAAAGAAACATTTTCTTCGCCATATTTATTTTTCACGTATTCGAAAACTTCATCACGTCTTGTGTCTTGTATATCGATATCTATATCCGGTAACGTAACACGTTCAACATTTAAAAAACGCTCAAATAATAAATTAAACTCTAAAGGATTAACCGAAGTAATTTCTAATAAATAAGAAATTAATGAACCTGAAGCACTACCACGTCCAGGACCTATTTCAATACCTTGTTTACGTGCAAAACTAAGAGCATCTTGAATTATTAAAAAATAGTTTATGAATCCCAATTGTTTAATTACGTTAAACTCATAATTTATCCTATCATTAACTATTTTTACATCATATTCTTTTATTATTTTTTTATATCTTTTTCCAAGAATTAATTTTTTAAAAAAATCAATATTATCATTAGAAAAATTAGCTAATTTAATTTCACTATTTGGTTTAGTTATATTTATACTTTCAACAATATTGACCATTTGATCATAAACCTCTTGGTCTAATTCTTCAAATTCATTATCTAAAAAATAATCGTTGTATATCTTATTTACAACATCATTATTTGGATTGATAAAATTAAGAAGAGGTAACAATTCATTATCTTCTTTATGCAAAATTCTTTTTGTAGGTGCATAAACAACTTTTCTATTATTGATATTTTTCTTAGAATTAAAGTAAAAATTTTTGGGTAATTCGCTTAAAATTATTTTTTTCGCAACCATCCCAAGTTCAAAATGATCTATTACAAATAAATCATTGCTTTCAAAATCAAAAAGTGACAAATTATCACCTTTTGATTTTTTATAAATTAATTTTTGAATAAGCCTTAAACCTTCATTATTTCTTGCTAAAACAATTATCGTAAAGTTCTCATTTAGATAAAATTCAGAACCAATTATAGGTTTAAAATCATATTTTTCTTGAAAATTTCAATAATATTGAAGTCCAAATAAATTTTCTTTATCTGTTAAAGGAATATACTTAATATTCTTTTCTTTTGCAAGTTCTAAAAGTTCTTGAACTCTTATGGTAGAACTCAAAAATGAATATTCTGTATTTGTGTGTAGATATATTTTTTCTCTCATATATTAATTTTATATTTTTAATTAATAAATAAAAATATTTAATATTTTTTTAGAAAAAACTATTTAAAAGTAAAGAATAAATAATTCATTTTAAAATAATTTCAATCACCATAAAATTTATAAAATATAATTTTTTTATGAAGAAAGTAAAAAATAAAATTCTATTGTTTGTTTTCCTAAATCTTAGCGCATTACCAACAGTTACAATTTCATGTTCTCAAACACAAAACAAAGAAAATAATAACCAATATGTAAAAAGTACTAACTCTAAAAAAACAATAATTAACGAAAAACAAAATCAAAGTTCAAATCATAAAGATAACGAAACTAGCAAAACTACCGAAACATCTAATTCAAAAGAAAATAAAACAACAAATATTAACAATAAATCTAGTTTAGATTTAGATAATTTAAAAATAGTCGCTACAGAGAATATTTCCCAAATATGAAATTCTAAAAATAGAATGGATAATATAAATAAAAATAATTTTAGAATTATTAATATTCCTAACGGATATAAAGCAGAAGTAATTTCAATAAATAAAATAAAAGGAAATTCTAAATATAGCGATAAAATACGAATAAATTACACATGAACAAATACAATTTCTAATGAAAAAGGAACTCAAAATATCTTTTTTTATAGACCTTGAGATTTAAAAATAAATTATACTAGACCTCATTCTGGTTTAGCAGAAGGTAATAATGAAGAAAAAGAAATGCCTGAATTTAAAATTAATGAATTTGAAAATTTTATTTCAGGAATTAGTTTTCAAGTAGAAAAAAGTTTTTTCGATGAAAACTCAAACTTAATCATTTTCAATAAAGAACAATTAATTAATAATATATATAATTTTATTAATAGTAAATTTATCAATGGAGACGAAACAGAAAAAAACTTATTTGAAAACAATCCCGATCAATGAAAAAACAATTTTATATCTCAAAAATATAATAAAAAATATTCATTGGACAAAGTAAAGACACAAATAAAATGAGGGGAAAAAATTAATCCATTCAAAATGATTGATAATTCAAAATTTTTAGAAACAGAAATCAACGACTTAAATAAAATGTTAGTTGACAGATTTGATATAAAAACCACTTTTTATAAATTAAAATCAAATAATGAAGATATTTTTTATTTAATTCCTTCATTTGATTTTGTCGATAAATGAACAAATCAAAAAATAGTTAAAGTCGTGAATGTATATAATCAATTCTTTTATAATAATGATGATATTAGTTGATTATCAACCGAAAAATTAAATAATTATTTTAATAAAATAGCAGAAGAATCAAGTGAAAAATGAAATGACGACAGAATTAGTAGTCAAATTCCAATCGTTAACGCAATAAATTTCACAACAATGAATAATATATACGATGAAATAATAAACAGTTTAATCGATAAAGTTAAAAATATTTCAAAATAAATTAAAATCATCTCCATATTAAAAGGAGATGATTTTAAAAATAAAAATCCCAAACGGGATTTTAGGTCAATTTCTTGAAATGGAGCGAGTAAAGGGAATCGAACCCTCATAGTCAGCTTGGAAGGCTGAAGTTCTGCCATTAAACTATACTCGCAATTGCTTCTATAATATTATACACATTTTTAAAAATATCAAAATATTTTTATTTTTTTATTTAAACATGCACTTATTTCGTTTGCGTAATAATATTTTATCATAACTTTGAATATTTGTATAAAAAAATAAAAAAATATTGCATATAGCAATATTAGTAATCATCTATTGAAATAACAAATAATCTTGAATAGTCTTCAAAACCTAATTTGTAATATAAATTTCCCGCATGCGGATTATCAAAGAATAAAACTGGTGTATAGTTATTTTTTAATAAATAATCAGATAGTTTTAAAACACAATCTTTTGCATGACCTTTTTTTCTATATTCTTCAAGTGTAAAAACACCACCAAGCATAGCAACATTCTTTATTTGTGCACTAACCGAAGCATGTGAAATAACAATATCATTTTCGTATTTTATAAAACCTTTATAATACCCTTTATTAAGAGATGTTTTTAAGTAATCAATATCTAAAGCTTGAGAACTAAGTCCTTCAAATTCTTTAATTCTTTTTCTAGAATTTATTACATTTTGCAAATCTTTTTCCTCAATAATTTTTGAGCTAAGATCTTCTAAATTGTTTAAATCATAAAACTTTTCTTTATTTAGCTTCAAAATATATTCTTCTCTTACTCTAAAATTATTAAAGTTATTTGTCATAGCTATTTCTAAATCATTTCTAATAGTAGAAGAATAAATGATATTTTTTATTTTTTTATCCTTAATAAATTTAATTAGTGAATATATATTAAATTTAAAATCTTCTTTTGAGTATATCAATAAATTATTATAAAAACGCATAATTATTACCTTATATTCATCAACAAAATAAGTTTCGGTAACCTCTGAATGCAATCCAAATTCCTCAATATCTGATATTAAAAATAAATATTGTATAGGATCATCATTATATAGCAATTTTAATATAACTTCTTTATCTTTTTCGATGGCTTTTTTAAATTCAATCATTTTAAAACTCCTAACTATTTTTAATAACTTTTCAAGAAAAAGGAAAAACGCTTGGTGTGCTTCTTAATTTAATTATTTTAACAATTTTATTATCTCTATTTTCTTTAGTGCCGATTAAATCAGTAACTTCTAAATCAAATTTGATCTTTTTAAATATTTCTTTTGCGTCTTCTATTTCTTCTAAGACATTCTTACCTTTTAATAAATTTAATTCACCATTTACTTTTACTAAATGAAATGATGACATCAACATTCCTTTTACGCTAGCAACCGCTCTAGCAGTAACTATATCATAAATATTTTTGTCTTTAACTTCTTCAACTCTATATCGGTATATTTTCACAATATCTTCTAGTTTCAGAACATTTACAACTTCATTTAAAAAATTAAATCTCTTCAATAATGGTTCATAAATTGTAATTTTATGGTTTGGTTTAGTCAATGCAAAGGGTATAGATGGGAAACCTGCCCCTGAACCAACATCTAAAATGCTTAAATCTTTTTTATTTTTTGTAATTTCTAACATATATAAAAGAGATTCTCATATCCCTTCAGATCATAATCTTTCATTGCTAAACCCGGTTAAATTGATTATTTTATTTTTTTCTTCGATTAAATCAACGTATTTTTTAAATAACTCAAAGTCTCAATTGTTTTCTAAACATAATTTTTGTATTTCTTCTTTTTTTGTGTTTGACATAATGTATTTATTATATCAATATTTTACGAAAAAAATGTTAAAGAAAAAGTGTAGTTAACTACACTTTAAATATAATCATTGATTCCGTTAAATGTTTGTTCTTCAGGTTTATTAATTTTTCAATAACCAGTTTCTTTTCTTCTTTTTAATATTTGTTGTCTTTTTGTTTCTAGAATTGTTCAAATTCATGTGGCTATAAATATAGATGAATAAACTCCTATACCAATTCCGAATAACATTATTATATTAAATGAAAAATCAGTAGCATTAATAAATGCGAGTAAAACCGCAACAGCAAACATCGTTGTAAAAGAGGTATATAAACTACGTTTTAATATTTCACCGATAGAAGAATTGGCAATATTTATTATATCTTCTTTTGATAAAAATTGTTTATGATATTTAACCTTAACTGTTTCTCTTATTTTATCGAATGTAACTATTGTATCATTAATACTTAATCCTAATATAGACAACATCGCTGCAACTATTATTGTATTAACTTGAATTCTTGTTATGAATATAAATGCTAGGACAACTAAAAAATCATGAATCAAACCAATTATAGCAGCTATTGCAAAGGTTCAGTTCATTCTAATTAACATATAAATAATTATTCCTATAAAGCTAATTCCTGTAGCTATTAAAGCGTTTTGAACAAGTTTTGTAGCTTCAGAATAAGAAACAGAATAATTAGTAACTAAAACATCATCATTTATATTTAAAACAAAATCCTTGATAGATTGAAATTGATTTGTTAAATCTTGTTTTGTCCTAATTAAAACAACATAATTGTCGTTAGAATTTAATCCATTAATTTTAATAATATCCCCAGCGTCGTTGATACCTAAGTTTGTTGCGGAATTTATTAAACTATTAGATATTTCTTGAGCTTGTTTATAATTTAGATTTGTATTTTTTTCAAAATCTCCTTGAATGGTTATATTAATTCCACCACTAAATTCTATAGATCTATTAACTCCGTCTCAAAAAGAAATATTAAATCCTGCGAAAGCTCCAAAAACAATAGCGGCAATTATTAAGAAGATAAACGAAGATAAGGCAAATCATTTTGATTGTTTTATATAATTAAATTTAGCGACTTTAGAATTGAAATTGGTAGTTTTTCCGATTTTTTTCTTAGAAATACCTAATAATCACAATCTATTATCAAAAATACCCGTATTAACCATTAATGTTGCGATAAATTTCGAAAACACTAGCATTGAAAATAATGTAAATAACGTAGATAAAACTAAAGTAATTGAAAACCCTTTTACATCCTTAGTACCAAAATAAAACAAAATAAACCCAACAATTATTGTAGTCATATTGGCATCTATAATTGAAGTTAACGAACTTCTAGAAGAGTTTTTGAAGGATTTTTTTAGGGTATCACCTGAATAAACTTGTTGTTTTAACCTTTCATAAGTGATTACGTTTGCATCTACGCTTATACCTATACCAATTATTAATGCAGCTAAAGTGGCAGGAGAATATTCTCCTCTCAATGCTGTAAAAATTAATAAAGTTAGAAAAATATATAGCGCCATAGCAATTGTGCTTAAAGAACCTAAAAGACCATAATTTACAATCATAAAAATTGAAATCATAGAAAATATAATTATTCCAGCAATCATTGCATAAAAGAATGAATTGGAATTTAAATTAGCATCAACATATATGCTTGATAAAACACTTAAATCGTACTTGCTTAAACCGAAGTTAATTTTATTAGCAAGATCTATTGCGCTATCACGAGTAAAATTACCAGTAATACTTACTTTGTCTCCGTTAATTTGATAGTTAACTTGAGCAACACTAATTAAATATTTTTGGCGAATATTTAAAATAAATTCTTTTATTTGGTTAGCCTTGCCTTCTTTATCTTTTAATTCTTCATTAACATGGACAAAATTTCATAAATTTTCTCCAGATTTTTTCCACTCATCCGGATAATTATTTTTAGCAATTGTTAACAATTTATCTATATCTAATCAAATCAATAATAATTGATCTGCTCTTTTAGTTGCATATTCTGTTGCATCAGCTCATTGTTTTTGAGCATCAATACCATCTAATGTTATACTTACATCACTTCCACCTGTTGTTGGATTCGGAACATATGATGCACCATCCACTTTAAAAGGTGGTATTCAATTTTGAGGAGTACCATCTTCTAAAGAACCATTCCGGTTAAAAACACCATCGTAAAATAAAGGTTTAATATCTGAATCTGTTATAGTTAAAATGGGTTTTTCCACAATAGCTTTTTCAAAAGCAATTCTATCTGATTCAGAAATGCGGCCACTTTTTGTTATACGTATTTTTCCGTCACCTTCACTGTAGACGGATACTCCGTTTAATCCGGTACCACCAGTTAATCTATTAAATAATGATTTATTAACCTCTTCTGTTAATTCATTATTCGCATTTGCTCCATCTTGTTTAACTTGAATTAATACTTCAATACCGCCACCATATTCTATTGATTTATTAACATTTTTTCCTATATAAAAAACGCTACCAAAAACAATAGTCAACAATGCTATAAGTATTGTAGTTATATTCAAAATAAATCTTTTTCAATTATTAATTGATAATAATTTTTTAATATATTTCATACTTATTAAATATTACCATATTTTTTGTCTTTTTTTAGCGTTTTGTATTTTACTAATAACTTAAATTCAACTTAATTAAATAATCAATTCCTTCTGAAGTAATTTGTCTTCCTCTAGAATTTTTCTTTATTAATTTTAAATAAAGTAAAATGGGTTCAATTTCATTTAAAATATCTTGTTTTTCATGCGATAATAAGCTGGAAATAGTATTTAAAGATACAGGTTTTTCGTCAAAGCCATCTCTCAAAATATTTAAATAATGAATATGTTCTTTTGTTAAACCGTACTTATATAACTCAAGATGTTTTAATGCTTTTTTTACTATTTTTATATTTATCTGACCATTATTTATTGTTATAGCAAAATCATTGATTCTTTGTATTAAATGATTCGCTATCCTTGGCGTCCCTCTAGAATACTCCGCAATTTCCTTTAACAAAATATCATCAACTACAATATTAAGTTTTTTAGATGTTTTTCTTAGTATTTTGAATATATCATCATTATTATAATTAACTAGTCTTCCGATATATCCAAACCTATCTTTAAAAGGTTGTGGTATATAATTTAATTTAGTAGTTGCACCTATTAAAGTGAAAGGTTTGACTTTCATCCTTATGGCTTTTGAATTTCCGTCAACTCCTATGATTAAGTCAAAAACAAAATCCTCCATTGCATTATATAAAAATTCTACAATAGATTTGTTTATACTATGAATTTCATCTATAAAAACTATATCTCCACTATTTATAACAGAAAGAACATTTATAATGTCTGATTTCTTTTCTAAATTTGCACCTTGAATAAAGTGAATTTTTTTATTCATTTTAGTTGCGATGATACTTGCTAAAGTAGTTTTTCCCATACCTGGTGGTCCATATAATAAAACATGAGGTAAAGGAATATTTTGTTTCGTTGAACTTTCTACCATGGCATCCAAAGTTTTTTTGAGATTGTTTTGACCAATAAAATCATTAAAATTATTAGGCCTGAGTTCTCTGATTTTCATTTTTATAATTTATAGTTATTAAATTAATTCCTTCTTCAACCATTTTGTCAATATTATTTTTTTCTTTAATGTTATTTAAAGCAAAATCAA
This sequence comes from Mycoplasma sp. CSL10166, assembly GCF_017116885.1. NCBI lineage: Bacteria > Bacillati > Mycoplasmatota > Mollicutes > Mycoplasmatales > Mycoplasmataceae > Mycoplasma > Mycoplasma sp. CSL10166. The sequence continues at coordinate 61,261 of NZ_JAFIRF010000002.1, forward strand.
TTTCTTGCTTTTTAAATCCTAACATAAATAAAGTCTCTTTTAATTCATGTTTTTTCCTGCTTTCATCACTAATTTTTAAATCTTCTTTCTTAACCATTTTAGATCATTTATCTTTTAACTCAACGCATATTAATTTTGCTGTCTTTTCACTCACAAAAGAACACTCTGACAGTATTGTTCAGTTATTGTTTGCTATTGCTATAGCAATGTTCTCTCATCCTTTTTCTAAAATGTTTAAACCAATTTTTGGGCCAATTTTATCAATTGATATTAAGTCTAAGAATAATATTCTTTCTTTAAAATCTTTAAATCCAAAATATTTTTTTACATAGTCAGTTGCATGTTCATATATATACAATTTTATTTTTTGTCCTACTTCAAATCTATTTAAATCAGGAACACTTAGCATGTAACCATCGCCCTTACTTTCGAATATTAAATTATTTTTGTTTTTATATACAATTTCTCCAATTTTATAAAGTATCATTTTTTCCTCCGTTTAATATTTAATTTTTTATTTAAATTAAGACTAAAAAAGGAAAATAAAAAATAGTGAATGATCACTATTTAAAATTATTTTTGGATTCTGTCATTTAATGCTTGAAAGTTTGCGACTTTCTTTCCGGCGTAAAAACCACAAAATTTGCAAACTACGTGTTGTTCGATCATCTTTGAACAATTTTTGCATTCTACTAAGTTTGGAACATCTAGTGCACTATGAGTTTGTCTTTTATGTTTACGTTGTTTTGATGTTTTACGTTTTGGTACAATTGCCATGGTATCCTCCTTGTGGTTTTATTAAATATTTAAATATTGCTTATATATTATAATACAAAACAGCTTTTAAAAAAGAAAAAAATAAATTACTTTTAAATATAAAAAATAGTCTAATTGAGTGTATATTCATAATGCAAACGACATTTTTGAACAAGTTTATATATTAAATAATTAGAAGTTGACAAAGTTATTTTGTTATAATAATAATCATGAAGCACCTAAAAAAATATAGAAAAGTAGGAATTGTAGTAGAATATAACCCCTTTCACAACGGTCATATTTATCAATTAGAATGAATCAAAAACAAATTTCCTAACTCTAGAATATACGTGGCAATATCTCATAAATTCTCTCAAAGAGGAGAATTTATATGTACATCATATTGAAAAAGAAGAAAAATAGCAAAAAAATATGGTGTTTCGAAATTTATAAAATTAGATGTTAATATTTCATCGCAAGCTGCACATATTTTTGCACAAAAAAGTATTGAAAAATTATACAAAAAAGGTATAGATACTCTTGTTTTTGGTAGCGAAACTAGTGATATAAATGTTTTTAAAAAAATAGCGGAAACTATAAATAATAATAAAGATAAATATAACTATTTAGTTAAAAAATATCTAAAACAAGGGGGTAACAGTTTCCCGAGAGCATCGAATTTGGCACTTAATGAATTGAGTTGCGCAAACATAAGTATGCCAAATGATATTTTAGGCTTAGAATACGTAAAAACAATAATTAATAATAATTATAAAATTGAGCCATATTGTCACACAAGAACTATAGAATTTCATTCAAATAATACTAATAATAAATTTGCGAGCGCAAGCAAAATAAGAGAAATGTTAAAGAATAATGAAGACATTTCAGTTTTTACTCCAATGAAATTAAAAAGTATTAAAAGTAAATTTTTAATAGAAAATACATATGGAAAATTTAAAAAAATAGTTACAAACTTACCAAAAGAAGAAATAGAAAAATTTAAAATGATCTCCGAAGGTATGGAGAATTTATTTAAAAAAAATATATATCATGATAATTATTTTGACTTTATAGATTCTTGCGTTAGCAAAAGATATACCAGAAGCAGAATAAAAAGAGCATATCTTTTTGTACTTCTAAAAATAAAAAAGAGTTAGTCTAAGACTTTAACTTCATATGGTGCTAAAACCTTATTTTTATTTAGTTTAATTGATTTATTGGATAAATTAAATGCTATTTCAATTTTTTGATCATCTACAAATAATTTAATCCTAAAAACTTCTTTTTTTAAAAAGAAGTTTTTAAAAAACAATAATCTTACTTTTTTTGAAATTAAAAAATTAAAATCAAAAGACCTTTTTATTATAAAATCAAAAATAAATTTATTTACAATATCATCATAATTTAAAACTGAAATTACGTTCGTAAAATTGTCTTTCTTATATTTTTGCAAAGGAAAAAAAGCTATATTCTTAGGAACTAAAAATATTTTTTGTATAATCAATAACATTTGTTCTAATTTAAATATTTTTTCAAATGATTTTGATTCTAAAAATAAATTAAAGTTATATACAGGTATATATTTTAATTTGATTAATCTATCCATATCGTAAAAACTTTTTAAAAAATCATCATTAATTGTTTGTTCTAAAAAAATATCATCAAAAACGTTATTATCGATTAGATTAGTTTTGAGAGTTTCTTTATTATTGTATAGTAAAATTTTTGTATTATTTTTCTTTTTAAAAAGTAATAAATTGTCATATAAAATTTTCTTTAGATCCAAAATATCTTGTTTTATTTTTTTATCAAAAGAATAAAAAACATTTTCAAAAACTAAACCGCTTACATAAAAAAGATAAATAAATTCGTTGTAAATATCGTTTAAATTATCGAATAAACTTAGACGTTCTTTATTTTCATTTTTTTCTGATAAATCTATCTCTTGAGTATATATAAGATCATTATAATCCATAATACTTGTTTTACTAAAAGAAATATATTCTGTATTTACATTATTATCAACTTCCTCTTTCTTTCGCTTATTAATTATTTTAGATATAGAAATTATATTGTCAAAAGTTAATTTATAATAAATTGAAACATTATCTAGAGATATAATATTTTTACAAAAAATTTTTAAATTCTCTAGTTTATATTTTAGATTTTTTGATGAGTATTCATCTATAGTTTGCTCAGAAACCCTATATAAATTTCTAAAAAAACTAAGATAAATATCAGGTAATACAATAATTGTTTTTATCCCTTTTTCACTTAATAAGGCAACTTTTTTTATTATTTTTTTATAATACTCTATAGAATTTTTTTTATTACTATCAACAAGTATTTCTTTTTGTAAAAACAAGTAATTAATTGTATATTTATTTTGTGAAGTTTGTAATCAAGAATGTTTCAAATATTTCATAGTTTTCTACCCCTAAACTTTTAGATTGCAAATCAACAATACCTAAATTAATTAAAATATTTTTAATTTTTTTAATTCCAAAAATATTAACCAATTTTAAAACTTTTTTTACTCTTCATTCTGGAATTTTTAACTTAGAAGATATATCAAAATAATTCATCTTTAGCTTATTATTAAGTATATGAAGTTTATATGATAATGAAAAAATATTTCTTAACTGCGCGATTAAAAGATGTATATCATCACCTTCGTTAAATCTTTCTTTATATTTTTGGTAAATATTATTTAAATTATTAGTTTCGATGGCATTCATAAAAGCAAAAGAATCTTCTAAAACATAATTTTGAATGTTGTTATTTATTAAGGAATAATTAATTTGACTATTAAACTTTAGCATTTTATCAATTTCGTTTATTATTATTGATAAATTATTAGGTAGTTTATTAGATAAGGAAGTAGCATCAAAAAAACTTATTTTTCCTCCTTTTGAAGTTATATAAGAAACAATAAAATTGACGATAGATTTAGAATCTAGCTTTTCAAAATTAAAAACCTTTGCGGTTTCAATCAAAAATTTGACAAAATTATTTCTCTCAAATGAATTTTTTCTATGTATAAATACAACTTTATGTAATCTATTATTTTTTAGAGCACTTATTAAAACTTCGGATAACTCATTTTGTACTTTTGTTATTTTTTTAGAATCAATTATTTCAAAATTTTCAACCAATATAAGTTTTTGTGTTGAAAATAAACCAAAACTAGAAACGGATTCTGTTAACTCACTAATTGTATAATTATCTTTAAAATAAATTATATTCTCGTCTAAAAAATTGTCTTTTAATTCATCTATTTTATTATTTATAAAATATTCTTCGTTACCATATATAAATATCATATTTTAATTATATATATTTTTCTCTTGTTGTAAATCATATAATCATATAAATTAAAATAAAAATCAAATTTTTACAAGTATTCAGATCTAAATCTAAAATAATTTTAATATTTGAAACGGATCTAATCGAAAAAAACATGAAATTTGATAAATTAATAGATATTATTGGAACACAAAAAGCAATTAATAATAATACAAAAAATAATTCAAAAAATGGTGTAAGAAACAAAATTAAAAATATTCCTAAAATATTAATTTTTTTACCATTAGTTAGTAAAATTAACGTTGAAATTAGTCATATCAAAAAATATATTAAAATTTTGTTTAAAAATGTTTTTTTAATACTTGTGTTGATCAATAAAAAACTTATTATAAAAGACAATCAAAAACCTAATTCTAATTTATTATTACTTTTAAAAGATAAACAAATGACTACAACACACATTATATAGTTATTTTTGTTGTTTTTATAATTCTTAATTTCCGAAAATAAAGCCATCAAGAAAGCTCTATTTATAGAAACAGAATTCGAGCAAAGACTTCAATATATTGTCATAAAAATTAAAATTAATATCTTATTTTTTATAAATCTATTCAATATCTTTTTTAAGATAATAAAATGAAAACCACTAATAATTATTAAATGAATTAGACCAATTTCACTAGTCAATTTAATTAATTCATTTTTAAAACTGAAATAATGTCCGAAAACAATAGGTGTAACTAACTCTTTATAATTAGAAAAATTATTATAAAAAGAGAAAAAGTAATATCTTAAATCTAGTTGTGTTACTTTTGATAAAACTTTAGGTTCAATAATTTTTGTATCACAAAAATTAGTTATTAAACCTACTATATGTAAGTTTTCAAAAATTTTATATTCTATTTTACTTTTATTCTTAAACATATATTCAACATTGAAATAAGTTTTTACGTAAATAAAATTATCTCTTATTTTACTTACATAAACATAATTAGAAAATTGAATTGAGTCATAAATTAAAAGTCTTTTAACTAAACAAATACAGCTAAGTATAATCGATAATAATATTATTATTTTTTTAGATTTCTTATCAATGAATATCAAAGAAAAAGATGTTAGAATAATTAAAATTAAATAAGAATAATTTAATGTAAAAATAAATATAAATATGCTAGATAATAATAAAAAACCATTTAAATATTTTAATCTAGAATTAAAAAATTCTTTAACTTCAAAATTATTCTTGGGCCAATTCCGAAAATATTTGAAATTTGTGCTCATGAAGTCTTCTTATACTTCTTTTTATGGTTTATTATCAATTTAGCATATCTTTTTTGAATATTAATCTTTAATAATTGTTCAATATTTTCTAATTCCGATCATTTTAATTTGTAATTCTCGAAAGGGACATAAATTTCTTCGTTTCTAGGAGCGATTTCACTTAATTCAAAATCTTTCAACGATGAATTTGGCAGTACCTTATTTATAACAAATAATTCTTTATAAGTTAGTAGTCGATTTGACCTATGAATACCTGTATGTTTTAGAGCACCAGATAAAATATAGGTATAAATCTTATTGTCATACTTTTTAACATAATTTTCTTTATTTTCAACTTTATTAATATAAAAATGAATTCCTACAAAAAACATTAATACTCCTAAAATTAAGGAAGTTACAAAAAATATCTTTTTATTTCACACAAATAATAAATATGTTTTTAATTATAAAAAACCAAAAAAGGAAAAATATATTAAAATGAAACTAACTTTTATAAATACAGTTATTAAATATGATATAATAAATTAATATTTAGGGATAATATAAAATATAAAACATAAATATACTATAAAAATATAAGGCACTTTAGAGGGTAAAACAAGTAAAAAAAGAAAACACTTAACTACCTATTTTAAAATTAGTTGGTGTTTTTTAATTAATGTTTTGGAGTTTACATGAATCAAAACTATAGTAAGAGTAGAGATGAAATTATTCTAATGATTTTATCAAATAAAGAAAATAAAGAGCTTAATAAAGAAATGAAATGATTTAAGAAAAATATCGATGGAAATTTTAAACCTATTTTAGATTATGATATTGAATTTTCTAAATCAATGAAAAATTTAAATTTTTCAGAATTCAATTATTCAAAAGAACTAACATTCTTAATTGACGAATCCTTTAAATTAAAATTAGAATTGTCTAAAAATTATAGTAATTTAATGAATGGTTATGATTTTGATGAAAATTTAAAAATAAACCCTGAAATTATAGAAATAATAAATAAAATATCTAAAAAATAGAAAGAGAGAACTTTATGCGAAAGGTTAATATTGCAATTGATGGACCAAGTGGAGTGGGCAAATCTACTGTCTCTAAAATGATTGCCAATAAATTAAATTATACTTTTATTAATAGCGGTAGTCTTTATAGAGCAATTGCTAAAAATGTAATTGACATGGGCGTTGATACTAGAGATAAAGAAAATGTAATAAAAACTCTTGAACAAGGTATGATTCAACTTTTAGATGATGATCGTATTCTTTTGAAAGGTGTTGATGTAACTCACCAAATAAGAGCTGATTATATTTCTCAAATTACACCAAATGTGGCTAAAATACCCGAAGTGAGAGAATTTGTTGTTGATTATATTAGACATATGACCAAAAAAAGAAAAGGTTTTGTTATCGACGGAAGAGATACTACATTTAAAATAATGCCACACGCTGAAGTTAAAATCTTTTTATGAGCTCAAGCGGAAGAACGTGCAAGAAGAAGAATGATACAAAATGAGGTTTTAGGTTATAACACCGGTTTTGCAGAAATATTGTACGAAGTTCAAAAAAGAGATGAACAAGATATGAATAGAGCTGTTGATCCTTTACACAAAACAGAAGATAGCGAATATATAGATTGCACCGCTTTAACTATAGATGAAGTTGTAGAAAAAATAATTAATCTTGCTTTGGAAAAATCAAAATAATTAAGGAGTAATATGAAAAACACTATTGCAATAATAGGAAAACCAAACGTTGGTAAAAGTACTCTCTTCAATCGTTTTATCGGTAAAAAAGTTTCAATAGTATACGATAAACCAGGAGTCACAAGAGATAGATTATACGAAAAAATAAATTGATCGGGACATGAATTAAAATTAATTGATACTGGTGGTATTGAAATAGAAAATAGACCATTTCAAGAACAAATTCAAATACAAGCAAAAATTGCCATTCAAGAAGCAGATGTTATTCTCTTTTTATTTGATGGAAAAAGCGAAATAACTAATGATGATATGTTTATAATGAATATATTAAGAAAAAGTAATAAGCCAATAATTGCTGTTGCTAATAAATTAGAAAGTATGCAGGATTTTGATTATGGCTGATATAGACTGGGTTGTGATCATATATTCCCGATATCTGCGCTTCATGGAGAAGGTGTTGGTGACGTTTTAGATAAAGCAATAGAATATTTAGACTTTTCAGATTCTCAAGAAGAAAATGCATTTAGCCTCTCTATAATTGGTAGACCAAACGCAGGAAAAAGTTCGTTATTAAATAATTTAACAAAAGAAAATAGATCTATAGTTTCTGAAATAGCCGGAACAACTAGAGATAGTGTGAAATCAGAAATTTTTATCGACGACAAATTATATAAAGTTATTGATACAGCGGGAATCACAAAAAAATCTAAATTAGTTGAAAGTGTAGATCATTATGCGTTAATGCGTGCTATGAATTCGTTATCAGAATCTGATTTATCTTTGATAGTGATCGATGCTACAAATGAAGAAATTTCACATTTTGACTCAAGAATTATTGGCTACGCACTAGAAAATGAAAAACCTATAATAATAGTGATAAATAAGTGAGATTTAGTATCAAAAGAAACGAATACTATGGCTGAATTCGAGAAAAAAATGAGAAATAAATTCCACTTTGTTCCTTGAGTTCCGTTTGTATTTATATCCGCAAAATTTAACCAAAGAATAAATAAATTAGTAGATACTCTTAATTTAGTGCGCACCAATTTAGAAAGAGATATTAAACCATCATTACTTTCAAATTTATTATTAGAAACTCAACTTATACAACCTCCTCAATCTTTTAATGGAGGTAGATTAAATATTTATTATGTAAGACAAGAAAAAGCTAAAATTCCTACCTTCACTTTTTTTGTAAATAATAAAAAATTCTTACATTTTTCTTATCAAAGATTCTTAGAAAATCAACTTAGAGCAAGTTTTGATTTTACTGGATCGCCAATTAAAATGAATTTTAAAAATAAAAATGGTATTGAATAAAAAACAAAATCAACATTTTGATTTTGTTTTTTATTCAATATTTTGGGTAGAATTATTTAATTTATCATTTATAAGTTTAAGTTGTTCTAAAATTTGTTCCTCTATACTAATTTGTTTTTCGACAGTCTCTTCAATAGGCGGATTGCTTTTTTTTCTAAAATCTGTTATAAAAGACTTAATAAAGAAAACGACTATTAATATAATAAATAAAACAAAAGTAATTAAAATAAAATTAATTAAAATGCCGATGAATTTTCCATATTTAATTCCATGTCAAGCTAAACTATTGATATCCGCATTTTTAAAATTATAAATGCTGCTTATTGCTCCTAAGATTATATCATTAGCTAAGGATGAAACAAGATCTTTAAAAATTAAACCAGAAATAAAACCTACTGCTAATATTAAGAAATTACCTTTCTTAAAATAATTTGTTGCTTCTATATAACTTTTGCGTAATCTACCTACTTTTTTATCTTTAACAATATTTTTAAAAGCGTCTTTCAAATTTGTTTTTTTCATACATAGCCTTATATTAATTTTCTTTTTCGCCTTTAATTATTTCTACTGCGGTGATTTCGTCTTTATCTCTTAAGCTAATTATTTTAACCCCTTTTGTAGCTCTAGATGTTTGACTAATTTCACTAATCTTTGTACGTATTGTTATTCCGCTTGTTGTTATAACCAGCAACTCATCGGAAGTTTCGACAAAACGCGCAAAAACTAATTTTCCTGCTTTTTCAGGATTTATTCCTGTCACACCTTTAGCACCACGTTTTGATAAACGATATTCTTGCTCGTTTGTAAGTTTTCCAAAACCTTTACTTCCTAATGAAAGTATTAACGAACCATCTCTATTTGTTGAAGCTCCTATAACACTTTGACCTTGTTCTAGTTTTATACCTCTTACACCACGAGCTGTACGACCCATTGGACGAATATCGTTAGCTTTAAAAATAGCAATATTTTTATAATTATTTGCCACAAGAATGTTATCATTATCTGAAATTATAAATGCACGTACTAACTCATCTCCTTCAGCTAAACTAAATGCTCTCAAACCATTCTTACGAACGTTTTTGAATAATGATAAATCCGATTTTTTAAAAATACCATTTTTTGTTATTGTCGCTAAATAATTATCACTTTGAAATTCATCAACACTAATTATAGAAATAATTTTTTCACCATCTTTAACATTTAAACTTTCAATAAGATTAATAAAAGGTATCCCCTTACTTTGTTTAGAACCTTCTGGAATTTGATAACCTCTTAAACTATAAGCCTTACCAAAATTTGAAAATAATAATAAATCACTATGTGTTGTACTATTTAATATTAATGAAATATCGTCATCTTCGTAGGTTTTCATACTAATAGAACCTACACCACCACGTCTTTGAGTATTATATTCTTCAAGATTAATTCTTTTTACATAACCGTTTATTGAAGCTGTTATAACTATATCTTTAACAGGTATTAAATCCTCATCACTTATCTTACCAATTCCGGCAACATCTATAAAAGTACGTCTTTCATCGTTGAATTTATTTTTAATTGCTTCTAATTCGGAAATTATTAATTCAATTAATTTTTGTTCATCGCTTAAAATTTCTAAATAATATTGAATTTCTTTTAATAATGAAGCTAATTCTGCTTCCATATTTTCAATGCTCAACCCTGTTAAACGACCAAGACTCATACTCAATATTGCTTTAGTTTGTCTATCTGTTAACTCATACCTTTCAGAAAGTCTTTGTTGAGCAATAGACTCAGTTTTAGAAGTTTTAATAATTTTAATTACTTCATCAATGTTTGAAATTGCAATTTTTAAACCTTCTAATATATGTGCTCTCTCTTCGGCTTTATTAAGGTCAAATTTCAATCTACGAGAAACTATATTTTTTTGATGTGCAATATATTCAGATAAAATTTGTTTTAAATTTAAAACTTTAGGTTCTCCGTTAACTAAAGCTACCATGTTTGCACTATATGTAGTTTGTAAATATGTTTTTTGATAAAGTTTATTTAATAAAACATGTGGGTTGTAACCTTTTTTAACATCTATAACAATTCTTATACCTTCTCTATTAGATTCATCTCTAAGATCTGAAATCCCTTCAATTTCTCTTGTCTTATGATAATCTACTATTTTTTGAATTAAAGTTGTTTTTTTAATTGCATAAGGTATTTCTGTAACAATAATTTGATTTCTACCATTAGATTTTTCGATAATTTTTGTTTTAGATCTAACTGTAATACTTCCTTTACCTGTTTCGTATGCATCAATAATACCTTTAGTACCAAGAATTATAGCTCCGGTCGGAAAATCTGGACCTTTTACATATTGCATCAAATCACGAACATTTAATTCTGGATTTTTAGCTAATGCAATAGTTGCGTCAATTGCTTCTCCTAAATTATGAGGCGGTATTTCTGTAGCCATACCAACAGCAATTCCTGAGGCTCCTGAAACAAGAATATTAGGAAAACGAGACGGAAGAACACTCGGCTCTTTTTCGCTACCGTCATAGTTATCTACAAAATCAATAGTTTGTTTCTTAATTCCATCCAACATTTCGGCGGATAATTTAGACATTCTTGCTTCTGTATAACGCATAGCAGCCGCTTCATCGCCATCAATAGAACCAAAGTTACCGTGACCGTCAACCAAAGGATATCTCATTGAGAAATCTTGAGCCATACGAACCATTGCTTCATAAACCGAACTATCTCCGTGAGGGTGATACTTACCTAGAACGTCACCAACAATACGGGCGCTTTTTCTATGTTGTGAACCAGGTGTAATACCTAACTCTGCCATATCATAAAGTATTCTACGGTGAACGGGTTTTAATCCATCTCGAACATCCGGTAATGCTCTAAAAACTATAACACTCATAGAATATTCTAAAAACGATTGTTTCATTTCATTGTCAATAACAACAGGAAATACACCGTCTGTTTCTTTTTCAATTATTTGTGAACTAACAGTATATTCTTCTTTATTTTGAGGTATTTCTTCTTCCTCTTCATCGACAACTATAGTTTCCTTCTTTTTAAAAACAAGCCTATTTTCTTCTTCATAATCAAACTCTAAATCGGTATTTTTTATTTTTTCGTTTGATTCTTCATTTAAAAATTCATTTATTTTTTTATCGTCGGCCATAGTACTCCTTTTAATAAAATATATTTTATTAAATTATACATTATTTTGACATAAATTAAAAGCTAAACAACAATATATACTGTACATTTTGAGAAATAAAAAACACCTATTTAACTAGGTGTTTAAATTTATAAATTTATAATTAATTTATATTGATTATCCGATACAGTTACATCTTTAGAACCACCGTTATGCTTAGTGTATTTGAATGCTATTGTAATCTTATTATCACTTTTGACATATTCTATTTTTGGTGCACTTTTCTTTACTCCTCTACTTTCAAAAGTAGGATTTATAGCATTAGATAGATTATATTTACCACCAATTGTTAATTCGCTAGCATCGAAAACATTCGCGTAACTATTTTCCTTTCAATTAGGTCTTTCTGTACCTTCAGGAGCAGATAATAGCGCTTTAGCTTTATAGTCATAAAACAAAACAGAATTAGAATTAATAGCATTAATTAAATTTTGTACTTGTGAACTTGAATATTCTTTTTCAAAATTTTGATTAAATATTTTTTTAACTTCAAAGTCTATTTCATTAATGTTTGCATTTGGATTATCGTTAGTTTGGTCTTTAGATACTTTATTTTTGGTTGGTTCTCCATTAGACATATCTTGTTTATTTGAACAAGAAATGACAGTAGCAAAAGTTGAAAATCCAACAATAGAACTAAAAACTTTTAAAAATATTTTTGTATTTTTCATTTAAACCTCTTTTTCTTTTATTACAATTCTTTACAAAAATATTATAACAAACCAAAAAATAATTTTTTATTTTTTTAAAATATAAATAAAACTTATAATAATTTATATTAGTTTTTAATAAGGAGAATAAATAATGAAAATTATAAATATATCTTGAAACATTTTTAAAAAAACATTTGGGTTAAATCCGGCCCTAATTTGAGAAAGAAAGGATTTGGTCAATTATATAAATAATATTTTTGACGAATCAAATTCAATAGATAATTTTATTGAATTTGGGGAAGAAACTGATGAGAACGAAAATTTATTTGACTACTCAAAGTTTGAATACGAAGACAGTGTATTTCATGATTTTGGAGCTGTGTCAAAAGGTAATTTTGTAAATCAAAATGATTATATAAAAGTATTTAAAGATAATTATGATAGATATAATAACGATGCAATTAATTATTATTTAAAAAAATATAATTTAAAAAAACCTAAGTACATAAGTACAAAAAATAGTATTGAAGTGAAAATAAATGAAACATTAAATGCTATTGCAGATCCCGAAATTGACGTTATAATTAACGGAACTATTGGATATTCATTAATAGAAGGAGAAAATAATTTCTTATTCAATTTACCTTTTTTAATTTTTGATAAGAAAAACGATAAATTAGTTCTTTTAAGTTATACTAAAGCTAAATATGAACTATATTATAAGTTCTTTTTTGCAAATAATTTATTTATCAAAAATAATCTTATCATAAGAGATATGTCCACCATTTTAATAAACCCATACACAAAATTAAATGGAAAAATTACAAAAAATAAAATTGAATTTTACGAATCTTTTGCTGCGTCACCTAATAAATCAATATCTAAGCCAACAGGAAAAAACCTTACAGATATGTTGAAAGAATTTTCGGAGGCTATAACAAAATCTGGTGATAACTTACTGTTCATAAATAACAAATATGATAAAAATAATTCAGTGTATAGTTTTTTAAAAGCATCTAAAAATATGATATTTCCAGAAAATAATATTTCTTTGAATTTTAATGATTTACTTCTTTTTAATTATTCAAAGAAAGATATAACTAGTTACAGAGAAGGACAAATTGTTATACCGTTTAAAAATGAAAAAAAATCAAATAATGATTCTGATTATGCGTTCACAATTTTTAACTATGATTTTTATGAAAAAATAATTACTAAATCCTATTTTGATTTTAAAAATATTAATCTAGATGCAATAGTACATTTTTTACAATTTAATAATAAAAATGATAAGAAAAACTTAGTAGAAAATTGACTTAACGGTAATTTAAATACATTTAACCATGAGATTAATAATATTTATTTTGATGATATGTTAGGAATAGATAAAGAAGAAAAATATGCAATATTCAAATTCTTAACAAAAGATAAATTTGAAAGAATTTCTTTCAAATACTATAAAAATATTTCGAAAAATAATATCAAAAGCATAATAGATGAGAATAAAAAATTCAATGAAACTGATAACTTTTTTACAATAGCAGCATTAAATAAAATTAAAAAATTACATAAAAAAGATGCCAAAATTTGTTGATATGATTATGAAGGTTTTGCAGAACTTTATCCACCTTTAAATAACATAGGACCTTACAATCAAATTGTTAATCAAGTATCCATAATAATAACAAAAAACGGTAATGAGATAGATAAAAAGAATATTGTTTGCGATACCAAAAATTTAAAACTTATCGATTTAGTAAAAATGATAGATCAAATACATAGCGATGATTATGATTATTACGTAGTTTATAATAAAAGTTATGAAAACACTAGAAATAGAGAGATTAAAAAACTTGTTGAAAAAGCTTTCAAGGATAATGATGTTGATTTTATCAATGAATTTAATAAAATCTACAAAGAAAAAAGCGAATTTGATAACAAGATAAATAAAATAAATAACAATACAATTGACTTACTAGATTGCTTTGGACATTCAAAATTAAATAGTTATGAAATTAAGGATTATTTTACATTCTTAGAAAACGGAAATGACATTGAAATTAGTGATGATAAAAACGTTAATCTTGAGAAAAATAATAAGATTTTAGAAAAAACAAGAATACATATAAAATTTTTAAATTACTTTTATTCAATAAAAGGAATTGAAAAATATATTAATAAAATGAATTTTGACCTTAGATCTAAAATAACACCTTATTCTGAACTAGTAATCCAAAAAGGAACTATGGCAATGGAAGTCGCTATTTTAAGACATGTTAACGGAATAAGTGATAATGTATGGGAACAAAATGTAGTTCCGGAATTGAAAAGATATTGTGAAAACGATGTTCGAGCAATGATTATGGTATATGATTTTATAATGTTTTTATTTAGAAAAAAATTTCCAGAAATAGAAGAATATGAGTATAAATTAGAAGACGTTGAAAACGAACAAAAAAATTACACATATTCTTCTGGTAAGATAACTTACAATATCAAGAACGATTAAAAAACAATATTATTTTTTGTGAAATTATAATATAATTTTAATAATTTAAATTATTAAAGGAGAATTAATGAAATATTTAAAAATCAATTTAGAAAAAACATCTCAACATTTAGATAAAAAAATGATTGATTCACTACAAGATAATGTCACTAAAATTCATAATGATGTTTTAAATAAAAACGTTGCTGAAAAAGATTGACTTGGATGATATGATCTACCCGAAAATTATAATAAAGAAGAATTTTCAAAAATGGAACAAAAAGCTAACGAATGACACAAAAATGGAGTTGAAGTTGTTGTTGTAATCGGTATTGGTGGTTCTTATTTAGGTGCAAAATCTGGTTATGATTTTATTTATGGTCCTTACTCAATGAAAAAACCAAAAATGGAATTATTATTTGCTGGAAATGACATTTCAGCTGAAACATTAGTAGCAAAATTGAATTATGTAAAAAATAAAAAATTTGCAATTAATGTTATTTCCAAATCAGGAACAACACTTGAACCTTCAATAGCTTTTAGGGAATTTAGAAAAATTTTAGAAGAAAAAGAAGGAGAAAATTCTAAAGATTTAATTGTTGCAACAACGGATAAATCAAAAGGTGTTTTATTCGAATTAGCAAGTGAAAAAGGATACACAAAATTTATAGTACCCGATGATATCGGTGGTAGATTTTCAGTTTTAACTGCTGTCGGTTTATTCCCATTTTTATGTGCTGGAATTGATGCTAAAAAAATATTAGATGGAGCAAACGAAACAAACAAAGAGTTAAGTTCGCATAAAATTAGTGAAAATGAAGCTTATCAATATGCCGTCGCTAGATTTTTATTACATACAAAAAATAACTTTACTATTGAAATGATGGTTTCATACGAACCAAAAATGCAATATTTTATGGAATGATGAAAACAATTATACGGAGAGTCAGAAGGTAAAGATGGAAAAGGAATATGACCTACAAGTTCTATTTTCTCCACAGACCTACACTCTTTAGGTCAAATGATTCAAGATGGTAATAAAATATTATTTGAAACAGTTTTAACACTTAAAAATCCACAAGATAATATAGAATTCACTACAGACGAAGTAGATTATGATAAGCTAGGATATTTAGATAAAAACAACTTGCATTCTATTAACAATACAGCTTTTGAAGCTACTTCACAAGCTCATTATGAAGTTGGTAAAATACCAGTTATTCATATGTTATTTAATAAATTTGACGAATCTACTTTAGGTGCTCTTTTCATCTTCTTTGAAAGATCATTAACAATGAGCGCATACTTGCTTGGGGTAAATCCATTTAATCAACCTGGTGTCGAAGTTTATAAAAAGAATATGTTTAGCATGCTAGGTAAAAAATAAATAAAAAAAAATAGACTTTTAACTTATGTTAAAATGTCTATTTTTTATAATTTTGTTACTTCAACAGTCGATATTTTTTTCTTTTCTTTGCTAATTTCGATGATTTTAAATGCTACTTTATCATTTAAAACATATCTAGCATTTTTGTAAAGTCTCGTTTTAGAAGTTTTTAATAGTATAAAATCTCTTAAAGTTAAATCGTGTTCACTATCTTCTAGTAATGAAGAATCTATTTCAAGTTGTTTGAATAAATCTCACATTATCACATCACTTTGTACTCTAGATTTTTCTAATGAAATTTCATAAATTTGTTCATCATCATCATATTCGTCATATATTTCTCCGACAATTTCTTCAACAATATCTTCGATGGTTATAATTCCTAAAACATCTGTGCTACTATTATTTTCAACCACAAAAGCCATCTGTGCTTGCGCGCTTCTCATTTTTTCTAAAGCACTTGATAATATCGAATTTGATGAAATTTGCGGAACTTGTTTAACGTATTTTAATAATTGACCTTTTTTAAGTAAAAAAATATCTTTTAATAGTACTATTCCTATCATTTTTTTATCTTTTTCAATAGGTATTCTTGAATAATTTGTTTCTGCAAAAACCTTGAGAGCATCCGCTATACTAGTTTTATAATTTAAATATGTTACATCTTTCATTCTAATGTAGTGCGAAGATACTTTTGTAGAATCTAAATCAAGTGCATTTTGAGCTAATAAACTTTCTCCCGTTTGTAATACACCCTCATTTTGAGCTATATTAATTATATTCTTTAAATCTTCTTCTGAATGCGTAACATAAACTTTTTTAGACAATTTGCTAATTGGTCATGTTAAAACTCAAAAAAATCAATAATTAACATCAATTCATCAACTTCACATTTTTAAAAACTTTTTAGGATTTGTCTTCGCTAATAATTTAGGAGTAATTTCTCCAAAAATAACTAAAAGAGGGGTTACTAACGCGGTTGAAATTATAGTTGTTAAAAACGAAGCATTTGTATAGTTTTCAAACACCTTACCTAATAATAATGCAGTCATAGTCGCAGATAAGACATTGACTATATTGTTCGCAATCAATATTGTTGTTAAAATTCTATTGTATCTATTACTATGTTTTTCTATTATTTTAGAAAATTTTTCTTTATTTTCAACCATTTCATATATTTTAGCTTTTGTTAAAGTTGAATAAGCAGTTTCGCAACCACTATATACGCCACTTAAAAAAAATAAAGCTAGCAGTATTGGTATAAAAATGTAATAATAATAATAACTATCCATGAGCAATACCTACTTTAATATTACTTTTAAATCATCAATAATAAGAATCCATTATTCCGCTTCTCCTTTTAATAATTATCTTCTTGAATTTCTTGAAATAACACAATATTTCCTTCAAAATATACATTAGAAATACCGGGTTGTCCATTTCTATTTTTAGCGATGGTTAAATCTATTTTTATAGGGTTATTTCTATCTTCAGTATTTGTTTTTTCTTGTAAAAATTTATTCGATCTATTTAAAAATATAACGATATCTGCATCTTGTTCAATTGAACCAGATTCTCTTAAATCGTGTAGTTGTGGTCTTTTATCTTCACGTTGTTCGACAGTTCTTGAAAGTTGTGAAAGTGCTAAAATTGGTATTTCTAGTTCTAAAGCAAGCGTTTTTAGTGTTCTTGATATTATAGAAACTTCATTTTGTCTATTTCCGTTAGACAAATTTCCGCCGCTTAAAAGTTGTAAGTAATCAACAACAACAAAATCTAATTTAGTTGGTAATTCTTTTGATAAATATTTAATTTTTCAAATAATATCTGATATTTTGCTAGAAGGCGAATCATCAAAATATAGTCTATCTAAAGCATTATTGTTGAAAGATTCTTTTAATACATCAATTTCTTGAGGTGATAATTGCTTTGGGTCTGATATTTTGCGCATTGGTGTTCTAGAATTTGCTGAATAATATCTTATCACCAATTCATTTACTGGCATTTCTAGAGATATGAAAGCACAATTACGCTTTGGATTTTTTAAAATATTACTTACAATGTTTAATGCTAAAGCAGTCTTCCCAACACCAGGACGAGCAGCTAAAACAATTAATTGACCACCTTTAAAACCATTTGTAAATTTATCGATTCCATGATATCCTGTAAAAATTCTATCATCATTATAGGAACCATCACTTTCCATAATTTTTTGCATTTGCTCTTCATAATTTTTCGTAGCTTCTGAAAGAGAAATAAAACTACTATTATCTACGGTGTCGACCTTATTATTAATGACAAATTTTTCGAAGTCTTCTACACAATCTTGGAACTTAACATCAGTTTTATTTTTCATAGAATTTATAGTGTCACTATAAAAAACTTCCAATAGTCTTAACTTGTGTAAATCGATTAATTTTTGAATATAATTTAAAAAATTATTTTCATTAACTATTAATGTTGATAAATCGTTAAGTAGTCCTTGATCTACTAAGGGAAATCTTTTTGCTAATTCATCATTAGATGCTAAGAAATTACTTAAATCAGTAAAAGAATAAGATACTATAGAACCCTCGTTAGAATCTCTTTTCAATTTTATAAATTCAAAAACTTGTCTATTATCCGCATAAAAGAAAACATCAGAATTTAAATACTCTACACCCATTGTTTGTTTATCTTCAACTGATATCATGACTGCCAACACACTTCTCTCAATATTATAATCATGAAAAAGCGTATTTGTTAAAAACTTTGAAGATAATTTTTCGAAATTAGAATATTTTAAAGTTTTGTTAAATTTATTATTTGTGTACATTTATTTTTATTTCAATTCTAATTTTGGCAACTATATCTTTATATAAGATAGCTTCGACATCATGTTTTCCTTCAGAAATTAAATGAATTTTTTGAAAAGCATGTTTAGGAACATTAAAACCGAGTTTTGAAATTTCTTTTTCGACATCTTTAGTAGAAATAGAACCATGAACATTTAAGTTCTTATTTCCGTCAATATTTGCGCTTAATTCAAATTTTAAAACTAAATCTTCTAGTTTATTTTTTAACTCATGAGCTTCTTGTCTTGTTTGGTGTTCATCTGATACTAATTTATTTAATTTTCTTTGTAATTCAGCATAATTTTTCTCGTTATACGGAACACCAATTTTATTTCTAACTAAATAATTAGTACCATAACCTGGAGATACATCAATAATTGTGTTAGCTTTTCCGTCTTTTGAATCTTTAATTAAAATTATTTTCATTTTTATCCTTCCTTATTTCCATTTTGGGAAATTGCTTGTTTAATATTATCAATAAATACTTCTAATTGCTCATCACTTTCTGCGGCTGCTACACTAAAATGACCGCCACCACCAACAGCTTCACAAATTATTTGAACATTTGTATTTATCCCACGTGCACTAAGTTTGTATTTTTTAGTGCCTTTTAATTTTGCTACAACAAAAGAAGCGACACGACCTTTAATTTTTAAAACTTCGTTTGCTGCTATAGAAATAACATCATTAGTTACTTCAATATCAGAATAAGCTAAGTAAAAACCTTCTTTTATTTCAGTTATATTTGATAGCATTGATTCAATTACTTTTTCAGTTTTTTCATCTATTTTTAATAAATCTCTACTAATAACTGGATTAGCTCCTTTTAAACCTAACCAAGCCGCGGCCTCAAATGCTCTTGGAGTAGCTGATTTTGAGAAATTATTTGTATCTAAATATATACCATTTAATAACATTTGAGCCCCATTTGTGTCTAAAATATTTTTATATGATAAAAACATTAATATTTCGGTTACTATTTCAGAAGCACTCGAAGAACTTGTATCAATAAAAATGTTAGTTTTTAAGGCATAATCAACTTGTTTTGCAACTCTATGATGATCAAAAATAAAAATATTTTCACGTTTAGTATTTACAAGTAAATTAGGATTGTCTGTTCTTAATGGGTCAGAATTATCAACTAAAACAATTAATGCATCAACAGAACTATATTCTAAAGCTTGTTTTCTATTTATTAATATTTGATTTTTATTAAATCAAGGGTTTGATTCTAGCCAATTTTCTACGGTACTGTCGTACGTTTCACTACATATATATGATTTTTTACCAAATTTTTTAGCAATCAAATGTATTGCATAAGCAGAGCCAAGAGCATCTAAATCTGCTAACCTATGACCATAAATGATAACATTCTTTATTTTTGTATCTTCTAGTTTTTTTGAAAAATAACTAGAAACTTCTCTAATTTTTGTTCTATTATTATCCGGAAGTATTTCATTATTAGAACCATAATATTTATGTGGCATAAAATTTGAAAATATTGCAACTTGATCCCCTCCACGAGATTGAGCTTGAACTAAAGCTTTTTTCGCTTGTTCTAATTTTTCATTTAAAGAATTTCAACCATGAGCAACACCAATACTTAATGATAGCTTATTAATATTAATTTCTTCTCTCGAAATATCTTCTTGTATATTCATAAACGGATCAAAATTATTTTCAATCAATTCCTTTAGAGTTAATTCATTTGTAAAAATAAGAAATTTACCATTAGTATATTGTCTATAAATAATATTATATTTTTTAACACATTCGTTTATTATATTAATTACTATAGAATTAATTTTAAATAATTGTTCTTCAGAAAGAATTGATTGATATAAACTATAATTATCAATTTCCAATTCTGCAATAACGGGCTTTTGCTCTCAAATTTCATTCTTATAAATTGATTCTGCAGTTATATCTCTTATCACAACAACATTATTTAAAGGTCAAAATTGAACTTCATAATCATTGTTCTCATTACTAATATTAAAATTATTAGCATCAAAATTTAAATCCTTATATTTTGGGTTTATTTCTTTAAAAAAATCAAAAATATTTCTGCCAATAAAATCTTTTTTAAATTTAGTTCTTATGTATTTTGTCGTATATAAAATTTTTTTATCAACATCATAAATAATTAAACCAATAGAATTAGAATCCATTATATCTTCTACAAATCCATTAAATGATTTTTTAATTATTTCTCTACTTTTAGCAAAATACAAAATAGTTTGATTTATAGAATATGATGTTAAAATCAATCAAACAACAACCGACAATTCAATTATTAATCAATGTGTATGTATATTTACATTTTTAACATAGATTATAGAGATGGAAATTATCAATATTAAAACTAAAAGAATAGATAAAAACGCAAATGCAAAGTATTTTTTTTTAGTATTCATCAATTCCTTTCAAAAACAATAATCTTTAATTAAATTATACATTATTTACATTCTTATTTATACTTAAATAACAAAAAGGGCGAATCGTTATTTGTCGCCCTATTTAATTAATGACTGTGTGAATGGAATGATAAAACAAAAATTGCAAATAATATTCCAATAAACATCATTAATATAACAAAAAAATATTTTCTTTTATTAAGAATTCAATGATAGAATTCAGGTAAAAACTCAACTAAAGAAGTGAAAATAAATATAGTACCAATTGTTGAATAAATTAAAGAATTTATGTATTTTTCATTGCCTATATTAACAAAAACACCAATGATCATAAAAGGTAAGAAAAGTGATAATCCTAAAAACGAAATCATTAGTGATTTAAGAGGAGAAAACCCTGATTCACGTAATCTAACATAAAAAATTAACTCTTCGGGTATTAAATGTAATATTAAAGAAAAAAGATACGCAGCAGTTAAAGTTGTAACTCCACCATCCGACAATTGCATTTCTGCATAATATCCCGAAAGTATATTTTGAGACAAGCTATACCCGATTAGTAAACCTTCAGGTATTCTATGTGTTAATAGGAGTAGTAAAGCAATTATTTTTAACTTTTTTTCTACTTTTTCAACAAAAATTGTATCTTCAACCAAATTTATTCTATCGTCTTTGTTTGACATAAATTCTTCGTGGGAATGATGATGTATCTCTCCGTCGGAATGATTATGTTCGTGAATAAAAACACTTAATTTTTTGGATTTCATCAATTTTTGGTTAAGTTTGTATGAGATAACAAATTTAATTACTATTGCAATTATAAGGCCCAAAAGCGAACCACCACCAACTAAAAATATATTATATAAATACGTTTTATTCGTTGAAAAATTATTATTAAAAGCATATAAAGAAGACTGCTCTATTGATTCTCGTAAAAAACCAAAAGTCGCAAGTATAATAAAAAAACCTGTTGAAAAAGCATATAAATAAACTTTTATATTGCTATTTAAAAGTTTCTTTGCAAAAGGTAAAGTTATCGATAAAATTGTCGGTATAGAAAGTAATATTAGTAAAAAAATTAAAACTAATATTATTTTGGAAGCGCTATCATTTTGAATCCCGCTATTAATTCCTTTATAAATTTCGTAAATTCAATTCATTAAATTTACTCCTGAATATTATGATAAACTTCTTGAACATCATCGTCATCTTTTAATTTATCAATGAATTCAAATAATTTTTCTTTCTTTTCGTCATCGTATTCAACATACATATTTGGAATGTATGTAACTTCACATTGGATAAATTCACTAATCTTTAAATCTTCTTCTAATTTAGATTTAACTTCAGTAAAACCATCTGGCTCTGTTAAGATAACAAAAGTATCATCATTTGTTTCAATATTTTCAGCTCCAGCTTCTAGTGCCACCATCATTAAATCATCTTCCGAAACTAATGTTTTAGATATTTCAATTATTCCCTTTTTATCAAAAGCGTAAGGGACTTGACCTGTTTTTCCAAGTGTTGCATTTTGTTTGTTAAAATATGATTGCACATTAGATTTCGCTCTATTAACGTTATCTGTTAAAGCTAAAACCATAAATGTAGCTCCGCCACTAATTGTCGCATTAAATAACAATTCAATGAATGATTCCGAATCTTTTGAACCTTTAGCTTTAGCAATAGCTCTTTCAATATTGTCTTTTGGCATATTTTTTGATTTAGCTTTTGAAATAGCTAATTTAAGTGTAGGATTAGTATCCGGATCTGGTCCTAGCATTGCTGCTACATAGATCTCCTTAGATAATTTTTGAAAAATTTTTCCTCTAGCCGCATCTTGCGCACCTTTTCTATGTGCTATATTTGCTGAATGTGAATGTCCTGCCATATTATTTCTCCTTTTATTTTATTTTATTTGGCTTATAAGCGCCATCTCTTTTATGTTTAGAAATTTTATGCTTATGTTTTATTCTTTCTATTGATTCATCTTTAATATATGAATTAATTTTATCCTTATCATTTAAATGATTTATATAGTAATCAAGCTCTAAATAACTAAAACCTAACTCATCTTCATCGTTTTGTCCTTCTCAAAGCCCTGCAGATGGTTTCTTTCTTAAAATACTTTCTGGAACTCCTAGAATTTTAGCCATAAAATTAACTTCGCCCTTAGTTAACCTAGAAATGGGTAATAAGTCTGCTCCACCATCTCCATATTTTGTGAAGTAACCAATATAAACTTCATCAGCATTATCAGTACCTAAAACTAACGAATTATTTTCTTGAGCTAAAGCGTATAAAGTTGTCATTCTTAACCTAGGTTTAATGTTTGCTATAGCTAATTTATTAGAAATATTCAATTGTTTTAATTGCTCTTCAAAAACACTACTTAAATCAACTTTAATAAATTCTTGACCAAATGTTTTTTCCAATTCACTAATATGTTTTAAGTCATAATCGCTCATTGATGATATGGGCATAACAACACCAATTGTAGTATTTGGAGCAACTAATTTAGCTAAAGAATAAGTTAATGCAGAATCAATTCCACCGCTAATACCAACTATGAAACCAGTTGCATTGGCTCTTTTTAATTTATTTTTTAAAAACTTTTTTAAAACTTCGATATATTCTAAAGTTTTTTCTTCAGAATATATCGGAACATTATTATTATATGATGTTATTTTGCTCATTTATTTCTCCTCTAGAACATTATTATAAGGTAATTTCATTTTGTATATATGCAAATTATTTATCTTGTTAAATTTAGTTCTTACAATTTCGTGTAAATGATAAGCAAAAACTTCTTCATCTAAATGAGGTATTTCTAATATATTAACATTAGTATTTTTGTATGTTATTCAATCACTTCATTTGAGATCGCTTGTTACAAATAAATCAATTTTATCTTTCATTTCTATTATTTGACCTATATAACCGCTACCGCTCAAAAAAGCAATATTATTAAATGCTTTATCATAATCTTCTTTATCTAGATTTGTTCTAAAAGAATGTAAACCTAATTTTTGTTGTAATAAAAAAACAATTTCTTTTAATGAAGTTTTTTTATTTATTATAGCACTATACTTTGGAGAAGTATAATCAAAATATTCTTCTAAACCAATATATTTCACTATTTGATATGAAGTTCCTAATAACGAACAATCATAATTGGTATGCATAGAATAAGAAGTTATTTGATGTTCTTTTAACTTAGAAACAATTTCCTTTTTATAAGGCGCTTTTAAAAATTCTGTTTTTTTATCTTTTTCAAATAAAAAAGGATGATGGGTTAAAATTAAGTTACATTTTTTTTCGATTGCAAATTTTAGAACATCATTTGTTAAATCTATTGCAAATAAAATACCTGTTATTTTTTTATGTTGTTGGGTTTTAACTGAATATCCAGAAGGATCCCATATCTCTTTATTTGATAAAGGGTACATTTTTTCAAGTTCATTGATTAATTCTTTTAATTTCATATTATGCGTGATAATCTTTTAAATTTTTACCAAATTTAGGATTATTTCTTAGTTTTCTTAATATTTTATTTTCAATTTGTCTAATTCTTTCTTTAGAAACATTGTTTCTAGAAACTGCCAATTCTTCTAAAGAATGTACCCTATAACGATTACCATCTTTATCATAGCCAACACCATAACGTTTACAAATTAATTCTTTTTCATCCTCTTCTAATGTTTCATCTATCATTTTTAAAATTAAATCAGATAACTCTTCATGAGCTGAAAAATCAACTGGTCCAATTGTGTTTTCGTCTTTAATAAAATCACTAAATGAAGAATCGTTTTCTTTACCAACTTGCTTATCAAGAGAAATTGGATCAATATTAATTTTTTTAATGTACGCTACTTTATCAGCTGTAAAATCATTATTTCCAGCGATTTTATTAATTTCATCAGCTATTTCTTTATCCGATGGTTCGTAGCCTAAATTATGTTGAAGTTCGCGTTCTATTTTAGAAACTTTGTTAATTGTCTCAACCATATGAACAGGAACTCTAATAGTTCTAGCTTGATCAGCTACCGCGCGCGTAATCGCTTGTCTAATTCATCATGTTGCGTAGGTTGAAAATTTAAAACCTTTTGAAACATCAAATTTTTGAACAGCTTTCATTATACCTTGATTTCCTTCTGAAATTAAATCTATAAAAGAAAGCCCTCTATTTTTGTATTTTTTAGCATTATTGATAACTAGACGTAAATTACGTAATACTAATTTATCTCTAGCTCTTTTTCCTCTAAATCCGCCTTTTTCTATTTGACGACAAATTTCAGCTTCCTCTTCATCGGTTAAAAGATTACCATATTTACCGATTCAACGCATATATCATTTAACAATATCATTTGTTTCTGTTAATTTATTTGCTAAGTTACTTGTTTTTTTATTTTCTGTTTCTAATAATATAGATTGGTTAGGATCAAAATTCAAATCTAAATCAAAATCTTCATCATCCGATGATGAGTATAAATCATCATCTTCTTGTTCTTCTTCGGAATCTTCGTCTTCTTCAGAATCTATTTCATCATTGTCATCATTAGAATAATCGTACTCTGTCTTTTCATCATCTGAAGAATCTATTTCTTCATCATCTTCAAACAAATCAGGATCTAGTTCATCGTTTTCTGAATCAAAATCAAGCTCATTTTCTTCGGAATCTTCATTAAATTCTAAAGTTTTTTTATCTTTATTTTTTGATAATTTTTTAGTATTATTTTCTAATTCTTTTGATCATGTATTATCAATTAGTTCATCATCACCTTGATCAACTTTATTACTAATGATTTTATGCTCCATAAGAACTTCAAAAAATTCGGTAATACCGTCATACTCGTCATCTTGTGATATACTTAGTTTTCTTTTATCTAAGATATCAAAAACTTCTTCTTGAGTAAAAAAAGTTTTCTTTTTTCTCTTTAACTCTTGTTTTAAAATGTCAATTACTAAATCATAATTATTCATTTTATTCTCCTTTTGGCTTTTTCTTATTTATGGTTGTTTTTACGTTTCTTGATTTGTAAGCTCTTATTAAATCAATTTGAGACATATCAATATTAGCCATATTATTTTTATTTTTTGATATGAATTCATTAGTAAATGCTCTTATTAATGGATCTAAACTAATTTCTCATTCTTCGTCATTTGAATTTAATTCATTTTTAATTCTTTTTGAATATTCTTCAAAAAAGGAATTTATAGAAGTTTGATCTATATTAGAGTTTTTATTTTTTAAGTATATTAATTGTGAAAAAATATTTTTTAAATCATTTAAAACTTCTTCTTTTTTTATCCTAATAATATTCTTTATATTACTACTTACTTCGAAATCATCTTCTAGACTATCTAAAAAATTTTCTGAGTTATCACTTTGTTTGTGCATTTGTTGTATCTTAGTATATATATATTTATATGATTCATGTTTCAAAAAGAAAAATCTATTATCTGATTGGTCGATTTTATCATTGATATACTTATTTTCTAACATATATATCAAAAATTTAATCTGTATATTATTATTAATTGTTTTGCTTAAAAGATTTATTGAATTATTATCGATATATTTATTATTAATAAAATTATTATTTGAAGATCTTAGATTTTGTTCGTTAAATTCAGCAGGCACATAATTAGGTATCAAGTAATTTTCGTCTAAAGGAATTGTATTTTCAAGATAAGTATCATCTTTTAGTTCGTATTCAAGATCATTTTTCTTAACTTCAATTTTATAATCATATGATTTATAAAAATTATTAATTATATAGTCAGAAAATTTTTCTGGTAAATACTGTAAAAACTCTATAATATCATTTTCAAAATTTTGTAAACTACTGAAATCTCTATTATCCATTAGTCTATTTTTATTTATAAAATGCTCATAAATAAAATCTAAAGAATTTTTAGTATTTTCTAAAAGTTCTAAAATTTTATTTTTACCATATTGTTTAAAAATTTCATCCGGATCTTTATTATAAGTATTTATAATAACATCTACATCATGGACTCCGTGTTTATACAATGATAGTATTGATTTCAATGATGCACTTATCCCTGCCTGATCATTGTCCAAAAATAACTTTATTTTATAACTTTTAATATTAAATATATGATTTTCACTAAGTGACGTACCCATTAATGCCACAACATTTTTAACACCAGATTTATAAAGTGCAATTACATCAAAAAAACCTTCTACAATAATAATTTCTTTTTTTGCTTTTATAAATTCTTTTGCATTATAAAAATTATATAAAATTTTAGACTTTTTGAATAATTTAGTTTCAGGTGAATTGATGTATTTACTTTTGATTTTAGGATCTAAAGTCCTACCACTAAAACCAACTACTTTACCGTTATTATCACGTATAGCAAATGTTATCCTGTTTTTAAAAAAATTATACAAATCGCTATTTAGAAGACCAGCATCTATCATTTCTTTTTCGGAATAATGTAATTTATTGGTTAGATAATCAGATAAATCAGATTCTCTTGAATAACCTAAATCAAAAGTATTTAATAAATCAAAATTATTTACTTGTCTCTCATTTAAAAATTTTTGAGCACTTTCAAATTTTAATAATTGTGTCTTTAAAAAAGTGTTTGCGGCATCCAAAAGTTCAAATAAATTTAATTCTTCATTTGAAAAGGTGGATAAAGGATTAAATTTATAACTAGAAAAATCGTAAGTATATCCGATCATTTCTGCTAAAAATTCCAATGCTTCTACGAAATTTTTACCCGTTTTTTTCATAACAAAAGTTAGTGAATTTCCGCTTTCTCCACAAGAAAAACATTTATAAATATTTTTTTGCGGCGAAACACTAAAACTCGGGTTACTATCAGAATGAAAAGGACAAAGTGCGGAATAATTATTCCCTTTTCGTTTAAGAGCAAGGAAATTAGACACAACATTTACAATATTTGAGTTCGAAATTATTTCATTAACAATTTCGTTTGGAATTGTCGCCATTTAATTAAACTCCTTTTTAAGTTTTATAAATATTTAGTAATATCATCGATAGAAATTCTAATTTGTTCCATTGTATCTCTATTTCTTAATGTGATTGTGTTATCTTCTAATGTTTGATAATCTATAGTCGCACATCAATATGTACCTATTGCATCTTGACGTCTATATCTTTTACCAATAGAACCAGCATCATCGTAGCTTACGCTAATTCCTTTTTCTAGCAATTTGTTATAAAGCTCAATAGCAGGTTGAGAAATTTTTTTCATCAAAGGCAAAATAGCCAATTTAAATGGCGAAATTTCTATAGGAAATTTTAATACAACTCTTTCATCATTTTCTAATGTTTCGATACTATAAGCATCTGAAATTACAGCCAACATTAAGCGATCTAATCCTATACTTGGTTCAATTACATATGGTGTTATTTTTTTATTTGTTTGCGGATCTAAATAATCTAACGATTCACCAGTCACTTCAGAATGAGACTTTAAATCAAAATCAGTTCTATTTGCAACCCCTAATAATTCGCCTCATCCAAAAGGAAATTTAAATTCAATATCACTTGTTGCTGTTGAATAATGTGAAAGTTCTGATTCATCATGCTTTCTTAATCTAATACTTTCTTCTTTAATTCCTATTTTTTTAACAAAATTTCATGCTTTATTTATATAATAATCAAATCATTTATTAGCTTCGTCAGGATGTGTAAAAAATTCAAGTTCCATTTGTTCGAACTCTCTAGTCCTAAAAATAAAATTACCAGGTGTAACTTCATTTCTAAAACTCTTACCAATCTGTCCAATACCAAAAGGTAATTTAGATCTTGAAGTTCTCAAAACATTTTTAAAGTTAACAAAAATACCTTGAGCTGTCTCCGGTCTTAAATAAACAACATATTTTTCGCCTTCAACTACACCCTGATGAGTTTGAAACATCAAATTAAATTTTCTTATTTCTGACCAATCTGTTTTTGAACCCTCATATTCAGGTAAATTTTTTACTAAAAAATCTCTCATTTCGTCGTTAGACATTTTTTCTGGTATTATATTTTCATCAATTTCTTGAATCAATTTATCTGCACGATATCTTTTTTGATTGACTTTATTTTCAATAAGTGGGTCACTAAAATTACCAACATGACCGCTGGTAACTCAAACATTTGGATTCATTAAAATTTTAGAATCAATCAAATGATTATTAGACTCTTTAGTAATAAATTCTAACTTTCAAGCACGCGCAATATTATCTTTTAATAAAGAACCTAACGGTCCATAATCCCATGTATTTGACAATCCTCCGTATATTTCACTACCTTGGAAAACAAAACCAAAATTTTTGAGATGATTTACTATTTCTAACATTTTTTCTCTTTTTATAGCCATAATATTTATTATACCAAATTTTTAAAATGCTTTTTGGGAAATTTGGTATAATTCTCCACTTTTAAAAACCCATAATAGCTAAACAAAAAATATAAAAAATAACAGGGTAAAGGCTCCCTATTATTTTTTATATTATATTTAATTATGCTAATGTAGGTACATATCCTAATCAAAGCATGAAAACTAATGTTATTAAAACTCCAAATGCTAATGAAATTAATAATACCGATCAGAATAAGAATGAATCACTCTCATTTACATAAATTTCTTTTGTTTTTACAATAGTTTCTTGTTTTACACTATTTGAATAATCAGTAAATACTAATAAATGATCTTTATTAGAAACTCTTTGAGCAACAAAAGCATATGAGTAATCTTTTTCTTCGACAAAAGCCACATATTTTCTATTGTAGATAACAAAAGAAATTTCTTGTGATAATCTAATATTTTCGCCATTTTCTAATTGTACATATACAAAATTTTCAGGTGCATGCGCAACATCTTCTCTTGCAAATATTTTTGTCGATAATCTACTAGTTGATTTTGTTAAAGACTCTATAATTAATTTTAATAATTTTGTCTTTTTAACATCTTCATTATAATATTCTTTCAACTCTTTAGCAACTGATAACGAATAAGATAGTTCGTTTTTAATATCTTGTCTATCTTGAATTGAAGTTATTTTCTCTTCAACTACTTTATCTGAAATTTTTTCTAATTTGTTAGCAAAAACAGCTAATGACTCTAATTGTTCTTCTTTTGAAAGGTCTCTAATATAGTGATATTTAATTAAATCATTATCATTTGTATAAATTTCTTTTACGACTTCAACTGGTACTTCTTTAATTACTTCAACTTCTTTTACGACTTCAACTGGTACTTCTTTAATTACTTCAACTTCTTTTACGACTTCAACTGGTACTTCTTTAATTACTTCAACTTCTTTTACGACTTCAACTGGT
Source organism: Mycoplasma sp. CSL10166 (assembly GCF_017116885.1). NCBI lineage: Bacteria > Bacillati > Mycoplasmatota > Mollicutes > Mycoplasmatales > Mycoplasmataceae > Mycoplasma > Mycoplasma sp. CSL10166. The sequence goes on from NZ_JAFIRF010000002.1 coordinate 91,942, forward strand.
ACTTCTTTAATTACTTCTCTAACTTCTACTTCTTTTTTAACTTCAACATTATCATAAGATTCAGCTCTTGCTTTTAATATTTCAATTTCTCTTTGTAAAGCAGCTTTGTCTGAATTTGTATCGTTTAATTTTGCAAGTAATACAGAAACTTCATGTGAATCTACGTTTTTGCTTTGTAATAAAAGTTGTAATTCCTCGATTTGTTTTTGTAATTTTTCAATTTGAACATCTTTAGGGTTTTTCTTTCTTTCAATAACAAAATCGTCATCAGCAGGGAAATAAGTTTCATGATCACGTAAAACTTTAAAATCAACAATTTCTCTTAAGTATTTTCCAGCTTCTTCATAATTTCTTAAACCAGTTTTTTGATCAACATTAAATTCTCTAAGAATATCAAATTCATCAACGTTACCATCGTATCTTTCGGTATTAACTTCAAATTCAAAAATTCCATCTTCGTTTTTTTCAGAAATAAAAAGACCACCAAAAACTTTTTTTTCAGTTTGAAAATAAGTAGCACAATCGTATCCTAATTCTAAGAATCAATTCATAGCATCTTTACGTGTTTTAAATAACGCTAAAGCAGATTTAACTTTTGGGTGTTTTAAAGCTCACGGATAATTTTTATCATTGCTTGGCTTATATAAACATAATAAACGTTTCATATTTTTTCCTCTTTTAATAAATTTTAATTATATTTTTAATCTTGATTGGGATATTTTTTAAGAGATTATTCTTAATAAATAATCTTGTAATTATTATACATTTTTTGTAACTTAAAATAAGTGAAAAAATAAAAATAAATATAAGCGCTATATATTTATCGATAAATAGCACTTTTTACTTTTTAAAATAAGTATCATTTTTTTGTTTCTCACCAATAATATGGCATTTTCTACATCTAGGTTCGTATTCGGAGTCTCCTAACAAATTTAATTCGCTATTAATTTCTTTACGGAAAGAAAATGCCGCATCAGACTTACATACTAAACAAACAGCTTTTAATTTAGTCACATAATCGGCAATAGCTAATAGATGTGGAGTAACACCAAACGGTCTTCGCATAAAATCCATATCTAAACCGCTTATTATTACCCTAACTCCATTTAAAACTAAAAAATCTATTACTTCATAAATTCCATCATCAACAAAATTTATTTCATCAATAGCAACAGACTTAACGCTAGAGTCTCAATTATCTAGTATCTCCTTTGCTTTTTCAATTACAATAGCATCCGTTTTTGCTCCGGTTCTACTAACAACCATAGTTTCGCTGAATCTATTATCAAAACGAGGTTTAAAAACTAAAGTTTTTATTCCTGCAATTTCTAAAATTTTTAATCTTTTTAATAATTCTGCACTTTTTCCAGAAAACATTGGGCCGGTGATAATTTCCAAAGTTCCCTCAGGTTTTTTTAAAAACATATTTACTCCTAAATAATAATTATAATGTTCTATTATTTTAAAACTATTTAAATAAATAAAAAGAAATAAAAAAATTTTTTCAAAAATTCATATTATTTTTTTGTTATACTAATATTTCAATAAAAATATCCGGAGGTATTGATGGTTATTGGAATTAGCGGAATGATAAGTAGTGGTAAAAGTACTTTGACAAAAAAATTAACAAAATTTTACAAAAATTCTCTATTACTTGAAGAATTTGAAGAGAACGATGAGGTTTTTAATCAATTTTTAGAGTGATTATATTCAAAAAGAGAAAATTTGACAATGGGGTTTCAAGCGTACGTAATTGAAAATCATACAACAAAATTAAATGAGATAATAGATAAATTTTATGAATTAAATTATTCAATGGATAAAAACCATATATTTTTAGATAGATTTAGCATAGAGCATTACATATTTGCATCAGTTATACTCTCTAAAAAAGGCGATAACTATTTAAAGGGGTATGATGCTATGTTTAATAACTTAATAAAAAATAGGGAGACCCCTGATCTAGCAATTTATTTAGATTTAGATTATTCGACATTTGAAAAAAGACTATTTAAAAGAGGTAGAGAAGTAGAGATAAATCACTATTCTGAAAATATAGAATACTTCAAAAGTCTTTTTGCACTTTACAGGAAAACTTTCGAAAAACAAGCTAAAAAATATAATTTGAATTACGTGATAATAGATACTAAAAACTTAAATGAAGAAGAGGTTTTTAACAAAACAATTGAAATAATCGAAAAACATAAAAATAAATTAATTTTAGAAAGAAAGAAATAATGGTTATATCTGTAAGCGGAATGATAGGTAGCGGAAAAAGCACTTTATCAAAACTTTTAAATAAAAAATATAAAAACTCTGTTTTATTGGAAGAATTTAGTGAAAATGATGAAATTTTTAACAAATATTTAGAATGAATTTATTCACAAAAGCCAAATATTGATTTATCTTTTCAAGCATATATCACTGAATCCTTAGAAAATTCATTTAATATTGCTAATAAAAAATTTTTAAACAAAAATTCACATAAGGATACACATATATTTTTAGATAGGTTTAATATTGAGCATATAATTTTTGCAATCGTCACACTTTCAAAAAAAGAATCTAGATACCTAAAAGCTTTTTTAGAAATGTCTGAGCATTTAATAAATTTAGATAATAATCCTGATCTTGCAATTTTTCTTGATATTAATTTTAAAAATGTTGAAAATAGAATTTTAAAAAGAGGAAGAAAAGTTGAAATAGATAATTTTAATAAAAATTTTGAATATTTTTTTGAATTACATTCTATTTATAAAAAGGAATTTATTAATTTAACCACAAAATATAAAATACCATATGTAATAATAGATACTAATAAATTGAGCGAAGATGAAGTTTTTGATAAATCTATTAATATAATCGAAAATTTTGATTTTAGTAAATCAAGAAGAAATTAATATTTTGTTAAAAGTAAAAACATCAATACTGTTTTTACTTTTTTTGTTCATTTTTTCAAAAAAATAAATTATTATTCAGGAGGAAAATGAAGAAAAGACATAAATATTTAATTTTAAGTAGCATTGTAGTTGGAAGTTTAATAACAGCAACAATACCTATTAGTTGAACTAATAAGAAACAAATAAAATTTAATTCGAATAGCGACTTTAAAACAACGCTGCAAAAAGATAAATTCAATATTGAAATAAAAAAATTAGAAAACAAAACAATAGATTTTAAAAAGATAAATTCAAAAATTGAGTCACTAAAAAATGAGAACAATATAAACTACGAAGAATTAAAGAAAAACAAAGAAAAAGAGATAGAAAATAACCAAAAAATAAAAAATACTTTAAAAGTAGAATTGAGTAATAATAAATTATTAAATTCATTTAAAAATATAGAAAATCTAATAAAAAATAAAATTTATTTAAACAATGATATTTATAAAATAAGTATAAATTACATAGATATAAATGAAATTGAAAATAAAAACATAATTAACGAAGTTAATCAAGAATTAAAAGGACTACTCAAAATTTTTAATTTAGACTTAATGCATAGTATAAACCAATTAAATGATATAGAAATTACAAATAAAGAACTATACATAGAAACTTATAGACAAATCCAAGAACTTAATAATTCTTTTTTAGATAAAATAGAAAATAACTATTTTGACAATGAAATAAATAACTATAAATTGCATATAGATGATTATTACTATAATTCGTTTATTCTTAAAAATACTATTGAGTCCAAGTTTGAGTTAGATAAAAAAATACATAATATAAATTTAGATATTTTACGTTATAAGAAATATTTAATCGAAGATAAAACAAAAGCAAATGAATCTTTAATAAACATTTTAAATCAAGAAACAGAAATGGTAAAACGTTTTTATTCTAGTTTAGAAAAAGAAATTAATACTATCAAAATAAAGATAAAAGACATGAATGAAATCGACCTAGCAATTCTGAATATATATAACGATACATCAATAAAAATTTTTAATCAAAATTTAGAACTTAATCTTAATTTGTTTGAATATATAATTCCAAAGATAGTAAATGAAGCAAATATCCATACATATCAAGAAAATCTTAAAAAAATCAAAGATAAAAAGAGAATTACCAATGATTTTTATAATAGAAAAGATAAAAATAATTTAGAAAAATATATCTTTATAAATAATGAAATAGTTAATAACTTAATTGATGTAATTCAAATTATTTTAGATATCACAAACACAATTGATAAAAACTATAATTTAGCAAAAGATAATGTAAACGAAATAATAAATAATAATATTGTTTCAGAAAATCAAATTATTGATTTAAATTTAGAATTAATTGAAAAGAAAAATAAAGCAAAATTATTAAATTCTAAAATAGAAGAAAATGAGTTAATTATTTCTAGAAATGCAAAAGAAATTATTTTGAATAGAAATAACAAAAACATTATTCTCGCAGAAAATAATAAACTTTTAAAAAGTCAAAACGAAGAGAATTTATTGGAAATTAATAAAATAAATAAAAATATAAATAATATTGAACATAAAATAGAACAACTTGTTTTAGAGATTAATAAAAATATTAAATTTATAAAGACAATTTCTAATAAAATAAGTAAATTAGAATTAAATACAAACTTACTAATGAACGCACACAAAGAAAATATAGTTTTATATAATAGAATTCTAGAAACAATAAAACTATTATCGTCCGACAGCAAAGATAAAAGTAAAATAATAAAGAAATTAAATGATCAAATTTTAATAATTGAAAATCAAAATCACGAATATAATAAATTAATTGAAGAATTAAAAAAGTCAAGTCAGAATACTGAAAATAAACTTAAAGATCAAAAAAGAGTAATAAATAATTTAAATAGTGAATTAAATTCTAAAAATGAAATTATTAAATCAAAAGAAATAAAAATAGAAGATTTTAATATAAAAATAGCAAACAATAAAAGCGAAATATTAAATCTTAAAAACATAATTAGTGATAATAATAATGAAATTAACTCTTTAAACCAAAGAATTCAAGAAATGAATTTAGAACTAGAGCAAACAAAAGAAGAAAATAATAATAAACAAGAAAAAATAGCACAATTGAACTCTAATATTAATGAATTAAATATTAAAATCAAAAATTTAACTAAAAATAATCAAGAAAAACAAGAAAAAATTGTTTCTTTAATAGATGATAATAATAATTTAAATAATGAATTGTCATTAGTAATTAATGAGAATAATAAATTAAAATTAGAGTTAGAAAAATCAAAAGAAGATATAAGTAATTTATTGAAATTAATTAACGAAAAAGAATTAGAATTACAAGAAAAAAATAAAAAATATGATGAATTAGTAGAAATTATTGCTCAAAAAGATAAAGAAATTGAAAGATATAAAATTTTAATTAAGAATTATAATTCCGATTTAGAAAGTAAAGAGAATATAATAAAACAATTAACAGAAGATAATTTAAGAAATAATCTAAATATACAAAATTTAGAAGAACAAAAAAGAAAAATTAGTGAAGAATTAAATTCTAAAAAAGAAGAGTTGAAAAATTTAAAAAGAGAAATAGAAGAATTAAATCAAAAAATAAAGCAAAATGAAATAGTTATAACCGAACAAAAAGATAGGATTGAAAAATTAAACGAAATAATTAATCAATCTAAAATTGGGCTCCAAAACTCTTTAAAAATACTTACAGATATGATTAAAAACATAAAAGAATTAAAATGATTAGACACAACAATTAATTATCCAGGTTACGGAATATCTATGTCATTTGAAATTGCTGACGCTAAAGAAAGTAGAGTTTTAATAAAAAATAACTTAGAAGATATTGAAAATGTTATAGATTCTTATGAGAAATTAATAATATCTATAATTAACAAAATGTCAGTTTAATAAAAAAAGTAAAGAACAAACTTTACTTTTTTTATTATTTAACCATGCTTGCAACTTCAGAAGCAAAGTCTGATTGTACTTTTTCAATACCTTCACCAACTTCAAATCTATAGGTTTTAACCAATTTAGAATCAGTTGTTTTTAAATATTTTTCAACTGTTAATGAATCGTCAATAACATAAGGTTGTTTTTCTAAAACAAATTCTGAAAGTTGTTTATCCAATCAACCTTCAACAATTTTTTCTTGAATTTTTTCTGGTTTACTTTCAAATCCTGTTGGTTTTGTAAATCCTGCCTTAACTGATTCTAAACGTTCTTGAGGAATACTTTCTACTTTATCAAATTCAGGGTTTAATGCAGATACATGCATTGATATATTTCTAGCTACTTCAGAATTTTTACCTTTTAAAACTGTAACTGAAGCAATTTGACTATTTGCATGAACATAAATACCTAAAACTTCATCTTCTTTAGCTTCAACTGCTAAAACTCTACGTAATGAAATTTTTTCACCAATAACCGCTGTTGCGTTTAATAATTCTTGTTCAACTGTTAATTCATTATCTAATGTAACAGTTAAAGATTCTTCAAGTGTTGTAGCTTTAGCTTCATATAAAGCTTCAGCAACCTTGTTTAATAAACTTAAGAATTTTTCGTTTTGAGCAACAAAATCTGTCTCAGAGTTTACTTCAACTAATATAGCTCTTTTTTCGTTACCAGCAACTGTAACAGCTCCTTCAGCAGCAACTCTACCAGCTTTTTTAGCAGCTTTAACGATTCCGTTTTCTTTTAATCAATCGATAGCAGCTTCAATATCATAGTTTGTAGCTTCTAAAGCTTTCTTAACATCTCCAAAAGGAGAATTTGTTCTAGCTCTTAATTCTTTGATTAATTCCATTTTGTTTACTGACATATAATGACCCCTTTAATTAATTATTTTCTTCTTGTTTTTTAGATTCTTTTACTTCATTGTTTGAAGTATTTTTTGGTTGAAATTCAGGTAAAACAACTTTTTCATCGTCTTGGTACGCAAATAATTGTTGTCCGCCTTTTACTTTAGCAATAGCATCGGCTAATACTGTAATTATAAGTGTTATTGATTTTGCTGAATCATCATTTGCAGGAATTCCGAAGTCAACTAAATCTGGATTAGCGTTAGAATCAAGAAGTGAGATAACTTTTAATCCTTTTCTTTTTGCTTCTTTAACAGCAATTTCGTCTTGAATAGGATCTGCAACAATCATAACATTTGGTAAACGTTTCATTGAACGAATTCCATTTAAGTTTTTATGTAATTTTTCAAGTTCTTTTGTGAAGTTTAACGCTTCTTTCTTTGTGTAACCTTTAAAATTATCAGCTGCTTTAGCTTCTAATTCCTCCATTTTTTGTACACGTTTCATAATTGTTTCGTTATTTGTAAGAGTTCCACCTAATCATCTTTCTGTTACATATAATGAGTTAGTTCTTTCAGCTGCAGCTTTAATAGCATCTTTAGCTTGTTTTTTTGTACCAACAAAAATAAATTGAGCATTTTTAGCAGCTAACGAACTTACTAAAGAATAAGCAAATTCTAAATATTTTTGTGTTTTAAAAATATCAATTATGTGAGCACCTCTATTTTTTCTATTAGGAACAAGAAATTCTTTCATTTTTGGGTTTCAAGCATATGTTTTGTGCCCAAAGTATGCACCTGCTTCTAATAATTTTGTTCTTGAAACGATTGGTAATTTTGTTTCTTTTGTTTCTTTTGTTTCTTTTGTTTCTTTTGTGTTGTTTTCAACTTTTTTGTTTTCTGTCATTTTAAATTTCCTTTTAGTTTGTTTTTTATCGTAACGATTTCGAACACCTAGCACCTCTAATTATTTAGGCACACCCAAGTGAATTCACCGTTATTTTTTTAATATTCGATTAAATTATTTCAATATAAATATAATCTTTTTATATTTTAACATTTTTATTAAAAAAATAAAATTTATTTTAAATACAAAAAAGACAGTTTTTCAAAAACTATCTTATTTTAAAATTAAAAATGATTTATACGGAACGCCAATTTCAAATGTCATGTTTTCAAATTTATCAAAATCACTTTGAGTTCTAGAATTAATATTTCCGTTAAACAAGAAATTAATATATTCATTACTTATAGAAATTGATCTAACAAAGTTAGAATTAATATCTTTAGCTAAAAAAGTATAACTCGGATAAAATACTTTTATTTTTCCTTTTGACTTAGATATTTTAATAACTGTTCTTCTTTTTGTTAGAAAAATAGCTTGACTATCTCGTTCATTTGAATCAAACATAGATTCTTTAGAAAATTGTGTAAGCTTTGAATTTAATTTTGTATCAAAATCCGGAAGACTAATGTGTTTATGAGATTGTAAAAGTGTTTCTTTTGGGTCTACACCTATAACATGAATATATAACTGACTATGTTTTCCTGCATTAGTGTTAGGAAATAAATATCAACCTTTATTTTCAGAATTATCAGGGTATGGTCTAGAATAAAACTGATTTAAATTAGCCAGAAATGTAATTCAGTTTTTAGATAAAAATTCAGATGATTTACTTTCATCAAATTGAATTTTTGAGTATTGTTCTTTGAATTCAACCCAATCTAATTGGTTTTCTTCAGAATTTAAATCAATATTTAAAAGTTTCGAAACCTTAATAACATCATCATGTTTTTTAGAATCATTAAAATTTTTCGGTTCTTGATCTTCGTTTTTTATAGATTGATTTGAGCATGATAAAGATGCAATCGGAAGCACCAATCCTATATTTAAAAAAAACACTTTCTTTATTTTTTTGAAGTTCATATGTATCTCCCTATTATATATTACTTTATGGTAATATTATAGTATTTTTCTTGTTTTTGAGAAAAAAATAGCCATTTAAAAAAATAAAAAATATAGCATTATTGGGGCGATCGACGGGATTCGAACCCGCGAATGACGGGACCACAACCCGCTGTGTTAGCCGCTTCACCACGATCGCCATATTTGCTATATGTAAAAATATTATAATATATTTTTTGAAATACAAAAGAAAATATTATAATAATTTATCGAGGTTAATAATGAAAAATAAAGAAAGTTTTTTAAAAAGATTTTGATCTGTTTTTATTTTAATAATTAAAGTAACTTTTGTTGGTTTCGGGGGTGGAAACGCTTTACTTCCGATAATAAAAAAAGAAGTTGTTGATAAAAAAAGTTGATTAACAAAAGCTGAGTTCGATGACATTGTAATTGTAACCAATATGATACCTGGTGCTTCTGTAATAGAAACTATATCTTACATTTCAGTGAAGCGTCTAGGTAAAATTTGAGGTTCACTAATAACTCTAATTGCCATACTACCACATGTATTGATGGCTTTCGGATTTTTATTATTATTTAAATTCATACCGTCAGACTATATAAAAATAATTTCTGTTGGTGTTTTAATTTCAATAATTGCTTTTTTATTGAGATTTGCTCAAAGATACATAAAACAATCGAAACAATCCTTACCAATATATATATGAATACCAGTTATTTTATTCACAGCAGGATACTGTTTATTCGTTCCATCTCCATATAACATTCCTTTTGTCGCAATAATAAGTGTTTCGTTAATGTATTTTATATTTAAATATTATAAAAATAAAGGTGGTAAATAATGATAGCACTTCTAGTTTCAATACCATTACTCATTTTAGTATCACTAATTGTTTTTGGTGGCGGTCAAGTATTTATGCCTGTTTTTAGTTGAATGTGAAACTTAATGAGTTCAACTTTTGGTTCACAAATAGATTCTGATACAATAAATAAAGTTTTTACTGTCTCAAACACTACCCCCGGGGTTGTTTCAACAAAATTTGCTTTTTTTACAGGTTATTTAATCGCAAACGGTGAATGGTGAGGTTATTTGGCGATATTTTTAACATATCTTATATTTTGTATACCAGCTATTCTAATGATGTTACTAGCAATGAAATATATAAATAGATTTAGAAGTAGTACATTTATTCAAAATTTAATGACAATTATGAAACCTATCGTTTCAGGAATAATTATCAGTTTAGCAATACAACTATTTATAGGAATATACGCTCCTGAAATTATATTTAATAAAAGTATAGATAAATATGCAATATTAAGTAATGATAATTTATTTGTGGGTTATAAAAATGCCTTATTAAAAATTTTTATAACAGTCGGTATTTTATATTCATATTGGCTTGCAAAGAAAAATTTTTCACTATTTTGAATAATAATTATAAACGTGTCTATATCTTTTATAATTTTCGGAATACCGCTACTTTTAGGAAAATAAAAAGCAACATTTAAAATATTTTGTTGCTTTTTTAAATAATTATAAAAACTAAACTATTTTAATTAAATGTTCCTTAGAGTAGTTTTCACCTTTTAAGTGATCTCTTTCAACATGGATTACCTCTATTTTTTCATTACCTTGTGTGTGCATACCATGTTTTTGACCTCTTCGAAATCCTTTGATTAAACCTTCTAATTCTTCCAGTGTATTTGCTTTTGCTACAACTTCACCACTTGAAACTAATTTTGCTTTATATTTGTACATTTTTACCTCCGTATATTAAAACTATACATATATATCTACTTTTATTATATTCTAGATAATAAAAATATTAAATTACAATTAAAAATTGTATTTAAACTTGATATATAATATAAAAAAATTTCATATTTATGCAAATTAATTTAAAAAATAAAAACGATATATCTTGATATTAGGTTATCGTTTTTATTTTTATTTAATATTAATAAACTTTATTTTTTCTCAGTTTTTTCTTTAGTAAATAATTCGGATGCTAACGACATAGTTCCAGCAATAGATGATAAATTAGACGGCAAGAATATTTTTGTAGCCTTACCATTTGCTATTTCTTTTAGTTGTTCAATTGCTTTTAATGTTAAAATTTCATTATTAAGATTAGCTTCGTTGATTATATTAATTGCTTTTCTTTTACCTTCCGCTTCTAGTATTTCACTTTCTTTTTTAGCTTCCGCCTTTAATATTTGAGCTTGTTTATCCGCCTCGGCTTGTAATATTTTAGCTTCTTTTTGACCTTCAGCAATTAAAATAGAAGAAGCTTTTGAACCTTCTGCTTCTAAAATATTTGCTCTTTTTTCTCTTTCTGCACGCATTTGTTTTTCCATCGCGTTTTGAATGTCTCTTGGAGGTATTATATTTTTAATTTCAACTCGATGAACTTTTATTCCTCAAGAATCTGAAGCTTCATCTAAAATTAAAGTTAATTTTGAATTAATTGTATCTCTAGATGTTAAGGTTTCGTCTAATTCTAATTCACCAAGTAAATTTCTTAATGTTGTAGCAGATAGATTTTCGATAGCTTTCATAGAGTTTTCAGCTCCATAAATAAACAATTTAGGGTCTGTTATTTTTAGATAAACTACGGTATCTACTTTAATTGTCGCGTTGTCTTTAGTTATAATATCTTGTTCTGGAAAATCAAGAACTTTTTCTTTATAATTTTCTCTTGCTACTACTCTATCTAAAAAAGGTATTATAAAATTAATTCCATTTTCTAAAGTTTTATTATATTTACCTAAACGTTCTACAATAGCAAATTTAGATTGCGGTATTACCTTAATTGAAGAAATTAAAGCAATAATTAAGAATAATAAAATAACTACCAAAAAAATGATCCCTATAATCATTCCTAGCATTTTAATCTCCTTTCAAAATGTTATATTTCGTTTTTTTCAAAATTCAATTTAATTATGATGTAATTTTTATTACCTTAAATTTTATTTTTAAACTTAACATTAATCTTAACCATAATTAAAATAAGTAACCGTAAAAAATAGAATCATAAAAATAAAAAGTAAATAGTTAATCTTATATCAATCTAAAAAGGTTCAATTAAGAAATAATATGATTAGGTATCGACTAAAATAAATTTAACACAACTTATTGAATTTATAAAATAATTGTATCATTTTTTAAATTGAACATTTTAACTTTTATAAATACCATTTCGAAAATATATTATTATTATAAAATTTTAATAAATTCATTTAAAATAAATGCAATAGTTATTTATAATTATTCTAAAGAAAGAGGAAATGTGACCACAAATAATAGTTTTAACGTAATTTTAAATTCAGCCCAAATGAACTTCGGCTCAAATAGAGGTTTAGCATCCTTACCCTTATGAGCAAAAATAATTTTAATCGTAGCTCTCATTTTGTTATCTTTAATTATGATATCTTTTCATAAAAATTCAAAAGAAAAAATTACTAATTTTAAAGAAAAACAATTAGAACAATATATAAAAGATAATCCAAAACATAAAAATATTAAATACGAATCAACTGGATTATTTTTACCTGCGTGACAAAGAGCAAAATATAATTTTCCATTATTTATGTCAGTTGTATTTTTGAGTATTGCGATAATAATATTAATTATTATATTAAAAGGATAAGATTATTGTTAGTTTAATGAAAAATTCTCGCTTGATGCGAGAATTCTTATTTTTTATTATTTTTATTTAATTAAACCAACCATTTCACTCGTTGTTAATGCTCTTGTTTTTCCTTCGATAGGTTCGTATTTATTTAATGAACCTTCTTGTAAAACAATAACAACCACATCTGATAAGTAACCATTTTCTTTAACTAAAGATAAATCAACTGTAGCCAACTTATCTCCAGCATTAACTTTTTTACCTAATTTTACGTGTGATTTAAAGCCTTCACCATTTAATTTAACTGTATCAATACCAATGTGCACTAAAACTTTAACACCTTCTTTTGTTTCGATACCGTAGGCATGTTTAGAATCAAATAAAGAAACTATTCTTCCTTTTACAGGGGAATAAACATTACCTACTTTATTAGCATCAAATCTAACTACAAAACCATCACCCATTAATTTTTCAGAGAAAACTCCATCATTAAGTGATTCTAAAGGTAATAGTTCACCTTTTGCAACAGTTTGTATTTTTACACTTTTTTTAGTAATAATTTGTTCATTAGATACAATCTTTTCTTCAACTTCTTTAGTTTCAGTTGTTGTAGGCGATTCAACTGATTTAACTTCCGGTTGAATTGTTGCATTGTTATCTTTTTGTGCCTGCTCTCACTTAGCAATTAAATCTCTTTGTGATTTAATCTTTGAATTAACTTGTTCAGCTGTAGGCCCTAAAATAGCTTGAACATGTGTTTCGCCTTCGAACTTAACACCGAAAGCTCCTGCTTGTTTAATAGAATCAGCATTAACTTTTTTTATGTCTTTAACATCATATCTAAGTCTTGAAGCACAATTATTAAATGCCTTAATATTATCTAACCCGCCAAAAGCTTGAACTAAAGCTAAAGCTTGTTGATCAATACTACTAAATTCAGAATTTTCTGAATTTGATTCAGTTTGTTTCTTGCTTAAAAAGTCTTTTTTTGTAAATAATTTAGTATTTCCACCACGACCTGGAGTTGCTAAATCTGCTTTTTTAATTCAGAAATAGAATACCAAGAAATAAATTGGTGCATAAGCTAAACCTAAAACAATTACATAGTAGAATTGAGTTCCTTTAGCAAAAGGAATAATACCATATAATGTTAAATCTAAAATTCCACCTGAAAATACCATAGGTATGTGAACACCTAATAAATTAGCGAACATAAATGATGTTGCTATTGTAAACGCATGGAAACCTCAGAATAATAGCGGTGATAAGAATAAGAATGTAAATTCAATTGGTTCTGTAACACCAGTTACTAATGAAGTAAACGCGGCTGGTAACACTGTACCCGCTGCTACTTTTCTATTTTCTTTTGGTGCTGCAAAAATCATTGCAACTGCAGCTGCTGGTAAACCAAACATCATAACCGCAAACTTACCGTCAGCAAACCTACCAATTTTTATACCTAAATCTTTAGCAATAAATTCAAATAATGGTTTGCTAAAGTTAATTGTTTCTCCATTTGCTTTTGTAATAGATCAATCAATTACATTAGATGAAAATTTCAATAAGTTAACAGCAGCCGTCGAATCACCTTTAAACTTATCCGGATTACTTGAAACTTCATTAATTAATGCAGATAGTGATGCACCTGCGTTAAGTGTATCACCGCTAGCTTTAATAGAATCTTGTCATGCATTAAGTGCTTCATTAACACTTCCTCCAGCACTAGAATATCATAACGGCGCATAAAATACGTGATGTAAACCAAATGGTATTAAAGATCTTTCGAAATAACCAAAGATCAATGACTCAATACCATATGGAACTTTTTGTAGTGCGCTTCCAAAGTGGTTTAAACCAACTCCTACTCATGGTCAAAATAATAAGAACAACAACGCTAACCCAAAAGAAGCAGGGATTGTTATTATTGACACAAATCTCTTACCACCAAAGAATGATAAGAATTTTGGTAGTTGAATTACATGAAATCTGTTGTATAAATATTGGACAGTTAAACCAACTGCAATACCACCAAATACAGATGTTTGTAAGGCTCTAAACCCTAAAGTTGTACCAACTAAATTTTTTAATGTCTCAGGATTACGTCCACCCTGTGTAAATAGAACTTTATAACCAATAAGTTCTCTTCCGATTTTTATTTTTTCGTTTTGAGAGTTTAAAATAAACTCTTTAGTTTCTTTGTTTTGCAAGAATACATCTGTTTCAACCGGCGAAATAAACACTTGTTGAATCGCGATAAAAACCATATAACCAATTATTGTTGCAAAAACACCAACACCAGCTTCGTCTGTAAAAGCTATAACGAACGCAGATGCGAATAACAATGGTAATGCCGCAAAAACTGGATCACCTAATGCAGTTATAGCATTACCAAAAGTTTGTAGTGCAGAACCTTCTGCACCTTGACCACTAATTGCGGCCCCAACTCCAAGAAATAAACCGGCAATTGACATAATAGATATAGGCAACATAAATGCACCTGAAATTTTGGATAATATTTTTCTTAATTTACCAGAATCACTATTGTTCAATTTCTGTTTTTTCTCAGAATTTAATCGTTTTCTGAAAATTGCTTTCATTAATTCCTTTCTTCATTGTCTATCAAATATTTCTAGAATATTTGTAAAATAATCATCAAAAAATAATAAATAAAATTAACAAAGTGTACATTAGAACTTTGTTTATTATAAATTAAATCATTTTGATGAACCTTATAACTAACTAAGTATTTTTTAATGCTTTTATGCATTTTTTGTTTTTTGTTTGTTATTTATTTTACTTCCTAGACACCAAAATTATATAATAAGATTAAATACATAAATAAAAAATATTTAATTATTATATTAATACTTTACTTTTTTCATATTTATGAAAATAAAATTGTTTTTTAATTATTTCAAAAATTTATTTAAAATTAATATAAGAAAAAAGGAAAAAAATGAATTTTTACAAAGAAATAGATAAAAGAATAAATAAAATAAATTACGAAGTAAAAATATTAATGATCGATAATGATCCATTGATAGATGAAGTGATTGATATCTTCAAGGATAATCATAAAATAAAATTATTTAAATATGAAAGTATAAAAAAAGATTACGAAAAAGATCTTTATGATAAAAAAGAATTTTATAAAAAAATAAGAAACGGAAAAGAAAATATTGAGAGCATTGAATCAACTTTTGAAAAATATGATGATTTATATTCTAGCTTAATTTTGCTTAAAAAAGGTTTTTTTAATGGAGTCATAGGTGGACTTTCATATACTAGTGCCGATTTTATCAGAGCTGCACTAAAAGTAATTGGGTTAGATGATAATGTAGAGAGAATTTCATCAATCATGTTTTTAGTAAAAGAGAATAGCACTCTTTTTTTTAGTGATCCTTCAGTTAATATTAACATAGATGAAAAAACGTTGTACAATATCGGTAAAAACCATATTAACTTTTTAGAAAAATTGAATGTAGAAAGTAATGTTGCTTTTTTGAGTTATTCCACATACGGAAGCGTGGAAAATACACAAACTCAAGAAATTAGAAATATAAGTAATACACTACAAAAAAACACTAAAAGGCGTAAAATAATCGGAGAAGTTCAATTTGATGCTGCTTTTGATAAAAAAATTAGAGCTAGAAAAATAAAAGATACAAACTTTAATAAATGTGAATTTACATCTTTTATTTTTCCTGACCTTAATTCTGCAAATATTGGATATAAATTAGCACAATATCTCGCTAATTATGATGCATTTGGTCCGATATTATTAGGTTTAAACCAACCAGCAAACGACTTATCAAGAGGAGCAAGTAAAAAAGATATTATTTACACAATTTACATTACAGCATTACAAATAGGAGGTAAAAATGAGTAAAATAATAGCAGTTAATCCTGGAAGTAGTTCCATAAAAATAAGTATCTTTGAAAAAGATTCATTAAAATTATTAGCTAATGGTTTAGCTGAAAGAATAGGTTTAAAAAATGGTTTAGTAACCATAAAAAGCAAACAACAAAAACAAACATTAGAATTAGAATTAAAAAATCATGACGATGCAGTTGAAGGTATTTATCAACTTATGCAAAAAATGAACTTGATAAAAAATAAAGAAGAAATTGAATATATAGGTTTTAGAGTCGTTCAAGGCGGTAAATTTTTCAACTCGACAACCAAATTAACAGAAAAGGAAATTAAAATAATTGATAGCGTCTCAATATACGCACCTTTGCACAATCCAGCAGCTATAAAAACAATTCGCGGTTTCCAAAAAATATTCCCAAATTCTAAACTCTCAGCCAACTTTGATACTGCGTTTCACACAACAATAGATAGAATAAATTACACATATGCAATTCCTAAAGAATTAACAGAAAAATATAACATAAAAAAATATGGAGCACATGGAATTTCCCATCAATTTATAACTTTGAAATTAGAAAAAATATTAGATAAAGAAAAAGTAAATTTTGTTAATGTTCACTTAGGAAATGGCGCTAGTTTATGTGCGATAAAAGAAAGTAAATCATTTGACACTTCTATGGGTTTAACACCGTTGGCGGGTATTATGATGGGTACACGTTCAGGAGATATAGATCCGTCAATTCATGAATTTTTAATCAAAGAAACAGGTTTAAATATTACAGAAATAACAGAAATTTTAAATAAAAAAAGTGGTGTGCTTGGCGTTTCCGGAATTTCAAGTGATATGCGTGATGTTCAAAAAGAAATGGAAAATAATAATCCGGATGCACTTTTTGCCTTTGAAATGTACTCTCAAAAAGTTGCAGATTAC
This sequence comes from Mycoplasma sp. CSL10166, assembly GCF_017116885.1. Taxonomy (NCBI): domain Bacteria; kingdom Bacillati; phylum Mycoplasmatota; class Mollicutes; order Mycoplasmatales; family Mycoplasmataceae; genus Mycoplasma; species Mycoplasma sp. CSL10166. Next base: position 109,064 of record NZ_JAFIRF010000002.1, read on the forward strand.
TTAGTTAATTATATTAACAAAATAGGGCCTAAAGTAGATGCGATAGTATTTACAGCAGGAATAGGAGAAAATAATCCGATTATAAGAAAGTTAATTTTAAACAAAATTAATATTAAAAATATAGTTTTAGATGACTTGTTGAACGAATCTAAAATAGACGATTTTAAATTAATTTCAAGTAGTGAGTCAGAAATTAAAGTTTTTGTAATTAGAACCAATGAAGAATTGCTTATTGCTCAAAATGCATTAAAGATTTATGAGTCATAAAGCGATATATGCAGGATCTTTTAATCCTTTTCATAAAGGTCATAAATCTATTTTAATAAAAGCAACGAAATTATTCGACAAAGTTTATTTAGTTGTGGCCCAAAACCCGGATAAAGAAAAAAATGATATAATAAAAAACATAAATATAATAAAAGAAGAAATAAAAAACTTAGAAAAAGTTGTAGTTTTAAGTGGCAAAGATCAATTAATTGCAAATTTAGCAAAAGAATTGAGTGTAAAATATTTAATAAGGTCAATTAGAAATTCTGAAGATTTGGAATATGAATTTGACTTAGCAGCGGGTAACAAAATTTTAAATAAAAATTTAGAAACTATTTTTATTCTACCTGACGAAAAATACAAAAAATACTCTTCTTCATTAATAAAATCATTGAAAGAAAAGGAAAAAGATGTTTAGATTTATAAAATCATCAAACAAAATAGATAATTGATACAAACACAACAATAACGAAATTGCGTTTTGAGGTCGCTCAAACGTTGGTAAAAGCAGTTTAATTAATAGCATTGTTGATAACAAAAAATTAGCAAGGGTTTCAAAAACACCTGGCAGAACCCAAATGCTAAATTTTTTTGAAAATGAATTCGGTGCTGTTTTTGTAGATTTACCAGGGTATGGATACGCAAAACTTTCTAAAGAAAAAATAGATCAAATGATGAAAATGATTGAAGAATTTTTGATCAAAAGAGAAAATTTAGTAAAACTTTATCTTTTGATCGATTCAAGACATAGTATTACGAAAAATGATGAAAACGTTATTGAATTTCTTAATAAAATAAATCTTGAATATACTTTAGTTTTTACAAAGGCAGATAAGTTAAGACAGAAAGATAAAAACACTCTAATAAAAAGCATTAAAACAAATAGAGATAAATTTAAATTTAATAAATATTTTATAGTTTCATCGGAAACAAAAGCAGGAATAAATGAACTAGTGTTGGATATTAATCAAGCATTCGAGGAAGGTAATAATGAAGAATAAAAAAATGAAAATAATTTTCGGGTCTCTTATAATAGGAATTTCTATCGCAAGTATTTCAGGAGCTATAGTAGCAAGCAAAAATAATCAAATTTCAGAAAAAGAACAATTAAAAAGTTTCAACTTCGGAAGCTATAACAAAAGAGTAAGAAATAGTTATGCAAGTGCTTATATCTCAAATCCTGTTATAAAAACGACAAATAATGTGGATGCTAACAACGAATATTGAAGACAACTTTTTAACTTGAAAAAAATACCTACAAGTAACGAATTAGAGGAAAAAGATTTTTATTTATTAGGTGCGAGGAGTGAATTAATAAATATTTTTGACAAAAAATATAATGTTTATTTTAATTCATACGCTAACGATTTTGAAGGTAAACTATTTTTAGTTGTTAGTTTGTATTTAAAAAATGTATCACCAGCGAAATTATATGACCAAGTAACATTAGAAGTAGATGGTTTTAAAAATATGAATTTTGAAACTATAAAAAATTATGTTGGATTTCAAGATGAAAACTCAATAGAAGTTAAAGAAAATGAACTAACAAAATACAACGATTTTGAATCATTAAAAAATGAATATAATAAAATTAAAGATGATATAACAAAAAAAGAAGATTTCATAAAAAAATTATTTAATAATCTAGAACCAAATAAAGCTTCTAAAATAGATTTTGAAAATACTAACCTTGAGTTTAAAGATAAAAACATAATAGTTTTAAAAACATCATTTAAAGCTAAAATTAATTTAGCAACTAAAGAAAATTTGTTTAATATTAACACTCCTGAGGATCCAAATTATAAAAATATTTTATGAGAACAAAAGGAATTTTTGATATCAAAATTCAATTAAAACAGACTAAGTAAAGTAAAAACATTGTTTTTTAATAAAAAAAGTGCATTTTTTGCATTTTTTTTATTAATTTTAATAATATTGTTGTATTATTTATTAAGTAAAATTAAGATTTAAAAAGAAGGTTAAAATAATGATTGATAAGGCAATTAATTTTTTGAAATTTTATAGCGAAAAACATAAAGTTGGATATGGTATATTTTTATGATTTTTTATAATATTCTCATATTTAATTTTTATAACTAATTGAGGTTTTGCAGGAGCCTTAAATGGCCAGGGATACATAGAAGGTGGTGATAATTTCGGAATATTAGCTCATTTTAGAATTATCAAAGATAAATCATTTGATTTTATGACACAAGCAACTAATTGAGGTATAACTCTCGGAAGAGGTATTGGTTCAGTAGTTGTAGCACTATTGTTAGTAAAATTATTTCACAAAAAAACAACAATAATAGCTATTTCCCTAACATTATTCGGGATACCCGCACAATATTTACCTCACTCTAACGGCTATTATGCATTATTCTTGATCATGCGTACTTTAATGGCAATAGGTGGAACAATGACAATAATTTTAACACAACCTGTTGTTGCAAGTTTTTTTAATAAAAAACAGAAATCTATGCTTTCTTCTTTTGGTATTTTAACTTATCCTCTTGGTACTATAATTGCTATATTGCCCTTTGTGACAACAAATATCGAAGGTTCTAAAACCATAGTTAAAAATTGACAATTAATATTAACAATATTAAGTTCACTCAATTTAATACCATTAATTGTTATGATAATATTCGGTTTAAAGTTTGATGTTCCAACAAAAGCTGAAATTACATACGCAAAAAAAGAACAGAACGGATTTAGAATTTTATGAAAATACTTAAAAACTAAAGAAACTTACTCATGAATTTTATTATTTGGAGGATGATTAAGTGCTTCAGTTTTTCCAGTTATTTTTACAATGAAGATGTTTCAAGATATTTCTGGAATATCAAATGAATTTAATAAAACTCTTAAAATATGAGTAATAATATATTTATCAGCAGTCTTTATTGGACCATTAACTGTTGGTGCTTATTCTAAATACAATATAAAAAGAAAATGATATATAGCATTACTATTAGGACTAGGAATTTTATTTTATATATTATCTTTGGTTATTTTTAAAACTTCTGTAATTAAAGAAAATATTGTTGGTTATGTTTTCTTATATATATTTGGATTTCTATCAGGATTATTTTTATGAGGAATTCAAGGTGTTATTTTGAATTTACCTCATGAGTATAAAAATAATAATATAAGAAAAATGTGTTGGATGTTCTCTTTAATTTGAGGATTAGGATATATTATATTCACAGTATTTACAATAATAGTATCCTTAATACCAATAATTGGTAATTCACTAGGTTATAATAACACTTTAGTTTATGCAATAATCGGGTTTATTATCATTGTACTTGTTTCATTAATTTCCATAGTAGGCATTCTACTATTAAAAGAACCATCTGAAGACGCTCAAACTCTTCCGAATTGATGTGTAAGATTGATACAAACATTTAACAGTAAAGATGGTAATAAAAAATCAAAGCAATAGTTGCTTTGATTTTTTATTTAGTTAGTGTTTTCTTCGTTTTCTTGTATTTCATTCAATCTATTTTTAATTGCATTATAAAAACTAATTAAATCTTGTTCTTGTTCTTCTAGTGATTTATTGACATCAAACGAAAAATTTTGAGCTATTTGTTGGAAAACAGGATCATTTTTTATTTCTTTTGTTAATAAAGATTTTCTACCAATTCTATTTGAAAAAACAGATAACATAACTTCATAAGCAATATCATCAATCATTGCATCAAATAGTTTAGTTCCTTCTTCAGTATAAATTTGATACGGGTTTTTTTGTGAATATTGAACCAAATTAACATTCGATCTCAATTTGTCCATTCTGTTAATATGAGTTTGTCATTTATCATCTAAAACACTGATTATAGTATCTCTAACAACTGAATTAATGGTTTCTGTATCTGAATACTCTAAAGCGTTTTTTATCCACTCTTCAAATACATTTAAAATAATATTTGACACATAATTGGTAAGATCTGTCTCGTGAATCGAACTAATTTCATCTAAATTAAAATTAAACTCAACTAATTTACCTATATTTTCATTTAAGAAATTTACAAGAGCGGCGTAATTATAAGAATGATTATGTAGTGTATATTCTCTATTTTTGACTATTGACCTAGCAGAAGAAGTTATCATACCTCTCACAACTTTTTGAATGTTTGTAGTTACTAGTATTAAATCTCTTTGAGAATAAATTAAATCTCTTTGTTGACGAATAACATCATCATAATTTAAAACCGATTTTCTTGAATCATAATTAAATCCTTCGATTTTCTTTTGCGCATGATTAAATGCAAATTTTAAATTTTTTGAAGTTATTTCCTTGCCTTGAGAATCAGCATACGCTTCTATCAGCGAATCATAACTTGCAAACCTTTTCATTAATTGATCGTCTAAAGAAACAAAAAACTTACTTGTTCCAACGTCTCCTTGACGCCCAGATCGACCTCTAAGTTGGTTATCTATTCTTCTTGAAGTTGCTTTATCAGTACCTAGAACATATAAACCACCTAATGCGATTGCTTCTTGTGAAGGTTTTATATCTGTTCCTCTTCCGGCCATATTTGTCGCTATAGTAACTGATTTAACTTGTCCTGCTTTAGAAATTATATCCGCTTCACTCGCATTTTGTTTAGCATTAAGAACAGTATGTGGAATTCCTTTTTCTAATAATAATTTATGTAATAACTCTGATTCTTCAATCTGTGCTGTACCAACCAAAACGGGTTGTCCTTTTTCATATAATTCTTTAATTTTATTAACAACAGCTTCTCACTTATCTGTATAATTTGCAAATATTGAATCAGACTCATCAACACGAGCAATAGGTTTATTTGTCGGAACAACATTAACTCTCATATTGTAAATATCTATAAATTCTTGTTCTTCTGTTTTTCCTGTACCGGTCATACCACAAAGTTTTTTAAACATTCTAAAGAAATTTTGATATGTAATAGTTGCTTGCGTTTTTGTTTCTGGTTCTACTTCTACTTGTTCTTTTGCTTGTATAGCTTGTTGTAAACCTTCAGAATAACTACGGCCATCCATAATACGGCCTGTAAATGCGTCAACAAGTTCAATTTTACCTTCTCTTATTATATACTCAACATCAATTCTCATAACTTTATGTGCTCTTAAAGCATTTTGAATTAAATGTATATCTTCAGAATTCTCGATATTATAAATATTTTCAGTTTGGTAAAATTTATTCGCTTTCGCAATACCGGAATGAGTTAAAGCAATAGCCTTGCTTTCCTCATCAATAATATAATCCTCAGAACCTAAAGTTCTTACAAATTGGTCGGCAGCAAAGTAACTTTTTTCATCAGTTTCTCCGCCAGAAATTATCAACGGCGTTTGAGCTTCATCTATTAAAATTGAATCAACTTCGTCAATTAAACAAAACTGTAAACCTCTTTGGACTTTTTCTCCAATTGTTTGAACCATATTGTCTCTAAGGTAATCAAATCCTAATTCAGAATGAACAGAATAAGTTATATCACAAGCATATGCTTTACGTTTATTATACGGATCCATTTGAGCTTTATTAATTCCAACTGTTAAGCCTAAAAACTCAAAAACAACACCCATTTCTTTTGCGTCACGCTCTGTTAAATATTCATTAACAGTTGATACAATAGCACCCTTTCCTAAAAGCGCATTTAAATAAACAGGAGCAATAGAAGTAATAGTCTTACCCTCACCAGTTTTCATTTCTGCAACTGAACCTAAATCAAGTAAAATACCACCTAAAATTTGGACATCATAAGGTCTTTTTCCTAAAACTCTTTTTGTCGCTTCTCTCGCTACAGCAAATACATCATTTCTAATATCATCAAGTGTATAACCTTGTTTTAATAAATCTTTAAAAAATTGTGTTTTTGACTTTAATTCTTCATCTGTAAATTTGGAAACTATTTTTTCAAGTTTATTAATTTTCTTGAGCGCAGACTCTGCGATTCTCATTTCAGTCGTCTTAAAATCTAATAATTGCGATAAATTCTTCATATTATTTTAATTATACTTTTTTTTATTTAATTAATAAATAAAAGTTGTTAACTCAAATTATAAAATAGTATATTGATCATTATTCGTGTTTTTTACATCATCATCTCACTTAAATGTTGTTAATTTATCTTTAATTTCACCTTTTTTACTAAAAGCCGTTCTAAAAAAACCTAACACTGTAGCCAATGAATTTATAAAAAGCGGAATTCCGGCAATTAAAGAAGTAAAAGCAAATCCAGGTTTAATACTTGTCATTTTATCTTTTTCAATTTCTTTTAGTTGATTCAAAACCATTTCACCTCCTTTCGCTATATATTTATATTTTTTTCGTTTTACAAACTAAATAAATAAAAAATAGCGTTTTTTCCGCTATTCAACATAATTTGTATTAAATTTACCGACTATTTTTCTCTCATCTGTAATCGAAATTCATATATTTGGATCTATGAATTTTAAATCATGAATTAAGTTTGGGGACTCTAAAATTAATATTGATGTAGTTATCTTTACGCCCTGTTTACCGGTGTAACCAGATTTAAATCTTTCAATTCTATACGAATGTCAGTATTCAATTAATTTAAAATAAGCAAGTATCTTATCAGGTGTATTGCTTACAATAGAAAGAGTTACTTTTTTATACTTTGGATATATTAAATCAACTACATAATTAATCACAAAAACATATATAAAAGTCGAAATTTCTCGAACTCCAAAAATAACTTTATGTTTATTACCGTTTGCATCTTCGACTTCATTAGGTCTTAAAAAAGCAAAAATAATTAGAAACATAATTGCGGTTACATAACCAATAATACTTAATGTAAAACCTATATTTTTTTTAGCTTTCATCGAAAAATAATAACCAATTACGTCTGTTCCTCCGGTTGATCCACCAGCTTTTCAAGAAAGAGAAATACCAATACCTATTAAAGCTGCTCCAATCATTGTATAAAGTAGATTAGAAGGGTCGTTATCATGAACTTCTTTTAAATTCACTTTGCTAGTTAAAACAAATTTTTCGTTAAAAAAATTTAAAACTGATTCTTGATCAAAAATTGTTGTTTGAACTAAAATTTGAAAAAGCATAAATAATACAGTTAAAACTAAAAAAGACCTCTTAATTTTTCATCCAAATATTAAAAATAATGGAACATTTATCGCCAAATATATTAGTGAAAAATATTTTTTAGTAGATTCAAAAGCATAATTGATTAAAGTAGGTATACCTGTGACACCAGAAGGTATGGTTTGGGCACGCCTTAGGAAAATGTAAGTACCTAAATTAAATACTATTGCAGCAACTAAAATAGTTAAAACTCTTCATCAATATCTTTGAAATAATATTTTTAAGTCTATTTTAACTTTTTTGTTGTTTTTTAAGTATATACCCATTTTATACTTAAGTTTTTCTTTTTCTAATTCAATAGCTGCATCGTTATTAACTAGAAGTATATCCTGATTATTTGATGTAGATTCTTGTTTAAAAAAAGCTGATTTATATTTTTGTATTTTTTTAAAATCCATATTTTTTTTCTTTAAATCTGGTACTAAATTTGAATCTGTGTTAGTTGATTTTTTATTATTCATAGTTATAATTGTATTATATTTTTAAAAAATGAAATTATTTTTTTATTTTATATATTTAATGCATAAATAATGTATTATTATTACGAAAAGCCGCATAAAAAAGTCCATTTTATCTTAAAAATAATTTAACATAAATTTTATTAGTTTTTAAGGATATTTTATGGCATTGTTTTCATGTTTTTTTTATTCATTTAAATGATATAAATTTTTTACATGTTTAAATAATTAAAAAATAATTAAAGTCAATAACACAAACAAAGTGAGGTAAAATTATGAAAATAAAAGGTATAGGCGCATCAAACGGAATTGCTATTGCTGAAGTTTTTAAAATCGAAGAACTTCCGGTAGATATAACTACTAATACCGAAGATGTAGAAAAAGAAGTCCAACTATATGAAAATGCTAGAAATGTTGTTTTAGAGAAGTTAAACAAAACAAAAGAATTGGCTAGCAACGAAGAACACAAAGCAATTTTTGATGCTCACATGGGATTTGTTTTAGATCCTGTTGCAATAGAAACAATTAATAATAAAATAACAAGCGAAAAAATTAGTGCTGAATACGCAATAAAAACATTTTATAATGAATTTGCATCTATTTTCGAAAATATGGAAGATGAATATATGAGAGAAAGAGCTGCAGACATAAAAGATGTATTAAAAAAATTATTGTATGTAATTAACGGTATTGAAGAACCTGATTTATTAAACATTAATAAAGAAGTTATTATTGTAGCAGAGGACTTAAGTCCATCTCAAACGGTACAATTAAACAAAAAATACGTTAAAGGTTTTGTAACTAACATTGGAGGGCCAACTTCACATACAGCTATTATGGCTAGAAGTTTAGGAATACCATCAGTTGTTGGTACTAACACAATAATGAAGAATGCCAAAAATGGCGACATTATAGCTCTTAACGGTGCAAAAGGTGAGGTTATTGTTAATCCAAATCAAGATGAAATGAACGAATACAATAAACTCAAAAATGAATATGATGACTATTTAAGAAGAATCAAAGAATTAAAAGGTAAAGAATCAAAAACCAAAGATGATCATCATGTTGAATTAGCAGCAAATATTGGTACACCAAAAGATTTAGATGCTGTTTTAGAAAACGACTCGGAAGCGGTTGGTTTATTCCGTTCAGAATTTTTATATATGGATAACGATCATTGACCAACAGAGGAAGAACAATTTGCAGCTTACAAAGAAGTTGTTGAACGTATGAATGGAAAAAGAGTTGTTATAAGAACTCTTGATATTGGTGGAGATAAAACTCTTAAATATTTTAAATTCCCAGAAGAAATGAATCCTTTTTTAGGATATCGCGCAATTAGATTTTGTTTACAAAATCCAGATATATTTAAAACACAACTACGTGCTTTAATAAGATCGAGTGAATTCGGTAAAGTAGCTATTATGTTTCCGATGATAACAAATGTTAAGGAATTTTTAGATGCTAAAGCCGTTTTTGACGAAGCATATGAAGAAGTAAAACCTAAATATCCAAACATTAAAAACAAAAATGAAATTGAAGTAGGATTAATGATGGAAACACCTGCGGCAGCAATACTTTCAGATAAGTTTGCAGAGTATGCGGATTTTGTTTCAATAGGTACAAACGACTTAATTCAATATTCAATGGCAGCAGACAGAATGAACGAAAATATCTCTTATTTATATCAACCACTTAATCCATCAATTTTAAGATTAGTTAAACATGTTATCGATGGAGCACACAAACACGGAAAATGAGCAGGTATGTGTGGAGAAATGGCTGGTGATAAAAGAGCGGTTCCCTTATTAGTTGGACTCGGATTAGATGAATTTTCAATGAGTGCATCAAATGTTTTACCAACAAGAGAATTAGTAAATAAATTAAGTTTTCAAGAAATGAAAGATTTGGCAAGTCAAGCAGTAGAATTATCAACAGAAGCAGAAGTTCTTGAGTTATTAAGAAAAATAGCTTAACAAAAAATAGATGTTTTAGGCATCTATTTTTTAATTAAATTGGATATACTCATTTTTCTTTTTTTAAGAAATCAATAAAACATTCCAAATGTTAAAAGAGAGTCGACCGCTATACCTCCACCAAACATTAGTGTTATTGATTCTAAACTCGGAATTCAAACATTAGTCTTATAAAGTATAAACATTATTCCGAAGAAAGTTATATTGACAAATAACGATTGAAATAACATGTAATTTGTTTTACCAAAACCATAAAATATACTATCAATAATATTGTTGTACGCAAAAGTAATATAAAAACCTAAACTAATTAAAGCTAAATGATAAATTATTTTATGATTTTTTAATCCCATTACATTTTTTAAAAAAGGATCTCACCCCGGGATTGTTAAAAATCAAATCAATATAACTAAACTCACAATAACAAAATATCCAAATGTGTTATTTTTAATAGCTTTTTCTTTATTCGTACCAACTTCAGCTTTGATTAACTCTCCAAGTTGTAATATAGGAAGTAATAATCAGCCTCAAATAAAGCTATTTGCAGTTCAAAAATCACCAGCTGAACCAACCATATTTACCATTTTAACAACCATGAACATAAAAAATAAATTTCTAACTAAAGTTTCTAAACCAGACAATCCGCTTATTGGCAAAAATTCTCTAAATCACTTAAAATCTAGTTTAGAAAGTTTTCAAATATTAATTTTTTCATAATGTAACAAGATAAAACTTACTATAAGCAAAACAGACGAAACTATTATATTAGTTATAGCAACACCATTTACTCCTAATTGTAAAGAAATACTTAAATTAGAAATGAAAAAAATATCTAAAATTATAATTAAAAATAATTGTAAAAATAATGGTATATAGATATTTTTGTCTTTTTTCATTGTTATTAAGGAAACCAAAATAAATCTAAACATTATGTTAATAATACTTGCAATAGACTCTAACCTAACATAAGCAACGGTTTGATCAATAATAGACTCATTTTGAGCCATCGCTATTGTTAAAGGCCTAGCAGCTCCAATAACAATAAATGTTAAAAGTAAATAAATTGAAAAAGTAAATAACATACCTGTTTTCAACCTATTAATTAATTTTTCTTTTTGACTAATAACGGCTCCAACAAAGAAAAATAAAGGTAATATAAAGGACTCTTGAAGAATTTCATATAACAATTGAACTCATTGCATTTGAGCAGCAATAGAGAAGGTTCAAACATTAGGAACTTGACCTAGTCAATAAATTCTTATTGTATTGTAAATAGTTGGCAAAAACCCAAAAAACAATAAAGCCAAAAACATTCTTAAATTAATTCCTTGAAATATTTTTTTATGAATAACCATTTTAAAACTCCTTTTCATTTTTAATAACAAATTTATTTTACAAAAATAAGGTATAAAAAATAAAAAAAAGAATAAAATAATAAAAATTTATAATAAAAAAACTAAAAAAATGAATTTTTATAATTATAAAATAATTATATATACCTATATACAAGGCATAAAAGTAATAATGTTTTGCTATTTAAAAAATTTGGTAAAATATTTTTTAAATTATTAAAAGAATATAATTTAATTGTATTAAGGAGAAATGAATATGTTTAGTAGAAAAGTAAAAGTTAACTTGATTATAGGACTTACAAGTGCATCAGTTAGTGCTTTATCTGGTGTGGTAGTTTATGCTGCTAACAATTTAAACTCTAACTATAATCAACCAGGTTTTGTAATAACAAGTAGTGATGCTAAGATTATTAGCAAAAATAATTTAGATTTAGACGTTTATACTCCAAGCGTTGTTGATAGAAACATCAAAGAAAAACCTGAACCGAAACCTATTGAAAAACCTCAACCTAAACCAATTAAAAATGTAATTATTGACAGGCCGAAACCTATTGAGGAAAAACCAAAAATTGAAAAACCAAAAGAAGTTATTCCTGAAGTTATAAAAGAACCAATCAAACCAAAAGAAGAACCTAAATTAACTCCACAAGAACAACCTAAACCTAAACCCAAAGAAGAATATAAAACCAAAACAATTAAAAAAGTTTATCAAAACTTTGGAGAAGTAGAAGTTAGTGTTACAGAATTTCCGGAAAGACAGGATTTTAGAAATGATGTTGAAAAAGGGATTGTTAACAGAGTTCCTTATAGAGCGGAAATCACACCAGATTTAAATGGTATTACTGTGACTGATCAATTAATTGCAAGAACCGCTGAAAACGCGAGAAAATCGATTTCAACTAAAATAAATACATTTAAGTTTATTCTAAATGAATTTAATTTGGACTCAAGACAAACTGAGACAGCAAAAAAATCACTAATTAGACAAAACGAAGATTATTATATTGACATAGTTTATAAATTTGGTAGACTGCTACAAAATGGAGATAAAATAAAAGAATTCCTTACAGATGAAGGGGTTCAAAAATATGACCAAATAAAACAAATACCAGGAACCTATGAGTATTACGATAGAGCCGGTAACCGCCATGAAATTAAAATTAGCGACATTGCTCTTATAACATATATTGATTTCGAAAAATTTAAAAACCCTACACTAAATGCTAGAAAACAACTAGAACAAGGTTATTTTATAGACCCAGATGATCCTAATATTTACATAACTGAAAATGGGGAATTAGACTCTCATACATACTCACCAATTGTAAATAAAGTTACAGCAGAATATGAACGTAATAACACCGAAAAAAGAGTTTTTGGATTTAAAACCATTTATACTCGTAATCCTGAACAAATTGCAAACGGTGGATATTATGGTTGAAGTAATAGAGATGTAACTTCAAATTACGCAAGCGAACATAATTTAGATATTCAACCTGGCGACGGAATTAAAGTCGATCACTTAACAAGAGATACAAGAGAAGAAGGAAAATTAAATGAAGCAGATGTTATTACAATTGACGCAAGTAATAATATTGGATATAAAAAAGCTCTCAAATTAATTAATGATATAAAAGAAAAAAATATTCCAGTTGTAGGATTTAGATTTAAAAATATAGGTAAAAACGATAGTTCACAAAAATTTAAAGATATTTTTGCGGCATTACCTAATAAAATACCATTATTAGAATTATTCTTAGAAAGTACAAACACTTCATCATTAAGAGCTCTTAAAGATAAAGAAATTGATGAAATGGCATTTTATACAACAACAAATTCTTTAGTTGAAGAATGAAACTTAAATCCATGAGCAGTTAAAGGGGCAGCTTGAGTTAATACAGCCGACTATAACGTAAGTTTCGGATATGCCTCCGATGCAAAAATAGTTTCAAGAATTACATTTGATAGTTTATCTTTTGACAAGGAAGATTTTATTAAGACAGATAACGGAGTAGATGCAACTTCAGTCAATAACGGATTGCGTATGGCATATTGAGTTAGAAATAATGAAAAAATATTCCAAGGTGGTTTTGGTCCAGGTTTAAAACCTGACAGAAACGAAGCGGGCAACAGTTATCCTGTTGGTTTAGATTTAAGTAGGGTACCTGCAATGAAATCTTTAAGATACTTAGTTTTTAATGATATAGAACATAAAAATCCAGGAACAAGAAAATTAAGAAGATTAGTTTTATTTAATGATAGAGATTATTTCGAAATAGATACTAACGAATTAAATAATGCTCAATTCTATGATATTATTGATAGAAATTCATTCAATGTTCCTAAATCAAAAATTATTTTTAGTAACGGAAAAACAACCAATAAAATACGTATTAAAGGAACTTCAAAAGGTCATACTCTCAACCCGAGCGGATTTAATAACTTAAATACATTAATTGATTTTAGTGATAATACTTTTAGTAGAAACACTATAATCGAAGTTCCACAAGATGAAACAAATTTAATTAATCAATTGAGAAATAGTGGATACAACGTAAGTACATACGACGAACAAGAAGGCGATATCCAATGATCATAGTTCAAATTTATGATTTAAATTTAATAGGAGGAAAGTAATGCATTTTTTAAAATTAAAGAAAAATAAGATAAATGTGGCTATCATTATTTCCTCGTTAGCTATTTCCACTTCTTTGGCCGCTGGTGTTTATAATTTTTCATCAGGAAAAAATTCAAGTGAATACGAATTTAAAATAGAAAACACAAGACCAAAATTAATTAATAAAAATAATTTAGATATTGTCAGAGGTGAAACTTCAATAATTGATGATAATTTAAAAGAAATTCCACAACCAAAACCTATTGAAGAACCTAAACCAGAACCAATTAAAGAAAAAGAAATAATCAAAAACGAAATAAATCCTAAAAGAGAAAAAATTGCTCCTAAACCAATACCTAAACCAATAGAAAAACCCAAAATAATTACTCCTAAACCAATACCTAAACCAATAGAAAAACCCGAGTCAAAACCAGTTGAACAACCTTCACCAATTGTTAAAGTAGTGCCGGAACCTGTACCTGAAGAAGTTAAAGATCCGGAACCTAGTCCGTCAGATAATAGGGCAGTTATTGATGGAGTTAGAGTTAGAGTAAAAAGAGAATTTCCGAAAGAACCGGTTGTAGAAGAATATGATATTAATAATAAATTAAATAATAGGATTAAATATATTGATTTAATAGGGACTAAAATCACAAGCATTGAAGCAACAGAAGAACTTAGAAAAGCTCAAGTTACAAAAGCTACAGATTTCTTATTTACTAATAAAAGCTTATTTAAAGCACACATAGAAGATTACAAACAAATAGTAAAACAAACTGAACAAACTGGTAAAACTTGAGATTGAGAACTTTATTTTAGTAGACCATCTAATCAAAATACTTTTAGCAAATTTGAGGATAGATTTGGATTGTTATTTGATCCTAAAAACGAAAAAAACTTTGTTAATTTTTTAACAGAGCAAGGACAAAGAGAGTGGCCTGAACATAAAAAATTATATGAAGGCAAACCATATGAAAAGATAAAATATGAGAGACTTTTATGATTAATGAGTAATTTAGATCAAACTAAATTAACAAAGATTTCTAACGATGTAGAGAATCTTTTCAAGGAAGGTCATACTTTAGGAGCGGAAGGTTCATATATAAATGAAAAAGGTGAAATAAGCAGTCATATAGGTGCCGTTCCCGATGGTCATAACCAAACATTAAATAGATATTATAGAGATAATATTGAAAAAAGAGCGTTTGGATATAATGATTGAATGTGGAGAACTGGCGGACAAATTAAAGACGGCTTATACCCTGGATGAGAAAAAAGAAATATAAAAAGTGATCCTAAATTTAAAAAATATAATATCCAAAACATTGATGGTATAGAAATTTATGAACTTACAAGAACCAATAATGACCCTGCAATCAAGAGAGAAAAAGGTACTGTTGTAAGTATTGACGCAAGTGATGATAGAGCTTACGAAAAAACCAAATCATTAATTGAAGAACTTACAGAAGATAAAGTTGAAATAACTTCATATAGAATATTAAACATGGGTCAAAAATCAGCAGGTCAAAAATTCAAAGACATTTTAAAAGCTTTACCCAAAAAGTTACCGCAATTAGAATTATTTTTTGATGCGGCAGCTTCTAATACTTCATCATTAATTGAACTTGAAGATAAAGAAATTGACGAACTTTCGTTATACACAGAAGGTAATTCGTTAAAAGAAGAATGAAATCTTAACCCACTTTCTTTCCGTAATGTTGCTTGAGTAAACAGCATTGATTATAACGTAGGTTTTGATTATAAACCCGGTTCAAAATTAGCTACAAGATTAGTATTTAATACAATTTCATTTGATAAAGGAGACTTAATAGAAAATGCTCCAAATGATGTTGCTAAATTTAAACGTATCAACGACGGTCTAAGATTGGTATATTGAGCAAGGCACCACGAACCTTTTTTTAGTAGTGGAGATTACTCGTACCCAATGAATTTAGATTTTAGCAGAGTCCCACAAATTAGATCACTCAAAAATTTAGTATTCACCGACATAGTTCACCCAGAAAAACCACAAAGAAGACTTAGAAAAGTTAATTTATTTAATACTGGTTCTTACTTCGACATTTACGCAAACGAACTAAATGATGCCGGATTTTCTAAAAATATGGTTATAGGAGAACCGGGACCACCCGAAACCAAAATTACCTTTTCAAATAATAATGAAACTCAATATGTTTACATTAAAGGAAATACAACTTTAAGTACAAGTGGTATTAATGAATTAAGAACTTTAATATCATTGGGTAAACTTAAAAATACAATAAAAGTGGATAAAGAAAATATCGCTTTAATCGAACAACTAAAAGCAAATGGATATGAAGTTGTTGATAGTGATGAAACATGAGAATTTTCATAGGAGATAAAAAATGAAAAAAAATAAATGAACTAAATTGTTATCTTTAACATTCGGAATGACTTCGATTGTCACCGCAATTTCGTGTGGAGCAAACAATAAACAATCTTCTGAAAAAGCTAATAGCAATTCTACTAATAGCTCAGAAAATGAAGGTCAACCTAAAAGTGCAATTGATATCAAAAAGAATAAAGTTACTGAATTAATAAATTTCTTACCAAACGATGTTAATAAGGACGAATTTATCAACAAAATTAGAGAAGCAAGCGATGATAAAGCACTCGATGCAATTAATGACGAAATAAAAAAATCAATATTAGAAAATGGTAATTCTGAACAATTAGTAAAAACAACAAAAGAAATTTCGAGAAGGATAGTTGACCAATCAAAAAGAAGTGAAATTAATTCAAAAATAGATGATGCTAATAACGAAACTAATGTATCTGATAAAAATAAACAACTACTTAATTTATTTTTATCAGCAACTCAAGAAGCGGAAAAGCCTGCAACCGAAGAACAAAAAAAATTATCTAAACAAAAATTCACTGAAGTAGTTACTGCCCCAGCTGAAGGAACACATTTTAATTTCGCATTTGAATCTATTAGAAATCAAAGTAAATCTGAAGTTTTACCTTCACAAGTAATTAGAAATATGTTATTAGATAAATTTGTACCTACCGATGAATATGCATGATTCTTAGATATAGAAGTAAATAACGCAAAAGGTGTAGAAGGAGAAGAAAATCCAAACAAAACAGGAAATGTTGTTTTTTATGTTACATTTAAAAATAGATTAACTAAAGAGACATCAGAAGTTAAACAAATTCAAATTTCTGGTTTTAAAAGCAACCAACAAGGTACTGACGAAAACGGAGAGCAATACGGTGGAACTGAATTAGGCGGATTACAAAAACCTACATCAAACAACGAAATAACAGAATACGTTAAAAAAACTCCAATCGAAAAATTTAAATATGACGATAACATTTATTTAACCGCTTTAAAGAACTATATAAAAAGTGCGGGAGATTTACAAACAATTAGACCAGAATTAATATCAAACACTGACGAAAACATAAAATTCTTCAATAAAAAAGCCAAGGAAGTTGGTTTTAGCCCTTACGAAAGTGCTGCATATAAAGGATTTACATTACCAAAATATGGATCAAACAATAGTGTAGAAGGTTTGGCTTTAAATGATGTAATGGAAATAGGTAAAAAAGATTCGTGAGTAGATTCTTTAGGAAAAAAACCTGGAAACGATAAAGGTTTAGCTAGAACAATAACAAACAAAAATTATTTAGATGCATCTTACATTACATATCACGTAGAAATTAATAATTATTTAGCTAGTGAAGATGAAAATCAAAGAAACCTATTAAGAAAGCACGTTAAGAACCCTGAAAAATTAAAAGAATTTGCAGAAAAAATAAACGACAAAAACGCAAAAGATGAATTTATTAGAAGAATTAACGAAGCACACGGCGATACTATGGAAAATCCTCTTCAAGATTATTTAGAGCAAATAACAATCGATATTTTTAGAGCATTAGTTCAACAAATGAATGGCGATGAAAATGGTGCAGCTAGAATTTACACAGATTACTTAAATAAATATAAAGATGTTGTTTTAAATAAAATAAAATCAGATAATGAAATAAACGAACAAACCAAACAAAACGCAGAAAACTTTATAAGAAAAGCACAAAGTATGTGAGATATTCAAAATAAATTTATAGACTCTCAGGATGTTATTGCAGGAACCATTTGAATTATGGATTACGAGTTACCTGAAAGCGGACATTATCCAACTAAATTTTACTTTGGTACAAACTTACATGTTGCGGATGCAATAAATCCAAGTAGATTTGCGGGAATGTCAATAACAAATGTAAATAAGGAATCTGTTAGAGGTGATTATTCAAAATTAAAAGTAATACCACTAGATTCTGATAAATATAATACAGGAGTTATTCAAAAAGAATCGTTAAAAAGAATTTTTGATGCTAAAGATTATTTAAAAACAAATCCATCACAATATTTGATAAATAAACAGCAAGAAAAATATAAGGATGTACAAGAATTTCTTGATTTTTCAATATTTGAAATTGATTTCGAAAAAATTTCAACCAACGAATTAAAAGGTAAAAGTCCTCAAGAATTTGCAAAATGAATAACAAATGATTATGCAAATTGAAAGGACGAAGATAAAGTTAAGTTTAAATCAGAATCATATTTAAAAAATTATGAAAAAATAAATAATCCTATTTTATCTAAAAATGTAGACTTAAATAAATTGGATCAATTAATTATTTTAGGTTATCCTAAATCAAAATCTAACAATTGATTAGATTGGTTTATAAAACAATATGTCGAAGAAGATCAAATGAAAGCTCGTGAATATGGTTATAGCTTATGAACAAATGCTGATGGGGATTATTATAATAAAACTGTGACAGAAGACGAGTTCGATAAAAGAACAAAAGAAAAACTTGACCGTGGTAACTTTTTATCATACAATGTTGCTTGGCGTGGTTTTATAGACAAACCAGGTGTTGTCGACGCTTTCATTTCTTCACCAACCGTAGGAGCAAAACAAAAACCATTTGATAACTTATATATTTCTGACGATAACAAAAAATACATTTTATACGGTCTTGAATATCTACCAAGAAATTATGTTCCGGGTGGTGGAGCTTCGGGAAGTGGTGTGAGAACAAAAAATAACGAAATGGTTTCTGTATATCACGCAAGTTTTCAAGGAGCTAAAACCGGATTATCATCTGCTTTTAGATCAGAAGGATATAATTATAAAGGTTTATTCGGAGATTATAACCTACCACAATATGATTTAATTTATGGTGGTGGGAAAGATCAACAAAATTCATATCGTGAAAGTATGGAAAAACTTTTTAAAGAAAATAAAGTTAAAAATACATGACTATTCCCTAATGGTTTTGAAAAAACAAATATTCCTACAGAATTCCAATTTGACAATAATAAATTAATAGAATATACACCAACAAAAAATACATCAGATATTTAATAAAATTAAAATGAAAGGAAAATGCTTCCTTTCATTTTTTTATTTAGTTAGTTCTAAATCTCAAATTTCTTCAATAAGTTCAGTTTGAACCGAATGTCTTTTTGCCGAATTTATTGAAGAGTCCACATAATTTAAAGGATCTATATTTGGAAAAGATTCCTTTATATAATCCACTAATTTTGGATTATATTCCTCTATATCCGAAGATATTCTTTCAATATCATAATTATTCATAAATACACGATTAATTTTAGGCTTAACTAAAGTATTGTTATTAAGTTTATTACCAATTGTAAGACCAATGACCGGAAATGCTTGCCCTTTTATATTTAATAGTTCAATTATTTCTTTTGCTATATGTCTAACAAAACCAACAAAACATGTTCCAAGCCCTAAATCAATTGCTTGATCTTGTGCGCTAGTAGCTTGAATAAAGGCATCACCAACTGCTATAGTATATGTTTCTGTTGAATTTTTGTTAAATTTAACATCAGGATTACTTTGTAGTACCATATTCATTCTATTAAAATCTGCTAAAAATATAACAAACATAGAAGCAGTTCTAATGTGTGTTCCTTTAGGGTAAAGTTCAGCTATTTTATTTAAAATAGTTTTATCAGTAATAACAATAGCACTTGATGAATGTCAATTCGAAGAAGTTGGCGTATTTTTAATTACATCTATAATATATTCTTTTTCTTCTTCAGAAACCGGATGATTTAGATCATATTCTCTAATACTTTGTCTTGATAAAATTTTTTCATGAAAATCCATAATAACTCCTATCTACATAAAATTATATCACTTTGAAAAATACATTTTTATGCTTAAATTTACTTTTAAATTTTTTTAAATAAAATAATTAATAAAATTTTTTAAAAATACTTCCGTTTTTTTTTTTTTTTAGAATTATATTGATTAATTCAAAAAATAGAAAGGTCAAAATGAATAAAAATAAAAAATTAGCTTTAACAAATTTATTAAGTAAAATTCTTATCTTAATACTTATAATAGTAATTATAGCCATAAACGTAACAAGCGTTGTAAAAGCAACCAACAATTATAACAATTATGGATATGGTAATTATTACACAAACAAAAGTGAAGTTTATAATAGTGCTAAGGGAGTTTTAATCGGTTCTATAATAATAGGAATTTTATTATTTGCATTTTCTATAATAACACTTGTTACTCATATTATTTTAACTATAAATGCAAAAGATAAAATTAGAACTTTATTATTAATCGGATTCATCGCTCCGTTTGCAACTTTTGCTGCTACAATAATGATTTTAAGTTCTTCTAAAAAAGAATTCGTAAACAAAAACAAAATAATTACTGAATAAAAATTTAATCGATACAAAAAGCCTCTCAAAAACTTAATTTGAGAGGCTTTTATTATGAATTGTAACTATTAATTATTTTGATAAGTTACGAACACGAACTACTGTGTAAGGCATTAAAGCAATAAATCTAGCTCTTTTAATAGCTGTAGATACTTTTCTTTGATGTTTTGCACATGTACCTGTAATTGATCTTGATTTAATTTGTCCAGTTGCTGATACATAACCGTTTAATAATTCAACGTCTTTGTAGTCAACATAGTTAGATTTGTTTTCACAAAATGAACACACTTTTCTTCTACCTGAAAAAACTTTTTTACGTTTGTTGTAAGCCATATTAATCTCCTTGAAATATTAACCAAAAACTTCTTGGTCATCTGGTTCATTATTTTCATTTTCAGAATATCCGCTTGTGATATCTTCGAAATTATGTTTACTATTCATAACATTATTTTGAACCGAATTATTATTTTGTCATTGGTTTTGATTGTTAAAATTATTTTGTTGTTGATAGTTATTATTATTAAAATTATTATTAAATCCATTATTTGACATTTGTTGGTTGTTATTGTCGTTATTTCTCAATCTTCTTTGGAATTCATCTTTAGATTCCAAGAATTCAAATGTATCAACAACAACATCAAACGACCTAACTAATTGATTAGTTTCTCTAGAAGTATAAGTATTTGTTTGTATACTACCTTCTATCATAACTTTAGAACCTTTTGTTGTGTTTTTCGCAATTAATTCTGCTGTAGATCTTCAAGCAATAACATTAATAAAATCAGTAATTTCATTATTAGAAGAATTTGATATTCTTCTATTTATTGCTAATGTGAATCTTGTGTATCCTACACCTGAGCTTGTTGCGTTATACACAGGGGTAGATGTTAATCTACCTATTAAAATAACTTTATTCATATTAAATAACTACCTTTCTTTCTCGAAAATTATTTTTCAACTTTTTCAGTTTTTACTGTTGTACGTCTTCTTGGTTTTTCAGTATTTTCAGTTGAGTTATTTTCATTTCTTGTGTTGTTTTTATCGTGTGGTTTGAATGTTCTTCTTTTTCTATTTGGTTTTTCTTTTTTAGAACTATTTAAACCTTTTTCACTATCTAAATTAATTACAAGTGTTCTTCAAATTTGTTTAATGATATTTGCACGACGTGTAAATTCTGCAGGTAAGTTAGCTTCTGTTTCAACTTCTGCTTGAATGTATTGTGCAAATTTAGATTTATTTATTTCGTATGCTAATTCGTTTTTCTCTAATTTTTCAGCTTTTTTAACTCCTGCACCGAAAACTTCGTTAAGTAAATCAAATGCAATTTTAGAGTCTGCTTTAGGATCAACGATCATCATAATTTCGTATTTAACCATTTTTTATCTCCTTTTGGTCTTTCTGGGCAATATTTGCCAAGGAGTACTCTATACATACTCATAGTTAATTATATAAAATTTTGTATATTTTCTTAATAATATTTTAAGAAATTTAAATTTTAAATTTAATAAATATTAAAATGAAAAACTTGACAAAAAAGTTAATAATTGTGATATATTTATGGTTATGAAAAATTTAGTTATTGTTGAGTCACCAAATAAGGTAAATACAATTAAAAAATATTTAGGTGACGATTATGAAGTTATTGCTTCAATAGGTCATTTTTTAAAAATGAAAACAAGCGGAGAATACGGTTTAGGTATTGATTTTGAAAATTGAGAACCTTCTTATTCTCTAGAAAGAGGCAAAAGTAAATTAGTTAGCGGAATAAAAAGCGCATTAAAAGAAGCTAAACATGTTTACATTGCAACTGACCCCGACCGTGAGGGTGAAGCGATAGGATCACATATTGTTGAATATTTCAAAATAAAACCTGAAATGTACTCAAGAATTAAATATAACGAAATAACAAAAGATGCAATTTTAAAATCTTTTGAAAAGGCAAGCGTACTAGATGAAGGTTTAGTTGATGCACAAAAATCTAGAAGAATGTTAGATCGTATCATTGGTTTTAGAGTAAGTCAATTGATCAGAAAAAAATTCAAAAACTCTCCTGGTACGCCAACTGCGGGTAGAGTTCAATCAATTGCACTTAAGCTTGTCGTAGATAGAGAAAAAGAGATAAATGCTTTTATACCTGAGCAATATTACAAGTTGAATGCAAAGTTAGTAAATAATGATGTTTTAGCTATGTATTTTAATTCTGAAAATATTTCAGAAAGAAGAGAATGAATCGAAACAAAAGATATCGATAAAATTAAAAAAGATTTTGAAAACATAGATCTAAAATTAGAAGTAATTAATATAGCAAAAAGTCAAAGAAAAGTTGGAGCATTAACACCTTTCAAACAAGCTACATTATACAAAAAAAGCCCATTAAGTTCTTCTTCTACACAATCTGCTGCACAAAATCTTTATGAGGGTTATGGAGACGGAGGATTAATAAGCTACCCAAGAACCGATAGTTCAAGAATGTCGCAAACTTTTGTGAATGAAGCTCATAAATTTATTGCTAAAAAATGAGGAAAAGACTATATAGCTGAAGAAATAAAAGGCTTTAGTGGTGATCAAGATGCCCACGAAGCTATTAGACCAACAGATTTAGAACTGACTCCAGAATTAGCAAAAAGTAAGTATCCCGAAATGTCAGAAAGTGAGTTAAAAGTTTATAAATTAATTTATGAAAACACCTTAATGGCGCTAATAAAACAACCTATTAGAGAAAGTAAACAATATACTTATAAAACTAAAGAATATATGTTTAAAAACACTTATTCAAAAATTATTTTTGATGGTTATTATATAGTTACAAATAAAGAATTAGAACAAAATGATCCAAATTATCAGCTAAATCAAATTGTTGCTGTCGAACAATTTAATTTTGAAGAACATGAGACAAAACCTGCTCCAAGATATAATGATGGAACATTAATTGAAAAACTAGATGAAATAAAAGTAGGTAGACCTTCAACTTTTGCTTCAACAATTAAAATAATAAAAGATCGTGCTTATGTTAATATGCAAGGTAAACAACTTGTACCTACAGAATTTGGTATAAAAGTAAGTGATTCTTTAATAAATGCCTTTCCAGATATTTTTAATGAATTGTATACAGCTTCAGTTGAAGAGCAATTAGACAAAATTGCAGATAATGAACTCGAAAAAAATAATTTAATGGAAGCTTTTTGAAACAAATTTCAAGTGGCATTAGAACAAGCTACAGATAAAATGAGTGTAGTTCAATTTGAATTAATTGAACTTGATGAAAATTGCCCACAATGTGGAAATAAATTACTTATTAGAAATAATAAAAAAGGACAAAAATTTATCGGATGTAGTAATTTTCCTAATTGTAAATACACTGCTAGTTACGAAGAAGGTAATAATTCTTCAAATAACGATAAGTACGATGAAGAAGAAGAATAAAAAAAATCGCAAAATGCGATTTTTTTATTTATTAAAATTAAAAAATTATTTTAACAATATAAATAATTTTTTTACCAACGTGCAATAACGCGTATTTGTTGTTAAAATATTCTGAATAAACAACAAAATCTTCGTTTACTGGCTTTAAATTAAATTTAATTGCCTTATTTTGGATAAATTCTCTTGCTTCTCTTTTAGATTTTAAAATTGATTTATTGATTAATTGTTCTATTAAATTAGAGTCTTTTTTAATTTCTACTAAAGGTATTTCTTTTTCAAGAGAAGATAAAATATTAGAATCAAAACTACTCAAATCAAGTTTTTTATTATATAAAATTTCGCTTATTGTTTTTGATTTAATAGCCTCGTTTTCTCCATGAATATTTTTAATAACCTCATATGCTAGTGTTTTTTGAGCATATTGAGATGATGTATTAGAATTATGAATTTCCATAATTTCATTTATTTTTTCAATAGGTAAAAAAGTTAATCATAAAAGTAATTTTTCTACTATAGTATCAGTTTGTTTTATTAAAAATTGATACATATTAAAAGGCTTTGTACGTTCTTTATCGAGTCACAAACTACCTCCACCTGTGGATTTACCGAATTTATTACCATTCTCATCAGTAAGAAGCCCGGAAGTAAACACAAAAGCTTCATGATCGTTTCCAACAACTTTAGAAATTATTTCTAAACCTGTTGTAATATTTCCTCATTGATCTGAACCGCCAAATTGGACACGTACATTGTACTTTTTATAAAGTTGAAGAAAATCTCACCCTTGTATCAACGGATATGAAAATTCAGTAAAACTCAATCCCTTTTCTAATCTTCTAGCAACTGAATCTTTATTAATCATTGTTGATATGTTTACTAATTTTCCAACATCTCTTAAAAATGTTAAAAAATTCATATCCTTATAAAATTCAAAATTATCAATAACTTCTATCCCAAATCCTTCTAGTTGTTGTCTAATTTTATTTTTATTTTTATTTAAAGTTTCGCTATCAAGCAATTGACGTTCGCTATCTCTAAAAGAAGGGTCTCCAATCATACCGGTAGCACCACCCAAAACACCAATAACTTTTCAACCATATGATTTAAACCTTAAAAGTATTGCAATTTGAATATAATTACCAAGGTGTAAACTATCAGCTGTAGGATCAAAACCAGCGTAAACAGCACTTTCATCGTCAGTTTTATAAAACTTTTCAATATTACTTGTATCTTTGAGAATACCTCTTTTTTCAAGGTCTTTTAAAACTAAATGTCTTGACATAAATCAAACTCCTGTCCCACTTGTGTCTCATCGCCAAAAATTAAACCATCTCTTTCAATTCCTAATGTTTTATAGCTTGTTACCATACCGTTACTTTCTATATTCATAACTTTACCACTTAAAATTTCAAGTCCTGAGAAGGTGGTTGCACCAATTCTAGCAAACACACACACTTTTCCTTCTAAAGTATCCAATGTATTCGTTATTATTTGAGTAGTTTTTTCTTCATTAAAATTAACCTCTAAAACAAACAATTTATTACTTTTTTCATGAATAGTTCTTTTTAGGATTTTACCATATTGAAACATTTTTATAGGTTTTATCACTAATCCTAGTTTATTAGCCTCATCTTTAATGATATTAATTTGCTCGCTACTTAATCTAAAAAATTTATTATTATTTTCAATAAAATACTTCTTATTATCCAAAATATTTATTGAAGAAACATTCTTGTTTTCGTCAACAAAAAATACTATTTTATCACCATAAATTTTATTAATTTTTTTAATATTTGAATTAACAAAAACAATACTTGTATTTGCGAAATTTTCATTTAAAACATTGCATATAATCATTTTTATATTATAACACATTTAATTGTTATTTTATATTATAATATACGTATGAAAAAAATAGCAATAGTAGTGGATTCATCAATTGGTTTAACAGAAAAAGAAGCAAACTCGAAAGGTTTTTATTTTTTACCTCTAATTATTGAAATTGATGGTAAAAATTTTTATGATGGAATAGATATTAGTCATTACAATATTTTTGAAAATTTTAATTTAGAAACTAAAACATATTCTACATCCGCTACACCAATAGGTTATTCTTGCAAAATGATCGAAAAATTATCAAAAGAATATGATAAAATAGTGGTTTTTCCTATTTCAAAATACTTATCAAGTCAATACTCAATGTTAAAAAATTTAGAAAAAGATTATCCTAAACTTAGAGTTATTGAATCGGTAAATATTTCAGGAACACTGCAAATGCAAGTTAATAAATTTATTAAAACATACAAAGAAACTAATGATTTAGAATATTCGATAAAACAGGTTGAGCCATGAGACGAAGATTTAGACGTTACTTTAATACCGAAATATAATAATTATTTACTTAAAGGAGGACGTTTAACACCCGCTGCAGCCACACTTGCAAAACTCCTTAAAGTAGTACCATTGATAAGGTTTGAAAACGGAGAGCTTTTAAAACAAGGTAAAGGTCTAGTTTTTAATAGAACGGTAGAGAAAGAAATTGAATCTAAATTAAAAAAACATAATTATAATACGGATATATTGATAATATCTTCTGATTTAGAGACAATTAACTATTATATAGAATATATAAAAAACAAATATGACATAATAGCAAAAAGTGCATTTATTCCTTCTGTTATTTTGATTCATGTTGGACCAGAAGCGGTCGTAGTAGCTACTAAAAAAGATATAAATAAATTTTGAGAAAATAATGATGAAAATAAAAATTAATGATTTACAAGAATTGGATGATTTTATAAGAAAAATATTACCATTGATTAAGAAAAATAAAATTTTGTTATTATACGGTGATTTAGGTTCAGGCAAAACAACTTTCGTTAAGTTGTTAGCAAAACAACTAGAAATAAAAGACAAAATTACATCTCCAAGTTTTAATTACATGAAAACATATAACGGACTTATACATATTGATTTATATAACTACAAGGGAGATTTAGACGAATTTGTAGATTATTTCGAAGATAATATTGTTGCCATCGAATGGTCTGAATATTTAAAATATCAGTTTGATAATTTTACAAAAATTAAGATTAGTATAATTAATGACCAAAGATTTATTGAATTAGAGGAGAAATAAAATGAATATATTTTTAGACACTTCATCAACTGATTTTGTTATTTTTTTATTTGATAATAATTTTAATGTAGTTGATTCAATAATTTTAGAAGGTTATAAAAAGAAAGTCGATTTAATTGTCGATCAATACAAAAAAATATTAAGTAGAAACAATTTAACTAATAAAAAAATTGATGCATATTATACAAATGTCGGTCCTGGTTTCTTCACAGGAGTAAGATCTAGTTTGGTTTTTTTAAGGACAATGGCAATGTTGGAAAATAAAAACTTATTTTACACAAATTCTTTTTCTATCTTAGAAATTCAAAATCCAAATCAAAAAGATTTTTTTATTGATGCTCAAGGTAAAAAAATGTATTTTTATAACAAACTAGATTTAAATAAAGAAATTAAAACATCAATTAAAATTTTAGATGATAACGGTAAACAAAAAAGTAAGATAAATTATTTTGAAATGAAATTAAATTTCGTAAATTATAAAGATATTTTCAAAACTAAAAATTTATTGGAAATAGAACCTTTATACATTAAAATGCCTCAAATAGGAGAAATTAAGTAATGAAAATAATTGGCATAGAAACCTCTCATGATGACACTTCAATTGCAATAATGGAAAACGGAAAAATATTAGATATGTGATCAATTTCTCAAACTGATATTTTTGAAAAATATGGCGGAACTATACCTGAATTGGCATCTAGAGAACATGTTAAAAATATAGCGATACTACAAAATGAAATCATGAAAAAATATAATTTGTCCGAGATTGATTATATAGCATATACTAAAGAACCTGGATTAATAGGTTCTTTACAAATTGGTTATTTATTTGCGAGTGCATTATCTATATCTATGAATAAACCTCTAATTCCGGTAAATCATTTACATGGTCACTTCTTGTCTGCTACAATAACAGAAAAGATTTTTTTTCCATCGTTATGCCTATTAGTTTCAGGAGGACATACCCAAATTTTATATGCAAAAGATTACAATAATTTTGAAATTGTAGGCGAAACCTTGGATGATGCTGTTGGAGAAGCGTTTGATAAAGTTGCCTCTAGAACTGGTATAGGTTTTCCTGGAGGACCATTAATAGATAAGATTTATCAAAATTACAAAGGAGATTTTTTTAACTTTACAAAGCCTAAAACAGAAAATGAATTAGATTTTTCTTTTAGCGGTTTAAAAACTCAGGTTTTAAATTTAATTAATTCTGAAAAAATGAAAAATAATTCAATTGATAAAAATAAAATAGCCGCTAGTTTTCAAAAAATTGCTGTTGAATATTTAATTGAAAAGATGAGTGTTGCAATAAAAAAATATAATCCAAAAAGTATTGTATTAGGCGGTGGTGTTAGCGCAAATACTTTTCTTAGAAATGAATTTTTAAAATTACACAAAGATGCAATTATTCCATCGCTAAAATACTCCACCGATAATGGAGCAATGATTGCACAAGTTGCATATTTAAAACTTGAAAGTTCTAAGTAAATATTAATTAGAACTTTTTTATTTAAAAAAATTCAAGCATCTTAAATACTTGAATTTTTATTATATTATTTAAATTATATTATTGTAATTTTGCACCTTTGTTTGAAACTATTTCGTTGTTTAAACTTTCTGCTTCAACACCAACAATTGCATGATATCCTGTATCTGAAACTTTTGATAGTCCAAAAATTCCTGATTTTTTAAGTTCTTCTTCGTTAACTTTTGAAGAATCTTTAACTGTATATCTTAATCTTGTTGCACAGTTGTTGTATTCAACAATATTGTCTCATCCACCAAATGCACTAACAATTTTTTTAGCTTTTGCTGATAATTCACCTTCTTCTGTTGTAGAAGTTGTTTCTTCTTGTTCACTATCTGCAATAACTCCGGCTCCACGTCCTGGTGTACTTAAGTTTAATTTTGTAATCATGAAGTAACCTGTGAAGTAGTATGTTACACCTGTTAATAATCCTAATGGTAAAATTCAGAATGGATTTGCCATAACTTTAGCAGCACCTTCGTAACCAGATTCATTAATAATTCTTAATGATTTAGGAATTGAAAGAACGAAGTCCATAAATCCAGCACTAAATCCGAATCCTAATTGAATTCCGAATGCACCTGTAATAAATGCAAATATTCCTGTTAATAATGAGTGAATGAAGTATAGAAGTGGTGAAATGTATAAGAACGCAAATTCGATTGGTTCTGTAATACCTGTCAAGAATGAAACTACGGCTGCTGAACCAAATAAAGCAATAACTTTTGTTTTTTGTTCTTTTGTAGCAGCTGTTTTAACAAATGCTAAAACTAAAGCTGGTAAACCGAACATCATCATTGGGAAGAATCCTGCTTGGAAGATTCCACCAGGGTTACCTTTAGCAACACCTTGTAAGAAGATGAAAATATCTCCGTTAACTGTTTCGCCTGCTGCACCACCTTCTTTAGCGAATGTTCCTAATTGGAATCAGAATAAGTTATTTGGAATGTGGTGTAATCCAAATGGAATTAATAATCTATTTATAAATCCATAAACTCCCATAATTGCAGCTCTTGTTCATCTAGCTGATTCAAAATCTGAACCTTCTTTTATTGAAACTGCATCTGACATAGCTTTAGAAATTAAGTAAATTACGTATGCTATTCATGGGAAAACAATTGCTCATACGAATGAGAATACTAAACCAGAAATGATAGCTAATGCTGGAGCTAATCTTTTTCCTGAGAAGAAACCAAGAACTTTTGGTAATTTAACTGAATTTGTATTGTTGTATACATACGCAACTAAAGCACCAATTGCAAGTCCATTAAGTACGTTTCCTCCTAAAACCGCATTATATTTTCCACCAAATAAGGCTTCAAAACCATTTCCTTCACTAAATGCAACATTTCCGTAGAATCCTGTTGTAAATGAAGGAACTAAAGCTATAACAATATATGTAGCTATTAATCCGGCAAATGCGGCTTCCGCACGCTTATCTTTTGTAAATCCAAAAGCTAAACCTACACCAAATAAAATTGGTAAATTATCAAATACTGCAGCACCAGGTTTGATAATGATTTCTTGAATTAATTTTGAGAATGCTGTATCTGTTGGGATTTCAGCACCAATTCTTAAAAGAACGGCTGCAACTGGTAAAACTGCGATAGGGAACATAAGTGTAGCACCAATTGAGCTTAATTTTGACATTACTTTTGTTCAAAAACTGGTTTGTTGGTTATTTTTTGACATTGACATCATTATTTTTTACCTCCAGATTTTGAAATTGAATTTTTTTGAGCTTTTTTAAGCACAAAACCGTGTACATAAACTGTAGCAACGATTGCTCCTAAAAACACAATAACGAATAATAGCGCAATTGCAGCAATAGTATTCGCTCTTGATGCGATAGCGGCCGCATCTTCAGGTTTTGTGTATAGTGTACTTAGAAGTACAACTGCCACAAGTAATACTGCGAATAATATTCATAAAGCAATATATGCATATTGTGATTTGTGTAATGAGGATAATTTATTTGACATTTTTTTAGACATTTTTATTAAATAAAATAACCTTTCATTAGTCGAGCAACTATTAGGTCGCTCAATATTATTTAAACATTTTAAAAAAGATAAAAATATTTTTGCATAAAGTATTCATTATATTTTTGAAAAAAACTACTTTTTGTTATATATAAAAATATAAAAACATATATTATTCATTTATATTTTAGTAATAAGTTTTAAAACTAAAATATGTTTGAACCTAATATATTAAAAGTTGAGGAACAATATGAAAAAATTAGATAAATACGAATTAAACGAATTAAACAATTTATTTGTTGAAGCGAACTATAAAGTTGCTGATACTTATAAAGAACATTCAAAAGACATAGAAAAAATAGCATCAATGTGTATTGAATCTATTAATAAAAATGGAAGAGTTTTTTATATTGGTGCAGGTACTAGTGGAAGAATAGGAATGCTAGATGCATTAGATTTTTATCCAACTTATGGAGAAAAAAATTGATTTAAATATGTAATAGCCGGCGGTGACGATGCAGTTTTAGATTCCCTTGAAATGAATGAAGACGATTTTAAGCTCGGAGAATCAAATGCAATTGAAAATAAAATTAATAAAAACGACTTAGTAATAGGTTTAAGCGCTTCAGGAAATACCAAATATGTAAAAGGTTTTCTTGCAAAATCCAAAGAAAAAGGTTCAAAAACAGTTTTAATATCAAATAACAAAAATGGTGCTATCGAAGAATTTGCTGATTTTACATTAGTATTAGAGTTAGGTAACGAAGTTATTTCAGGATCAACAAAACTAAAAGCAGCTACAATGCAAAAATTAATATTGAATTCAATTTCAACAATGACAGCAATAAAGACCGGAAAAGTATATGATGAATACATGATCGATGTCAAACCTATAAACGAAAAATTAGTAAAAAGATCAATAAATATGATAGTAGATATTGCAAATGTTGATTTTGATTATGCAAAAGAAAAATATAATGAAGCTAGACAAAACGCTAAAACAGCCATAGTTATGATATTAAAAAACATTGATTATAAACAGGCAGTGGATTTACTAAATAAAAATAACTCTAACTTAAGAAAGGTTATTGAACATGAATAAAAATATTATTAAAATTGAAAATGTAAAAATCATTAATCCTGAAAGTACAATACAAAACGCTGATGTATACATAATGGATAACAAAATATTTGAAGTTGTCGAAAAGGAAGGCGAAGGTAAAAATATATTAGTTCCAGGTTTTATTGACACACATATTCACGGTATATATAACCAAGATGTTATGGATGGTACTAAAGCTGTTGAGATAATCTCTAGAAAACTTGCAAAACATGGTGTTACTTCATTTATGCCAACTGCAATGACAAACTCTTGAAAAACTATTTTAAAAGCTTTGAAAGATGTTTCAGAAAATAAAAAATGAGTTTCTCGTAATTTGGGAATACATATCGAAGGTCCTTTCATTGGAATGTCAAAAAAAGGGGCACATAAACCTGAATATTTAATTAAAGGTACAAAAAGTAGAATCGATAAAATGTATGCAACCTCAAACAATATGTTAAAGAAAATTTCTTTTGACCCATTAATGGTAAATCTAGATGTTTTTAAATATATGCAATCTAAATTAGGGATTATTGGTTCAATTGGACATAGCAGTGCTTCATTCCAAATTGCTGACAATTTCTTTAAAAATGGATGTTACTCAGTTTGTCATATGTGAAATGCCATGTCAGGTGTAGATTCTCGTAATCCAGGATTATTGGAAGCGGCTCTATATAATAATGATGTATATACAGAATTAATAATAGATTTATTACACGTTTCAAAGGAATCTATTGATTTTTCTATTAAATTAAAAGGTGTAGATAAAATAATAGCAATATCTGATTCTATAAAACCTGCTTATGCACCTAATGGGGAAAATATTTCAGGTGATATACCTGTTATTAAAAAAGGAAATTTAATCACATTAAAAGGTACAAACACTATAGCAGGTTCTGGAATCACTATTCATGATGCATTTAAAAATATTGTCAAAATTGGTTATTCACTTAACGATGCTGTTAAAATGACATCATATAATTCGGCTAAATATTTAAATATACAAAATTTAGGTAAAATTGAAACCGGATTTCTAGCTGATTTAGTAATCTTAGACAACGAAACTTTGAAGATAAAAGAAGTTTATATTGATGGTAAAAAAATAAAAGGATAAATATGAAAGTAATTATAAAAAATAACGCAACAGAAGTAGCTTTTGAAGCTGCTAAAATTATTAAAGAACAAATAAATAATAAACCAAACACAAATTTATGTTTTGCGACAGGAAACTCTCCAATAGCAACATATAAAAATTTAATTGAATACTACAAAAATGGTGAATTAGACTTTTCTAAATTAACAAGTTTTAATTTAGACGAATATGTAGGTATACCGAGAGAAAGCAAATGTTCATATTACTACTTTATGCATGATGTTTTATTCAATCACATTAATATTTCAAAAGAAAATATTAATCTACCTCTAGGTAACGGAGATATAGAATTAAATGCAAAACAATACGAAGAGTTAATTAAAGAAAAAGGTGGAATTGATTTTACAATATTAGGAATAGGTACAAACGGTCATATAGCATTTAATGAACCTGGTTCAAAAATTACAGATAGGACTCGTGAAGTTAACTTAACTCAAAGTACAATCGAATCAAATCAAAAGTACTTTGATAAAAAAGAAGACGTTCCTCAAACTGCAATTTCAATGGGAATAGGTACAATTTTAGAATCTAAAAAAATAATTTTACTTGCTGATGGCGAACATAAAGCAGATGCTATATTTAAAATGATTCAAGGACCTATAACAGAAGATGTACCAGCTAGCTTTTTACAATCACACAATGATGTAACAGTAATAATTGATAAAAACGCAGCAAAACTTTTAAAATAAAACCAAAGGCGAACTTTTAGTTCGTTTTTTTATATATAATTTACATATGAGCAATTTTAAATTAGAAACAAAAATGATACCGTCTGGAAGTCAACCTGAAGCAATAAATTTTATAGTTGATAAAATCAAAAACAATGAAAAGAATATTGTATTAAATGGTGTTACTGGGTCGGGAAAAACTTTTACCATTGCTAATGTCATAAGCAGAATTAATAAACCCGTAATTTTAATATCACACAATAAAACTTTGGCTAGTCAATTATATTCAGAGTTAAAATCTTTTTTTCCTAATAATGCTGTAGAATATTATATTTCGTATTTTGATTATTTTAGGCCTGAAGCTTATAAACCAGACACCGATACCTACATAGAAAAAGAATCACAAACAAACGAACAAATAGAAATAATGCGTTTAAGCACCATAAATTCACTTTTAAATAGAAAAGATGTAATTGTGGTTGCGAGTGTTAGTGCAATTTATGGTGCATTAAACCCTGAAATCTACAAAAAAAGTTTTTATAGATTTTTTAAAGGTCAAAATATAGAATTAAAAACATTCATAAGAGACTTAACAAAAGTAAAATACCAAAGAAATGATTTAGCACCGAAAAATGGTAATTTTGCAGTAAAAGGTGACAATGTATTTATTTATCCTTCTGACAAAGAAAATGAAGCGATACGTGTTTCTTTTTTTGGTGATGAAATTGAAGAAATTGCAAATGTTGATCCTCTTAACAAAAACTTAATTAAGAAACATATAGCTTATATTCTTTCTCCAGGAGATGAATATGCCGTTGACAATAATGTTTACGATATAATAATCCCAAAAATAAAGAAAGAATTGAAAGAACAATTAAATTATTTTAATAGTAAAAATAAAATTTTAGAAGCGCAAAGATTAAGTCAAAGAATAACTTCAGATATTGATGAAATGGAAGAATTCGGAATGTGTAAAGGCATCGAAAATTATTCAATGTACCTTGATGGCCGTGAAATAGGGCAAAGACCATACACTTTATTAGACTATTTACCAAAAGACTCTTTAATGATAATAGATGAATCGCACCTTACTGTGCCACAAATGGGTGGTATGTACAAAGGTGATCAAGCAAGAAAAGACAATTTGGTTAACTACGGTTTTAGATTACCTTCCGCTAAAGAAAATAGACCCCTTAGTTATGATGAAGTTGTTGAAAATTTTGACTTTACCAAAATATTTATTTCAGCTACACCTAGCGAATATGAAATGAATATTTCAAAAAATAATATTGCTAAAATGTATGTTAGACCAACAGGATTGCTTGATCCTAAAATTAGTATTAAACCAACTTTAAATCAAGTTGATGATATTTATGACACAATAATAAAAGAAAGAGAGAGTGATGGTAGAACTATTGTGCTTACAACATCGAAAGAAAGTGCGGAAAAGTTAAATGAATACTTGATTAATTTAGGAATAAAAAGTTGATATGTGCATTCTGAACACAATACATTTGAAAGAAATGAAATTATAAGAAAATTTAGGCTTGGAGACTACGAAACAATTGTTGGTATAAATTTATTAAGAGAAGGGATAGATATACCTGAACTTACAAAAGTATTAATTTTAGAAGCTGACGCACAAGGTTTCATGCGTAGTGCTACTAGCTTAAAGCAAATAGTTGGTAGAGCATCTAGAAACGCCAAAGGTGAGGCAATATTTTATGCAGATAAAATTTCTCAAGCAATGAAAGAATGTATAGAAGATAATATAGAAAAAAGAAAAATACAAGAGGAATATAACCGAAAACATAATATAATTCCAAAAACTATTTTAAAAGAAATACCCGAATCTATTTATGGTGACGGCACAAACAATTCATTAGATTTAATTTTAAATAGAAAATCTAAATTTAAGAAAAAAGAGATAGTCAACATAATAGAAGAATTAACTAAAAAAATGGAAGAAGCTTCAAAACAAAGAGATTATGAAAAAGCAATCGAACTTAGAGATATGATTTATGAATTAAAAAGAGATAAAAAGTAATATTTTATATCTCTAGCTTAAAAACTCATTTTTTATTATGATATAATTAATACAATAGTTTTAAAACAAAAACATATATATAAATTCAATATTTTTAAATAATAATTTTATTAAAATAATTAATTTAAAGTTAAAAACAGGAGGTTATAAATGGCAAAATTTATTGATGAAGTTACGGTTAAACTAAAAGCCGGAAAGGGTGGAGATGGTATGATCTCATTCCGTAGAGAAGCTCACGTTGATAAAGGTGGTCCAGACGGCGGAGATGGTGGTCGAGGTGGACACATTTATTTTATTGGAGATTCTGGAAAAAATACATTACTAAGTTTTTATAGTAATAAAATAATTCAAGCCGAAGACGGAGTAAAAGGTGGTCCAAAAAATTTATACGGAGCAAACGCAAAAGATACATATATTAAAGTCCCTGTTGGAACATTAGTTTATAAAAATGATAAACAAATTGCAGACATAATAGAACCTAATACACCATACCTTATTGCCTCCGGAGGTAAAGGTGGTCGTGGTAATAATAAATTTAAAACACCAAAAAACACCGCACCAAGAATAAGCGAAAACGGTATGCCTGGAGAAAGTTTTGAAGCAAAAATAGTTTTAAAAATACTTTCTGATGTAGGTATTGTTGGTAAACCATCTGCTGGTAAATCTACTTTATTAAGTGCTATTTCCAATGCTAAAGCAAAAGCAGCAGAATACGAATTCACAACATTAGTACCACAACTAGGTATGGTTGAATTTTTCGATAATTCATATACTGTTGCAGATTTACCAGGATTAATAAAAGGAGCTTCCTTAGGCAAAGGTTTAGGGACACAATTCTTAAAACATATTGAGCGTTGCAAAGTTATTGCACATATTATTGACTTTGGTTCTGAAGAAAAAAATCCAATCGAAGATTTCGAAATAATAAACAATGAATTAAAATCATATAATTTAAAATTAGAAAATAAATCTCAATTAGTTGTTGCTAATAAAAGTGATTTACCAAATTTTGAAAAAAATATATCTAAATTTAAGGAAAAATATCCATTAATTCCAATCGTTAAAATTTCTGCTATTTTTAGAGAAAATTTAAACGAATTAAAAGGTAAATTATGAGATCTAATTAAAAACTTTGATTACTCAACAATAGATGAAGAAGATGAGGAAGAGTACAAAGTAATCGAATTTGAGCCAGATTTTATAGTAAAACAGGAATATAGAGGTTACTTTAACGTTAGCGGAAAAAAAGTTGAAGAATTATATTATAGAACCCCGATTAATACTTACGATAACTTAGTTAGATTTAATAATATATTGAAAAAAATTGGTGTCTGAGACGAATTAATTAAGCAAAACATCCAAAAAGGAGATACAGTATCTATTTTTGGATTTGAATTTGAATGAGATGATGAGGAATAAATTTCATATTTTTTAAAAATAATGTTATAATTACGATATATTTATAAAAAATAATAAGGACATATTATGAAAAAATTTTCTGTAGAAAAAATTAAGCTATTTTGACCAGCAATCATTGGTCTAATAACAGGTATAGGTATTACTATTATATTAGCTTTAATATTTAACCACATTTAATTTTAAAAATTGCAATTGTGAAAATTGCAATTTTTAAATATAAAATTTTATAAAAAAATAGGTATTAAACCTATTTTTCTATTTTAATCTTTACACTTGGTCCCATTGATGCTGAAACTGTTAAATTCAACATATATGTACCTTTAACAGCAGCTGGCTTAAGTTTTTTGATTAAAGAAATAAGAGTTTTAGCATTTTCAACTAGTTTTTCAGTATCCATACTTGATTTACCAATTAATGAATGTACGATTCCAGCTTTATCTGTACGATAGTTAGCTTTACCTTTTTTAAGTTCTTCAACAGCTTTTTCTGGAGTTGGAGTAACAGTTCCTGTTTTAGGGTTTGGCATTAAACCTTTAGGACCTAAAACTTTACCGTATTTTCCTAATAAAGGCATCATTGTTGGATCTGCAACCATAACATCAAAATTAAAGTCATTTTCTTTAATTTTTTGTTCAAGCGCCGGACCATCTAATACAAAGTCGGCACCAGCTTCTTTAGCTAGTTTTTGTTTTTCTACATTATTTGTTGCTACTAATACAGTAATTGATTTACCTGTACCATGTGGAAGTAATACTGCACCACGTAATTGTTGGTCGGCTTTACGAACGTCTAAGTTTAAATTAAAAGCTAAGTCAATTGAAGCGTCAAATTTTGCATATGAAGTTTTTTTAGCTAATTCAATAGCCTCTTCTAATTCGTAAGCAATAGTTCTATCAAATGATTCACGAGCGTTTTTAAGGTTTTTTGATAATCTTTTAGCCATAATTATTTTGCTCCTTCTTCTATATTTTCAGATTCTTCATCTGAAATTGTTTTAACTTCAATTGATTGTCCTTTTGTTTCAGCTAAATTAGCTAAATCTGCTTCTAATTCTGCTTCTTTTAATTGTGCTAATTTTTCGGCTTTAGCAGCGGCTTTAGCAGCGGCTTTAGCAGCGGCTTTAGCTTTAAAAATGTCATCGTATCCTTCAACTAAAACACCCATTTGTTTAGCTGTACCAGCAATTGTAGCCATAGCGGCGTCAATATCATTTGTGTTTAAATCAGGTAATTTATATTCAGCAATTTCTCTTAATTGGTCTTTTGAAATTGTTGCAACAATTGTAGTTTTAGAATTTTTTGATCCAGATTGTAAGTTTGCAGCTTGTTTAATTTTGTATGATGCTGGAGATGTGAATAATTGGAATTCAAATGTTTTATCTTTGTAAACGATAATTTTTACTGGAACTGGTTCGTCACCTCTATCTCTAGTCGCGTCATTAAATGCTCTTGTAAATTCTGGCATGTTAACACCAACACCAGCTAAAGCTGGACCTGGTTTAGCTTTACCAGCAGGGAATTGCAATTTAGCAATTCTTTGAATTTCTTTTTTTGCCATATTTATGTATCCTTTCGATATTGTGGTCCAACGATATTTTAATTAAAAATATCTCCCACTTTGGCAATATTCCTATATTGCTTTAATATTATATAATAATCTATTTTTTTTAATAATTTTCTTTCAATTCTTTTATCCCTTTAATATAAGGGAATAATTTTTTTCATGTCATTTTATAGGCAAAATAAAAAAGAAAACTAAAAAAATGAGGCATTTTAAATTGCCTCTTTCTTTAGTTTTCTTCTTTTTGTTCCATATCAGGAAGCAATGAATTTCATTCTTTTATTTGATTGTTAATTTCTTTAAAAATTATTTTCTTTTGATCAATAACTGATGATAAGTAAGAAAAAATAATATCACTAATTAAGAATGCTGAAATTTTTGATCCAATATGACTAATACGATAATTTTGCTCAATACTTTCTAAAAGAAGTATATTTTTACAATTTTCGGGTTTTATTTTTGTATTTTTAGTTCAAATTGAATAAGTAACGTTGTTTTTTATTAAAAAGTTAATAATATTTTTAACTTCTAATGTTTTTCCACTTTTTGAAATTATTGTTACATGAGTTTTCTTGTAAGATGTTATTAAACTCGAGTAACCAAAAAATGAGTGTATGTTATCCACAAATATAGTATTAAAACCAATTTTTCTAATACTTCACGAAAAATAACGTCCCACCATTCCAGATTCTCCGATTGCGAAAATGACATTAACCTTATTTTCTCTTATTGTATTGATATATCCCATTAAATCATTACTGTCTATAAATCTTTCAACAGTTTTTTGTACCGAATATATATAATGGGTTTTTATGTTGTTGGAAACTTGATTGATAGAATTAATATTTGAATTATCTATATTATCATCATAAGTATCTTGTTTTAATTGCAATCTTTTAGAAACATATATTTTAAAATCAGAATAACTTTTAAAACCTAACCCTTTTGCAAATCTAGAAATTGTTGATTGAGATAAATCTAAATGTTCTGCCAATTCAGAAGAATTCATTTTTAAAAAATCATCTGTTTTGTTTTCAATAAAATTTCTAATTTTATTTATTGTGTCAATAGAAACCTT
Source organism: Mycoplasma sp. CSL10166 (assembly GCF_017116885.1). Lineage (NCBI taxonomy): Bacteria > Bacillati > Mycoplasmatota > Mollicutes > Mycoplasmatales > Mycoplasmataceae > Mycoplasma > Mycoplasma sp. CSL10166. The sequence continues at coordinate 148,713 of NZ_JAFIRF010000002.1, forward strand.
GTCAATTTTCTCCTTGTCAAGATTTTGTAAATCAATAATATTAATTTTCATACTTAACCTCTATTAAAAGAAATTATTTTTCTTTTCCTCCGGTTTTGATAATACATAGTAACCATCTTCTGTTACTAATACATCATCCTCATTTCTTGCTCCACCAAGACCTTCGATATAAATACCTGGTTCTACAGTTAAAACCATACCAGGTTCTAAAATAACATCACTAGATGAAGAAACATTTGGAAATTCATGCACATCAATACCGAGACCATGCCCAGTAGAATGAACAAAATATTTACCATATCCTTTTGATTCAATATATTCACGGCAAACTCTATCAATTTCTGAAGCTTTAATACCTGGACGAACTATTTTACGCCCTTCTGCGGCCGATTCTTCAACTATCTTTAAAATTTTTAATAACTCAGGGTTTGTTTTTTTAGGGTCACCTACTACAAAAGTTCTTGTTATATCGGCTGTATAACCTTTATATCTTGCGGCAAAATCAACTTTTAACAAATGATTTTCAATTAATAAATTATTCTCACTTGGATGATGATGAGGTTCAGAAGCATATTGTGCAGCAGCAACTATTTCATCAAAACCCTCCTTTTCGGCACCGTTCATTTTTAGTAAATAATTTAATTTGGCCGCAACTTCTTTTTCATTCATACCAGGTTTAATTCATTCTTTTAATTGTTCGAGTGATTTTAACGAAATATTAACAGCCTCTTGTAAATATTTTAATTCTTCTTTTGATTTTAAAATTCTTAATTCTTGAGCACTTACTCATACTACATCTTTAGAGGTTAAATTTGTTAATGACAAAATGTAATTTTCAACATCTTTAATTAAGTAATCTTTCTCTAAGGCTATTTTTTTAAATTTCTTTTCTTCAAAGAATTTCTTTATTGAGCTTCCTTCTTTTGTTCTTTGTAATAATTGAACATCAACATTTTTAGCATTTGCTCTAACGTATTCGATATATCTACCATCAACAAAAAGTGTTGCTTTATTTCTTTCTATTATAATAAAACCATCAGTTGTTTGAACTCCAGCATATCACAATCTTGTTTGGGGAGCTTCAGATATAAGAGCATCAACTTCAGGGTTGTTGTTAAAAAAAATATCAAGTTTTGTTCTATTCATTTTTACCTTCCTTTATTATATAAATTATATATGTTAAATAAAAAAATAATAAAAAAGATGCTAAAAGCATCAAAAATATTATTATTTCTTTTCTCTGTGAGCTGTATGTGCACCACATTTTGCACAAAATTTATTTAGTTCAATTTTTTCAGGGTGAGTTTTTTTGTTTTTCTTAGAAATGTAGTTTTCCATTTTACATACTGTACAAACTAATGTATAACCTTCTCTTGCCATAATATGCTCCTTTACATGTTTTATTTAAATATTGTATAAATAGTATTTATATTATAATTTAATTTTATTTTTTTAAAAATTTTTTTTTAATTTTGGTTTTTTAAAAAATAAATAATTTATTTTCGAATTAACATTTCAATTTCTTGATCATAAATTGGTCCATCTTCTGGTACGGGTGTTTCTAAAATAATAGGAATGTTATCAAAATCTGGATCATGAACAAATTTTCTTAATGTTTCTAATCCGATTGTACCGCGGCCAATATTTGCATGCCTATCCTTATGTGAAAAAACTTCGTTCTTAGAATCATTTAAATGTATAACTTTAACATGTTTTAATATATCTCATCTTATTAATTCCTCTTTAAACTCATCATAACTTTGCAAATCATATCCAGAATCTCACATATGGCATGTATCTAAACAAATTTTAAGACGTTCAGAATTAACAAAATCTATTAAGAATTTTAATTGTTCAAAATTTGTTCCAATTTCAGTTCCTTTACCACTCATAGTCTCAATACATATGACAACATCTGAAGTATTTTCGATTACATATGTTAAGGTCTGAACTAATTCATCCAATGCTTCTTGTTCGCTATAAATAGTATATGCCCCAGGATGTAAAACTAAATATTTTAAACCTAAGTAATTCATTCTCTTGATTTCTTCAATTAAAAATTCTTTTGCAAAACTAGATTTTTCTAAAGATGCGGGATTTATAATGTAAGGAGCATGAACTATGATGTCTTCTTTAGGTATAAAATTTTGAAATCTAGCTTCATACTCCTCAAGATTAAACTTTTCAACACTAACTCTTTTAGTATTTTGTGGGGCACCTAAATAAATCATCATTGTATTTGCATTATTATTCATAGATTCCTTAACGGAATCAACCAAATAACCAGGACTCTTAAAAGATATATGTGAACCTAATTTAATCATTTTTTACTTCCTTTTCATTATTTAACTTTGACTTCTCTTTCTTTTGTTTTTTTAAATGCTCTTGCATTTCATTTAAAAACGAACCGGCGATAATACCAGATGGAATTGCAATTATCGCTAAAGCAACTAACGCATTTACTGAAACTATTATTTTTGTTATTGGAGAATGTGGTAGTAAATCTCCATAACCAATTGTTGTTAACGTAATAGTTGCAAAATATATTGCATCTAAAAATGTAATTACATAACCCGATTTTAATTGGTCGTAATTTGGGAAAATGGCATCATAAATAGCTATTTTATCTTGATCATAATATAAATGTTCTTTTAAATAAAGTTCTTTATTATTAGATTCTTGTGCCTCAAGATAAATTTTTCATGAATCTTCCCTTGGTTTTATTTTATTGGACAATAAAAAGTTATTTCTTTGTTCCTCTAAATAAGATGTTTCGTTACTTCAAATGATAATGGCAAAAATAAATATTAACAATATAGCTAAAAGTAAAACATATGTTAAAACTTTTTTTTGCTTTTTGAATGCGGCAGCAATTATTGCAAAAGGAGTAAAAATTGTTAAAATTCAAAAAAGTCTTGCAAATCTAAAAAAATTAAGTAACTTAAAGAATTCGAAAGCTTTTTGCGAAGTAGAATCTACCTCTATAAAATATTCAATAATATGTAACGAAGACAAAATGGATAGCAATATTACAATACCTTTAATTGAAAAAATAAACTTATATGAGCTCTCATACAACATAGTATGATTATCTATTTTTTTATATGTTCTATACGTCAATAAATGTAGTATATAATCAACAATAAAAAAGAAAAAAGTAAAAATTTGTAGTATTGTAATAAAATTTTTCCAGCCTTGCCCAAATATTTTAGCAGTTGTAGCAATCGACAAAACAGATACTAAAGAAGCTAAAATAACCAATAATATATAAACAAATTTGAATAATTTAGACTGAGTTTTATAAATGTTATTTTTATTTTTCATATCATCATTAAAGTTTCAAACTATTGGCGTTAAAAATTCAAAAATCATTTTATAATTTCTTTTCTTCATTTTTCTCCTTTTAATTAAAAAAGATAAACCAAAAAGATTTATCTTTTTGCGGTTTCGATAATTTCAATTGGTATAGTTTTTGTTATTATTTCATTATTTATTTTATGTTTAGTAATCATATCTTCAATCCTAAAGCCTAAATTTGGATAATCAATAAAAATTTTAGCTACATATTTTTTAATATTATCATATATGGATTGATAACCAATATCAGTGTAATTATATTCTTTAGTACCTAGTGCTTGAGCTAAAGCTACATAAGTTTCGTGAGTCGAACAAACAACATTATGAATATTGTATTGTCTTAAAAACTTAGAAATTTGAGCAATATCTTCTAGAGTTTTTTTAGAACTAAAACTATATTCATAATAATCATAATTATTATCAACGCATGCACGCTCGAAACCTTGGTATCTTTCGGTTTTTTGAGTATTCGAAAGTCTACCATCACTTATGAATGCAACTTTTTTACTTATTAACGATCCATCTTCGTTTCTATTGGCTGATGAATTCAGTAATTTTTCAGTTAATGTGTAAAAACCTTTCGTAATATCGACTTTTATTGAGTTAATTCCGTTAACTTGATGTTCGTATAATATTACTGTAATGTCCTCTAAACCCTTTAAAAAATCAAATAATTCTTTGTAGTATTGAGGAACAAAAACGACAATTGCAGATGGTTTCCACGAAAAAGCGTATCTAATTGCATCAATATATTCTTTAGTAGAATTACCAGCATAAGTTGTATTAACCCTTCTTCCTTTACGAGCACAAGCTATTGTTATCCCACTCACAATTGAAGAATAAAGATTTTGAGCTCATATGGGCATAATAATAAAAACTGAATTATCTCTACCTCTTACTATTCTTGCTCCAGTATTAGGATAAAAATTATTATTTTCTATTGCCTCAGTGATTTTAGCTCTAGCTTTTTTTGAAACATAACCATCATTATAAAATCTTGAAACTGTAGAAACCGAAACATTTGCTTGTTCAGCAATATCTTTGTACGAAATTTTTTTCTTCATAAAATTATTATATATTAAAAAACAACTATTTTTAACATTTTAACAAATTAAGATATTGAAAATAATAATTAAAAGTGATTATCATAATTGGTTTTGAATTGAAAATAAAAGATTAAAAAACACCTTTAACAAGTGTTTTTTAATCTTTTATGTTCTAATTTAATTATTAATTTGAAAGGAGGGCTAATGTCTCAAGAAGTGATCTTTAAAAGGATCTCACACTTACCTTACGTAAGAATCAATAATATTATAACATAAAATAATAAAATAAAAAATAATTAACAATAAATTAATATACTGTTAACTATTTTTTATTATGATTGGTTCAATTTATTAAATTTAATAGCTCTTTGAACCGCTTTTTCTTTGGAAGCATTTTTCATTGATAAAGCTTCTAAAATTGGTATTCCAACAACGTCATTATTCAAAATTCCAACTGCCAAACCTGATTTTCCTTCAATTAAATACTCAACTGCTTTAGAACCTAATAACGTTGCTAAAACTCTTTCTTGAGCCGAAGGTCTTCCACCTCTTTGAATATGATTTAATGGGTTTATACGTGTATCTCAACCTGTTTTATCTTGTACTATTTTTTCAAGTTGTTTAATATCATAACACTTTTCAGAAACAACAATAACTAAACTTCTACGGTTAGGTTGTTTAGTCAATTGTAATGATGTATTTGCAATTTCCTCCATTGAAGGTTGAAAATCTTTAGTAGCAATAATTTCTGCACCTGTTGCAAGACCTGAGTAAAGTGCTAAATCACCACAACCATTACCCATAACTTCAACTATCATAATTCTTTTATGACTACGAGCAGTATCTCTTATTTTATCAATCGCATCAACTATTGTATTTAACGCTGTATCATAACCAATAGTAAAATCACTTGAAGCTATATCATTATCAATAGTACCTGGTAACCCAATTGTTTTAATTCCTGATTGATGTAAAAGTTGAGCTCCTTGATAACTTCCATCACCACCAATAACAACTAAAGCATCTATTCCTCTATTTTTAAGATTATTAATTGCAACTTCTCTTACTTCTGGTTTTTTAAACTCAGGAAATCTTGCTGAATAAATTGCAGTACCACCTTGATTTAAAAATAAATCTAAATCAACATTATCCGCACTAACTATATTATCGTTATATAAACCTTTATAACCTTCATAAACTAAAAACGCTTCTAAACCATTTGATTTAGCACCTTTAACCACCGCTCTAACGGCGTTATTCATACCTGGAGCATCACCACCAGATGTTAAAATAGCTATTTTTCTCATTTTATCCTCTTTTTAATTATCTATAAATATCTAATAAATTTTTTAATAAGCAAACAACAGTCATAGGCCCTACTCCACCAGGAACAGGAGATAATGCGGAAGCTTTTTTAGAAACGGACTCAGCATCCACATCACCAACTAATTTTTCAGTTAATTTAGCATCTAAATTTGTACCTACATCTATAACTATTGCACCTTCTTTTATATTTTGTTCTTTTATATATTCGGCAACACCAATTGCGACAATGACTATATCGCCGGTTTCGACTCCCTTAACACCTGTATTTTCGTTATACGTCGCTACGTCAGCGCCCATTCTTTTTATTATATGCGCAAGAGGTTTACCAACAACATGGCTTCTGCCTACTACACAAACTTTTTTATCTTTTACATCGATGTTATAATATTCCATTAATTCCAAAACTGCTCTAGCAGTAGCAGGAACAAAATGATTTTCTTCGATATCATTGTATAAAATAAATTCATTTCGACTACTTAAACCATCAACATCCTTAATTGTAGGAACAGCATCCAATATAACTTGTTGTGGAATATGATCTGGTAAAGGTAATTGAATTATTACACCAGTAGAACTTTCGTTAATTACATCTAATTTTTTAAGCAACGAATTTTGGCTTATAGTTTCAGGAAATTTATGTAAAATCCCTTTAATACCTATTTCTTCGCACTTTCTTAATTTAGCATTTACATATTTTGTAGAAGCTGGATTATCCCCTACTTGAACAATAGAAAGAACAGGTTTATCATCCGGATCTATTTTTTTTACTAATTCTTTTAGTTTTTCTGTTTCTTGTTTTGCTAATTCTTTACCACTTAATATTTTCATTTTAATTCCTCTTCGTATTTTTCTAAATTACTACGATGCATTTCTAATTTTTGTCTTTCAGCATCAACTTTTTCCTTAGGTGCACTCTCTACAAATCTCTTATTTGAAAGGATTTTTTCGGCTCTATTTATTTCGAATTTTGTTGTCTCTATTTTCTTTAATAAAGAAATTTTATTTTGATTTTTTTGATCATCAGAAACAACAATAAATAAAGATTTTCCTTTTATTGAAATTAAATAATCATTATTCTGTTTAAATGTTGAATTTGTCATTTTATTAATGATATTACGAGAATGAATATCTAATTCTATGTCTGTAAAATATTCGATAACTTCTTTTTTTGAAATATTGTATTCTTCACGATATTTACGAATTTCGTTTACAACTAAAATAACACTATCAATATACTTAGATTTGTCTTTTTTATAAAATCTAGGTCATTTATATTCTAAAATTTCACTTTTATATAATTCTGAATAAATTTTATCAGTTATAAAAGGCATAAAAGGATGGAGAATTATTAAAACTTTTTTAAATATTTCTAATGTTGTTTTTTTGTTATTGTTAACTTTAATAAATTCTAAATATCAACTACTTAAATCATTAAAAATAAATTTATAAATTTCAGAACCAATTACTGTAAAATCATATTTTTTCATTAAACGATTAATGTTTTTTGACAATACTGATAATTTATCCAATATTCATTTATCTGCATCAACCATTTCATTTGAATGATTTTCAGGCAATTCATTAATGTAATTTGCTATATTTCATAATTTATTATTTATCTTTCAAGCACTCTCGATTTTCTCATTCGAAAATTTGAGATCAAATCCAGGGGTTGAGTTAGTAATTAAAGATCAACGTAAAGCGTCTGAACCATATTTTTCGATGACTTCAATAGGGTCTATTCCATTGTTTAATGATTTAGAAAATTTTCTACCTTGAGAATCACGAACAAGCCCATGTAACATAACTTTTTTGAACGGAATTTTATCCATAAATTCAAGCCCAAAAAAGTACATACGAGCTATTCAAAAGAAAATTAAGTCAGTCCCCGCAACCATTAAATTAGTTGGATAATATCTTTTTAAAATACTATTCTTCTTAGGTCAACCCATAAATACAAATGGTGCTAATCCAGATGAGAATCAAGTATCTAAAACATCAGTTTCTCTTATTCATCCTTCTCCAGGTGACTCGATTTGAACTTTTACTTCACCATCTTTATATCAAGCAGGAATTTGATGTCCTCATCAAAGCTGTCTTGAAATAGTTCAATCATAAACTTTATCCATTCATTGCTTCATTGTTTTTTTATATTTTTTAGGTAAAAACTCGACCCCGTCTTTTGATTTTAAATCTTTTAATATCAACTCCTTAAATGAATCCATTTTTAAAAATCATTGAGGTAATATTAAAGTTTCAATAACTGTTTTAGAACGATCAGAAATTGAAATATTAGAAGTTGTTATTTCAACTTTTTCTAGCATATTATTTTTACTTAAATATTCACCAATTGCATCTCTAGCTTTAAAGCGTTCCATCTTATCAAATTGAGAATTAGGAACTTTTAAATAACCATATTTATCAATTGTTTCAATTAATTCAAAACCATGTTTTTGAATTATTTCAATGTCACTTTCTGCATGGGTTGATAATTTCATTATACCTGTTCCAAATTTTGGGTCAACATAACTATCTTCTATAATAGGTATTAAAACATTTCTAAGAGGGTGCATAACGCGTTTCCCTACTAAATTAGTAAACCTTTTATCTTTAGGATTAACAACCAATGCTACATCGCCATATAAAGTTTCGGTTCTCACAGTTGCAACTGTTAAATATTTATTAGAATTTTCTAAATAATATTTAATGTAAAACATTTTTTGTTCGGTTGGTACATTATTTATTTCGATATTAGAAACTGCGGTTTGTAATTTTATATCTCAACTCACCGCTCTTACACCTTTATAAATTAAACCTTTATTGTACAAATCTACAAAAACTTTCAATACTGCTTCATTACTATTTTCATCAAGGGTAAAACGCTCTCTAGAATAATCTAAAGCTAAACCTAGTGTTTGTCATTGATTTCTAAAATAATTCGCATACTCTTCTTTTCATTCTCAAATTTTATTTATAAATGCTTCATAACCTAAATCATGTCTAGTTTGTCCGGTTGTCTTAAATAAAATATCTTCTATTTTAGATTGAGTAGCGATACCCGCATGATCCATACCAGGTAATCATAAAACATCAAAACCTTTTAACTTTTTGAATCTAATAATTGTATCCGGAATATAAGAATCAAGAGCATGCCCAATATGTAATTTTCCTGTTACATTCGGTGGAGGTAGCAAAATTGAAAAAGGTTTCTTTTTAACATCATGTGTCATAAAAAATTTCTTATCTCTTCATTTTTTTTCAATACCCTTTTCTACTTCTTTATGATTGTAAATTTTGTCCATAAAAATCCCTTCTTTATAGTGTAATCAATAACCATTATCCTAATATTTAAATTATACATTATTTTAACTAAAAGAATAAATTCACAATACCAAACCTTATATCTTTCTTTTACCCTTTTTTAAAACTTATAATTAAAATAAAATAGTTTTTGTAAAAAAACAAACCATAATATTCAGTTTGTTTTTAATTAGTATTTTAATCTCGAATTATTTCAATAGAAATTTGATAGGTCCCAATTTCAAAATCAGAACTACTTAGAGAATATGTAAAGTTATATTTATTTTTCGAAAAGTCTTTATTCGTTCATTTTGAACTAAGAGGTAAAATCTGATTTTCAATTTCATAATCAAATTTTATTTTTTGATTATATTTTAAGAAAATAGATGCACTAGATGAAAAAATATTAATTTCATCTTCACTAATTTCGATGAGATTTTTTTCTTTGCTTTGTGGATCTATAAATTCAAATGAAGTAAACTTACCATTTACATTCAACTTACACTCTACTTCGAATTGAATTTTATTAGATTCACCATTCTGATTTATTAACGATAAAAATTTTAATTTCATTTTAATATTTATCCAATGATTTTAAAATAAATTCGTATCCAAATAAATAAATAGCTTTAGCTAACTCTGGACCATGTTCTTGAGAAGTAGAAGCTAATCTAATGGGCATAAATAATTTTTTACCCTTTACATTTAATTCTTTTTGTACATTTTGTATAACTTCTTGAATATCTTCTACAGTAAATTTACTGTCTTTTATTTTTTCGACTAACATCTTTTTAAAAGTTCTAACAACAATTAATTCTTCACTAGTGAATTCGATTTCTTTATTTGTTGGATTTTTATAAATTTCTAAATTTGAAAATAATTCCTTTATAGTAGTTGAACTTTGTTTAAAAGTATCAATAAAGAGAAATAATCATTCTTCTGAAAATAATTTTTCATTTCTAAATAATTTTATTAAATCTAGATTATTCATATTTTTTAAATATTGTTTTGAAAATCAATTCATTTTTAAAATATCAAACTTAGATGGACTCTTACTTAGTCTTTCAGGTTCAAATTTTTCTATTATTTCATCATGTGTCATTAATTCAGAACCATCTTTTGAAGTTCAACCCAATAATGTTAAAAAATTAAATATTCCATGTGGTATGTAGCCTTCTTCTTTATAATCCGAAATAAATTGTTTTAAACTAGTATCACGTTTAGAAAGTTTTTTACCTTCCATATTTGTAATAATTGTTAAATGACCAAATTCTGGTTTTTCTCATTTTAGATAATTGTATAAAACTAATTGTTTTGGAGTATTGCCAATGTGTTCTTCACCTCTTAAAACATGAGTAATTTCCATATCATGATCATCTACAACAACCGCAAAGTTATATGTTGGATATCCATCAGATTTAAATATTACCCAATCTGTTATATCGTTAGAATTAAAAGAAATTTTTCCTCTAACAATGTCGTTTCAAGATAATTCTTCGTTTTTAGGAATACTTAATCTTATAGAATATTCCCCTGATTTATCCCTTTTTTGTTTCTCTTCATCACTTAATTTTAATCAGTTTTTATTATATCTAAAGTTTGGAATACCTTTTTGATCACTTTCAAGTTTTTGTTGTTCTAATTCTTCTGTTGTATCATAAGCCTTATAGGCCACACCTAATTTAAATAAATATTCCAAAACTTCTCTATATCTATCTATTTTTTCACTTTGTCTATACTTACCATATTTTTCTATAGGATTAAGTGGCGATTCATCTGGTATTATTCCTAATCAGGCTAAATTATCTAATTGTGACTCTTCACCTCCAACCACATTTCTTTTGATATCGGTATCTTCAAGTCTAAAAATAAAATCACCTTTATAATGCTTCGCAAATAGGTAATTAAATAAAGCGGTTCTTGCACCACCTATATGTAAATAACCTGTTGGGCTTGGAGCATATCTTGTTCTTATTTTCTTCATTTTAAAAATCTCCTTTTTTTAAAAAAATAATTTTTATTTTTATAAAAAGAATATAATTAGAGTGCATCATTAGCTCAGCAGGTAGAGCAACTGGCTCTTAACCAGTGGGTCGCAGGTTCGAACCCTGTATGATGTACCATTTTTTTATACTTTTTTTAATCAAAAATGCTAGTTTTCTAGCATTTTTATTTTACTCATACTTTTCAGGATGTTCTTTTTGCATTTTTTTAATAAATTCTTTTTTGTCCATTGAACCATATTTATTCATTAAATGTACACACTCTTCGTACTCATGTAATGCTCAATTTACATTTTCAAAACCAGAGACTTTTGTAATTCCTGGTCTTTTTCAATTTTTATATGTACTAAAGAAAGTTTCAACATTTTTTAAAAAAGGTTCAGGTAAGTCTTCTAAAGTTTGAATATTATCCAAACGATAATCATCGGCATGAACTGCAATTAATTTTGTATCTGTTTCTCCATCGTCAATCATTTTCATTGCACCTATAATTCTAGCTTTTAATAAAACACCTGGTTGGAATGTTTCATCAGAATATAGTAACACATCCAATTCATCCCCGTCTCAATCTAAAGCGTTAGGTACAAAACCATAATTACATGGATAAACAAAATCTCCACGTAAAATACGGTCAACTTCTATTAAATTTGTCTTTCTGTTATATTCATATTTTATTCTTGAATTTTTTTGAATTTCAATTTTTACATCAATTATATTTTTCATTCCTATATTATACAATATTTAAAAACAATAATTACACTTTATAATAAACTTTAATTTTCTTTAATAAAATTTATTATTTCTTTTTGTAAATTTACATTTTCACTTAAATACTCTCTCATATTTTTTTTACCTTGAGCAACACTATTGCCGTCAATATAATATCATGAACCTTTTTTAGTAAATTTACCTATTTTTTCTCCAATATCTACTAATTCACTTATTTTATCAATTCCTGCATTAAAATAAAATTCTGTTTGAGCATTTTTATAAGGAGGAGCTATTTTATTTTTTACAACTTTAAGTTTTATTTCGGCACCAATAATATCTTTATTTTCGATAATAGGACTTCCTTTTCTCACTTCAACCCTTATTGATGAATAAAATTTTAAAGCTCTACCTCCAGGAGTTGTTTCTGGACTACCAAAAATAACACCCACTTTTTCTCTAATTTGATTTATAAAAATTATTGTTGTTTTATTTTTATTTGAATTCGCAGTAATTTTTCTTAGTGCTTTTGACATAAGTCTAGCTTGTGCACCAATTTGTTGGTCGCCCATTTCACCATTTAGTTCTGCTTCAGGCACTAAGGCGGCAACACTATCTACTACTATAAGATCAATTTTTCCTGATTTGACTAATATGTCAACGATATCTAAGGCTTGTTCTCCTGAATCAGGTTGAGATAAAATAAGATTTTCTATATCTACGCCAATTTTTTGTGCAAAAGATGGATCTATCGAATGCTCTGCATCAATGAACGCTGCGAGCCCACCATTTTTTTGAACTTCTGCAATAGCATGCAAAGTTAGTGTTGTTTTTCCTGAACTTTCAGGCCCATATATTTCTATAATTCTTCCTTTAGGATACCCAAAACCCCCTAATAAATCATCTAAAATATAACTTCCACTATGAAATGTTTCTAAATCAATTTCTGGAACTTCTCCTAGAAACATTATAGTCTCTTTTCCATATTTTTTTTCTATTATATTTATAATATTTTTTAATTCGTTATCATTATTCATTATTCCTCCGAATAATATTTATTAATAAAACTAAAAAAGAACTTTAAAAAAACCTTTTTTATTAAAAAGAGATAAAACGCATAAAAAAATGCCCTTCTGGGCTTATTCTTTGAAAACTGAATAGTAATTAATAATTCATTAAAATGTCTTAAATACATCTTAACTTCTAAACCTATCAATTTATTAGTAATGGTCAGCTAAATGTAT
>NZ_JAFIRF010000003.1:0-91529 GCF_017116885.1 Mycoplasma sp. CSL10166
GAAGAACTCCGCTCGACATGCATGTATTAGGCACACAGCCAGCGTTCATCCTGAGCCAGGATCAAACTCTCGAAAAAATTGACTGTCATGTTTATTGTATATATCTAGTTTTCAAAGAACTTCTATTTAACTATCTTAATAATTGATAGCCAAATTATTATAACACATTTTATTAATAACAAAAAGTTATTTTTTATTTTTTTTGATTTATTTTTTTAAACATCTCAAAATTAAATGCGTTAATATAATTATAAACTATATAAAAAAATAAAAAAATGCTTTTTTGCATTTTTTTATTTTTTTATAATAAACCTTTTGATTTTAAAGTTTTTAAAGTTTTTGCTGAAACTCTCAATGACATTCTCTGTCCATCGATAGTAACTCTCACCTTTTGTAAATTAACATTAAATTTTCTCTTTGATGCATTCAAAGCATGTGAACGTTTGTTTCCTGATTGTGGACCAACACCTGATATTTGACATTTTCTTGCCATATTATTAAACCTCTTAGTTATTTTATAAACTTAAAATATAAATAATAAAAATTATTTACGAATTTTTAATAAATCAGTTACTTTGTTGTATTCGTTTAAATCAGATGCTTTTAAATGTTTTAATAAAACTTTACGTTGAGAAATTTTTGCTAAGAAACCTCTACGTGAGTGGTTATCTTTTGGATTATTTGAAAAATGTGGTTTTAATTTTTCAATATCTTCTGTTAAAATAGCGATTTGGACAGATACATTACCTGTATCTTTTGCATTTTTACCGAATTGTGAGACTAATTCAGCTTTTCTTGTTTTTGAAACCATAATTCTCCTTAAATAAATAAAATTATGTTTTAACCAAGCATAATTTTTAAAATTTAAATTAAACCTAGTTAAAATTTGTGTTTTGCATACTTTTGAAATGCTTACGAATTATAACATAAAAATTATTTTTTATAATTAGAATATTTATTTAGAAAATAATTTTTAGTTTCTAAAAGATCATCTTCAAAAACTTTGTCCATATTTTTATCTGATATTTTTCTAATCTTACTTAAAACCTCAACAAAAACCTCTTTATTATAAAATAAATTCAATTCTAAGTTTTCTTTAAAGTCTAAAATAAATAATTTATATTCTTTTTTATAATCTACGTATAGACAAGTGAAAAAAACTAAATCATTTATGTGCATAAAAGACGAGTATATCCCCGATTCCATCTTCATCAAATGCAATGGTAAATCTAGCACTAAATCTTCTTTTAACGTAGCATTGAAAACATAATTAGAAACTAATAATTCATTAACCAAATCAATATCTCCAAATTTTAATGACTCTTTTATCATACTTGAACTAATTTTAGTATTTAATAATTTAAAAATTTCAACATTTTTTATTTCAACATTTTTTAAATAAAAAGGTATATCAGATAATTTATATTGTGCGTTTTGACCAAATTTAAAGTCGCTACCAGCAATAAAAGTTACCTTTTTATTTTGAACTATTTTTTTTATAAATTCAATTCCGTCCAAATTTTTTATCTCTGAAAAATTTAATTCAATGATTGAATCGAAATCTAATTCCGAAATAGAAAAATATTTAGATTTATTTGTGTAAAAAATATCACTATGAAATAAATTTTTTGTGTCTAAGTTACTAAAATTAATTAATATTTTTCTTCCTTCGTATTTTATTAATTCTTTATAAAGTTGATAATGTCCTAAATGAAAAGATTCAAAGGCCCCGATTAGAAAAGTGTCATTATCTTTTGTTTCAAAATTATTTAAGTTATAAACAAGCAAATCACTATTTTTCAATTTTAAATCAATTTCAATTCTTTTAATTTTAAATAAACACCATCATAAACGGAATCTAACGCAATATCATTAGCAACGGCTTTAATTTTTTCTCCGGCTCTTTGCATTGCCACCCCATAATATGCATCTCTAATCATTTCAAAATCATTTGAACTATCACCAAAACTAATTAAATTATCATAACTTAATTCTAATTTATTAAGTAAAAAATTTAAAGTAGTACTTTTATTAACTGATAAAGGATTTATAAAAAAACCTTTAGATCAACGCGATGATATTTCCATATCTAAATTATTTTTAGTTATAAATTCCTTAAATTCTTCATATAATTCTCTTAAATTTTCTGTTGAAGTTATTGTAATTAAGTATAAATCTTCATCTCCTATTAAATCAGGATCGAAGGCGTGATAATTTTGAACGAACGGTTTAATAAATCAAGTATTTAAATTCATATCTTTCGAATTATAAATTTTATCAAAATCACTAACCGCAAAACCTCTAACCTTTTCCCCAAACTCATTATATAACTTAATAACTTGGTCACGTTTTAATGTATTTTTAAAAATAAATTTTTTATTTTGAACATCCCATATGAACGCACCGTTAGCACCCATAAAATAATCTACTGGGTATAATTGTTCTAAAAAATCGCCTATTGTAGCAAACTCTCTAGCAGTAGAAATGACGGTTTTAATACCTTTCTTATTTAAGTTGCTAAAAATAGATTTTGTATTTTCCGAAAACTTTGTATATCCATTTGGTAAAAGTGTTTCATCAACATCAAAAGCAGCTAATTTAATTATTTCTTCTAATTTTTTTATTTCCATAATAACCTTTCCTTAAAAACTTTTTTAGGGTAAAAAAAATTATCTTTAATTTTACCTACACAACAAACATCATTATTAATATTTTTAATAAAGAAAACATTTTCATCTTTTTTTGAAATTCTAAAACTTTGACCATTAAATACTTTTATATAAATTTCTTCTGTTAAAGAAATAGAATTTATATCAAAAAGCAAATCAAAACTTATTTTTTCATACTTTTGAATTTCTAAATTATCTAATAATATTTTACCAACTCCAATTCTTTTTAACGAAGTCATAACACTAGAGTTATTTAACTCTAAAGATATATCATATAACAAAGTTCTTATATAAGTTCCTTCAGAAACATTAAACATAATTTCGTATTCTTGTTTATCATAATCAAAACTAATTAATTCATATTCTAGTACTTTAATTTTTTGGGGTTTTAATTCAAACTCTTTTCCTTCTCTTGCTAGCTTGTAAGCATGTTGTCCATTTATTTTTTTAGAACTAAATTTAGGTGGAATTTGGGATTGTCTTTTTGATACTGTCTCAATAGCTTTTTTAAGTTCTTCTAATTTTATCTTTGGAAAATTATAGCTTCTAAGTTCTCCGTCAATATCTAAAGTATCAGAACCTAAATTAAACTTGGAATTTGCAATATAAATTTTATTTTTATGATTGATGTATTCTAACAATTTAGTATCATAATCAGTCGCAACTATTACTAATCCAGAAGCTAAAGGATCTAAAATTCCGGTATGTCCTATTTTTTTTGTTAAGAGAACTTTAGATAAACCTCTAACACTTTTATTTGTCATAGTGCCAGTTGATTTATGGTATTTATAAAACATAGAATAAAAAGTGAGCTATTCTAATCATAAAATTAAAATAGCTTACTTTTCACCAACCTTTTTTGAAACTAATTCTAGTACATCTTTTACTTTTTCAATATTTAAAATTTCCTCATCAGAAATTACAATTCCATATTTTTCCTCTAGATTAATAATTACTTCTGCTAAGTCCAAAGAATCAATATTAATATCTTTTATATACGCATCATAATTAACTTTTTTCTTAGACAAGCGTTCTATTTGACTCATAATTCATTTTTCATAATCTAAACTCATATTTTAATTATATCAATTAAATTTTAATTTCGTATACTTTGTGATATTTTTCTTTTTTATAATTAACTTCAATATAAACTTCTATTTCTTTATCACTTCTTTGTACAAAATCAAAATCCAACTGTGCATCGCTAATATTTGAATTTAGTATTAAATTATATATTAAATTTCTGACTATTTCTTGATCTATGTAATCTTCTCCAAATTCATTTTTTTTAATAAAATTAACTAATGATTTTTTATCGATATCCGGGAAAATAAATGAATTTTTTACGCTAAAATTATCGTTTTCTCCTTTTGGAATATTATTTTTTAAATTGTTTTTTTGTTCTATTATTTTTAAATAACCATAATATGATAATCCTGCTACAAAACTAGCAATTATAGCAAAAGCTAATAATTTATAAATCGATTTGATATTCTTCATTTTTCTTTAAAAAATAACTAATGTCATTTTCATTTTTTAAATTATAAAAATCTCTAAATGAAACAGTATACTTTATTTTATTCAAAAAAACTCTTTGATCTGTTATGTCATTTATTTCAAATTTTTTTGCTTTTCTTTCTTCTAGATTATTATCAAAATTAATTTCTTTCAAAATTTTAAAATTACCAAAAGTCGTTTCTAATTCAAATATAAAAATCAATTTACCACTGTAATTTTTAGGTATAACTATTTTTTTATTACTATTTTCGCCTAAAGATTTAATATATCTTTTTTCATCGGGTAAATATTTAATATATTCATCTATATAAAAATCAATTAAATCAAATTTATTTTCATTATTTTGTAATATTTTACGTATACCTTTTAATTTTATTTTTTCATTTTCTAATCCTAAACCGTTAATATTTAAGTTAATTTTCCTAACATTAAAATCCAAGGAAGTTATTTTATATGATTTTAAATTTATTGAATTTGCATCGAAAGTTATAAATAAGTTTAAAACATTAAAAATTGGTATAGCACACTTTAAATTCTCAAGATTAAAGATTAAATTTCAATATTTTTTATAATTTAACACTTGGTTATTTTTTATTCTAAAAATAGAAGAATAATGTATTTTTAATAAATTAGTTTTATTCTCCATTTTAAAAATTTCAACATTATCATTTAAATATCTATTAAACTCGACACTTTCAACAATCTTGCTTGTTTTTTTAGATTTAATTATAATTTTAAAATTATTAACTTCTTCTGCTTTCGACTTATTAAGAGATGAAATGTTTGCAATAAAATTTGAATTATTCGAACTTAATTTTTTTGTTCCTTTATATCATAACTCGATAACTCATTCTTTATAAACTTTATTGCTGAAGAAATCACAAAATAAATATAAATCATTGTTATTTTTATAATTAAAAATTTCAATTTGATAATCCAAATTAATTGATTATTTATAAACACGTCTATCAATTCTAAAGTTATTGTATTCATATACTAATTGTTTATTAATTGAATTAATGTCATTAGTTGAATATTCCTGTATAGTATGAAACAAATTCCTTTACCGCCTCACGTTTAACTTTATAAAAAGTAGTTTTGGAAAAATGTTGTTCATATCACAACGTATTATCCATTGTGTTTTTATCTAAATAACATTTTTCAAGTATTCACGAATGCTTATGTGTCATATTATCTAAAATCATTCTTACAATGCTATTTTTCCCTTCAGCCATCTTAAGCAATCATTCTTTTTGTTTTTCATTTATTTTTTTATGATAAAACCTTTCTTTAAAAGTTTCTCCCATTAACTTTCTTTTAAATATTTCTCTAAATTTTCAATGGGTTTTAAAGATCATTTCGACAAGTTTATGCTCATAAACATAAAGTTCTTTGTCGTTTTCGACTTCCTTAATTAAATCTTGTAACCTCAATTCTTCTAAAGCTTTTGTTTCTACATCTGCATTTAATTCGTTCATTTTCAAATACCCCTCCCACTTTATTTATATAAATTTTTTTAGAAATTTGTCAAAAATGAACTAAAAAAGGAAAAAAGTCACCTCTTTCCCCTTTTATTTTTATAAAATATGAAATTTTTTTCAGTTTTAGTATGCTTTTGCAAATACAACATACCTATTAGTAGACTTATCGCAACCATCAAAAAAACACTTACTATCTTTGTTAGGTTTTTTGAACGACTTAATAGGTATACATCTCGCTGTTGCACCCGTCTCTTCTTTAATCTTACCCTCAACATAGTCGTCACAACAAAATGGAGCAACTAAAAATTTATTTTCTTTAATTTTCTCTTTAAAGTCGTCATAGTTATATACATATTCAGTATTTTCTTCTAATCTTTTTTGTGCTGAATCATACAAATTATTATGGATATTATCAAGTAATATTGGTATTAACTCTTTTAGTTTTTCTATTTCAACTAATTGTTTTTCTAAAGTATCTCTACGTACTACTAGGACTTTATTTTCTGCTAAGTCTCTAGGACCTACCTCAATCCGTATCGGAACACCTTGTATTTCACTATTCGAAGCTTTAAATCCAGGGTTTTTATCTGATGAATCTAAACGTACTCTAAATTTTCTTCCGATTTTACTCTTAATTTCTTTAGCAATTTGATGAACTTTAGGATCTTTTTTCGCAAATAATTCAAGAATATCAACTTGAATAGGTGCAACTTTAGGAGGTATTATTACACCTCTATTATCACCATGTGTCATAATTATGGCACCTAATAAACGCGTAGTCACTCCTCATGAAGTCTGATAAACATATTCTTCTTTGTTGTCTTTATTTTTAAATTTAATCCCGTATGGCTTAGAAAAGTTTTGGTTTAAGTAATGACTTGTACCAGATTGTAAAGCTTTACCATCCTTCATCATAGCCTCTATAGTATAAGTAGAACACGCACCAGCAAATTTTTCCCTTGGGGTTTTTTTACCTACTATTGTTGGGATAGCTAAATAATTTTTCAAAAATTTTGCGTATGTAGAAATCATTTCTCTTGTTAATTTACGTGCTTCTCATGCGTTATCATGGCATGTATGACCTTCTTGTCATAAAAATTCTCTTGTACGTAAAAAAGGATTTGTGGTTTTTTCTCATCTCAAAACATTTGCTCATTGATTGTAAACAATAGGTAAATCGTTATAAGAATTAATTGTTTTTTTAAACAAATCAGCAAATAAAACTTCCGAAGTAGGTCTAATAAATAATTTTTCGCTTAACTCTTTGTCTCCTACTTTTGTAACTGTAGCTAACTCAGGGTTAAAACCTTCAATATGTTCTTTTTCAAGTTGAAATAAATTTTCTGGAATCAAAAGAGGCAAATAAACATTTTGAATTCCTTTTGATTTAAATATGTCGTTTAATTCTTTTTGTATTAATTCTCAAATACCATAAGAATTTGGTTTATAAATAATAGAACCTTTAGTTGGTCCATACGCTATAAGATCTCCGTTTTTCACAACATCTGTATATCATTTTGCAAAATCCAACTCCATTGGAGTAATTTTATCTATTTGTTTTTCTTTATTCATATTAACTTAATTATATAACAAAAAAATATTTAGAAAAATGCAAATAAGTAATTTTTAGGGCAAAAAAGTATAAAAAAACACTCTTTTTAGAGTGATATGGCTGTCCCAGTTAGATTCGAACTAACGCATGTCGGAACCAAAACCCGATGCCTTACCGCTTGGCTATGGGACAATAAATGGTGGGGGGAGAGGGATTCGAACCCCCGAATCCTAAGAAAGTGGGTTACAGCCACCCGCATTTGGCCGCTTTGCTATCCCCCCATTTAATTTTGCTTATATATTATAGCATATAAAATCTTTAAATCAAAAAAATTATTTATTTTTTAAATTTTTAACTTGCAAAATTAAACAAAAAAGTGCCTAAGCACTTTAATTTATTATATTATATATTATTTAACTTCGTGTTCTGTAAATCTTTCATTTTCAACAACTAAGTATTTATCACCTTTTTGAATTCCGTATGGTCTTAAGGCCTCTTCAGCTAATGAATTATCAGCTTTAACTTTATCGAATAGATCTAACGAATCAACTGAAACAAATACACCAGAGTATGCTCCGAATCCATTAATTAATTTATCGTTATTTAAAACACCAATTGTAATTGTATTAGGTCTAAATTTAGAAACATGTTTTAATAATTCACCTGTTCTTGATAAAACAACCGCAAATTTATAATCACCATCTTTTGCTTTTTTAGCAATTTCATAAGCTATTTTTGTTCTTTTGTCTGATTGATTTGAATTTGCTCAAACTTTTTCAAGTTGTCTTTCATAGTAATTTCTTGAGTAAAATTCTTTTTCAGCACGTTTTGAAATAGCTGTCATTGTTTTAACCGCTTCAAGAGGGAATGAACCGTTTGCACTTTCACCTGATAACATTGTAGAATCAGCACCTAATTCAACTGCATAATAAACGTCAGTTACTTCTGCACGTGTTGGATGTGGTGTATTTTCCATTGAATCTAACATTTGTGTAGCGACAATAACTGGTTTACCAGCTTCACGAGCTTTTCTAATCATATTTTTTTGGTGGTAAGGAACATCGTAGTAAGGAATTTCTAAACCTAAATCACCACGAGCTACCATAATCCCATCTGATGCTTCAATAATTTCATCGATATTTACACATCCTAAATGTGATTCAATTTTAGAAATAATTTGAATATGTGATCCACCATTTTCTTTTAATAATTGTCTTAATTCATTTACATTTCTAGCTGAGTTAACAAAAGAAGCTGCAACATAATTAATACCTTGAGTAATACCAAATTTAATATCATTAATGTCTTTTTCTGCTAAGAAAGGAAGTGAGAAATCTACACCTGGTAAGTTAACACGTTTATTTGTTTTTACTTTATGTGTGTTTTCTGCTTTAACTTTCACATACCCTTCACCAACTTCTGTAACTACTGTTGATAATTTACCATCATCAATTAAAACTTGGTTACCAACAACTAAATCTCTAGCCATGTCATATGCGACTGTAATTTCTGTTGGTGTTCCTTCAAAGTTAAGGTATTTATCTTGTGTTGTATGAATTAAAACTGTAGATCCAGCAACAATAACTTGAGCACCATCTTTCATTTTTCCTACACGAATTTCAGGTCCCTTTGTATCTAACATTAATGAAACCGGAATTCTAAGTTCTTTTGAAAGTTCTTTAGCTATTTTAAATTTATTAGCTTGTTCTTCGTGAGAACCATGACTAAAGTTAGCTCTAATTGTTGTTACACCATTTTCAATCAATGTACGTAATGTGTCAATATTATCACTTGAAGGTCCGATAGTAGCAACTAATTTAGTTCTTTTATCTGTAATTTTCATTTAATTTTCTCCTAATTATGATTTGATTATTTTATATTCATTATTTTACCAAAAAAATGTTTTTATGATAATGTTTTTAAGTCATATTTAAAAAAATTCTTGATATGTTAAGTTTATACACAATAACTTAACTATATTAAGAATTTTTTATTTTTGAGAGCATATATATTGCTGCTGTTTCTGCTCTTAATATCCTTTTACCTAAAGATACTAAATTAACATTTTTATTATCTAAAACTAATTTATCTAATTCTAAATTTGAAAATCCACCTTCAGGACCTACAACAAAATAAACATTTTTTTCGATTTCGCTTGGAATTTGGTTATTTTCTGAGTTAATTTTTTCGTGAGCTATATATATTTTATAATCTTTTTTAAAATCAATATTAGATAGCTTTGTCAACTCCCCCAATGTTGGAATTTGATTTCTAAAAGACTGTTCAGCTGCATTTTTTAAGATTTCCTCAAAGCGTTGGCGTTTTTTTTCAAACTTATTGAATGAATATAATTCACCATTAGTATGTTCTGTTATTAAAGGGATTATTTTTTTAACTCCCAATTCTGTACTTTTTTGTAAAAGCCATTCGAAACGATCGTATTTTATTAAACTCATTAATAAAATAATATCATTTTGTAATTCATGATTTTCATTAATCTCTTTTATAATATGAGCTTTATCAAAATCAACTAAGCATTCAAAAAAATTATTTTCATAAACGCAAATAATTTTTTTGCCATCTAGTCTTAAAACTTTAATATGTTTTTGAGCTTCTTTATCTAAAATAAAGTAATTATCTTCTTTTTTATTAACAAAAAAACGATTCATTAATTATCCTGCATCATAATTTCTTCATATTCTTCTAGAGTACCTCTAAATAAAAAACTTTTTGTTGCAGATTGTAACTCTAATATAACATCAGCACATTGATTAACGAAAGCTCTATTATAGGTAGTAAAAATTGCGCCACCTTTGTAATTTTGAACACCTTCAATTACTGAATCAATACTTTCGGTATCTAAGTGATCAAGAGGTTGATCTAGTATAATAAAATTTGATTCCAAAAGCATCATTCTAGAAAACATCAAGCGCGCTTTTTCTCCACCACTAGTTACATTAACTTTTTTGAATACTGAATCTGCGCTAAATAACATTCTACCTAAAAAACCACGCATTCTAGCATCATCATTTTCTTGATTTTCTTTTATTTTATTTAATAATGGTCATTTCGAGATTCACTCTAAAATATTTTCTTCAGTATTAAAATATTTTGCATTATCATTAGGAAAATAACTAGGTGTAATTGTTTGTCCTCACTCAACGGTGCCTGAAGTAGCTTCACGCTCACCAAAAATTATTTCAAGTAATCTTGTTTTTGCGATATCATCATCACCAACAATTACCATTTTTTCACCTGGTCTTAATGTAAACGAAACATTTTCAAAAAGTGTTTGTCCCAAATCATTTTTATATGTTAAATTTTCAACATTTAAAATTTGTTTTCCGTGATCACGATTCATATCTCAACGAATATATGGATATTTACGATTGGAAGGTTTAATCTCATCTAAAGAAATTTTTTCTAAAGCTTTTTTTCTTGAGGTTGCTTGTTTTGATTTTGAAGCATTTGCACTAAAACGAGCAATGAAATCTTTAAGTTTTTCTATTTGAGCTTCTTTTTTAAGATTACTTTGCTTCATCATCTCACGCGCTAGTTCTGATGATTGTTTTCAAAAACTGTAATTACCTGTATAAATTTTTGCTTCGTTATAATCAATATCAACTATATGTGTACAAATTGAATCTAGAAAATCGCTATCGTGACTAACAACAATAACAACATTAGGATAATCGATCAAGAAGTTTTCTAATCATTTAATTGAACGTAAATCAAGATGGTTAGTTGGTTCATCCATGATCAAAATATCAGGATTTCCAAATAACGCTTTTGCTAATAAAACTTTAATTTTTTGATTAGCGGTTAATTCGCTCATATTAACATTTCACTTATCTTTAGGTATAGATAAATTACTTAGCAATTCTTGCGCATCGTTTTCAGCAGTTCATCCGCCCAACTCACCATATTTATCTTCCAATTCTCCGGCTCTTGTGTAATCTTCCATTGTTGCGTCTGGATTTGCGTAAATAGCATTTTTTTCTTGTAAAACATCATATAAATCAGTGTTACCCATAATAACTACATCGGTAACATTCATGTGATCATACGCATTATGGTCTTGAGAAAGAACAGAAATACGTTTATTTTTTTCAACTAATATCTGTCCACTTGTAGCTTCAATTTGACCTGATAATATTTTTAAAAATGTTGACTTACCAGCACCATTTGCTCCTATAATTCCATATGTATTACCCTCTGTAAATTTTAAATTAACATTCTCAAATAATTTTTTATCACTAAAAATTTTACTAATATTTTGTACTTCAATCATGTTTTCTCCTTATTTGTTCTTGATCTAATAATATAAATTATATAGCAATTTTATTTTTGTTCTTTTACAAACTAAAAAATATTTTAAAAAAAATAAAAAAAATTTTTTGTTTTTAAATTTATAGTGTATACTATTATCAGTAGCAATAGCAAGAGGGTCCACCTGATACCATTCCGAACTCAGTAGTTAAGCCTCTTTACGCCGACGATAGCCACTTGGTGAAAATAGGGAGCTGCTTTTTTTATATCTTTTTTTGAATAAAAAAATATAAAAAACCTTTTTTCGTCATTTTTTAATATAAAAATAAACTTTTTAACTTTATTTATTAAATGATATAATTATTAATATTTAAAAATTAAGGAGGCGATATGCTAAAAGAAGCGAATAAAGAAATAATTTCTGAAGCATTAAAAAGCGAAAAAACAAAATTAGTTGTTTTTTACGCCGATTGATGCGGTCCATGTAGAATGTATAAAGGTTCTTTAGAACAATTAGATTCTAATGATAATGTTGAAGTTTTAAGAGTTAATATTGATCACAATAGAGAATTTGCACTCGAAAACGGAGTACAAGGAATCCCATATACTAAAGTATTTAAAGGCGACAAAGAAGTGAAGGATTTCTCTGGTTATGTACCTTACGAAATTTTAAAAGAACAAGTAGCACCTTACATTAAATAACACATTAAATTAACATTGAAAATGTTAATTTTTTAATGTTTTTTGCTTAGTAATCATTTTTAATTTATTTAAAAAATATTAATTCAAAAAAATTAAAAGTAATATAATTTTTACTATTGATCAATATAAAATAAATATTTAAGGATAAAATGGATAAAGAAGAAGCAAAGAATAAAAAAACAGAAGAATTCAACGAGTATATAAGAGGGTTTGTAAATTTTTTAAAAGGTAAGTCCCTTAGATATCATCTTGATAATTTGTTCATTGAAATTGCTAGTTTTTTTAATGAAAATGCATGAGATATTAAAGCTAAAAAAGAATTATGTGATATAAAACTTTTAAATCAAAAAGATAATATCCCCATAGTCGGATGAAATGTTTTTACTGATAAAAAAGGTTATATTGTAGCTTTTAAAAACGAAAATTTGGGAACATTAAAAATTAGCTTAAATTGAATAAAAAAATTAGACGATCTTACTATAGCACAAAAAAATGAATTAATCCATTTCTTTAACGATGCTAAACAAAAATATGATATAAACTGAGGTTATAGATATGATGCAGACGAAGAAGAACTGATCTTAGATAATCTTATGGTTGTATCTAACGTAGATGAAGCAATAAATAAAGCAAAAGATTTTGGCGGATATCAAATCTATGATTTAGAAAATGAAAAAGTTATTTCAGTTTCTGATTACGAAAAAGAGAATAATAAAAAGCAGAAAACTTAAATTTTCTGCTTTTTACTTATTTAAACCATGTCATACATAATAAAATAAGTATATTTTTCCATCAAAAAGTGCATAAAAAAATGGTGCCGACAACTGGACTCGAACCAGCGACCCCTTCCTTACCATGGAAGTGCTCTACCTGCTGAGCTACGACGGCACATCTAAATATATTTTAACATAAAAACAAGATTTTTGATGTTCATACTTTTATTTTAATGAACTAAAAACTAAGGTCATTCTATACCTTAGTTTTTCTTTCTTGTTTGTCTTGTTTGTTATAAAGGTTAATAAAAATGTTTAAAAAATAATACTTTTTTTAAGTATTAATGTTCTAATGGTGCGCGAAGAGGGACTTGAACCCTCATGCCGTAAGGCACTAGAGCCTAAATCTAGCGTGTCTGCCAATTTCACCATCCGCGCATTGTGACTTAAAATACACAAATAATAAATAAAAAAGCACACTATGGTGCCGTCTATAGGACTCGAACCTACGACCTACTGATTACAAGTCAGTTGCTCTACCAACTGAGCTAAGACGGCGCAATAATGGTGGAAGATAAGGGACTCGAACCCATGACATTCGCCTTGTAAGGGCGACGCTCTCCCAGCTGAGCTAATCTTCCAAAATGGCAGTCTGTACGGGGATCGAACCCGTGTATGCATGGATGAAAACCATGTGTGTTAACCGCTTCACCAACAGACCTTATAAAATGGCGCCGATTGCGGGGATCGAACCTGCGACCAACTGGTTAACAGCCAGCTGCTCTACCGCTGAGCTAAATCGGCATTTGTATTTGCGTAATATATTATAGCATATAAATATTTTTAACAATAAAAATAATATATTTTTTTGATTTAGTTTCCTAATTTGTTTTTAGGTAAAATTATTATACATACTTTTTTAAAAAATAAAAAAAATTTTTTAAATTTTAAAAGTGTTTAATAGATAAAGATTGCTCTAATGAAATTTAAATATAAAAAATATACTAAAAAATGTTTTAATTATATTATGGAATTATTAGAACTTAGAAAAGGTTTAACAAAACAAAATATAGAATTAATATACAAAACATTAAATCAACCTTTATTCAGTAAAAAGCAAATGGAACATTTCTTTTTACTGAATGTAATATTATTTTCAGAATATCAAAATAATACAAATTCAAAAGAAGCTCGCTTTAATTTTAATAAATTAGCGATTGGAGCTTGATATTTATACCAAAATGTCGTCGCACCTTGAAACGAAGATGAATTTAGAATTTATAGCAAAGAACAGTTAATTGAACTAATTCAAACAATGATTGATGTTTATGCGACATTCATAAGTCAAAATGATATTAAAATATTTTTTAGCGAAAAATATTTGGAATTTTATAACGTTTATTTTTCTGATATTAAAACATTGAAAGATTACTTAAACAAAATAGAAATATCAACAAAACAAGAATACAAATTGAATTACAACGGAAGTTTTGAAATTTAAAAAAGTTTAACATTTTGTGTGTTAAACTTTTTCTTCACTAATAAATTGTGCGGTTAGATCTAAATGAACAGGGCAAGTTAAAAATTGTTGGTCAGGGGTAAATTGAACATAAGCCACGTTATTACTATATTGGCGAACATATTCTTCTCCTGATAAAAATTTAATTTTCATTATCGGAACCGAAACTATAGATCTCTCTGTTTCGGTTAAATTAGTATTAATAATAGGAAAAACTTCTATGGTATGACCCATAACAATATTTTTTTTAATTATTTCTATTTCTTCCGGGAAGAAGAAATTTATTACTTTTTCATAATTATTATTTAGAAGTTCTAATTGATTTTCTTCAGAAAAATTTTTAAATTCTTGAATGTTATTAAGAAAAATAGGTTTAAAGTGATTGATAAATTTTTCTCTATCAAATAATTCGATTTGTGATTTTTTGTATTCATCTAAAAAAATATTAAATAATATGAGTTCATCACTTTCTCCAAATAAATATGTGTAATTAATATTACATTTAGCACAATGTGCAGTAACTTTTGAAGCCATTTTTACCTCTTTTCTATAATATAAATTATTATATCATTTTAGATAAAAAATCATATAAACAGCTAAATAAAAACACAAATATAACAATTGTGTTCATATTATTAATTATTTTTGGTTTTAAAATTATTTTCTAATGCAAATAGAATGCTTTTATAAATGATATTATATATTTTTTCGTAATCTTTTTCATTAGAGTGGGTATTATCGCTTAATACCCAATAATTTGAACTACTAGTATCAACTTCATATATAAACTCTTTTATAGGTTTATTAGTTTTTTCGTAAATATTATTTCCTCCTAAAATAGACACTCTCTCAAATGAATTAATTTCAAAACTATTATTTAATTTACTTCCTAATAAAATACCCGAAACATAAATTCTATTTTTCGAATTATTTGTAGTATATGTGGAATTAGTGTTATTTAACAATCATTTATTGAATTTAAATTTAAGAAGCTTCGAAACACCAACATTTTGTTTTTGATTTAAATTTTCAGAATTTCCTTTTTGTATTGAACCTTCTATAATTCTATCTGTTAAAAAATCTAACCACTTTTCTCTTAAGGTTAAAAATTTATCTTTAAACTGCCAATCATTCATTTCTGTTATATGAAGATTATTTTCTTTAAAATTTGTATTATATATATTTCATTTGTTTTAGAAACTTTAAAACTTAAATAATAGAATAATTCAGAAAAAATAGAAATATTATTAAAACCACTTGTAAAAGAAAAAACTGCAGGATCTTTTTCTTTATAAACCAACAAAAACGAAGCATTAGCGTTTAGGGATTGTATTATTCTAGACTTTGATTTATAACTCCATTTTAGAAAAATAGATTCATTTAAATTTATTTTTATTAATTCGTGTTTTTTGAAGAATTAAAAAGATAACTACTTACAATATGATTATTTTTTACATAATTATCATCTTTAGAAAAATAAGTAAATTTAACAATATATTTATTTATATCTATGAAATTAAAGGATATTTCACTAATTTGCTAATTATATCCAACTTGCAAATCGTTTTAACTAATT
This sequence comes from Mycoplasma sp. CSL10166, assembly GCF_017116885.1. NCBI lineage: Bacteria > Bacillati > Mycoplasmatota > Mollicutes > Mycoplasmatales > Mycoplasmataceae > Mycoplasma > Mycoplasma sp. CSL10166. Next base: position 16,000 of record NZ_JAFIRF010000003.1, read on the forward strand.
TGAATTGTTATACCTTGCAAATCTATAAATTTTTCTAATTCTTTTTTGGTTCAATAATTTCTTTTTTATTGTTTAAACCATTAACTTTATTTTTAACACTTTCTTTTCTTGAATTTGGTCATTTTCTAAATTATTAATTTCCTTATCAATTTCGTATAATTTTTTTATATTATTTTCTATGTCTACCTTTTTATTTGAATTATCTTTAACATCAACATATAAATCAGAATCTAAAATTTTTTGTCTTAATTTTTCTTTTTTTAGTCTCTATTAACTTACTAATATCATCATTTTCTATTAAATAATTCTCTAATTCTTTTTCTAATTCATTCATTTTAAAAGAAACTTATTTTTTTCTTTAACAATTGATTCTAATTTTTTCTCGCGCCTTAATTCGTTATTAAATTCAAAATGTTTTTCATCATCTAATATTTTAAAAATATCTTCAATAATTTTTGGTATATCGCTAATTTCGCTCGAAACTATTTTTTCAATAATTTCACTTTTAGTATTAGAATTTTTAATTATTTTAAATTCATCGGATTCTTTTTTATATTTTATTAATTCACTTTCTAAATCTTTTAATTTATCAAAATTATTTAATATTTTGTCTTGTTTTTAATAAATTTATCTTTTAACAAATCAACTAGTGAATCAATTGTAACTTGATTTGTTTTTCTTTGTTCTCTGTTTTATTATTTTACTTTTTTATCTACCATATCAAAATCACTTATAATGATATTCTTTAATTCATTTTAAAATGATTCTTGCTATTTAACTCTTTAATTTCTTCAATCCTTTTATCAATTAATAAAATTGTATCTAAGGAATTTTTATAATTTAATAAATCTAACCCATTTTTTGCATTCAAAATCTCATTTTTTCTTGAAAAATTATCACTGTCATCTACTTCAATATTTACGTTTTTTAATATTGATTCTTTTTCTAAAATAGATAAAATTAAAGAATTAAATATTTTATCCTCCATATTTTTAAGATCTAATATTTGATTTTTATTTTTGTAAATTAGTTTTATTTTATTGAATTCAACCAAAATATTCTTGGTACATCATTTCATTTATTTATTATTTTTTTAACTTTTTTATAACTATTTTCATAAATCAAATTATTGTAATTTCAATTTAACATTATAGCTACGGAACTCGTAATAGACAGTGTTGTTATATACTCGATACAATAAATAAAAAAATCCTCTTTTTGCTTTTAAACATTCTCTCTCCTTAAAAAGCTAAAAGTCAAAAGAAAAATTTATACATAAATAAGTTTTGTAATAAATTTTATTACAAAACATGATAATGATATTTTAATATATTTAAAACAATTTAACTCTCTCTACATCTCTCTTTTAAACCGCTTAATATATTTTTATAATTATCAAACTACTAAAAAGTAGTGTTTTTTAGTTTTTCATATTTAGTAAACATTTATTTACCTTTTTAAAAAATTAGAAATAAATTATAAAAAAGTTGAAGAAAAAACTTGCGTTCTCAAAATTAGCAAGTTTTATTTTAATTTTGAAGGTGTCACTTGAGTTCATTCATTACTATTATTAGATTTTCTAAAAATTATATAATGATAATATCCTTCCTGTTTTGAACCGTTCTTTACTTGATAAGTATAGTCTCCGTCTGATCATGTATTATAGTCAGCTTTGTTTTCGTTTGATTTTCTATGACTAGGAATTACGTTTTCATAACTATTATCACGTTTTATGGATGAAGGCATAATATGTTCTTCAGTTCAATCGCCATCTTTTGTAATTTTTCTTCCGGCAAAATCAACTCCTTCATTTTTTGTACCAAAATAATTTCTTCATATTTTATTTCTTTGTTCTTGAGAAGTCATGTTACCTCCTTTCTTTTTTTAAATTATATATATATATATATATATATTCAAAGCAAAAAGATAAAAAATATAAGGTGGTAAAATATTGTTATGTTAGATTACGAAAAAAAATACGATAAAAATATTTTAATTGCTGGGTGTGACGAGGCTGGTAGAGGTTCATGGGCAGGACCATTAGTTGCCGCTTGTGTAATAATGAAAAGAAATTATAAGAATTCAGAAATAAATGATTCTAAAAAATTGAGCGACAAAAAAAGAAATAGGTTGTATCAAGAAATAATCGAAAATTCAATAGAATATCAAATAATAATTAGATCAGTTGAAAATATAAACAATACTAACCCAAAAAAAGAATCACAAATTGCAATGGAGTTAGCTATTAAAAATATGAAAACAAAGCCTGACGTAGTATTAACAGATTTTGAAAAAATAAACATTGATATTCCACAAGAAAACTTGGTTAAAGGAGATTCTGTTTCTTTTAATGTAGCAGCAGCATCTATACTTGCTAAAGTTTTCAGGGATAACTATATGATAAAACTTGATAGTGAATATCCTCAATATGATTTAAAAAATAATAAAGGTTATGGAACTAAATCACACTCAAAAGCTTTAATAATAAATGGAGTAGAACCAAAAATTCATAGAATTAAATATAAACCTATAGCTAAATTAATTAAAAATATTTAGAAAGAAAAAATATGAAAATAAAAAATAAAATATGAATAAAAACAATTTTTTTACCAATAGCATGTATTAGTTTAAACGCTTCTACTAATTTCGCTACGGAAGTGAAAAAAGATCAAGAAGAAGAAATAGTTAAACAACCAATCTTTGATTGAAGAAAAAATAAAAATAATTTTATTTTATCTCCTGTTAGATACCAAATTTGAAATATTTGTTGAGCATATTCTGTAATAGGGGTAGCAGAAACTAATATTTTAAAAAATGGATTGTACGCTTCACCAAATACTTTAGATTTATCTGAAAATAATTTAGCATATATAACAAAAAATAGAGATAAATTTTCAGATCCTTTAAATAATACAAAATTTGACAACTATAGTACTAATTTTTGAAATAGTGGCGGTTCCACAAAAGATGCAGCTTATACTTTAATGCAATGACGCGGACTCGCAAAAGAAACAAATGAATTTCAAAAAAATAATTTTAATTTGCCTTTTTTTCCTGAGGAGTTTATACAAATAAATAATAATGATAGTAATTCAATAAAAAAATATGTGGTTAAAAATGGTGCAGTAGGTTTTAGTTTTATTGCTGGTGATGCAACAAAATATTATAACGCTAACGAAACGTATAATAACGTCAAGAGATATTGACACGCCGCTACAATAATTGGTTGAGATGATACTATACCAAGAGAAAAATTCGGTCCAAAAACCAAACAAAACGGGGCTTGAATTGTTAAAAATAGTTGAGGCACAAACTATATGGATAATGGATATATGTATTTATCTTATGATTCAAAAATTAACAATACATTTACATTAAACTTTGCATCACCTGATAAATATAAAAATAACTATTATTTCGATGGATACTTAAAAAATATTTACAAGCCGGGCCAAAAAAGTGCAGCAGTTACATTTAAAGCAAAAAAAAGATCTAACGAAAATATCGAACAATTAAAATCAATAAATGTTGGTTTTGAAGGAAAAAATGTCGATGTTAACGTAAAAGTATTTTTAAATAATAATGATTCTGAAATAAATCCGAATACTCTTAATTTAAATAAATCAAAACTAATAGCATCCAAAACAAAACATTTCGAGGATGGCGGACTTAGAATTATAGAATTAGATAAACCTATAGAGCTTGACAAAGGACAATATTTTTCAATAGTAGCAACAGTTAAAAATAATGATAATACTGCAGAAATTTTATTTTCTGATGAAGAATTTTCGAGTTTAGATTTTACATATATTAAAAAACAAAACAAGTGAATAAATAGCCAAAATATTTTTAATGGAGTAGCAAGAATAAAGGCTTTTACATCAGAATTGTATGATAAAAATAGTAATAGAATAAATGACAAAGACTTAAAGTATGCAGATGTAACCTTAGACAATGATTTTTATAAATATGGTCTAAATGATCCGAAAAATAAAATAAATATAAATGTTAAAATGGGTTCTAAAATTCTAAAAGAAAATCATGATTATAAAGTTAACTATGAGTTTGTGCCAAACGATAACGATCACTATTATAAAGACTATTCAAAAATTGGGTACGGAAAAATTAAAATAACTGGTTTAAATGAATTTTTAGGTAGTAGAACAAAAGTTTTCTACACGCCCCTAGTAGGACTATATCCTAAAATTCAAAATAAAGATTACCAAAATAATCCAAACGAATTTATTATAGAAGCAAACAACAAAATACAAAAAGCTTCTGAGATAAATTATGGGCAAGGGTGAGAAGTAGAAAGTGATTTTAAATTATCTAACGGAAATAATTTGGTTAATTTAGTCTATATTGCTAAAGACGCGAAATTTTATAGAAAAAATAACGCAATTGTCACAGTAAGAAAAAATATTAACACAAAAGAAAATAAATCGATTACAAATAATGAAGAAAATAAAAAAATAATTAAAGATAAATCTATTAACAAAAGTAATGTAAAACAAAAAATAGATAATATAAAAAATAATAGTCACTATGATAAAAAAGATGATAAAACTAATACAAAAATGATTTTAATTATTTTTATCCCAATATTAATATTTGTACTTTTTGTTTTTTGCGCATTGAGAATATTTATAAAAAAATTCAAAATAAAAAAATAGATATTTTTGAAAAAGATTACATAAGTAAAAATAAATTAAATATCTTTTTTATATATTTTAAGTATAAAATAAACTAAATAAAATTACAAAAAATAAGGTTTTTTAATAAAATATATATTATGATAGATGTAAAAAATATAGTTTTTAGTTATAAGCCAGGTATTTTAAAACCCGCATTAAATAATGTTTCATTTAGTATTAAAAAAGGTGAATATATAGCTATTTTAGGACACAACGGTAGTGGTAAGAGTACACTTTCAAAAGTGCTAGTGGCATTATTGAAACCACAAGAAGGTTCAATTTATATTGACGGAATAAAATATCACAGAAAAAACTTAAATGAAATTAGAAAAAAAATTGGAATTATTTTTCAGAACCCAGATAATCAATTTATTGGTTCTTCTGTGGAAGATGATATTGCATTTGGTTTGGAAAATAGACAAATCCCTAATAAAAATATGAAAGAAATAATTCATCATTATGCCGAAAAAGTTGGTATGATAGAACATTTGGAACGTGAACCAGAAAATTTGTCTGGTGGGCAAAAACAAAGAGTGGCTATAGCTTCAATTTTAGCACTCAATCCGGATGTTATTATTTTTGATGAAGTTACATCTATGTTAGATCCAAAAGGGAAAGATCAGGTTTTAGAAATAATTAAAGAAATAAGAGATAAAAAAGATAAAACTCTTATTTCAATAACACATAATATGGACGAAGCTATTTTAGCAGATCGTTGCTTAGTTTTTGCGAATGGAAAATTAATTGCTAATGGTGATCCAAAATCAATTTTAAAAGATAAAAAAATAATGGATATAGCAAAAATTGAATCTCCATTTATTTATCAAGTTAGTGAACAAATCAAAGGAATAGAACCTACATATAATGAAGAGGAGTTAATAGAAGAAATATGAAAATTGAAATCAAAAAAATAAGTCATATATTTGCTAAAAAAACTCCATGAGAATTTCAAGCATTAGATGATATAAGCGCAAAAATAGAGCAAGGTGAATATGTGGGTATAATTGGCTCTACCGGCTCAGGAAAAACCACTTTAATAGAACATTTAAATTTACTTTTAGAACCTACAGAAGGCGAAATAGAATGATTATTTGAAGATGATGTTCTAGACAAAAAAACAAAAGAAATTAATAAAACTTTGTCTACAATAAAATTTCCAAAAAATAAAAGGAATGAAAGTAAATTTAAAAAAATAATTCGTAGATTAAAACGCGAAAATAAAATAAAAAATATTAACAATTTGAGAAAGAAAATTGGAATAGTTTTTCAATTTGCTGAATATCAACTTTTTAAAAATACAATTGAAGAAGATATTGCCTTTGGACCTATTGCGTTTGGAGTTCCTAAGGAAGAAGCGCTCAAGAGAGCTGCAAAATGTTTAGAAATTGTTGGGTTACCCAAAGAATACCTTAAAAGAAGTCCGTTTGAATTATCTGGAGGTCAAAAAAGACGTGTTGCGATTGCCGGAATTTTAGCAATTAATCCCGATTTTATGATTTTTGATGAACCAACTGCAGGTTTGGACCCTGTAGGAGTAAAAGATATTTTAGAAATAATTGAAGAAATTAATAAAAAGGGGCAAACAATTATAAATGTAACTCACGATCTTGATCATGTATTACAATATGCAAAAAGAGTTTTTTTATTAAATAAGGGTAAATTAATTAAAGATGGCGAACCATATAAAATATTAAGCGATATAAAATTACTAGAAGAAAATAATTTAAGACCTCCAAAACTTTTAAATTTTATTTTTAAATTAAAAGAAAGAGGTATTGATGTACCTGAAGTAAAATCCGTTAACGAATTAGTTGATTTTATTAATAACGGAGGTAGATAATGAAAAGTGTTTTTGGAAGATACATACCTGGCAATTCATTTTTATATAAGTTGGACCCGAGAATTAAATTATTAATAGCTCTTTTGTACATTATACTAGCATTCTTAATAAGTAATTTTATAGATATGTTTATCATTTTGGCACCTGCAATTATAGCTTATATTTATTCAACAAAAAAAATAAGACCATTAATTAAACTAATGAAATTACCTTTTTTCATATGTATAATAATTTTCTTTGTAAACATTTATACTATTAATTCTGAAATAGTAATTAAAGATGATTATTTTAAAGAATATTTTAAAGTTTTAGTTCAGACCAATAAGACTATCAATGGTGTTGATACAATAGTAAAATATGGATTGTCATTAAATAATTTAAATCGTGTTTTTGCACTATTTTTAAGAATTTATACAATGATTTTAATTACCACACTTTTAACAAATACCACTAGACCTATTTTGTTAAATAAATCAATTGAAGATTTAATGTGACCATTAAAGTTCTTATTCGTTCCAACTCACATTATAGCCACAATAATTTCTATTGCCCTTAGATTCATTCCTACACTTGTAGATGAAGCAGGAAGAATCATAAAGGCACAATCTTCTCGTGGAGTAGACTTCAAAAGAGGTAAATTTAAAGAAAAAATAATTGCCTTTACAACTTTAATAATCCCTTTATTTGTTTCTTCATTCCAAAAGGCAGATGATTTATCCAATTCAATGGAAACAAGAGGTTATGATCCATACGAAAAAAGAACAAAATATAGACAAATAAAACCCAGAGTTATTGATATTATACTATTTATAGTAATATTGCTAGTTTTCTCCTTTTTAATTCTTAATTACTTAAACCTAAGCAAAGGTATTGACATAAATATCTATGATTTAAGAAATGTTAATATATATAAATATATAAGAATAGTGGGTTAAAATATGCGTTCTAAAATGCATATTTTTTTATTATTTTAATAAAAAACGAAATAATTTTAAATAACATTATAGTATAATTTATAAAGAAATTGAGGTTATATGTTAGACTTAAAGTTTATTCAAAAAAATATAGAAATGGTTCGCAAAGGACTTAAAAATAGAGGTTTTGATATTGAAATTTTTGACAAGTTAATTTCCATATCAGAAGATCGTGGTTCAAAAATGTTTATTGCACAAAATAAAAAAGCAGAGCTAGCTAAATTATCTAAAGAATTTGGCACACTTAAAAATAATCCTGAAGCAATAAGACAGTTAAAAGAAAAAATTTCACAAGTTAAAAAAGAAGAAGAAGAGTTAAGTAAAATTGCTGATCAATTAAATACTGAAATTAATGACTTATTATCAAAAATTCCTAATTTACCTTTAGAATCGGTTCCTGTCGGTTTAGATGAAAATGACAATGTTGTATTAGAAGTTAAAGACAAAATTGGGAGAGGATTGGTTAAAGGTGTTTTACCTCACTATGAAATTGCTAAAAATCTTGATATTATAGATATTGAAAGAGCAGTCAAATTATCCGGTTCAAGATATGTTATTTATAAAAACGCAGGTTCAAGATTAACTAGAGCTCTTATCTCATTTATGTTAAATTTACATGCAACAAAAGGATACAATGAATTTAGTACCCCGGTAATAGTTAAAGACAATATTTTATTTGGTACAGGACAATTACCAAAATTTAAAGAAGATTTATATAAATTAGAAGGTTCAAACGATTATTTAATTCCTACTGCTGAAGTAACATTAACAAACATTTATAATAACGAAGTTATAGACTTAGAAAACCCTTTTAAAGCAACAGCATATACAGAATGTTTCAGATCGGAAGCTGGTAGTTCCGGAAAAGATACAAAAGGTATTTTAAGACAGCATCAATTTAAAAAAGTGGAATTAGTAAAAGTTACTAATTCAAAAACTGCATATGATGAATATTTAAATATGGTTGAAGATGCTAAAGACGTACTTGAAAAACTAGAAATCCCATATAGAGTTTTACAATTATGTACAGGTGATATGGGATTTTCAGCAAGAACAACAATTGACCTAGAATTATGATTACCTTCTGAAGAAAAATTTAGAGAAGTTTCGAGCGTAAGTTATATGGGTGATTTTCAAGCACGTAGAGCAATGATTAGATTCAGAAATAAAGAAGGTAAAACAGAGTATGCTCATACAATGAATGGGTCTGGCTTAGCAATTGATAGAGTTGTTGCTGCAATTTTAGAAATATATCAAAACAATGATGGTACAGTTACTGTTCCAAAAGTTTTAGTTCCATTTATGGGTATAGATTTAATTAAATAAAAAAACTAGAAAACAGTTCTAGTTTTTTATTCTTCAAATTTTTCAAGTTTTTTTATCGCTTTAGTTACCGAATCATAAGCGGCGGAACGCGTTGTCGCTAATATTTGAGCAACTTCCGCATAAGATAAATCATTATAAAAATACAATTCAAAAGCTTGTTGTTGATTTTGTGTTAATGCACCTTTATATTTTTCATATAAAATAGTATATTTTTGTAAATTTTCTATAGATTTCTTACTCATTTTTCTCAACAATTAAATCTTTTGTCATTTGATAAATAAATAATTCTAAATCAAATTCTTGTAAATCATCTAGCTTTTCACCTAAACCAACGTACTTAACATCAAGATTGAATTCATCCTTAATTGATAGCACAATACCACCTTTTGAAGTGCCGTCCATTTTGGTTAAAATAATACCCGTTAAATTGGCGATATCTTTAAAGTTTTTTGCTTGTGATAAGGCATTTTGACCCGTTGTAGCATCTAAAACTAATAATGATTCGTGCGGCGCACTAGGCTCAAAACGTTGAATAATATTTACCATTTTACCTAATTCATTCATCAAATTAACTTTGTTTTGTAATCTTCCTGCGGTATCGATGATCAATAAATCATAACTACCTTCTTTAGCTTTTTCTAAGGCTTTATAAACAACAGAAGTAGGATCAGCACCTTCTTTATCAGGCTTAACAATATCAATACCAATTTTTTCGGCTCAAATTCCTAATTGATTAACAGCGCCTGCCCTAAATGTATCACCAGCAGCTATTAGAACTTTTTTACCTTCATTTTTATATTTATTCGCAAGTTTAGCAATCGACGTAGTTTTACCTGAACCATTAACACCTACAAAAATAAAAACATTTAATCTATCATCTTCAAAATTTAAGTTTGTATTTGTAACGGAGTTATTTGTATAAATAACAAACATTTGATCAGCCACAATTTCGCCAATTAATTTTGGGTCAGTAATTTGATTAATCTTAATTTCTTGTTTTATTTTTTGAATCATAATATCGACCAAAGGTAAACTAATATCAGACATAATTAAAAGTTCTTCTAATTCCTCTAAAAAATCTTCATCGACTTTTACATATCTATTTTGTATTTCTAACAGCTTTTTACCAAAAGTTGAACTATTATTTAAACCAGTTTCATATTTTTGAAATTTACTACTATTTATTATTTCTTTTTCTTTTTTATCTTCTAGTTCCTTTTCAATTAAACTAGCATCTTTTTTATCTTCTTTTTTGAAAATTTTATTAACTATATTTTTAAAAAATCCCATAATAGTATTTTACTAAATTATTAATATAATAATATATAATTTAATTATTTAAGGAGTTAATAATGACACAAAATACTTTTTTAGTGTTAATAGCACTTACCGTAATAATATCAATTAAATTTTTATTTGATGTCTTTAAAATTAAGAAATATTATGATAATGGCATAATTTACAAATTTGTAAAAAAATGATTTTTAAATAACTTTTTAATTTTAGCTACTGTAACATCATTTGCGATAATTATGTTTTCTTTCGTCATGACCGGAAATTTATCTATAATTAAAAATGACAATAATCAAAAAAATACTTTATTGATTTGAGAACCATATAATCTTGCTTTAATTACGTTTATAGTGTTATATTTGCCTACTTCTTTATTAAATTTGTATTATGTGATAATAACAAAAGTAAATACTAATATAACTAAAGATGAAGTTGAAAATTTTGACATAAAAAAACTTCAAGATTATAGTGTTGATAGATCATATATATTGATAAAATCAAGAAGAAAAAAAATTTCAGACCAAGAAATTAGATTTAAAGACGTGATATATCAAACTTTCATTTGGAGAAGAATAAGTAAACATATGTTAATTAAAAGTTTGATAAAAAAATCAATTAACTTTGCACTTAGGGGACCTAAAAAAATTAAAACAAATCCCCAAAATGATGATGACATAAACCAACTATCGATAGCTTTGATGTTAAGCGCAATAGATATTGTGAATAATATTTACCCAAAATTAATAAATAAAAAAGATATAGAAAAAACTATTGAAAAAGTTGCATAAAACAAAATTAGGAATAAGTATTTATAAAAAAATAATACTTATTTTTTTAATTTAATAAACACTAAAGAACGTTAATATTATTTGTTAAATAAATAATTATAATATTATATAATTTAATTATTTAAAGAGTACAGTTAAAAAATAACTAAAAACTACTATAAAAAAATAATGCTTAAAGCATAATGTAGTCATATATTTAAGGAGTCTTAAAATGGAAAAATTAACAGAACAAGAACAAATTAGAAGAAATAAACTGGATGAATACAAAAAAATAAATGTTAACGCATTCGAAAATGCTGATAAATTAGAAAAAATAACTTATTCAGATGAAATAGAAAATAAATTTAACTCATTTTCGAAAGTAGAACTAGAAGAACAAAATAATGAAGTAAATGTCGCAGGTAGAATAGTCGCTATGAGAGGACCTTTTATAGTCTTGAAGGATTATCACTCAAAAATTCAACTATACTTTAATTCTAAGACAGCAGAAGAAGAGTATAAAAAAGTAGTTGAACTAGCAGATTTAGGTGACATAATGTATGCAAATGGTACAGTTATTAAAACCAACACTGGTGCAGTTTCAATTAAAGTTAAAACAATTAAATTACTAACAAAATCATTAAAACAATTACCAGATAAATATCACGGTCTAACCGATATTGAAGAAAGATATAGAAAAAGATATGTTGATTTAATAGTTAACGATGAAGTTAAAGATGTATTTTGAAAAAGAACTAAAATAATTTCAGAAATTAGAAAGTTTTTTGATGAGTTAGAATACATGGAAGTTGAAACTCCATTTTTACATGATTATCTTTCTGGTGCATCAGCCAAACCATTTAAGACTCACCATAACGCTTTAGACCAAGAGTTTGTCTTAAGAATTGCCACTGAAATTCCATTAAAAAAATTATTAGTTGGCGGGATTGACAGAGTTTATGAAATTGGTAGAATTTTTAGAAACGAAGGAATAGATACAACACACAATCCTGAATTTACTTCTATTGAATTTTATGAAGCATATTCTAATTTAGAAGGAATGATGGACAGAACTGAAACGTTAATCAAGAGATTAGCAACTAAATTGGATATACAAAAAGTAAATAACAAAGGTGTAGAAATAGATTTAACAAAACCTTTTAATAGAATCAACATGGTAGATGCAGTTTCAAATGCAACAAATGTAAACTTTAGAGAAATTACTATTGACGAAGCAATTGAAGTGGCTAAAAAACACGGAATAAAAGTTCAAAAATACTTTAAATTAGGTCATATTATTAACGAATTATTCGAAGAACTAATTGAAAAAACTTTAATACAACCTACTTTTGTTTTTGGTCACCCAATTGAAATTTCTCCACTTACTGCAAAGAGCAAAGATCCAAGATTTACTGAACGTGCTGAACTTTTTATTAACACTAAAGAGTATGCAAATATGTACACCGAACTTTCTGACCCAATTGATCAACTCCAACGTTTCAAAGATCAATTAGACGAAAAAAATAATGGTAATGACGAAGCTAGTGACATAGATTGAGATTTTGTTGATTCATTGCTATATGGTATGCCACCTGCTGGTGGTTGCGGAATTGGGATTGACCGTTTAACCATGTTATTAACCGAAAAAGAATCTATTAGAGATGTTTTATTATTCCCAACAATGAAAAGTAGAAAATAAAAATGAGAAGTAAATCATTTTATGGTGAAAATAATATATATGTATCTGAATGAAAAGTAGAGAATCCGAAAGGAATAATTCAATTTGTACATGGATTGGGAGATCAAATTGATAGATATGAAGATTTTGCAGAGTTTTTTAATTCAAAAGGCTATATAGTAGTTGGAAACGATAATTACGGACACGGAAATACTATAGACGTTGATGCTCAATTAGGTATTATACCCGAAGATATTAACGAATTAATAAATAGTGTAAAAACACTAAATATATTAATTAAAAAGAAATATCCAGAACTGCCAATTTATCTTTTTGGACACTCAATGGGTTCCTTAATCTCACTATTGTTTGCCACAAAAAACAGTGAGAATATCAATGGATTATTTTTAATTGGTTTTCCGTATTATAGCAACATACAAGGTTTAGTAGGAATAAGAATAATTAAATATCTTGAAAAAAAATATGGAAAAGATTTTAAATACACAGGATTTAAAAAATTTATAGAAAAAAGATTAAATAGAAAAATAAAAAATCCATCAAATGAATTTGAATGACTTTCAAGTGATAAAACATACTATGAAAGCTATATTTTGAATAGTAAGTTTAAAAAAATGAATTTTCCTTCTTTGCATTTAACATATGCACTAATTCAATTTTCAAAAAATGCGTATGATTTGAAAATATTAAAAAATATTAATAAAAGTATTCCTGTTTCAATTTTAGCTGGTAAAAATGATTCAATTGGATTATTCGGTAAAGCTCCTAAAAAACTATATTTAAACCTTGTTAAACTAGGTTTACAAAATTTAAATTATAAAATTTATAAAAATTCAAGACACAATATTATTCATGATGTTGAAAAAGAAATTGTTTTTAATGACATATATAAAATAATTAAAGAAATAAATAGACATGACTAAAATTATAAAAAGAATATTATCATCGATTTTTACAACAACTTCAATAACAGCGGTAACAAGCTGTTCTTTTTATGTTTCTCCTATTGACAAAAAATATAATTTTAACGTTTACGAAAAAATAGAAATAAACAACGATACATATTTTGCTCATCAAGTTAAATTTAAAAATTTTAAAGAAGGTCAATTTAAAATAATTGATAACACTAAAATAAGTATTATTAATATTGAAGATATAGAATATGCTAACATAGAAGATTTTTTAAAATTAATTAATGGCTTAATTTATACTGATGTATATTTATCAAATTTGGAAAAAACGGACGATTACTGACTTTTTACTCCGTACGGAAAATCGGAAAAAGATTATCCTTTCGTTAAATTTAATTTCAAAGATGGTTTTATTGAATTTAATGATAACTCCGTTTTTACCGCTTCAATTAACGGCGTAGACAGTGGAACTAAATATAATAAAAATATAAAATTTGTTAAGTCTGAAATCGTTAAAAAAGGCAATAAAATAATGAAAATTAAATTAAGGGATTATGGTTTCAACTTATTTAAATATAAAAACGATTTATTGGTTCCTTTTGATATTTTAAATTTACTTTTTGGATCTAACAACTACTATAATTTATATCTTGGGAAAGAATTATTGGTAGGAAACTTTTTACCTAATAGCTTAAATGATAACCAAACTCCTAATACTTTATTAAATAATGAGAATAGATATTTAGAAGAGACCAAAAAAACTAGAACAATTAATTACAATTTTATGGCCTTAGTTTTTGACTATTTTTACGGATTTAAAGATTTAAAAATGCCAAATGGATTTAAAACATACACAAAAAATAACTTAAATAATTTAACTAGCACAAACCCTAATGATTACTTAAGCGAATATGCTAAATTGTTTACTATTGACTTAAATGATCCACATGCACAAATCTTTTCAACTATTAAGGACTTAAAGCCTTCTATTAATTTTACCGATTTAAGCGAAGAAGAAAAAAACAATAATAAAACCTACAATATTTATAAATATTACAAGATATTAGATCGAACACTCCAAAATATAGATAATGAAATTTATCAAAAAGACAAGAGAAATGAAATTAATATAATTCATAGTAATGACTTAGCTATAATTAAAGTTAATAATTTTGTTGTCGCAAGTGAAGAGATGATTAAGAATAATAAAGAAAAAGCATATGAATATGATACTTTTTATAGAGTTTTAAATAGCATTAAAAAAATACAAAAAGATTATAAAGACGTTAAAAATATCGTGTTAGATTTATCTACTAATACCGGAGGACATGTTGTCCAAGCCGAAAAGCTTTTAGGTATGATGACTAACGAAAATATTAGACAATATCAATTTGATACAATTACCAATAATTTTTCGTATAGTGAATTTAAAATTGATGCCGATGATGATGGTGATTATAATGATGATGATGCATTCACAGAATATAATTGATATATAATGACTAGTCCAATTACATTTAGTGCCGCTAATTTTATGGCTACCTACGCAAAAGATAATAATATCGCTAAAATAATTGGAAATAGAAGTTCTGGAGGCACATTCTCAGTATTTCCATTTGTTTTACCTGATGGTACAACGTTAGGAATTAGCTCAAATGATGGATTTACATTTAAAGACCAAACTTTTGTTGAAGACGGCGCAGAAGTTGATTTAAGAATAAATTATGAAGATTATTATAATCCAGAAAAAATTGATAAAATAATACATAATCAAAAAAGAAGGTAAAATGAAAACAAATTTAAAAAAAATATTTTTAGGATTAGGAAGTTTAACTGCTTTAGTTCCACTTTCTATAGCATGTAGTAGTAACGAAAATAAAAACACTGATAAAATAAACGATCAAAGTAAAAATAATAACTCTAGTGTTGTAAATTCAAATGATAGTACAAGCAGTAGTGAAGCTATAGTAACTAAACCAACAATAAAAGAACCTGAACAATATAATGAACGTCAAGTTACATTCGAGAGTTTAATACCAAAACAATCATTATCTTTCAAAGAAAATATATCTTTAAAAGTTTTAACAAGTCAGGCTGTTGACTATTTAGAAATTAATGAATTTATTAATATGATTGACGGTTTGGTTGATAAAACCAAATATATAGCAACTAAAAATCCCGAAAGTTTTGAATGAACTTTTAAGCCATACAATGAAGAAACAAAAGATGGTGTAAATCCTTATTTAAAGTTTAATTACAAAGACAATACAATCGAATATAATTCAGAATGAGTTTTTAACGCTTTTAAAGAAACAACAGAATCTCAAGATTCAACATACAGTAAACACTTTAAAAACCTAGAAGACGAAATAATTAAACAAGGCAATCCAATAATAAAACTTAATTTATCAAATTACGGAATGAAATTACATTACGATAATGATAAACTTTATATTCCTTTTGATGTTTTAAACTTATTATTTGGTTCTAAAAATAGAATTCTTTTCTATATTACAGGTACTAAAATCTTCGCATCAACACCTTTTCTTCCTGTATATACTCCTGAAAGCAGAAAATTATTTCAAGAAACAAGAAGATCTGGAGAAACAAAAAAAGATAGAGAATATAACTTAAACTTTTTTGCATTTGTAATGGATAATTTTTATGGATTTAAAAATAAAGTTAAAGGCGGTTTTAAAAACCTATCCACAATAAATAAAGAAAAATTATTAAGTTTGGCGCCCAACCAATATTTAGAAGAATATATTAATATTTTTTCAAATGTATTAAATGATCCTCACTCACAATTTGTAGATTTTTCATATTATATAACACAAAATACCCCTGAGTTAAATCGTACAAGCACAGAAGGAACTAAAATAAATGATATTAATACAAATATGCAAAAATTAAGAGCGATATTACTTAAAAACCATCCACAAGAAGGCCAAAATCCAACATTAGATCAATTAGATTCGTTTAGTGTTCCTTATGCATTAACACACAAGGACTTAGCCATAATTAAAATAAATGATTTTGTTATTGGCGATGAAAATCCACAAGCAATACCACAAACAAGCTATAGCAGAATTATAGATACTTTCGCGCGTATTAAATATATTATTAACAATACAATTAAGAAAAACGGAGAAATTAAAAAAATAGTTTTAGACCTTTCTTCAAATAGAGGTGGAGAAATAATTCAAGCAGAAAAAATTCTTGGACTAATGACAAATGAAGATATAAAACACAGAAAAGAAAACAGCCAGACCGGGAAACAATATGTCCAAAAAATAAAAGTTGATGCAAATACAAACGGTAATTTCGATGACCAAGATGCAGAAACTAGTTATAAATGATATGTAATGACAAGTCCCGTTACATTTAGTGCGGCAAACTACTTAGCACAATATGCTAAAGATCATAAATTAGCAACAATAATTGGTCAAAAGAGCAGCGGTGGTACATATTCAATTATGCCGTTTGTTTTACCTGATGGTACAACATTAACAATAAGTTCTCCAGACGGAAGCGTTGATAAAAATGGTTTGTCAATAGAAGATGGAGTTACTCCTGATATAGAAATATCTTATGATGATTTCTATAATGAAACTAAAATTCAAGAAATTTTATCCAAAGAAACAGAAAAAAATAGCAATTAAGTTGCTATTTTTTATACTTATTAACTTTTTCCCTCTTGACTTTAGGGATATTTAAAACTAAAGTAAATTCACCCTTTATGCTATCTAGTTCTTGATATTTAGATAATAATTCACTTGCTGTTCCGAAATCTCAAGTCTCATATATTTTTGTTAATTCTTTAGTTAAGCATAATTGCTCTAAGCCTTTAAAAACACTATCAATATCTTCAAGTGTTTTTAATAATTTATGAGGAGATACAAAATAAATATAAGTACCCACAGTCAATTTTTCTAATTCATGAACTCTTTGAATAGTTTTATCTTTTATAAAGCCATAAAAAGTAAAATTATTTGAAAAAGATGAACCTGCAAAGGCAGTTATTACAGCGCTAACTCCGGGAATAATTTCCAAATCTATATTCTTTTCTCTAGCTAATTTTATTAAGTCGAAACCAGGGTCTGAAACGACAGGCATACCTGCATCAGATACTAACGCAACATTTTGTCCGCCTTCAACTAATTTAATAATACCTTTAGCTGAATTAGATTCTGTATGTGCATTATAAGTTATTAATTTTTTTCCTAATATATTTAACTTGCTTAATAGTTTAAATGTAACCCTGGTATCTTCGCAAGCAATAATATCAACATTTTGTAACGTTTCTATTGCTCTTAAAGTTATATCTTTAAGATTTCCTATTGGTGTTCCTACAATGTATATTTTACTCATACAACCCTTCTAATTTAATTAAAAATATCGTTTTTTGCAAATTAAAATCTGAAATTGGTAAATTTTCTAAAAAACTAGATATTTCTTCTATAAATTTCAATAAATTTCTATTTTTTTCAAGAACAAGAATATTTGAATCTTTAATCTTTTTCATATATTTATTATCTGATTCGATAAAAGAAGAAGTTGACATAATTAAATTTAATAATAAATTAATAACAAAAATATTTTGTTCTGATTCCGTTTTTATTAGCAACTCATCTAGTAATATAAATAATTTATAGAAATAGCTCATATTTGTCGTTAAACTCTTAATAAACAACGTAACAATATCGTTATAAATTTTTATATACTTTTCCTTTGATTCCATTACTTTAGTAAGCATATGATAATTATTTTTGAATAAAGTAATAAAAATAGGATTAAAATCGTTATTACCATATATTTTATTAATTCAATCTAAAGTAATGATGTCGGATGTATGAAAATTTAATATTTGAGATCTAGACTTTATTGTTGGTAAAACTAAGTTTAAATTTTTTGTTGTTAAAATAATAAAAATATCATCTACAGGTTCTTCTATAAATTTTAATATTGAATTTAGTGCATTAATTGAACTATTATCAACATTTTTAACTACAAGTATTTTTTTCTTTTCTACACTTGCAAAAGTCATATTATAAAAAGTATTTTGATATTCTTCTTTAGTTATGCTTTTTGAACTTCCGTCCAAATAAAAAACGTTAGAATATAAATTATTAAAATCAATATCATTTGTAAATTCATTATTATTTTCACTCAAAATATTGATAATATTAAAAATAACAAAATCATCATTAAATTGATTTTGCAAATTTAATAAATATAAATGTGATGTTTGATTATTTTTTACAGCTTCTTTAAGGTAATCAAAATTTTTATCATTCATTTTAATTGCCTTTCTTTAAATAATTAATAAATTTTTCATTTTTAATTAAGAGATTAAATATTTCATTAGTAACATCTTCTAATGTTCCGGAAGCGTCAACAACTATAAAACGTTTAGGGTCTTCATTAATAATTTGTTTATAACCTAGATATACTTTTTTATGAAAATCTATATTTTCTAATTCTAAACGGTCTTCTACAAGTCTTGTTTTAGATCTTCTTTCTTTACTTTTTTCAGGAGTAATATCTAAAAAAATTGTTAAATCTGGAATAGCATTATCAATAATTAAATTTGTAAGATCTTTAACAAATTTATAACCTAATTCTCTTGCAAAACCTTGATATGCGTAAAAACTATCTATGTATCTATCACAAAAAACAAGTCTTTTATTTTTTAATGCAGGTCAAATAACTTTTTCTAAATGTATTCTTCTACTTGTAGAATATAACATAGCTTCCGCTACAGGTGATAAATCACTTGAACTATCTAATATTATTTCTCTAATTCTTTCTGCTTCTTTTAAATCCTTCCCCCCCGGTTCTCTTGTTACTAAAAAATCAATACTTGGAAATCTATCCTTTATTAATGTGATTAGTTTTGATAAAATTGTAGTTTTTCCGCTACCGTCAAGTCCTTCAAAAGTTATAAACATATTTAATTCTCTTTTCTATTTTATTATTTACGATTTTTAAGTGAAAAATTAAGAGTGCCTTGATCAATATAATCAACCGATGCACCAATTGGTATTCCTATTGCTATTTGTGTAACATTGATGTTGTTGGATTCTAAAAAACCCTTTAAGACAGTGCTAACTATTTCTCCTTCTAAATTTGGGGAAATACCTAAAATCACTTCGTTAAAGTTTTTAGAATGATTAATTAATTTAGCTATAAGATCGCTATTTTCATTTATTTCATTTTGAGTATTTAATTTTTTATTGAAAACAAAATATTTTCCTTTGTAAAATTCACCTTTTTCAATTTTGTCCAATATTTGCAAATTTTCAATAACCAAAAGAGTATTTTCTCTATTTGGATCATTACAAATGATACATTCTGCTCCCTCTTTTGGTCTAGAACAAAATTCGCATAAAATAATTTTTTCTTTTATTATCTTAAAAGAATTTGCAAGTAAACCTACAGTTTGATAATCTTGTTCAAAAATTCAATATACTATTTTTTCTGCAGTTTTTTTACTTATATTTGGTAATTTTGTAATTTTCTTAATAAATTCTTCGATAATTTCGGAATCAAACATTAAAATGGAAGCCCACCAGGTAGTGAAGGAGCGTTTTTTTCTTCTTCTGTTTGAATATTTTCGAACAATTCATTAATTGCTACAAGTAATAAGTCTTCTAATAATTCTTTGTCATCTGGATCGATTAGTGCTTCATTAATATTTATTTTTTTTAGTTCATAATCACCTGTTGCTACTAATTCAATACCTTGTTTTTCAAGTGTAAATTCTTTTTCTTTAAATTTCTTTTGAGTATCTTCGAAATCTTTTTGTATTTTTTTTAGTCTTTTGATCATTTCTGGATTCATTTTATATACCTCTTATTTTTATTTTTTTGGTTCTATTAAAGTTACTTTTGGTAAATCGTCATTGTTTTTTAATTCATTAATTTTAAATTTATATTCTTTCATAAACATTTCCTTAACTTTCTCCATACCTTCTGAATCTATGAAAAATAAATGTTTATATCCCTCTTTAAAAACAAAATCTATAAACGTTTGAAAAGAATAACTAAGTTTTTGCTTATTTAAACCAACAACTTTATTTGAAGGTGCTGAAAAAACAATTGCATTAGGTGTACCTAAAATAATTTTAAGATTTTCTAATTGCTTTACTACATCGAAAAAATCATCTTTATAATTTTGATTTTCAATGTAGTCTTTTATTTTATATTGGTATTCTTTAGTTTTATTTAAATGTATTTTTTGTTTTTTAACTAAAAGTACTAATTTTGTTATTTTTATTAAATCATCTTCATCGTTATTTTCTTTGTCTAAATTAATTTGATGAGTATCAATAAACATATTCTCAGAAGTATTTGATAAATTATTATTTAACAAATTATTTTGCATGTCATTATAATTCGTAATATTATCATCTAATTTATTTATAGACCTCTCGGTATTCAACATAATTTCCCTTGTTTTTTGCTCTAAATCTGAAACTACTGATTCGATTTCTTCTGACTTAATTATGTTTTTATTTGCTTTAGATTTGAAAATATTAGGATTATAATAATCTGAATTATCGTTTGCAAATATAGTTTGACTATTTTTCTTAAAAACTTCTTTTGGAGCAATATGTTTCTTTTGTTCTTCTTTTTCTTCGGTTTTTATTTTAGCCACATTAATTGGATTTATTGCAACATTTGCATTTTCATTTAAATCGATCGCATTTATCAATCCAAGTTGCAATATTTCAAATGGAATTTCACTTTTAGCAACTTTGGTAAAAATATCATAAAAAGCTTTAGTCAATCGTAAAGCTGAACGTACATTTAGATTTAATTCATGAACTTCTTCAATGCTCAAATAAGATAATAATGAAGCATTATTTGTTTGAGAAATTAAAAGTCATTCTTTAGTTATATTTAAAAGTCTAATAACTAATTGATTAATATTAACCCCGGATTTATTAAGTTCATTTAAAAAACTAATCAATTCGTGGATACTTTTAGAACTAATTAAATTAATTATTTTAATACCTGTTTTATTTGAAATAATTCCGTAATTATTAAAAATATCTTTTTCATAAATTGTTTTATTATTAAATGAACTACATTGATCCGCAATAGAAAGAGCATCTCTCATGCCGCCTGTAGCTAAAGAAGCAATTGTTCTTAAAGCACTCATTTCATATGTAACCAGTTCTTTATCCAAAATTAATTGTAAATGTTTTACGATATCATTTTCTGTCATTCTTCTAAAATTAAATCTCTGAACTCTAGAAAGTATTGTTAAAGGTATTTTTTGCGGGTCTGTTGTAGCTAAAATAAAAATAACGTGCTTAGGAGGCTCTTCAAGAGTTTTTAATAATGCATTAAATGCAGTATTAGATAACATATGAACCTCGTCTATTATATATACTTTAAAAGGGCTATTAATAGGGCTTTGCTCAACTTTTTGTTTTAACTCTCTAATCGAATCAACACCATTATTAGAAGCAGCATCCATTTCAATTATATCTAAGTTGTTTTGAGAATTTTCTAGACATATTTCACAAGCTTTAGTTAAATCATTACTATGAGAACAATTTAGAATAGACGCAAATATTTTTGCAACAGATGTCTTACCTGTGCCTTTGGGTCCTGAAAACAAATAGGCATGACTTACTTTACGACTCTGTAAAATATTTTTTAATGTTTCAACCACAAAATCTTGTCCAACAACTTCATCAAATTTTGTTGGTCTATATTTTCTATAAAGTGCTTTGTAACTCATATACCTCCATTAATTAAAATTAATATTTTAATAATATTAATTATATAATAATATGTTTTATTAAATAAAAATTGAATATAAAAATAAGGTAATCACCTTATCTATAATATTATTAAAATGATTTAAAGGACTATGCAGCTTGTGATTTTTCTTGTCTTCTTAAATCTCTTGCACGCTCTTTTGATAATTTTTTAGCTCTTTTTTCAGCACGAAGTTTGTTTTTTAATCTAACAACTTTTCTCATAATTCAATCCTTTCATCGGGTTTTATTTTACTTTTTGTGTAATATAAAAATTTTACATTAAAAATTATTTTTTTAAAACAAAAATTAATAGGTGCCTTTACTATCGTTTCTAATCTAAGTAAGTCGACTGTCACCTTTGAAGAATCTGATAGAACATGTTTTAAGAAATTACCAAAAAAGTATTAATAAAAGTATTAAAGATTAATTATTTTAAAACTAGAAATCACAAAGATAACAACTGAAAGCATTTTAATATCTGAGATTAAATTACAAAATCTTCACTAAATATTTTACGAAATTAAGATTTAGTATTTTTATTTTCGTCCAAATAACTAATATCTTCATAAATATCATCATATAAGTCTGGATATAGATATGCTAATTTCTTAGTTTCCGCAACAAAGGAATTAGGATTATTTAAATTTCTAACATCGCCAAAAAAGGAAATTTTTTGAGTATCAAACATTAAAAATGTTATAAATCTATCGTTAACACTTAATCCTGGTTCCAAACTAGAACCAGAATTTATTACACCAACCAAATCACCTTTTACATCAAAAACTCCAGTTCCGGATGAACCGGCTTCTAAGTCAACAGAGTTTTGTTTTAAATTAAATACACGTGCAAAATAATTTCCTCAAGTAACAGGAGAACTATAATGAGTAGCTTCTGGTATATTTGTAATTAAGTACTCTCTATAACGACGTGTTCTACCATACGATGCGCTATTGGCTGAATTCTCCATTGGAAATGATCCTAAATATCAATTTAATGATGAATAATCGTTATAATGATATACTTCATTACTTATTTTTAAAGGTTTTAAGTTATCTAAATTTAAAATAAAATCAACTACTGCTTTTTCATTTTTTTTGAGTGTATAACCATCAAATATATAATTTTCTTTTCCTTTTTGATTTTCAAAATGGTTGAAAAAGAAACTAAAGTCTATTTCTGCAATACTAAAATCCATATTATTATTTTCATCGTTATTTAGTAAAATGTTTCCTTCATCATCAAGTTGCTCGCCGTGTAAATAGTATAATTTCTCATTTATTTTTTTACCATTACGTCCTTTTTCATCTTTTATTCTATAATCCTTTATCATTTTAAAAGAAATTTGTTCATCTGCAGGAATTTTAACCCTGCCTAAAATTTCATCATAAAATCTTGCTTGCTCTTTATTCTTGTCAAAAACATATAAATTTTCAATATTAGAAGCACCTAAATAATCATCTCTTTTAAACTTTTGATTGCTAAACCACAGTCTATTTAATCCGTTTTTTTCGTCCAATCCATAAATTGCTTCTTGAGTAAAATAAGGTTTTTGCGGATTTTGTTCAATTTCACTTTTCGATAAAATAGTCGGTACTAATATACTATCAAATCCTCGATTTCTATAATAAGAGAATTTAAATAAATTATTAATAAAATTATTCATTTCATCGGCTATAATAGGTGCCGTAACATGCGAATTAGTCATCACATAATAACGATGATCCTTGTTATTAGTCTTTCCGATAACACTTCAACTACCACCTCCGTCACTCCCTAACGCAAAGGCTCGCGAACGAATATTATTTGCTCCAATAGAATTATCTTCTTTAGTTAATCTAGTGGCGAATTTTTCTGGATTTGTATTTTTGATTTTAAAATCAATATTCGGATAATAACTATTATTTAAATTTGCTTTTGTTATAGTGTTGTTTGATAATTTATCAATTTTTTTAGGAGCATAACTTATGTAATTGCTTATATTATCATTTTGTCTTTGAAAACGGTGTATAAAAAAATAATTATTACCAATAAAAGCCGACTCTTTTGGATCGTCATTATGTTGCGAAGCTATTTCATATATCTTTGCTTGATAGTTAAAATTATTTTTTGAAGATATTGTTAATTTTAAATTTAGGTTGTTAGTGGTATTGCTTGTATTTATTTTTCTATTAATATCAAGCGTAAAATTAAAGTTTTTATGAATATAATTTAAAACACTTTTAGATACATCTTTATTTTCATTAATATAAGTTATATCTAAGTGTGGATTTGTTATTTTTGTATAATTAGTCAATTTAGACAAAGGATATGACATTTTAATGATCGACCTTGCCTTTTGAACTTCTGAAAAATGTCTCGGATTAGTTTGATAAGGATCAAATTCAAATGCAAAGGTAACAATAATTTTACTAGGATCCAATTCTTTAAATTCATATAAGGATAAATCTTTTTCCAAAATTGCTTTTGTATTATTTTCACTTATTTTAAAATAATTATTTCTTATATAATCTTTGCCTAAAAAAGGAACCAGTTTATAAATTTCATTATTTTTTATAATATTTAAATTTTGCCTTTCGTAGTTATAATCGTATCTATCAAAACTATTTTC
Source organism: Mycoplasma sp. CSL10166 (assembly GCF_017116885.1). Classification (NCBI taxonomy): domain Bacteria; kingdom Bacillati; phylum Mycoplasmatota; class Mollicutes; order Mycoplasmatales; family Mycoplasmataceae; genus Mycoplasma; species Mycoplasma sp. CSL10166. Next base: position 40,885 of record NZ_JAFIRF010000003.1, read on the forward strand.
GAATGTAAAATTAAAATATGTATCTAATTGAGAATCTACCAATTTAGACAATTCTTCATCATTTTTATATGTATAATCAACTTTATTTTTACTAATTAAATTAATTCTTTCTACAAAATAATTATCATTATAATTAGCTATTTTAGAATTATCCGAAAAACTATTGTCCTTTATTTTATCGATATTTATCTTTATAAAACTTTCTACTTTAGAATCACCTTCTAATATTTTAATGTTGTCTAGTTTATATTCAACGTTTTTAAACAACTTATTCAACTCAAACTTATCTAATTCAGAAATTCTTATATAAATAGTTCTCGACGGAAATAGTTTTTTTCTTTTGAATGTTTCATTACTATTTTTTAAAATTGGTGAAAAACTTAAGGCAAAAGTCTTTTGAGCAAAGTATTCTTTATTTGATTCATTTAAATTTATTTTTAATGAACCATAAAGTTTATTATTTTCTTTAAAGACTTTAAAGTCTTCCACTTTTATATTGTCTACTTTATTGTTATTTGTAAATATATATTTTGGATAAAAATTTAATGAATATGAGTCTGTTGATGTAGAATATGAAGTTACTATAAAATTATTAATGTGTTTAGGTAATGTTTTTAAATTAAATTTAAAAACTTTTTTAGAATCTGATTTTTCAGATTTAAAAACTTTAGCAAATGGCATTAAATAATTTGTAGATTTAATCATAATATCAATTTCATCCACTGATATTTCGTTTTCAAAATTTAAAGTCAATTGTTTATTAGAATCATTAAATTCCATCGAAAATTCACCAATATTTTTTATTGTTTTTTCTTGTTGTGTAAATTGCCCTTTTAATTGTTTTTCGTGTGATTTTAAGTTATCAAATTCAACATCTTTAGTAACTGCATAAGATTTATAAAAATTTATAATATTTCTTAGTTCTCCAGAGTAAAAATTAGGGTTTGTTTGTTCTATATTTATATCATTGTTTGAGTTAGAAAATTTAATAATATTTGAATTTAAATTCTGAACGTCAACATCATAAATATTAGGAATAGATTTACCATCATCAATTACTTTGGGAGTTTCCTTGACGCTCTCTTCATTTTCAATAATTAAGTTATCGTTAATTGTTTGTGTTTTATTAGTGTCTTGGATTTTTAATAAAGTGTTGTTAGTATCATTTTTATTTGAATTATCTATATTTTTATCTTTCGATTTAGAAATAGAATTACTTTGATTCGAATTTTTTGAATCGTTTATAGAATCATTAATTTTATTTTTTTCTAATTTGTTGTCTTGCGGAACTAATACATTATTTTTATTATTAATCTTGATTTCATTATTTTTGTCTTTTTCTTTAATTTTAGAATTCGAATGTTTAACATATTTATTTTCAGAACAAGATACTAAAGTAGGTGATACACCAACAGATAACATTAGTGTTCCTAAAATAAATCATTTTTTTGTTTTTTTCATATTTTCCTTTCTAGAATTATTATTTTTCTCTTAGTTTTTGTTTGAAGGAATTATAAATATTTTTTTATAAAATAAAAACTAAATAACTATTTAAAAATAGTAAACTAATACAAGACTTTGAAAACACTTATTTAGACAAAATTAAATAAACTATTATAATATAGTTGAGGTATTTATGAAAAATAAGCAGATTGTTGAAAATATAATTGAAGAATCATTAGATAAGATAATGTCTGATAGATTTAAAAAATATTCTAAATATGTAATTCAAGACAGAGCTATACCGGATGTAAAAGACGGATTAAAACCTGTACAAAGAAGAATTCTATATTCTATGTTTGTTTTAGGTTTAGATGCAGACAAACCATATAAAAAATCAGCCAGAATTGTCGGAGATGTAATTGGTAAATATCACCCTCACGGTGATAGTTCTGTCTATGAAGCAATGGTAAATTTAAGTCAATGATGAAAATCAAATGTACCACTTTTAGATATGCATGGTAACATTGGTTCGATCGATAATGATCCCGCTGCTGCTATGCGTTATACTGAAGTTAGATTATCTAAAGTTGGTCGTTATATTTTAAACGATTTAAAAAAGAATACGGTTGCTTTTGTTCCTAATTTTGATGATAGTGAGATAGAACCAAGTATTCTACCTTCTATTTTTCCGACACTTCTTGTAAATGGAACAAAAGGTATTGCTATAGGTATGGCAACAGAAATGCCACCACATAATTTATCTGAAATAATAGACGGCACAATTGCATTAATAAAAAACCCACAAATTACAACAAAAATACTTATGGCTTATGTTAAAGGACCGGATTTTCCTACTGGAGGAATAATTAAAGGTAATAGCGGAATTGTTGAGGCTTTTGAATATGGACAAAACAAAAACGAAAGAATTTACTTATATTGTAACTACAAAACTTATAGCGAAAAAAATAATCAATTTATAGAAATTACTGAAATTCCATTCGGAATTAATAAGTCAGAATTAGTTTATAAAATTGACTTAATAATATCTAACGGAGACATTGATGGCGTTTTAGATATTAAAGATAGATCTGATCGTAATGGTATTAATATTTTGATAACTTTAGATAAAGATATTAATATAGATAGTGTATTATCATATTTATTTAGTAAAACGGATTTAAGGGTTAGTTATTCATACAACAACACTGCTATAGACAATGACCAACCTAAAACACTAAATTTAAAACAACTTCTAAATTCATATGTTACACATGTTAAAGATATAAAAACAAAAACATTAACATATGATTTAGAAAAAAGTAAATTAAGACACGAAATAGTTTTAGGTTTTATTAAGGTTGCCGAAATTCCGGATGAGGTAATTAAAGTAATTAGAAATTCCGAAGGGTCAAAAGCAGGAGTAATTGAAAACTTAATTAAGCATTTTAAATTTACAAATTTACAAGCTACTGCAATTGCAGAGCTTAAACTTTATCGTCTAAGTAAAACCGACAAGATTGCGTACTTAAACGAAAAAGAAGAATTAGAAAAAACAATCAAAAGAATTCGATCACTTTTAAACAATTCTGACATTTTTGATGAATACATTATTGATAAACTTCAAGAAATTAAAAACGAGTTTGGTACAAAAAGAAAAACTAAAATTGAAAAAGATGAATTTGATGTTTCTTATAAACAAACTGATTTAATAAAAGAAGAAGAAGTTTACTTCGGAATTTCTAAATTAGGATATATTAAGAGATTTTCTGATAAAACTTACGAATCCAATAACATTAGCACATACTACTTAAAAGAAGATGATAATTTAATTTACTTCGAAAAAGCTAATACAATGCATAATTTTTTAATTTTTACAAATTACGGAAATTATGCAATTGTCCCTATTTATAAAATAAACGAGAATAAATGAAAAGATTATGGAACCTCCTTGAGAGATTTAGTTAATTTAGGTCCTACCGAAGAGGTTATTAGTATTTTTGAAATTAAGAATTGAAATAGTAAATTAAATGTTGTTTTAGGTACAAAAAATGGATATTTCAAACGCACTAAATTAATAGATTTTGAAGTAAAAAAACTAAATAAAATGTATACAGCAATTAATCTTTTAAACAGCGATGTTTTATTAAATGCCTATTTAAGTAATGACCAAAATACCATTTCTATCATCACTGAAAAAGGGCTTGTGTCTTCTTATTCAGAACTAGATATTAGTATTCAAGGTATAAAAGCAAAAGGTGTTAAAGGTGTTTATTTATCATTGAATGATAAGGTGGCAAATTTCACAATAAATAACGATCATGATATTTTGATTTTAATTTCTAAAGATGGAAAAATTTTAAAAATTAACGCTAATCAAATTCCACAAATTTCGAAGACAAACAAAGGTAAAAAAATAGTTGATGTAAAAACATTTGGGGAAATAATTGATTTAAACATTTTAAATAATGATAAATGTTTAATAGTTAAAACAAATGACAATAGAACATACTTTGATGATTTAATATCTTATAAAACAAATAGTAAACCTCAAAATATAAATATTGAAAATTTTGATATTGCAATATATAAAAGAAATATGCAAGATTACAATTTTAAAAACTATTCTGACTTTAGTGCAGAAACAATTAAGGCAGTTGATAATAAAGTGCAAAAAATAGAAAAAACAATAAAACAAAGCGAAAAAAATCTTGACGATCTCCTTTCGAGAGTTGAAAAACTACTCAAAAATGATAAATAAGAAAAGAATAAAAAGTTAAAAGAATGAATATTTTACTTTTTATTCTTTTTTATATGTCTTTTAAAAAAATGCATTTTTGGTGTATGCTATAATATTTATATTAAATAAGGAGATTTATGTCGTTAAATAAAAAGAAAAAAAATATAATTATCGGTAGCGTGATCGCATCAGTAATTTCGGTAGGAACAGTAGTCGGGGTTACCGTTCCTGTTTTAAACAAAAAAAGCAATTCTACTCGCAAACAAATACCTCAAAGAGAAAATCAAAATGCAATTATAAGTTTAGAAGGAGTTTCTTACTTAAAAAATAATGCAAATAAACAGTTAAAAATTGGTGATTTGATTGAACTAAAACTAGATATCCCAAATGGAAAAAAAGTTTCAGAGATAAGAATAAATAATAAAAAACAAACAATTCAATTATCTGAACAAAATACATTTAATTGAGTTATAAATCAACAAAATACGAATATAGAAGTTATTTATGAAGATATACAAAACTTTAAAGTGTCGTTTTCTAATAATATTACATTAATAACACCAAACGTTAACTTAAACAGCGTTAAAGAAGGGACTTCACTGCAATTTTCATTTAAAATACCAAAAGATAAAGAAATTAATTCATTAATAATTAATAATGAAGAATATAAAGAGACCATTTCTAACAATTCATTTACTTATAAAATAAATTCAAATACAACAATAAACCTTATGTTCAAAGATAAGGAATCTAGTGTAGATTCAAACGTATCGGATGAACAAGATAATAACAATAAAGACGGAGAATCAGATAATAATGATCAGGGAGTTTCGAATGAGGTTCCAGAAAATTCGAACAATGATCAAACCGGTTCCGGAGAACCAAGAAACCCAGAAAATAGTAATGAAAAAAATGAAATTGTAAAAGAAATACCTGAAGAAAAAGAAAAAAACTCTACCTTGAATTTACAAGGTTTTTTAGAAGAAAACAAAATAGTAGAACAAGGTAAAGTCGTAACACTAAATCTTAAAATTCCAGCAAATAATCATTTAGTTTCACTAACTGTAGATGGAGTTAATAAAAAAGATCAAGTTATTAATGGACAATTTAGTTTCACACCTGAAAAAGATACATATCAAATAAATGCATCTTACTCTTTAAATAAATATTCTTTAACGTTAGGTAGCTCAGAATTATCTATACAAGATAACATCGATAAAGCAAATATAGATTATAATAGCGAAGTTGTTGTAAGTATAAATGTTCCTAATGGTAAAAAAATTCAAGAATTAATGGTAAATGGTTCTAATAAAAGAAGAGAAGTAGATTCTAATAATAAATTTAGATTTAATATTAAAAACAATACAACAGTTAATGTTAAATTTAAAGATTCGGTTCATGAAATTAAAAATTATACACTTACTTTAGGAAACAATTTAGTAACATCAAGCGATATAAATCTTAAAAGTGTACCCGAAAATTCAACTATTAGAGTTTTCTTTGACATACCTTCTGGGCAAGAGGTTTCAACCTTAACTGTTAATAATCAAGATAAATTATCAAGTATGGATTCATCGGGAGCTTTTATTGATTTAACAATGAACGAAGCGAAAAATGTTCAAGTTACTTTTAAAAATAGAGCTAATGCAAATGGAACTATATATATAACAACAAATAATAGAGGTTATGATAATTTTGGTGTATACATTTACAAATCTGGTCAAATTTTAAAAGATAATAACAATAACAGTCCACTAACTAATATCAAGTTAGGAGATATAGTATTATTTAAAATAAAAACTGAGAACAATAGTTTTGAAGTTAGTGAACTAAAAATGAATGATTATAAAGGTCAGGAAATATTATTAACTAAAAATATATGAGGAGATCTAGCTTATGCTGTTGTATCGGCCGGTTCTTTTATCGACGTAAATGCAACATTTAAAGAAAAGCCTAAAAAAATTGTTGATAAATCAAAATTACTAGAAGCAATTAGATTAGCAGAGGAAAAAAAGAAATCTTCTACATACATTTTTGAAAAAGATGAAGAAATTAAGAAAGTATTTGATGACAGTCTTAAAGATTCTATTAACATAAAAGACAAAGAAAATGTAACCGAAGAAGAGATAAACATTTCAACTGAAAAATTAATAGATTCAATGGATAATTTAAACGGTCAATATAATAAAAAATCATTTGATTTTAAAGACATTAAAAATGTCGAATTATTTAATATTGATAACGGAACTCAAAAAGTAGCAGGTTTAAGCGGAGAAAATTTTGATTATAGTAAATATTTTGCAAAAATTACTAATGGTGAGGAAATTTTCGAACTCCCAATTAGAAATATTAAGAAAATGAATAATAAATATGAAGTTACAATCAGTAATGATAAATTAGTATACTTTAATTCTTCAAACGATGCAATAGATCATTTTAGTTTTTATGTTGATGAAATATCAACCGAACAAGGCGCTATAACTTCGTTCAATCAACTAGTTTCTGAAATAACAAAAAATCCTAACGGTACATTTAAAATAGGGTCCGACTTATATGCATCAAATACAAATGCAGATGCATATATAATGAGTGATTTTACAGGTACATTAACAAGTTCCGCAAATAAAGGTTATACTATTTATGGATTGAATAAACCTTTGTTCAATAAATTAATAAATGCTACTCTTGAAAATTTTAAAGTAAAAAATTCTACTTTAGAAATAACTAAAAATGGTGGTGTAATATCTATATCTGCAACTAGTTCTAATATAAGACATTTAGAAATTGAAGCAACAGTAAATTATAGACGTTCACAAACCGATACCACTTATGTCGGAGGTATTTTTGGTTCTTTATCGGGTGGCAATGATATAAACGACAAAAAAATCGAAAAAAACATATTTAATGTTAACTTAAATATATTTAACGGTTCTGCAAATAGTCAATATTATGGTATTGTTGCTTCTAGATCATATAATATTGATTTAACAAAAAATTATATTTTAGGAAATATAACTAGCGATCAAAACTTACAAAACAAAGTAGGTTTAGTTTTAGGTAATAATATTAATTCTGGAACCGTAATGAATCAAAACATTATAAACGTTAATAACAATTTAACTTCACATATTATGGGGAACGAAAACTCAGAAACAATCGAAAATAATTGAATACTTACCGAATCAACAACTGACGAAACACACATTTCAAAAAGTGAATTAAATCAAAAATTATTAAACCTTGAAATAATTAAAAACGAAGCCAAATTAAACGTTTTTGACAAAGTTAATTATGCAAGTATTAACAATTATGATTCGACAAGAATTATCGCGTATAAGAACATGTCTAAATTAGTTCCACTATACGATAGAAACACAATAGTAGAATTAGGTAATTTAGTTAGTACTTCCGATATTCTTTACACAAAAGAAATCAACTCTATAATTCCATTGACCGAAAATGATACTTTCGCAACAAATTTATATAATAAAGATTTAATAAAAAAAGTATTAGTTAAATTTAACGATAACACAATACAAGTTTATAACTTGAGTTATCCTGTTCAATTCGAAAACACAAATATCTATGAGTACACATTTAATGGTGACCTTAAATTTACACCAAGACAATTTTTAAATAAAAATCAACAATTGATTGATGAATTAGCCCATGAATTTGATTCGCTAACACTTAATTCAACCGAATTCCAAAAATTAGTAGGTTTGAATGAATATAATGATAAATTTAGATCAAATATTCGTGATCAAAAAATGAGAGAAAATTGACCTGGTGAAACAATGGATGCATTATATCTAAATAAAACTTTTGACTACGTTAAAGAGCATATTAAGGATTATTTGGAATCTATTATTGCTAATTATAATATCGCGGATTATTCAAACGACACAATTAAAAATTTAATTAAAAATGAAATTTTAGATAACAAATTCAAAATAATGTTGGCTTTAACCTATCTAGAAAGATTATATAAAGTTCAATTTGGAAAATATAATATTAAAAACATAGTATTATTTAGACCTGATTTTTATAATTCAAAAATTAAAAACATCGATTTACTAAAAGAAATTGGTTCACTAAAATTTGAAGATTTATTATTACAAAATAACGATAAGGTTTTCAAAGAACACTTGAGCAAATTAATTTTAGAAAATGATAAAAATAGTATTTTTGATTTCCTTGAAATGAATAATAAAATTTTTAACAACAACCAAGTGATGGATATTTGATTGAAAGAATCATCAAAAGCTTACATATATGAATTGAAATCAACAAAATATCCTGATATCGATGTTTCGCTATATACAAAACTTAAAAATAAAACAAATGCAAATAAATACATTCTTCCTTTACTAAATCTAACTGAAGATAATGTTTATGTTATTTCAACAATAGCTACAATGTATTTTGGTGGATATGGCAGAACTATTGATGAAGCAATTTGAAATAATAAAGAAGCATATTCATCCGAATTAGAAAAGGCTAAAAATAAAGTTAGAGTAAGCGCAGAAAAATTCATGCACTTCCTTGAACTTATGTATACAATAGCAAACGAGCAAGGAAAAGAAGAAATGAAAAATAATGTAACCGAAATATTTGAAGGTTACTGATTATTATCAAGCCAGAGTGGAGAGCCGATTTACAAAGATGCGGATGAAAAACGTAGATGAGCAACCGCTCATGATCAAACTTACACAGCAATAAACGACTTTTTTGGTCCGATTGGTAAATATTACAGTCAGTCCGCACGTAAAGAATCAGCATACGCTAATCAAAACACAAAAGTTGTTAGATTCGATAGTGTTAACTTATTAGATCCGGAAGGTGCTTCAACAATAACTCATGAATTAACACATATTTACGATAGAAAGACTTGACTACAAGGAAACGAATATAGACCAGGACAAGGACCTGAAGGGTATGCTCTCGGATTATTCCAATCAGTTTCTACAGCTAATGCATATTTTTACGGTTTTAACTTAACTGAAGAATTAAGTGGAGATGTAACAACAAACAACAGTATTAGTAGATTCTCAAGTAAAGATGATTTCAAAACATATATGCACAATCTTTTTGATGTAACCTACTTAGTTGATGCATTAGAATCAGAAATTATGTTGAATAGAAGTAATAATGAAAAATCTAAATTCTATGCTAAATTAGAACTAACAAAAGATAAAGAAAACGAAAGAAATGATAGAAACTTCTATAGACCAGCCGATGAACATAAAAAAGTAAAAAGTGATGTTGAAAAAGGTTACATTCATGGAATTGATAAATATAGAGAGTTAACATCAGATGAAATATCTTCTCTTCACACATTAGATGACTTAGTTGATAAGAACATAATATTCAGAGGAAATAAATTTAATTTACAAAGAGCAAATGATTTTAGCGGACAACGTAATAACGACTACAATTATTACTGAATCTCAATGTTTGATCCTATTTTTGCAGGATATCAAAACGATACCGGTGTTGCTGGTGGTTTAATTTTCAGAAGAAATGCATTCGAATTACTAGCAGAATATGGATGGGATGACGGTTTAGTTAAATACACATCAAATGCATTAGAAAAAAATGCACCCGAAAATCAAATTCTATCAGACACATATGTATATAGTCAAATTTTTGGCAATAAATATAAAACATATGCCGACTTTAGAAAAGCGATGTACAAAGAAAGATTAGCTAAAAAAGACAACTTCAAACAAATCACAGTAAAATATAAAAACGAAAGTTATACTCTAAATAATTCAACAGATATTAAAAACTTATTAACTAAAGCTATAAATGATGATTTAAAAGAGATGCAACTTCATCCTCGTAAAGGATTCTTTAATAGAGATGCAGTTAAAACAGAAATATTAAGAAAATTTAATACATTAACAAAGAATTTTAGAACAAGTATTTTTAAATAATTTTAAAATAATGGTTGCAAACAACGTAAATGCAAGCATTATTTTTTTAACTTTCATATTCAAATAATAAAAATAATATTTAATAAAATATGTTAAAATATAAAAATAAATAAAAGATAATTAAAAATAAATTTAATTTACTTATTTTTGGTAAAATATTTTTGCTAACAACATAATAATTTAAGGACAGGTTCTAGTTGCAAGGCTAGACTTTGGTGGTTTTAGCGCTAAAACAAATTTTACAAATAAAAATAATTAAATTACAAATTAAATTTTAGAAAGGATTTAAAAATATGGCAAAATTAGATTTTGATCGTAGTAAAGAACACGTTAACGTTGGAACAATCGGTCACGTTGACCACGGTAAAACAACATTAACAGCTGCTATTGCTACAGTATTAGCTAAAAAAGGATTATCAGAAGCTCGTGATTACGCTTCAATCGATAATGCACCTGAAGAAAGAGCTCGTGGTATTACAATTAATACATCACATATCGAATATCAAACAATGACACGTCACTACGCACACGTTGACTGTCCTGGTCACGCTGACTACGTTAAAAACATGATTACAGGAGCTGCACAAATGGACGGTGCTATCTTAGTTGTTGCTGCAACAGATGGACCTATGCCTCAAACACGTGAACACATTCTTTTATCTAAACAAGTTGGTGTTCCTCGTATCGTTGTTTTCTTAAACAAATGTGATATGTTAGAAGGTGAAGAAGAAATGATCGAATTAGTTGAAATGGAAATTCGTGGTCTTCTTTCAGAATACGGATTCGACGGAGATAACGCTCCAATCATCCGTGGATCAGCTTTAAAAGCATTAGAAGGTGATGAACACTACGAAGGTAAAATTATGGAATTAATGGATGCTGTTGATTCATACATCGAAACACCAGTTAAAGAATTCGATAAACCTTTCTTAATGGCTGTTGAAGACGTTTTCACAATTACAGGACGTGGAACAGTTGCAACAGGACGTGTAGAACGTGGAACACTTAACTTAAACGAAGAAGTTGAAATCGTTGGATTACACGCTACTAAAAAAACTGTTGTTACAGGAATCGAAATGTTCCGTAAAAACTTAAAACAAGCACTTGCAGGAGATAACGCTGGATTATTACTTCGTGGAGTTAACCGTGAAGACATCGAACGTGGACAAGTTTTAGCTAAACCAGGTTCAATCGTTCCTCACACAAAATTTGAAGCTGCAATTTACGTACTTAAAAAAGAAGAAGGTGGACGTCACACTCCATTCTTCAAAAACTACAAACCACAATTCTACTTCCGTACAACAGACGTAACAGGTGGTGTTGTGTTTGAAGCTGGACGTGAAATGGTTATGCCAGGGGAAAACGTTAACTTAACTGTAGAATTAATCGCTCCAATCGCTGTTGAAGAAGGAACAAAATTCTCAATCCGTGAAGGTGGACGTACAGTTGGTGCTGGTTCAGTAACAAAAATCGTTAAATAATTTTTTTGAAAAATATATAAAAATAAAAGGCAAAATGGTATTTCATTCTGTCTTTTATTTTTATATATTTTGAAATAAACTTGTTTTATTTTCATAATTTATGACCACATTTCAACATTGTCTATAAAGTTATATAATTAATAATTATATTAAAGATTACAAGGAGATAGAATGAAAAAGCGTAATAAATGGTTGATTTTGGGATCACTTACAATTTCTTTCGGTTCGTTACCGGTTTTGATAGCTTGCTCAAATAATGTAAAAACTAGAAAACCAATACCGAAAAATAATTCTAAAATTGATGAACAAAACATATCAAACAATAATAAAACCAACGAAAAAGCAAAAAAAGATAATATTGTAGTTAGCCAAACACAAAACAACAAAAACAAAGAATCTAACATTATAAATAAACCGAATAATGTTGAAAACAACGACCAAACCGACGTCAAAAACGAGAACGATATTGAAAAAAATAAAAAAATAGATAATGTTGACTCAAACAAAAAACAAGATAATGAAAATAAAGAAAACGAAAGTCAAAACAATAAAGAAAAAGATAACTCTTCAATTAATAAAAATAATACAATTACAATTGATAATGACGAAAATATTGATAATCAAGCTGAAACATCAGAACATAAAAATCAAGAACAAAATGTTAGTTCTAATGCAAAACCTGCAAACGAAAATATAGATTCAACAAATAACACGCATATCTTTAACAATAATTTTAGTTTAAGAGAAGAATATATATTAAAAGAGAAAGTAAATGTAAAAGATATATCGAATTACCATGAAAATGATCAATATTTCGACGTTTACAATAATTGATTAAAAACAAAGACAAGCAATAATAATACCAATATAGTTTTTGACGACTCACATTTTATAGAATTTTCGTTACTATCTTATGTTTACGCAAATAATTCATTGACAATTAAGATAAAATCAAATTTTGACTTAGATGAAATTAATAATTACAAGTTAATTTATAGATCTGATGTTGCTAATGAAAATATTGAAGTATCATTATCTCCTTTTGAAAACTCAAAAAGAACATTACTTGCTAATATTTCTAATATAACTCAAAATTATAAAATAAAACTAGTGGATATTAAGAAAAATAATGAATCTTTAAACTTTTTATCAAAAGGTGAAATTATGTTAGGTAACGAATCATGAGAGGAGTCTAGAAACTTTATAATTTCAAATGATAATGAGTGAAAAACATGACCTGCAGTCGGAAATAGACACAGCTTTAAAATTGTTTTTAGATCTAAGTATAATGGAGCCACACCGTATGTTCCTAATAATTTAAGATTTATTTGATTAACAAAAGATAAAAGAATAGAATACGCTAGATTTTCATATAAAAAGGTTGACGATTGAAATAATATAAAAACAAGTGGGTATACTAAATTAATTGCAGAGTCTGAGACATTCGATATTTCTAATATTGATAAGATTTTAGGAATAGAAATAAACCCCAAAACTGGAAACCAAGATAAATGGTTGAAAATTAATGGAATACCCGAAATAAAAATTACAGGTAAAGAAGATGAAAACTCCTCACAAATTTCTAATGCGCCAATCATCAATTCTACTACTTTACAAAATAATAGTGTAATTATTGACTTTAGACATTTAGACCAATCATTAGTCGATACTTCAAAAGTTCAATTTGAAGTAAAAAGTATGGATCCTTTTAATAAATTTTCAAACGTTTTTTTAGGTTATAAAAGTAACGATAATCAATACACAATTCAAGATGTTAATCTCCCTAAAGATATTTCGCAATTCATGATTACAAGAGTTAATTTTGGAAATCAATTATATGATTACAACATAAATAGTCGAGAATCTATCATTAAAAATCATCCCATTACAAAAAATTTTAAAGTAGAAAGATTAAATTTTTATACTGATAACGAGACTAAAAATATATATGGTTCAATTGGAATTAATTTTTCAAAAGAAGATTTAGAGTTGTTTAAAAATAAGAATTTAGAACTAACTTTCCAAAGAAAAGATAGAGTTCCCGGAGAAGATTCGTATGGAGGAATTTACTATAACTTATTTTTAAAGGAAGAAAAAATTGTAGTTCCTTTTGATAAATTACAAAAATTTAATTTGAATGGATTTTACGAAAACACTAAATATGAACTTGAAAAAATTGGAATAGTAGATAAGTATTCTTTAATAGAATTTGTAGGTAATCAACACTTCGCTTTTAGTTTAGATTTAGAAAATAATAAATCATTTTTATATAATTTTGAATATAGTAATTTTGATAATAATTATATAGCTGGTTCTAATTCAGGTGAAACTAAAAATAGTCTTATGAAAAAAGTTAGCAACACAGATTTGAATATTGATTACTCAATACAAAATCACTACTCGCTAAATAATTATAATAGAGAATTATGATACAAACAGAGAGCATCATTGTTTGAAGATGAAATTTCTCCTGAATTAAGTACAAAAAAAGAATATTTAAAAAATCATGCTTCTAAAATTCATTTAACACAACACAATAAAGAAATTAAAACTCATTTTATTTCACCGCGTGAAGTTATAAATGATTTATCTTGAAAAATAAATGACAATTTTACCCTAGCATCAATAACAAAAGATTTATCTAATTTTGATGGAATTGATAACCATCAAAAAGATGCATACTTTGAAATAGGATTTGAATTTGATCCAAAGCAAAGACAACTTATAGATTTAATTGAACCAGAGCCATTTGTTAGATACGGAAGTTGAACTTACAATTCCTCTCATTCAACAAAAAATATGTCTAAATCATTTGTTTATATTTCTGTTCCATATAGTCAAATTTTAGAAAATAATGAAATTTCCGATTTAGGTTTTGAATATTTAGCAATAAGAAATTCAAAAGAAGAAGAACTAAAATTAAAACAGCTAATAGCAAATAGATATAAATTTAATGTTAAATATAATAAGAACACAAAAGAATTAACTTATATAATAGAATCAAGAGATAAATCAAATAAAATAGTTGATAGATTAGGTGATCACTATTTCTCATTACACAATTCCGCTTTTTTAGGAAACTCTCTTTTCTTTGTCCATTGAGCCGATCTAGATGAAAATAATATAACAAATATTACTTACATACCAAAAAGTAAAAAAGGTATTCTTTCAATTGGGTTAGATCAATTAAATTTTGAAGATAGTTATGATTATGTATCAACAACTATTTGAGGTTCCTCAAAACGTGTTTATTTCAATAATACAGAAGAAAATGTCTTAAACGCAAGAGATAGAGTGTTTAATTTCGCTCCAAGACCAAAAGGTGCCGAAGGTACTTGAGATGTAATCGGTAAAGTAAATCCAAATGATCCAAATGATTATAGATTTTTTGTAACTACTAATCAACATGTTTGAGGTTCTGCATATAGTAGAGAATTTAAAAATAATAATTTTAATTTACCAATTAAATTATTCGAACCAAAGGGAGGTTGAACACCCGATTCAAGAGATACTAGAGGTCGCATCGAAAACGAAAAAGAATGATCGGAAGCAACAGTAAAAGTTGAATTAATAGCTAATTTTCATAATGATATTACATTCCCTAATACTGCCACAGAATTTAAAAATAACTATGCTGATATAAATGAAAATAGTACTTGACATATATTTGGAGAAAATAAAACTGAACATTCACTTTCTAATGCCGACTTAGTTGTTGGTATTGCTGATTTTAAAGATTTTTATTCTATTTTTAATGAAAAAGATGGAAAAATGTTTTATAACGGACAAGAATTTAATGAAAATAATGAAGCAATTTACAGAACATATATGTTCTTTAAAAAATTACCAACACTAAAAACAATAAAGCCAAGTAAACATAATTTACATTTATCTAAATTGGTTAATTTAAATTGAAGTATAGCTTCATTTCCAATAAAAGAACAAACATATAATAAAGATTCTTTAAATAATAAAAGATACCGTGAATACATAATAGGAAGTATGGGAGACTACTTCATAGAAGGACTAGCATACGGTGGCGCTAGATCAAAATTACCTGCTATACCACTTGATTCAACAATTTTTGACTTACAAGGTGGTTCATCAGGAAGTATGGCATTTGATTCCGAAGGAAATGCAACAGGACTTTTAACAGAATCAACATTTTCTCGTTCAAATGTAATGTTAATCGACACAAACGGTAACGCCTTTTTAGGTGATGGTAAAACAACGCAAAACCCTGCTTCTTTCTATGAACGCATGAGACTTTTGAGTTATTTATTCCCAAACAAATATAACCACAATCAATTTAACGAAAAACCGAATTGAGAAAAAATAAATAATGAATAATTTATAAAAATCGCAAACATACAACTTGCGATTTTTATAATTCTGATATTTTTAATATAAATTTAAAAGGTATATAATTGTTCATATTTTAAGGAGAAAAAATGAGAAAGAGAAAAATTATTTTAGGAATATCATTATTTTTGACAAGCGTTCCCTTAATTGCAATATCTTGTTCAAAAACATATTCAACATTGCATCAAAGAAATAATTCTAATGATGGTGTTAAAGATAATAATAAGATAAATAATGATAAACTAGATAAAGAAAAAAACAAGAATAAAATTTTAGATAAAGATTCTAATATTACTTTAAATAAAAATACAGATTTAGAGAAAAACGAAAAAGAAGTTAAAGACAAAATTGATAAGAATAATTCTACAAACAATACAGATTTAGAGAGAAATAAACCAAATAAATTACAAAACAATAAAACTATTTCTAACAATACTCAAAAAGAAATTATGCTTTCATACAATTATGATCTAACTGAACCCTATATTTATAAAACTCCAATAAATATTAAAAATTTAAGTGAGTTTGACGAAAATAACGAATTATTTAAAACATATAATAATTGATTGATATCTAAATCAAAAACTAATTATAAAAACTCAACAATTGATAAAAGAAAATATCTTAGATTCGAGTTAAAAGATAGTAAATTTAGCAACAATTCATTAGAATTAATTTTTAAAATAAATTACCAAGTAGATAATTTAAATAGATTTAAACTAATATATACTTATGGAGAAAATAACATTAGAGAAGAAATAAATTTAGACAATATTAAAATTAAAAATAAAATATTTTCAGTAAAAATATCCAACTTAGAAAAAAAACAAATATGTAAAGTTAATTGATATTAAAAACGGAAACAAATCATTTAATTTTATTTCAGAAAATGAAATTATATTATTTAATAAATCTAGCGAGTTATCTGATGATATAATAATCACAAATAACACACGTTGAGAAACATGAGAATTATCTCAAAACTTACACACATTTTCCTTATTTTTTTCAACTAAAAACGGACAAAAACCAGAGTTTAGGAAAGAAATGAGATTAGTTGCTTTAAAAAACAACGGAGAAATTAAATATTTTAATTTTAATTTTGACGAAAAAATCTATAGTAATCCGGAAAATAGCAATATAAAAATAACAAAGATTAAAGCTAACACTGAAGAATTTGATCCAAGAAATATAGATAGAATTCTTGGCATAGAAATAAAGAATAATGAAAATGTTTGGTCGAGACTAGATAAAATACCAAAAATTAACATTAAAGGTAAGGTGAATTTTATTAATAACAAACCCATTATTAATAAAATTAATTACAATAATAGTAAATTAGAAATTAATTTTAGTGACACAAATATAAAAAACATAGAAATAGAAGTTAAAAGTTTAGATCCATTTACGAATTTTTCTAATATTTATAAATTAGATATAAATAATAATAACTGACTAGAGATTCAAGATATTTCATTACCCGAAGATATAACTAAATTTATAATAACCAAAATCGGATATAAAGACCAATTATGAAATTATGAAATCGATGAAAATAATGTTTTTAATAATTTAAAAAATATTAAGAATTTTGAAATTAGTAAATTTGATATATTTTTATCTAACAAAAATATATATGGTTCAATTATGTTTGATTTTAAAAAAGAAGAATTAGAATTATTTAAAAACAAAAATTTAGAACTAATATTTGAACGTAAAACAAAAATAATGAATGAAACAAATAATCAAAGCATATATCATAATTTATTTCTAGATAAGAATAAAGTTATCGTCCCGTTTACAAAACTTAAAAAATTCACTTTAAACGGATTTTATGAAAATACAGAATATGAATTAAAAGAAATTAAAATAGTCGGCAAATATACCTTAAATGAATTTTTAGGAAGTGAAAATTTTAAAAATTCTTTATCAAAATTAAAAAATAAATCATTTTTGTTTAATTTTGAATATGATAATACGGATAATAATTTTATTTACGGAGAAATAGAGGGAGAAACAAAAAATAATTTATTTAAAAAAGAGTCTTCAAACGATAAAAATATCGAGTACAAAATACAAAATCATTATGCTATAGTTAATTATAATAAAGAAAAATGATACAAGCGCCAAGCTTCACTTTATGAAAATTCAATTTCAAAAGAACTAAAAGAAAAACTTTCACAAAAAACAAATTCTTTTAATTTAGTTAAAAATGGTCAAAAAGTAGAAACACACTTTATATCACCAAGAGAAATAATTAATGATCTAGATTGAAAAATTAATGATGAATTTACTAAAGCATCAATAACAAAAGATTTATCACAATTTCATAATTTAGATAAGCATATTGAAGACTCTTTTTTAGAAATAGGGTTTGAATTTGATCCAAAACAAAGACAAATAATTGATTTAATCGAACCAGAACCTTACGTTAGGTATTTAGACCAAGCAGAAAGTTATAATACTTCACAAAGAAATATGTCCAAATCATTTGTTTATATTTCGGTGCCATATAAAGAAATACTCAAGAAGCCATTAATTTCAAATCTAAGCTTTGAATATTTAGCCATAAGAAATAGCAAGGAAGAAGAATTCAAGTTAAAACAATTGATAAATGATAAATATAAATTTAGCGTTGAATTCAATAAAGAAAATAATAAATTAACATATAATATAGAATCTAAAGATCCTTCAACGAAAATATTTGACAGATTAGGTGATCATTATTTATCAAGTTATAATTCTTCTTTTATAGGTAGTTCACTATTTTTTGTTCACTGAGCAGATTTGGATATAAACAATAAAAGTGAAATAAAATACGTTCCAAAAGGCAAAAGCAATATATTATCTGTAAATCTCGAGCAATTAAATTTCAAAGATAATTATATTCACCTTAATAATGATGCGACCAAATCATCAAAACGGACATATTTTAATAACGCAGAAACTAATATTTTGAATGCAAGAGATAGAGTTTTTAATTTTGCTCCTTGGGCTCAATCTGGACAAGGAACATGAGATATTATAGGTAAAGTTAACCCCAACGACCCGCATGATTATAAATTTTTTATAACAACAAATCAACATGTTTGAGGCGAATCTTTAAGCAAAGAATTTAAAAATAATGTTTTGAACTTACCAATAGAGGTTTTCGAACCTGATGGAGGTTGAAACATTAAAAGCACTGATAAAAGAGGATCTGTTTTTGATGATAAAAAATGATTAAACGAAACTATTAAAGTAGATATTATTGCTAATTTTCATAATGATAAAGCATTTCCGAATAGTGAGCATGAATTTAAAAATAATTATGGAAATATAAATTTTAATAGTACTTGAAACATTTATGCGTACAACACAAATAATTCTCTTTCAAACGCTGATTTAATCGTTGGTATTGCAGATTTTAAAGATTTTTACTTAAATTTCAGTGAAAAAAATGAAAAACTATTTTATACTTCTAATAGATTCGATAAAACTGATAAAAAAACTTACAACACCTTCAAATTCTTTAAAAAACTAAAGAAATTAAAGAATATAAAACCAAGTAAACACAACTTGCATATATCAAGACTTGTAAACTTTAATTGATCGCTTGCTGCATTTCCTATTTCTGAACAAAAAATAAATGCAGACACAATAAATAGAAAAAGATATAGAGAATACATTATAGGAAATATAAGTAACGATGATATTTTAAGATTAGGATATGGTGGCGCCAAATCAAAACTTCCAGTTATACCTTTAAATTCCTTAATCTTTGATTTACAATCAGGTTCATCGGGTAGTATGGTTTTTGATTTAGACGGTAACGCTACCGGTTTAGTAACCGAAGCATCATTTGCACACTCCAATATTATGATAATAGATACAAACGCTAATGCCTTTTTAGGTGATGGTTATACAACTCAAAATCCCGGTTCATTCTATGAAAGAATGAGGTTGTTGAGTTATTTATACCCGGATAAATACGATAATTCAGAATTTAAAACTTTACCAAACTGAGAAAAATTAAATGATGAATAAGATTAAAATCACAGAAATGAATCTGTGATTTTAAAACTTTATTTTTATAAAATATTTTGTTTTATGAAAATATAATATATAATAAATTTACTATTTACTGTCAAGCACTTTTGCTTGACACTTATTAGGAGGTGATATGGTAAAATTAAGATTAAAAAGAATGGGGAGCAAATTTAGACCAGTATACAAAATAGTTGCTGCTGACGCTAGAGCTCCACGTGATGGTAAATTTATTGAAGCACTTGGACACTACAACCCTTCAACAAAAGAATTAGTTCTAAATAAAGAAGCTACAGATAAATGAATTAAACAAGGTGCAAAACCTACTTTAACAGTTGCTAACTTATTAAAATCTTCTAAATAATATAATATGAAATTTAATTTTTTAACTCTATTTCCAAAATACTTTGAACCTTTTATTAATGAGAGTATTATTAATAAAGCTATTCAAAACAAATTACTAGAAATAAATGTAGTAGATTTTAGAACTTTTAGTACTAACAAACATCGCAAAGTTGATGATGAAATTTATGGTGGCGGACACGGACTATTATTACAAATAGAACCAATTGATTTAGCGCTTGATTCACTACCAAATAGAGGTGGTTATAAAATATTAGTTTCGCCCCAAGGTAAAAAATTTACTCAAGAAATAGCGAATGACTTAGCTAAAAAATATGATCAAATTACATTTATTTCAGGCAGATACGAAGGTTTTGACGAAAGAATTGTTGATTTAGTTGATATTGAATTATCTATAGGTGATTATGTTTTAACAGGAGGAGAACTTCCTTCTATGGTTATGGCAGATTCTGTAGCACGTTTGGTTCCAAACGTAATCAAAGCGGAGTCACATATTTATGATTCTTTTCAAGGGGACGGATTATTAGACTACCCCCAATACACTAGACCAAGAGAATACAAGGGATTAAAAGTTCCTGAAGTATTATTTAGCGGAAACCACAAAGAAATAGAAGCTTGAAAAAAAGAATTTCAATTTAAAAAGACATTAAAAAATAGACCAGATATTATTGAAAGGATTAAAAATGAGAAATAAATTAATTGAAGCTGTTGAGAAAACACAATTACGTACAGATATTCCTGCATTTACAACAGGAGATAACGTTAAAGTTTCTGTACGTATTCGTGAAGGTGAAAAAGAACGTATTCAAATTTTTGAAGGATTAGTAATTTCTAAAAAAGAATCAGGAACAAGAGAAACATTTACAGTAAGAAAAATTTCTTACGGTGTTGGGGTTGAAAGAACTTTTCCAGTTCACTCACCGCTAATTGCCCACATTGAAGTTGTTCGTTCAAATAAAGTTCGTAGAAAAAGATTATTCTTTATGAGAGATCGTAAAGGTAAAAGTGCACGTCTTAAAGAAATTAAAAGAAAATAATAAATATCATCTTAAACACCATTTCGATGGTGTTTTTAAATAAAATAATATAATTAGATTAAAGAAGGAAAAATGAATAAAAAATTAGAAATTTATATCGATTTTGAAGCTATTACCTCCAATTTCCTAAAAAGATTCTTCAAAGATACACCACATAATATGGATTTTCCTTACATATACACTGTGGGTTTTTATAAAGACGGGAATCTAGTTTTAGAAACTGACCATATTGAGCTAAATAAAATTTGAAATTTAGAAAATTTAATTTATCAAACAAAAACAATAATAAAGAAAAAATTAACTAATTCTATCAGAAGAATAACAGGAATTAAAAATTTAGAAATTTCCTCAAACAATATAGAATTCTTAGTTTGAGGAAATTCACTTGAAGATAATATTATTGAACCTATGTTTGGTTTCAAGACTAAAAATATACAAAAAGGCAACGGAGTATCGATAGATAGAGTCGTTCCGTCAAAACTATTTAATGAAAAATATTTTGAAAAAATGACTAGCATAAAAAATCAAGACGCATTATATAAAGGGTCAATCATTAAAATAAAACCCGAATTTTCAAACGGAGCATTATGTTCGGTTTTAGGCGCTATTTTAATATTAAATAATTTTAAAAATTCACATCAACACAAAAATTACAAAGTTATATTAACAAAAAATGAAAGATCAATAATAATGAATTGTATTGCTAAATATAATAAAGATGATGTAAACAAAATAGCTTTTATACACAAGAATATCGAAAAGAAAGAAATAATAGAAAAACAAATACATAAATATATTAAAATAATAAATAGTTTAAGAAACCAAGAAGTAAAACTAAATAAGATGAATGACATATTTAAGTTATTAGATAAGAATATTAATTTGAATAAGGAAACAAAAATTGGTGATGCAATAGATAAAATTATAAAAATATTTGAACAAAAAAATCAAATTAATACAAAGGTCACAATAAAATTCTATGATTTTTTACCAACATTTAAAGAATACAACAAAGATAATAGCTTCGTTTTAAGAAATATAAAATTAAATCGTCGTAAAATAAAAGAAGTAAAAGAACAAATTAAAATAATAAAAGAAGATATATTACCTTCTATTGCAGACACCATTTTTTATGGTTAAAAATAAAAAACATTAAAAAAACCCTTTTTTTAGCAAAAAAATAACTCTTTTGCTAAAAAGTGATATAATTAATACGTTAAGTTAAGAGTAATAGGTTTTGGTAATCTTTTTTTGAGCGCAAAAGTTACTTTTTTAATTAACGTTCAATTTATAGTAAACAAAAACTAAAATGCGACACATTTTATTATTTGAGCTTCAAATTACTTAAATTAATTTAATATTAAGGAGAAAAATGAAATCACTAACAAGAAAAGTAACTTTAGAAAAAGAATTTTGAATTAACGTTCAAAACCAAGCTTTACGTTATTTACAATCAAAAAATCAAAAAGATATAAACCAAACAAAAATTTTAGATGAATCAACTAAAACAATAGTGTTTTTTGAAAAAATGAAATTACACGAAGAATTATTATCTAAATACGAAGATGCAAATGTCTATTTACAACCAATTTTAGTTAATAAAAACATTACTATTGAAAAAGCTGAACTTGAATTTAAAGTTTTTTATATAACAGAAGATGAATATAAAGACTTTACTTCAGACTTAACCGACAGACCAGATTTTAAATTACCGGACAATTATGATGCACAAATTAATACTTTTGTTGAAAATTATATAAAAAACTTCAGTTTTAAAAATGATATTAAGGGTGAAATAAAAATCAACAACGAAGTAGGTTTAGAGATTTTTAAAGCCAACATAAATAGAAAAGATAAAATAGTATTAATAGCAAATAATAATGATCAAAAAAGTCTTGAATATGCTTTAATTGGTAAAAAAGTAGGCGATAAGTTTACATATAAATTTACCGATGATGAAACATATGAAATACAAATATTAAACGCAAAAGAAGTTGTTAAAACTCCTTTGAGTGATGATAATGTAAATCAACTTCAAATACCAGAAATAAAAAATTTAGATGATGCAAAAAAATATGTATATCAAACTATTAAAAGCGGAATGGTTGATGAAAGCTTAGTAACATACGGATTTCAAATTGTTGATAAGATAAGCAAATTGAACCTAAACAAATTTAATTTTCCAACTGAGCTTCTCGAAGATAAAATATTGGAAATCGACCCGCAAAAAATTGCTAATTTAAAACCTGAAGAAATAGCAAACACTATTTTTGATAGATTTGTAACACAATGAATTTTAATTAAAAAATTTAAACTAAATGCATCACAATCTGATATGAATGAAGAAATAAATAAGATAAATGCTTCTATGACGCCAGCTGAAGCAAGTCGAATTAGTATCAGAAAGGTAATAGATATAATCTTAATTAAAAAAATAGGTTTAGTATATTTACAAAAATATCAACCTAATGCTTATAAGCAAAATTTTGAAACTAAATAAAACATTTTTAGAGGAGTAATTATGAAAATTGAATTAGGTATTTCTACATTTGGTGAGACAACTAAATTAGAATCAACAGGAAAAATCGAATCTCACCACAAAAGAATCAAAGATTTAATCGAAGAAATGGTACTAGCTGACGAAGTTGGTCTTGATGTTTTTGCTGTAGGGGAACACCATAGAGATGATTTCGCAATTTCTAGCCCTGAGATGATTTTAGCTGCTGGAGCAGTTAAAACAAAAAATATTATTTTAACAAGTGCTGTTACTGTTCTTTCTTCAAACGATCCTATTAGGGTATACCAAAACTTTGCACATGTAGATTTAATGTCAGATGGTAGAGCTGAAATTATGGTTGGTAGAGGTTCATTTACAGAATCATTCCCACTATTTGGTTACCAATTAAGAGACTACGACGGATTATTTGATGAAAAATTAGATATGCTACTTGAAATAAAACGTGATATTAACTTAAATTGAAAAGGAACATATACTCAAACTGTTGAAAATAAACCTGTTTATCCAAGAGCATTAAATATGCCAATTTGAGTTGCGACAGGTGGAAACCCTAACTCAACAATTGATATTGCAACACGTAAATTACCAATTGTATATGCAATTATTGGCGGAAACCCACATGATTTCAAACCACTTGTACAAGCATATCGTGCAATCTACAAGGAAGCATCAAAGGCTGATAAAAATCCATCATTCGAAAACATGAAAGTTGGTTCTCACTCATGAGGTTATATTGATGAAACTGATGAAATAGCAGCACAAAAATATTGACATCCAGTTAAATTATTCGTTGACCGTATAGCAAGCGAAAGACCACATTGAACTGAACTTACAAAAGAAAGATACGAAAGAATGATCGGCCCTGATGGAGCTGTATTTGTTGGAAGTCCTGAAACTGTAGCCAAAAAAATTATTAGCGTAATTGAAACAGTTGAATTAAATAGATTCTTAATTCACCTACCAGTTGGTTCAATGGACCACAAAGATATTATGAACTCAATTAGATTATTTGGCGAAAAAGTTGCACCTATTGTTAGAAAATATTTTGAAGATAAAGAAGACTTTGCAACTAAATACATGAAATAATTTTTAAACGAACATTTTTTAAAGATGTTCGTTTTTTATTAAATTTTTTTAGGTTATAAAAAAGTCTTTGTCCATAAGTTTTTAACATAAAATTTACTATATATAAAAAAATAATGTATAATATTAACACTTATATTGTTAGGGGTATAGTTCAACGGTAGAACAACAGGCTTCAACCCTGTGTGTTGTGGGTTCGAATCCTGCTACCCCTGCCATTTTTTTATACCTTTTTTTAGATTATTAGAATATAATATATATTATGAAATACAAATATGACTTTGGCTTTATAGGAACAGGAGCTTACGGTAGTGCGCTAGCTAATGTTTTATCTTATAATAATAAAAAAATATCTATGTATGGCATTGATGAAAAAGAAATTCAGGACATAAATAACGGACATAATCAAAAGTACTTTGGATCAAATAATTTCTTTAATAAAGATAATATTTTTGCTACAAATGATTTATCTGAAGTTGTTTTAAATTCCAATTTTGTGGTTCTTGCAATTCCTTCAAATGCTATAAAATCTGTTTTAAAACAAATAAGCAAATTAATTAAATTTAAGAAGATAAATTTAATTAATTTATCAAAAGGTATTGAACCTTCTACTGAGCTTTTTTTTAGTCAATTTATTAAAAGAAAATTTAATAAAAACTTAAAAAATTTAGCTACACTTTTAGGGCCTTCTTTTGCTATCGAAATTTTTAATAAAGAATTAACAGTTATAAATATTGTTGGTGAAAACAAAGAATACAACGAAGAATTAATTCAAAATTTTAATAATAATTATTTTAAATTAGTTGAAAATAATAACGAAATAGGTTTAGAATTATTTGCTTCTCTAAAAAATGTTTTAGCAATAGGTCTAGGTATAGCTTCCATCACAACAGAAAGTAAAAATACAAATGCAGCTTTAATTACAATTGGTATTCAAGAAATGATAACAATATATCGTAAACTCACAAATGATTCAGACAATAATTTTGTTTACCAATTTGCGGGTATAGGTGATACTTTTTTAACTTGCACATCGGTTAAAAGTAGAAATTATACATTCGGTACAATGATTGGTGAATTTGGGATAAACGAAGCTTTAAAAAAAACAAATGGAACTGTAGAGGGTTTTACGACTGCTAAATCATTAGAAAAGATTATTAAAAACAATCAAATAAATGTTCCGTTTTTTGAAAATATTATAGAAATACTTTCTAACAAAAAAGAACACATGAAAATATGTGATTTTATAACTAAAAATAGTTAAAAAATAATGTAAAATTATATTATATTTATAATATAAAATAAGGAGTAAAATGATTAAACATACACAAGATGTTAAAAATTCTCAAGTTGTTGTTTCATACACAATTAAATCAGATGAATTTCAAAAATTATTTAATGAATCAATAGATAAAAAAGCACAAAAAGTTAAAGTTCCTGGTTATAGACCTGGTAAAGCTCCAATTGAGAAACTAAGATCATACGTTAACAAAGAAGATGTTTTTACAACACTTATTAATAACTTAGCTAGAAATAAATTCTCTGAAATTGCTAGATATATCTCAGAAAATAAATTAGCAGTAGTTTTACAATTTCATGAATTAGATATTAAAAACGAAGAAAACGGTGACTTAGTAATTAATTACAATTTCCCTATGATGCCTGATCTAAAAAAACTTACTTTAAAAGGAATCGATACTAAATTTAACTTTAAAAAAGTAGGTAAAAAAGAAGTTGAAGATGCAAAATTAGAAATTTCAGAAAAATTCAATGGTCTTGAAGAAATTAATGACAAAAATGAAAAAACAGTTTTAGGTGACACAGTTAACATCGACTTTAAAGGATTTATTGATGACGTTGCTTTCGAAGGTGGTGAAGCTCAAGGACATGATTTATTATTAGGTTCTAAAACTTTTATTCCTGGATTTGAAGATCAATTAGTTGATAAAAAAACAGGATATAAAGGTGATGTAGTTGTTAAATTCCCAGCAGATTATTTTGTTAAAGAATATAGAGACAAAGAAGCAACATTCCAAGTTACAATAAACGCAATTAAAAGACCTTCAAAATTTGACTTTAACGATGATTTTGTAAAAGGATTCAAAATTGAAGGAGTTGAAACTTTAAAAGAATTTGAAAAATTATTAAAAAATAAAAAAGAAGTTGAGTTCTTTTTAGAATCAATTAGACAATTTGAATTAGAAACTATTGAAGAAATTATTAGCAAGTCAAAACTAGAAATTAATCGTCAATTATTACAAGATAGAATAAAAAAATTGGAAGATGATTTTAACAATTCATTAAAACAATACGGATTAAAGAGAAAAGAATATCTTTCATTTGTTAAAACAACAGAAGAAGAATTAAACGAAGAATTCAACAAAATAGCAAGTTCCGAACTTAAAAAATCATTAGTTCACGAATATTTATTTGGTGAACTTAAAATAAATGAAGAAGATAAAGACTTCAAAGAATTTAAAGAAAAACTACAATTAAGCGGAGAAAAAGGTATACCTGGTAACTCGGCTCAAGAGATTGAAAAAACTAAATCAGAACTTGTTAAGACAATTACATTTAACTACAAATTGCTTGTATTATTAAAAAAAGATAAAGATGCAGAAGAATATAAAAAATTAGCATTAAAATTAAAATTCACATTCTAATAATATTTAAAAATCAGGAGAATATCCTGATTTTTTGAAACATTCTTTCATTTTGAAAATATTTTTTGAAAGTTATATAATAAGAAATATATAGGAGGGAATGTGAATTCAAATGAAGAAAACAAAACAAATAGTGAAGTTATTGTAATAAATAACTTAGAAAAAAGTTTCAAAAAATATAAAGCTTTAAAAGGGATTTCTTTTAGCGTGAATAAGGGTGAATTGTTTGGTTTTTTAGGACTAAACGGAGCTGGTAAAACAACCACATTGAATATTATTTTAGGCTTATTAAAACGTGATGCGGGAGAAGTTTTGATAAATGGTCAAAATATTGATGAAGACATAGTTTCAATTAGAAATCAAATAGGTATTGTGTTTCAAGAATCTATTTTAGACCCCGGATTAAATGTATATCAAAATTTACTAGTTAGAGCTAGTCTTTATAAGTCTTTTTTTAAAGATAAAACTCCAAAAGAAATCGTTGACGAAATTATTGATGAATTTCAACTAAATGATTTTGCTAATAGAAATTACTCTCAACTTAGTGGAGGACAAAAAAGAAGAGTGGACATAGCTAGAGCACTTGTTCATAAGCCGTCGATTTTATTTTTAGATGAACCTACAACCGGTCTAGATCCAAATTCTAGAAAACTTGTTTGAGAAATACTTGGTAAAATACAAAAAGATAGAAATCTAACTATTTTACTCACAACTCATTATATGGAAGAAGCAAACAATTGTAATAGAGCAATAATAATTCAAAAAGGTGAAAAATTAGTTGAAGGGTCCCCTTCAGAACTGAAATCAAAATATTCAAGTTCTAACATTAAAATATATAAGATGTCAAACACATTAAGTGACTCTATTTCAAAGTCAAATTTAAATTTTAAAATTGACAATAATGTTTATACAATTAAATTTAAGGATTTTAATGAAGGTTCAAAATGAATTAAAGAACACATTAAGGATATTGAAGATTACGAATTTTTCAAAGGTTCAATGGACGAAGTCTTTTTAAATGTAACCGAACAATTTGGAGGTAAAAATGTTTAGTCAGTTAAGCAATTTATTTAAAAGACATTTCTTAATCTTTGCAAAAGATAAAAAAAGAATTTTCTTTACCTTTATGAGTCCTATGATTGTACTTTTATGTTTCGCGTTATTTGCAAGAAATATTTACATTGGCCAAATGCCAAAACAAACGCCTGAAATTATTAAAAACCAATATGCCGATATAAGTTTAATGATTGGGCTTTTATCGGTAACCACATTTACAAATGCAATTAGTTTATCAAGTGTTATGGTAACTGACTCAGAGAGAAAAATATTAAATGATTTGTATATGACACCCGTTAAAACTAGTGTCATACGTTTGAGCTACCTACTATTCAATATATTTTTAAATATTTTAATTACGACAATAATGTATCTAATAAGTATTTTTTGAATGTTGGGAAACAAAACTTTTATTGTGAACAACCAAACTACTATTCCGTTTGCAAAAGGAATGTATATTTGATTTAGCGTTATTGTTGGATGCATCTTAAATAGTGCTATATTTGTGTTCATTTTTAGCTATGTTTCAAATAGTGCTGCATTTAGTGCCTTAAGCGCTTCTTTAAGCGGAATCGCCGGTTTTCTTATTGGTGCATTTGTTCCACTAATCACATTTCCAAGAGCACTTGCTGAGATATCAAGTTTAATTCCTGCTACACAAATTAGTAATTTAATTAAATACTTTGCTCTAAAAGACTTGTCGTTTGTGAATCAAAGTAACGCAAGTTTTGAATTCTATATTCTATTAGGACAAGATATAAAATGATGAGGATCATTCCTATATGCAACAAGTTGAATTACATTAATGTTTACACTTAATTTTGTGATTAAAGTACCTAAAATTAAGTAAAAAAATAACATTTAATTAAAACTCCAAATTTAATTTAGATTTGGAGTTTTAATTTTTTACAATACTATCTTTATTATTTTTTTAAGATAATTATTTTATACTTTAGAAAAATTTCTGCATCTTGATTTTTTCTATCTCTAGTTAGGTTGAAAAGTGTTTCTATCCATATCGTCAAAATTTACAATATTTCCCATTTCCATTTTTATACCTAGACTTTTTCATCTTGATGAACGATTATTTTATCTTTAATTCTTTAAGTATTAAAATCTTGTTCGATTATTACCTCATTTATAAACGATATTTTGTTTGTTAAATCATAAAAATAAAGTGCTGTTTGATAAGAAAAAAATAATTGCATTATTTGTTGTTGAAAAAATAGTTTCATCATAATTATAATAATTAAAACTAATGTAAACTCACTCGAATCTTTCGAAGTCACCTTTTTAAACATTTTTATTAAATATCATGAATGGATATTATTTTAAATAGCTATTTCGATATTATTACGTTGTTAGATTTCATAATTTTAGGATGTTTTAATTTCTTTTGTGCTCTGTTATACTACACATATACAAGTTATAAATTAAATATTTAATAATTATTTTAATACTTTAGGTTTTCAAAATAAAAATTAACATTTACGTAAAATGTTAATTAATAATATTAGATTTATATATTTTTTTCACATATTTATGTGATATTTTATTACATTTTAATGTTTCCTGGTGTTCTTGGGTAAGGAATAGTATCTCTAATATTTTCCATACCTGCAACGTACATTACAAGCCTTTCAAACCCTACTCCAAAACCAGATGATTGCATGTGTCCAAAACGTCTTAAATCAAGGTATCATTGTAGATCTTCTTGGTCAATACCTAATTCGTTTACACGTTGTACTAATTTTTCGTAATTTGTTTCTCTTTGGCTACCACCAATTAATTCACCAACACCCGGTACTAAAAGGTCGAAGGCGGCGACTGTTTTACCATCTTCATTTTGATACATGTAGAAAGCTTTAAAGTCTTTAGGGAAATTGATTACAGCAACAGGAGCTTTGTAAAGTTCATCTGTTAAATATTTCTCGTGTTCACTTCCTAAGTCTAAACCAAATTTAATATCTTGGTTTTCGAATCTATCTTTAACTTTCGATAATTCTTCAATTGCATCTTTGTAATCAACGATTTTAAGAGGTGTATTAATATAATTTTCTAAACGTGAAATTAAATTGTTGTCAATATGTTCGTTTAAATATTCTATCTCTAATTTATTAATTGATAAAGTGTTTCTAATAACGACTTTAAGCATATCATCTGCTAATAAAATAGTTTTATTTAAGTCATAAAAAGCCATTTCTGGTTCTATCATTCAAAACTCAGCTAAATGTCTTTTGGTATTTGAGTTTTCTGCTCTAAAAGTTGGTGCAAAGGTATAAATCTTGTTCATACCTAGGGCATAACTTTCTCCATGTAATTGACCTGTAACACCCAAACTTGCCTTATTGCCTTTACCAAAAAAGTTTCCTTCTTTTGATGAATCATCAACTAAAAATGTTTCACCTGCCCCTTCTCCATCATTGCTTGTAATAATAGGGCTATTCATATAATAAAATCCTTTATTATCAAAGTATTTATGTACTTCTTTCGCAAGAGTTGAACGTATTAACATAACAGATCTAAATAAATTAGTTCTATGTCTTTGATGTGGTATTTCTCTCAATGTTTCAATTTTCATTTCTTGTTTTTGAATAGGAAAATCTTCATCAACGTTTTTATAACCAATTAATTCTATCGCCTTCATTTCAATTGGTTGTGGAGAATTAGGTGTCGCATTTAATGAACCTTTAATTTCGATAGCTGCACCGTTTCTTAATTGATCTAATAAATCAAAATCAAATTGTTCACCCTTAAAAACTACTTGTAAGTTTTTAACAGTTGAACCATCATTCATTTCAATGAAACGAATTTTCTTGCTACCCCTATTAGAAACAATTCAACCTTTAACTGTAACATCAGTTCAGCCATCGTAAAAGTTTGGTTTTAAAATCATTTTTTTAATAGTATGCATATTATTCCTCTATATTAATTTTTATTATTATTTTAGTTATTTCCCGCTTTGTTTTATCAGTGATTAGCGGACAATGCAATTCACCGGGTAAAAATAAAGCAAAATATCCTTTAGTCAAACGCAAATAATTATTTTTATTATTGTAATTCACAAAAACAACATCGTTTTCGGGTTTATGTAATAAAACATTTTGTTCGTTATATTCAGGATTTAAATCATATCCAAATATTTCATCACATTCACCTGCGTAAATATGTATATCCACATTTTTAGCATGAATTTCGCCGAAAGTTTCCCTCGGAAATAATTCTTTATACTTCATTTTGACAATTTTAATTTTGTCATCAATTTGTGTGATACCAAAATCTAGAGTGCTAAAATCAAATTCTTTAAGTAATTTTAAAGCACGATTTAGTGACGAATATTTGGTTTGATAAACATCAGCATTAATAATTTTATCGTATATCATTATTTATTATTTTCCTCGTTTTTTATTTTCAATAAAACTTGGTCAATTCTGCTACCAATTGTAGATACATCATCAAAGTAAAATTTAATCGAAGGAACTTTTCTTCAATTTAATCTCTTAGATAAAATTCTTTTCACCATGCCCGCAGAATTATTAAGTGCAATTAAACCTTTTTCTTTATTAGAAAATAAGTTTACATAAACCTTTAGATAACTCAAATCTGATGATAACTCCACATCCATAACAACTGGATCTATGATATTTTTATTTGTTATTTCATTAAACAAAATATCTGCTATCATATTTCTAATTAATGCTTCTTTTCTTTTTAAATTTATATTGTTCATAAGTATTTAAATTATATATTATTTTATCCAAAATTTATACAAAAATAAGCCTAGTATATATTAAGTTTTGAATTTTTTTAATAAAATTATCGTTTTATATTCGTTAGATATATTAAACAAAAAATATTAAAAAACATCAAGAATATAAAAATTATACTTGATGTTTTTTTGTAATAATTATTTGTTTGCGTTTGATTTTTGTAAACGTTTGTTAAATCTATCAATTCTACCTGTAGCTTTGATTTGAGTTTTGTTTCCTGTGAAGACTGCGTGACAGTTTGAACATACGTCAACTGTAAAGTTTTTTCTTGTTGATTTAAAAGTAAATTCTTTTTGACATGTTGAACAAGCAACTTGAACTTCGTAATAAGCAGGATGTAAATCTTTTTTCATTTTTTTCGATCCTTTCGACTATTTTGAGTAGAACTCAACAACTAAAGCATCTTTGATTTCTGAATGAATTTCTGTTCTTTCTGGCAATCTATCTAATTTAGCTGTAAAGTCTTTTCTTGTCATTCAAGCTGAAGCTTGTTTTACTTCTAATGCTTCTAAAATTTGTTTATTTGTTCTTGATTTTTCTTTTAATTCAACAACGTCCCCTAATGAAACTACCATTGAAGGAATATTTGCTTTTTTACCGTTTAATGTAAAGTGTCCGTGATTAACAAGTTGACGAGCTTGTCTTCTTGTTGTAGCAAATCCAGCTCTATAAACTACGTTATCTAAACGTGTTTCAAGTAATTGTAATAAATTTGTACCTGTAACACCTTTAGCTTTAACAGCTTTTTCAAAAGCTTTACGTAATTGTTTTTCGTTTACACCAAATAAGTGTTTAACTTTTTGTTTTTCGTATAAGTGTAAACCGTAATCTGATAATTTAACTCTTTTGTTTCCGTGTTGCCCTGGTGCATAAGTTCTTTTTCTACCTTTTGAAAATTCTTTACCTGTTTCTAAGATAGAAAAACCTAAACGACGAGCTTTTTTGAAAACTGGTCCTGTGTATCTTGACATTTTTTCCTCTTTCTGCATAGGATGAGGGTTTATTTCTAACTATTAAAGTTTAACTTAATGTTTTCAACTAAACAGCTTAATCTACTAACAAAGTTTGACATGTTAAATTTTTCTTAGCTATAATAAACTGCTGTGCTCAATTTATGCTTTATTATTTTATCATTTTTATGCATTTTTATAAATAATATTTACAAGTTTATTTACCTTAAATTAAGTCACATTTTTCAATATGCTAAAAACACATTGCAAAAATATCTAATTATTTAAAAAATATTTTAAGCATTAAATTATATGTTGTATAATTTGTTTATATTACTGGTCGGTAATATAAAATTAAAAATTTAATTTCATATACTAAGTCATATTAATTTAAATGACAATTACATAATAAAAAATAGATAAACGAGGAAATAATGAAAAAAATAAAATTATTAAAAAAAATACTTCTCCCACTATTGGGATCAAGTGTTATTGTTGTTGCGTCATGTTCAAATCAAGCAGAATCTAATATTTCAAAAGAAAAAGAAAGTAAAGAAACTACAAAAGAAGATAATGAAAAAGAAACAGAAACACTTAATTTAATTACAAATTCGGATGATAATTCCGAAAAAGGTGAATCAAAAGAAACTAAAACAATCGACGAAGTAAATTCAGATTCTGACGATGAAGAAGGTGACGATGATGAAGAAAACGGAATTTTCGGTTCTTCAAAATTATCAAATTTAGTTGGATTACTTAAAGGTGATTCTAACAGTTCAGATTCAGTATGATCAGGTGGCTCAAGCGGCTCAGATGAAGACGAAAATTCTTTAAAACAACAAGCAAGCAAAAAATTAAACGAAGCTTGAGAATACTACGATTTCCTTACAGAGGATGAAGATGGAAAATATTCAGATCTATCAGATAAGTTAAATTTAGGAATAAATAATATACAAAAGGAAACCGGTTATTTTAAAGGAAATTTAACAAATGAAAAAGCTCAAAATTTCATTAATCGCATTAATGAACTTTTAGAAGATACAAAAGCTAAAAAAGAAGCTATTGATTCTGAAAATTCAAGCAATGATGACACAACTAAAGAAACCGAAAAACAACAAAAAGAAGGTGAAGAATCAAATTCTAACACTGCAAAAGAAGAAAAACAAGAAAATCCTGAAGATGAAAAAATAAAAAAAATATATAGCGAAATAGAAGACATAATTTTAGAAGCTTATGATTATGATACAGATGAACTAACTGATGAAAAATATAAATCACTTTCAACTGAATTAATGGAAAATCTTGAGAATTTTAAGCAAAAACTTAAAGAAGCTAAAGAAACACTTTCAGAAGACAATGCTAATAATTTTAAGGTTGAAATAAGAAAAATTGTAGATGATATAAAAGTTAAAAAAGAAGCTATTGATAACGAAAATACAAACGGAGAAACTACATCAAAAGACTCTGATGAAACAGAAACAAGCGAAGAAGCGCAACCGGATGAAGAAACTTCTACAACATCAACAACACAAGAATAATTATTAATAATAGATCCTAGCGATCTATTTTATTTTGCAAGAAAAAACCATTTATTTTAAAAAAACATAATTATTCGATTGTATATTATAATTAAAGTAAGTTTTTAAACTTAAAGTTTGTATAAGGAAGTAAAATGAAAAAAAATAAAATACTTAAAAGTCTACTTATCCCTATATTAGGAACAAGTTTTGTGACTTTAATTTCATGTTCTC
Source organism: Mycoplasma sp. CSL10166 (assembly GCF_017116885.1). Classification (NCBI taxonomy): domain Bacteria; kingdom Bacillati; phylum Mycoplasmatota; class Mollicutes; order Mycoplasmatales; family Mycoplasmataceae; genus Mycoplasma; species Mycoplasma sp. CSL10166. Next base: position 76,064 of record NZ_JAFIRF010000003.1, read on the forward strand.
CAACAAAGGAACAACAAAGCAAAGTTATAACTAATGATTCTTCAAATAAAAATCATTCTGAAGAAAAACAAAATAATTCAGAAAATCAAGATATTTCAAATTTAAATAACGATAAGATAATAAACAATAATTCTAGAGGAGCAGAAGAAAAAAATAGTAACAAAGCAAGCTCTAGTGACACTCAAAATAATAACAGCCAGAAAAATAATCGTGGTAATTCAAGTGAAGGTTATTCAAACTCAGATGATGAAACTACTAATAATGAATCTAAAGAAGATGATCAAAACGTTAAAAAAAGCGTACTAGAAGCATACGAAAATATAATTAATGAACAAAAAAACTTTATAAATTTGTATAATGAAGCTAAATTAGAAAAAAACATAATGTATAAATACGAAATGTTATTTGATTCAATAGATAAAATTACTGAAGATTTTGATCGATTAGAAACTCCGCTTAAATTTGATAAACAAGAATTAGAAAAATACAATAAAACTCTAAACGATTTAAAAGATAAGTTCGATGAAATTACTAAATTAAAAAATACTTTAAGTACTCACCAGGACACTAGGCCTGAATACTATGCAGGAAATTTTGACAAAAATAATATTAAAAAAGAGGAATCTTCACCTAAAAATGATTACAGTAACTACCCTGAACTTGAAGCTATAAAAAAATCTACCAAAGATGGAAATACAAATGTAGATCCTGTTAGATCTTTAGTAAATAAAAAAGCTTTAGAATTCATCGATCTTGCAAAAGGAAATATAACTGATTTCAATCAAAATAACTATACCTTACATCAAAAGGAAGAATTGAGACAATTTCTTAATGAAACTATTATAAAAGGTGAAACAAACAAAAAAAATCAAATAAGACTTGTGTTTAATTGAATTACAAAAAACGTACAATATGCCAGACAAGCTAATCAAGCCAAATTAAACCCATATGAAGTTAAACAATATTTATATGCCGTTTGTGGTGGGTATAGTATATTATATAAAGCATTTTTAGATTTGTTAGGCATTAAAACAGTTATGGTTATTGGTTGATCTTCTGCTGGAGCTCACCAATGAAATGCAATACAAGATCCTGAAACTAATGAATGATTCTTTTCGGACACAACTTGAGGGGTTATTGACCAAAGATATTTTAGACTATCACCTAAAGAAATTTCAAATGATCATATGGTGGAACGTGTTTTAGATTTAGATTTTAGTAATGAAAATGTAATATATGAATACTGAAACGGATTATCAGTTAAAAATGCACTAGTAGATAACCCTAATATACTAGATAAATTAGATGAAATTGTTGTAGAAAATATTTCGGACACTATTTTAAATAATGACAAAGTAAGAACATTACATATACCACAATTTGTAAAACACATTGAATACCCCGGAACTAAAGGCACATACGCTTTTGATGTTTCAAAGGATAATAAATTTTTTGCTTCACAAGATGGTATTCTATATAGTAAAAACTTTGAAAAAATATTGATGACTCCTAATAATTTAAATGTTAAAAATGTCGTAATACCAAAAGAAACATCAACATTAAATGATGGAAAAGAATTATTTGAGTCAAGCGTTGTTGAAAGCATTGAAGTTGAGGCGGGTAATTATTCTTTCGCTTCATTTAAAGGAGTTTTATACAACAACGACTTTTCACAAATAATATCAATACCAAATGGACTGACAAATTTAGTTGTGCATCCAAATGTTAAATTCCAAGGACAAGAAATATCTTTCAAAGATAATATTAAAACAGTTAAATTAAACGAGGGAATCACAAATATTGTAGATTATACATTTAACACACTTAAAAAATTAGAATATGTTATTTTACCATCTACAATTGAAAATATTAGTGAATATGCCTTTTGACAAGTTAAAAATATAACTCTTAAGACTTACAAACATAACAAATACGTAGAGGACTTCGCAAAAAAACATTCATTTAAATATGAAGTTATTGAAAATAATTAAAAATTACTTCCTTTTATATAAAGGAAGTTTTTGTTTAATTTAAAAAAATAATATAATTTAAAATATGGAAAACATTAAAAAAATCTTTACTGAAAGCAAAACATACACCGGTGCTAGAAAAGTTATTTTTATAACAACTTTTATTTATGCATTTTTATTTATTTTAACAATATTATTATCCATTTTAGGAAGTTCTATATTAGAAAAAATGTTATATAGCTCTAAATATAGTGGACGAGTATTTTTTATAGCATTAGGTTTAATATTATTTGGTGTTGTTTCTAATTTTATAATTTCGTTTTTTATTAGAAACAATAATATGAGTTTACTAAAATCATCGTTACTCGCTATTTTTAATTTAATAATATGAACATCGATAATAACTGGATTTTTATTTATTTTCAAAACAAACGAAAGAGTTTCATCAATAAATGCAACCAATAACACTTTTAGTTATACAAACTTTCTTTTAATATCCTGTTTACCATTATTAATTTTAATGGTTTGTGCTACGATAGGTTATTTCGAACTAATTAATAAGCATATACTTAAAATAACAATGACATTACTCGGAATTGCCTTAATGATATTATTTTTTGTTTCTTTCTTTGTCTTAAAAGTTCAATGATATTATTCATTATTAAGTGTCATTTTTATATCAGGAGCAACAATATTTGAGTTTTACTATGTAAAAAAAGAAATTCAAAACTTTGCTTATGTATCTTCAAATTCTCAAATATATAGCTACGCAATTAATTTGGCAACTAGATTATTTGTTAACACGTCATCAATGTTAATACATATTTTAAGACTTTTATCTTTTTCAAGAGATAATTAAGAGATATATTACTTTTATAAAAAGTACTTAAAAATAATATTAAAACATTTAATATTAGCAAAAACAAAGCAACAAGCACCAACACTTATTAATGCTTGTTGCTTTTTTATTAGACATAAATATTTTTTGCTCTTAAAAACACTACTATTTATATAAAAAAGTAAGTAATCACTTACTTTATTTATGATATGTAATTCCATTTTTAATTGTAAATGCTCTGTATATTTGCTCAATGAGCATCACTCTAAAAAGTTGATGTGGAAAAGTCATTTTAGAAAAATTTAACTTATTACTAAAATATGTTTCTATAACTCCATTTGATCCTCCGATTACAAAAGTTATATTATCTGTATTAGTAATACGTTCACTAAATTCTTTTGATGTAACTTGCTTAGCTTGGGTAGATAAGTAAATGACTTGTGAATTTTTTGGTATTTTTTCTAATATTAATTCTGTTTCTTTTTGTTTCTTCAATTCTATATTTTGTATTTTTTGTTCTTTAATTTCTATTAAGTTAACTTTAGCAAAAAAGTTAACTTTTTTTAAATAATCATTAAAAAGGACTTGATATTCTTTAGATAAACTGCCTACTGCAACAATATTTAATTTCATTATTTTTGAGAAGCTATATGAAACATTAACATTTGAATATCTGCAGGGTTAATTCCCGAGATACGCGAAGCCTGACCGACAGTCTTAGGTCTAATTTGTTCAAGTTTTTGCATTGCTTCTGTAGCTAAATTAGCTACTTGACGATAATTAATATTATCAGGTATTTTAAAGTTATCTAATTTAGACATACGATTTGCCAATGATTCTTGTTTTCTAATATAACCATCTAAACGAACCATTGTTGTTAATTCATTTTTAAATTCAAAATCACCTAAAATATCTTTAGCATCAACGTCTGGTCTAGCTAAAGCTTTTAACATTGAAACACCATTTTCAATTTTATATTTAATTCCAATTTCGCTCTTAGATGAAACAAATTGTTTTGATAATTCATCTATTTTTTTATTGATTAAATCATATTTATCAATAACTTTTTTATAATCATTATCATTAACTAAACCAACATTATGACCGTGTTTTGATAATCTAATATCAGGATTATCATTTCTAAGTAATAAACGATATTCTGCTCTACTTGTAAGCATTCTATAAGGTTCTTTAGTCCCTTTTGTTACTAAATCATCAATTAAAACGCCAATGTAAGCATCACTTCTTCTTAAAATAAGAGGTTCTTTATTTTCTAATTTTTGACCCGCATTTATACCCGCTATTAAACCTTGGGCGGCAGCTTCCTCATATCCACTTGTTCCATTAATTTGACCTGCAGTAAACAAATTACCAATAACCTTTGACTCTAATGAACTTGAAATTTGTAAAGGGTTTAATGCATCATATTCAATTGCATACCCTCATTTTTGAATTCTTGCATTTTTAAGTCCTGGTATAGTTCTTAACATTTTATCTTGAACATCTATTGGCATAGATGTAGACATACCATTAACATAAATAATACTTCCGTCAGCTGTTTCTGGTTCAAAGAAAATTTGATGGCGTTCTTTATCCCTAAAACGCATTACTTTGTCTTCGACACTTGGGCAATATCTAGGTCCAATTCCTTTAATTAAACCTGAATACATTGCAGATTTAGAAATATTATCTTCAATTATTTTATGTGTTTCTTCGTTTGTATATGTTAAGTAACATGAAATTTGTTCTGCTAATTTAACACCTGAACGTGAAGAGAATGTTAGTGCAGTATCGTTTAAAACTTCTTTCTCAACCTCTGAAAAATCAATGGAGTCAGCGTAAACTCTTGCGGGAGTACCTGTTTTTAATCTTTGTAGTTCTAAACCTAGTTTTTCGAGTGATTTACTTAATTTAGGTGTAGTTTTTTGGTTGTCGGGTCCACTTATCGTAATTTCATCTCCACGTAAAATTCTAGAATTCATATAAGTACCTGTTGTAATAACGGCAACTCCTGCTTCTATTAGACCAATCCCTTCAACTTGAAAACCCTTAAATGTATTGTTTTGATCTGTTATAACTTCTTCGACAACAGCTTCAATTAAGGTAATATTAGGATGTTTTTCGAGTGCTTCGTAAATAATCTTTGAATATTTATCTTTATCAATTTGTGCTCTTAGTGCTCTAACTGCAGGTCCTTTTGATTCATTTAGCATTTTTATTTGAATCATTGCTAAATCAGAAAAATAACCTTGAACTCCACCTAAAGCATCTATTTCTCTTGTAATTATACCTTTAGCCGGTCCTCCAATAGAAGGATTACATGGCATCATAGCTAATCGATTTAAATCGAAAGAAATTAACGCTACTTTATGACCTTTGTTCGCTAAAGCAAATGTGGCTTCGACACCTGCGTGACCACCACCAACTACAATTGCGTCATATTTTTTTTCTATCTTAAACATAATTTAATATTTTACCAAATTTAATATTTTATTGTAAAAAGAGGTAAAAAAAGTTAAAAATAACGTAAAAAAGGACGTTGTTTTTAACTTTTATATTTTTAAATCTTAGAAAGGGGACTTAACTTTTAAGAATTTTCTTATTTTAGTTATATTTTGGTTCGTTATAAATTTAATAGATAAAAAGTAAATTATCACAAATACAATTACAACAGGTATAACATCACCTGTATATCAAACTCATTGAAAACTTTTATCATCATTAACAAATGGAATTCACATAAGTGTATTAGTAATTCCTACAACCAAAATAACTCATGACAAATTTTTAAATTTGTAATAATAATATGTTGCTAATAAAAATCCGCCAATAATAAAAATAATGCTAAATAATGTCGAAAGAATAATTCTTACTCAATAGTTTAAATTCAAACTTTTTGTTTGTTCGATTAAATGCCAAGGTATTATTCTTCCAGAAATTAAAACTAATGCAATTACACTTAAAGTAAATAAAATATTAAAAATTCATGATATTTTCTTATTCACGTGTTTCTTTAAGTCTTTCTAATAAATTAATAAAGTCATCAAGTGAAACCGTAGTTGTTTCGGTTTCGCCATATTTACGATACGAAATAGTGTTCGAAGTTCTTTCTTGTTCTCCCAAAATAACTTGGAATTTAGATTTTGATATTTGTGCTTCACGCACTTTTTTTCCTAATCTTTCTTCAGAAGAATTTAGTTTTGATCTAAATCCTAGTGAAAAAAGTTTATCATTAACTAATTTTGAATAATTAAAATCTTCTTCTGAATTTGTTGCAGGAATAACAGTTATTTGTTTTGGGGCAAGTCAAAACGGTAAAACACCTTTAGTTTGTTCAATTAATATTGCAACAAATCTTTCGTATGTACCGATTAATCCACGGTGAATCATAACCGGAGTTTCATCTTGACCTTGCGAATTTGTAAATGTTATTCCAAATTTTCTTGGTAATAAAAAGTCTAACTGTAATGTTGAAACGGTTATTTCATGACCTAAAGCGGTGAAAATTTGAATGTCCATTTTCGGACCATAAAAGGCAGCTTCTCCAACTTTTTCTTCGTATTTAACACCTAGATCATTTAGAACATTGCGTAATTCATTTTCTGCTTCATTTCACATATTATCATCATCAAAATATTTTTCTTTGTTATTTTGATCTCTCAACGATAACGAAACATAATCAATCTTTATTTTAAATGCTTCAAGTGTTTCTTTAATTAATTGATACATTGATTTGAATTCTTGTGCTATTTGATCTTTACGCACAAATAAATGACCCTCTGTTAATAGCATTCCACGAACACGTTCAAGACCTGTAAGAGCTCCAGATTTCTCATAACGATATAATTGTGATTGTTCGCTATATCTAATCGGTAAGTCTCTATATGAACGTTTTTCTGTGTTATAACAAATTATGTGATGCGGACACGTCATTGGACGTGCAATTAATCTTTCATTTTCTACAACAATTGGTTTAAACATATCATCTTTATAGTGAGATAAGTGACCTGAAATTTTATATAATTCCTCTTCACCAAAATGTGGTGTTAAAACCTCGGTAAACCCATATTTACGGTCATTTTTTAAAACTAAATTACGAATTTCATTATGAATAGCCATACCATCTTCTAATCAAAAAGGTAAACCTTGCCCACCCAATTTATTAAAAGTAAAAAGTTTCATTTCTTTACCTATTTTACGATGATCTCTTTCTTTTCTGTCTTTTAAAATTGCTAAATACTCATCTAATTCTTGTTTTGTTTCTCAAGAAGTACCGTATATTCTTGTTAATTGAATATTATCAGAATTACCTCTTCAATATGCACCAGCAAGACTTAAAAGTTTAAAATGTTTGATGTTTTTAGTATCTTCAACATGGTTTCCTGCACATAAATCAGTAAAAATAACTTCCTTATTTAGTGGGTCAACTAACGAATAAAATGTTATTGTTTTTCCCGCTGCTTTTAACTCATTATACAATTCTTGTTTATAAGGTTTATTTGTTAAATCATATTCTTCTTCTGATACTTGTTTCATTACTAAATTTCTAGAAGCAAGTTTTTTCATTAAACGTTCTATTTTATTTAATTCTGAATCAGACAATGGATCTAAAAACTCAAAATCATAATAAAAACCTTCATCAGTTGCAGGACCAAATCCTAGTTTCACATTAGGAAAAAGTTTCTCAACCGCAGCACCTAAGAGGTGGCTTGTAGTATGATTCAATTGCTTATTTGCTTTCATTTATTTCTCCTTCAAAACCAATATTTTTCATTATTTTTGATAAAGTTTTGTTTGCTATAATATTAGCTTTTTTTGCACCATTTTTTGCTATTTGGTCAACAATTTCAAGAGCTTTATAATATTTAGATTGAATATCAATTAATAAATCTTTAACAGCATTTCCGACTGCTAATTTAAAGTCTTTATAATTATAGTCAGCAAATATTTTTTCTGCTTCTTCTAAACTAATTTCTTTAATTGAAGCATAAATATTTAATAAATTCAACACGCCAGGTTTTTGTTCTGAAACATAAACTTTATTTTCTGAGTCAGTAACTGCTTTCATAATTTTAGAATACGCCTTATCAGGATCATCAAGTAAATATATTATAGATTTTTCACTTTTAGAATCTGACTTAGACATTTTAAAATTTGGATCTGTTAAAGATCTAATTCTTGCTCCAACTTTTGGAACGTAACCGGTTGGTATTTTTAAATCTAAATTATATTTTGAATTGAATCTCTCAGCTATATTTCTAGTCAATTCTAAATGTTGAATTTGATCTTCTCCAATTGGTACAACATCTGTATTATAAAGCAAAATGTCTGCAGCCATTAAAGGAGGATACATCAAAAGACCGGTTGGTATTTTCTCAGTTCCGTTACCTTGTTTCATTTTACTAGATTTATCTTTAAATTGAGTCATTCTTGATAATTCACCAATAGTTGTTAAAGATGTACAAAGTCATTGTAAAACACCAGTTGCCATAATATCAGATTGATAAAATAAAGTCGTTTTTTCATAATCTAGTCCACATGCAATGTACATTGCTATAATGCTTTTACGTGCTTTATTAAATTCAACAGGATCAACTACGCCTGTACTCAATGCGTGTAAATCAGCGACAAAAACGTATGAATCATATTCCTTTTGCATTAAAACAAAATTTTTAATAGCACCAATATAATTACCTAATGTCAAGCTACCTGTGGGTTTTATACCACTTAGTAATGTTTTTTTCATATTTTTCTCCAATAATTTAATTATTAATTAAATTATAATACAATTTGAAATTATATATTGTATTTAACATTAAATTTAAAAAAACCAAAGACCTATACTCTTTGATTTTTCATTTTTGAATTAATATCAGATAAAATATCATTTATTTTTTCAAATTCTTCTTTTGTTAACTTTCCTTTTAATTCTATTGTTTTAGAAACAATGCTATAAATTTTTTTCATTTCTTCACTATATTTTTTGTTTTTTTCATCTTTTCCATAGTGATTTAATTGATATTCGATTTCGAATAAGTAAGTATAATCTATATTACTTTCAATTATTTGCTCTAATATTTTGAAAATTATCATTATTATAATTGCTCTAAATTCCTTTTGATTGTAATCAAAATTTTTAAGCAAATTATTCAATTCATTATCAAGTAATTTGAAAAAATTAGAATAATCAGCATGTCCATGACCAACATTTGAACTTTCCAAAATTTGATCAACAAAATTCATGTCAATTTTATTATTTTCTATAATCTCTTTATATTTCTTTAATAAAGAAAATCCTTGTTCTATTTCATTTTTATGTGTATCTAGATTAAGTGCAACTATTTTACTTAAAATACTCTCAGCCTCTCTAACGTATTTATATTTTAAAAAATCATTTTCATTAGAATAAGAAGTAAAAACAGATGAAGTGATTGTTCTCAAATTTAAAAACAAAATTGAACTTATCAATCGATCGTTGTTTTTTTCGTTATCTTTTGAACCATCATTTTGCATATGTCTATCTTCGTTTATTGACTCAATTTCATTTTCTTTGGTTTGCGACGCATCATTTTGCATATGTCTATCTTCGTTTATTGATTCAATTTCGTTTTCTTTAGTTTGCGACGCATCATTTTGCATATGTCTATCTTCGTTTATTGATTCAATTTCGTTTTCTTTAGTTTGCGACTTATCATTTTCTATTTTATCTTTAGAAGGCTTGTTATTTTTCATTTCATTTTTGTCATTTAAGTTTTTGTCTGGCATGTCACTTTTTAGTTCTTCTTTTTTTGTGATATTTGATGTACAACTTGCAAGTGTTGCAAAAGAACTCATAAAACCTAAAAATAATAATGATTTTGTATATTTATTCATATTTACCTCTCTCTATTTTTGATAACTATTTTACCATAGATTTTAAATTACAAAATTTTAATACTATGATATAGCGTTAAAGGAAAAGATGAAAAGTAAAAAACACAAAAAACTATAAAAATAATATAGTTTTTTGTGTTGAATATTTTTATTTAATTACATCGATCAATGTGTATCTAAAAGTTTCACCTCCGTATTCTTCAACAAATAATGTACGTTTTGCATCACTAGGTTTTATTTTAGAACTTTCTCAAGGCGCGACAGTATCAATGTATTTTTTTAGATCAAAATCATTTAATTTATCATTACTTAAAATCAATTTAGGAAATGAATAAAGATATTGGTTTAAATAAACTCTATCAACATTTTTCCTTTCAATTACTTCGTTATTATTGTATTTTGTTACTTTTTTTGTTCCAAAAACTCTTATAAAATATATATATCCTTCTTCTGATAAAAAGTATATTCTATCTTCATATTTATAAATCGTCTCTTTTATTTTGTAAGTTGAAGAATTTGGATTTTTTTCAAAGTTTTTAACTGAAAATTCTCTTAAATCATATTCTTGTATCGCTGCGTCAATAATTTGTAATTTTTTTGGATTGTAGAAATCATTAAATATTTTTTTATTAGTTTCTAAATCTTCTATAAAATCTTCTTTAAAAGCTTTATCGGGTTCAATATCTGAAAAGTGAAAGAAATTAAAGCGATTTATATTAAAAAGAAAGAATAATCAATTTTTTGAATATAATTGTTCTTTTATATCGGCGGACTTTTCAGTAATAAAATTTTTTCCGTTGCTAAAAAAACTGGTTTCATCATCGAAATCAGAGATTATATTATTGCCAAATCTTGAAGCAATTTTAATATCATCAAAATATTTTTCCTCAATACTTTGTTGATTTTGAATATATTTTCGAATTTCATCTTTAGAATTAAAAGATCTTTCTAAAATTAATTTTATATATTTTTGATTAATAAAATTTTCTCATTCTTTATTTTCATCATTTTTTTTAATAAAACTTTGAGCGGATTGCAATTTCTCCACATTAGTAGATGTATTTGAACACGAAAGGGACATTAGTAAGGGTAGGCTAAAAATAAAAGAACTAAAAACTATTTTTAAAATTTTACTTTTTTTCATTTTCGGCTCCTTTAAATAAAATGGTTGGAAATACAAAAATAGGGCTTCCGTATCTTTGTTCTTTAACCATTACTTCTTCAAATTCAGAAAATGCAGACGGATAGTTATGTATAAACAATGTATGAACAATAGAAGAAACTAATGCCAATGAAATAGACTTAGCTTTTGATTCAGGAAAATATCAAATCATAGGCAAAATATTTATTGTCGGTTGATCTTGATCTAGATCGTTTACACTTAATCTAAATACCATTTTTTCTTTTAAAATATAATAAATGTTAGTGTTTGATATCTCGATGGATTCATCCCCTACTCTTATCTTTTCTAAAAAAATATTTTGAAACGAAAAAGTATCAACATTTTTTTTATTTTGAATAATTTTTTTATATTCTTCGCTTGCGGTATTTCCGTTTTGCAATCCATCAAATACATATTCTAGAAAATTAAATTCAAATTGATTAATATGAGTTAAGAAAAAATATCAGTTTTTAGAAAAGAATTCTCTTTGTTTTTTTGCAAACTCAATCCTTGAATTGTTATCATCTAAATTACTAAATTCCTTTTGGTTCTGGATAAATTTTTCCAAAATTATTTTTTCGTTTATTTTTTGTGAATTCAAAAAATCTAATATTTTAATTTTATTGCCTTTAAAAAGTTGATTCAGTATTCTATTTAAAATATCTTCAGTTTTAGTTTTATTTTTATCTATCGTTTTTTCGCTAACTTCGTCTAATAATAATATTTTTTGACTTAGTTTATTTCTGGAAGATTGAGAAAAATCGGCACATGATACAGAACTTAAAGGCATTAATATTGATATTAAAAAACCAGTTAAATATTTATTTATTTTCATTAAAACCTCATGTATATCTTTTAACTTTGATACTCTTATTTAATCTATTAAATTCAAATATTTCTTTAAAAAATAATTCAGAATAATTTTCGCTATTAAAAATTTGGAATAAAGATACATCATTATATTTTTTATAACTAATATTCTCATCATAGTTGTTGGATTTAATTTTTTTAAAATATTTAATATCCTCTTCTATTCTTTGATTTCTAAGTTTAATAAACAAATCAAACATTTGCGCAATATTTTTATCGCTCAAATCACTATCAAAAACAAATAAATCTGGTGTTATTTGTAAAATATTTTCATCATTTTTATTATATGCAAAAAAGGGAATTAAAGCATTATTTGAAATTTGTACAAAGCCTATTTTCTTATTAGTATATATATCTTCTTGTAAGTTTGGTAAGTCAAAAAATTTAAAACCTTTAATATCCTTAGAATGAATTTTATAAAATAATTTATTTTGTTTTAATAATGACTTAAATTCATTGACATTTGTTTTATCAGTTTTTCCTTTATCATTAACATTATCTTTATATTTATTGTCAAAAGGATTGAATTGAAATAACATCGAATCTAAATTATTTAAATATCAGAATCAATTATTTGTTAATAAATTATTTAATATTTCTATTGATTGTCTAGCATACTTTATTTTAATTTCTTTTGCTTTATCTAAAATGTTAACAATAGAAAAAGGTGAATAAGTCAAAGAAACATTTAGTTCGTCAAAATAATCATTACTAATATTATTTTGATTTAAAAAATATTCATTTTTAAAAGTTTCGCCCAAGTCTTTGCTAAAAAAGAAAGTATTAGCTAAATTTTTAAGGTATATATTTTCATCTTTTTTATTATATAAATAATTTTTGTAATTATTCTTATCTTCATTATTTGTTTTAGATGAAATAATAAGTGCGGCGGTTAATATAGAAATAGCAACTGTTGAAGAAATAGTCCCTAATAAAATTTTTTTAATTTTTAATAACTTTTTCATAAAATACTTTTTCTAAATTTGTAGTTTTAGGCCCGTTAAATAATATTTTTCCTTTGTGAATAAGAGTAAACGAATCAACATATTTATCAATTTCACTTAATATATGTGAACTAATGAAAATTGTCGTCCCTTTTGAATGCAACTCTTTTAAAAGATTAAATAATTGATATCTAGCCGTTGGATCTAAATTTGCCGCTGGTTCATCCAAGATTATTAATTCAGGATTATTAAGTAGCATTTGGATTAATAAAACTTTTTTCTTTTGTCCTGAAGAGAAATCATATGGTTTCTTGTATTGTAAACTTTTAATCTCAAATTTTTCTAATAAATAATCTATTTTTTGTTGAACTACTTTTTTAGACAAAGAACCTAAACAACCTAAGTAAAGTAAATATTCGTTAGTGTTTAATTCTTTTGGAAAAATAGCACTTTCTGGCACATAACCGATTTTAGATTTAATAGTTGGATTATTTTTAACATTAGAATTATCTATTAATATTTCACCAGTATAATTTACATATGAACTTATTATTGACTTAATAGTTGTTGTTTTACCAGAACCATTTTCTCCTATAAAAGCGTGAAATGACCCTTTTTTAACAACAAAATTTAGTGAAAAAACTCCAGTTTTTTCTTTATTCGCACTCTTATAAATTTTCGTTAAATTCTTAACCTCTAAAATATTATCATTCATTATTTATAATCCTTTTTATAATATAAAACACTATTAATTGTAATAAGTACACTAATAATTGCTATTCATATTAATCAATATATATTTTTATCAACTACTTTATTAGTCCTTGATAATTCAAAAACTTCATTACTTGTTTGAAATAAATAGTTATCTGATTTAGTTAATTCGTATCTAATAATAATTTTATTATTATCCCCTATTTCTTGTTTAGGTGTGTATTGACTATAACCACCAATATTATATTTAAAATCACCAACTTGTAATGTTAATTGTGTTGGAGTATATTCTAACTCATCTACTGGATTAATTAAAATTGAATCTACTATTTGTTGATTTTCAGTGTTCATAAAATTAAAATAAGCATAATATAAAATAGCTATACCTAAATAAATTTTCTTTTCTGTGATATTCTTGATTTCTTTAGTTTGAAGAGATTTCGGATTTAAAACTATTGAATTAGTTTCTAATCTATTTAAATCACTTAATTCATCATTAATAATTTGTTCGATTTTTGAAAGTAAAGTTACTTTAATATCTCTTTGATCAACTAAATTACTATTTGTGTTTATAAATTCATCATAAAATTTAGTTACGTAATCAATAAAAACCTTATCACTTAATAATTCTCTTAAATAATTCCATTGAATTTCACCTACTAAATTATCAGCCGAAGAGTAAACATATTGATCTTCAGGGAATAAAAATTTAAACGAATCTGCTTTTTCTCTTGCGTAAATTATGTTTCTATTTTCTAATCCTGGTATATTAGATTGATTTTTTAATAATCCAGGCACTAAATAAACACTATTAGAAACTCCTTTAAGAGTTCCGTCTTCATTAAATTCTTCCACTTTATATTTTTCTAAATCAGAATTTTGTTTTAAAGAGTAGTTATATATAAAACTTTCATTATTATTATAATTGAAATATTTTTCTAAATTATTGATTTTTGTTCCACTAAAAAGATTAAATACATTTACATCATCATAATTAAATGTATCTAACATTTGATACGGGGTTGCTAACAATGAGTATATTTGTCAGCTTTTTGGAGCATTTTTAGCAATTTTGTATGCTTCGTTTAAGAAAACTTTTTGATCATTTCTAAATTCTTTATTATTCATACCATTTGGAACAATATAAAAATTATCAGAGTAGTTATTTAAATAAAATATTTCGGCATTAACTAAGTTTCCGGAAGGATTTTTTTTATGCTCAGTATTTAAGTAAAAAGCAAAATTATCACTCACCGAGGTTGTATTACCTGATATAAGAGTTCCGCCAAAAGCTAAGGGGCTAAATAAAACAACAGGTAACGTTAAGGCTATTTTAGAATTGAATCAATACGCTATTAATAAACTTACATTTCCGAAAAGAATATAACTTAAATAAATAGTTAAAAAAGTTGTATATAATGTCTTTATAATTCACATATGATTTAAAACACTTGCTAATAAAATATTTAAAAGAGTTATCATTGTTGTTCAGTATAACCCAATAATAATATTTACTATTGTTTTTCCAAAAATGATATTTTTTCTTGATAATGGTTTTGAAAAAGTTAATAATTCTAGTCCATCTTCACTTAAATCTTTAAAAATATTTATAGATTTAAGTGAAGAAAAAAATATTGTAAAAATCAATTGTATAGCAATAGTTATATAAAAAATAATGTTAATTTTGTTATTATCTAAATTAATTTGAGAAAAAACTATTGTAATAATCAGCATTAATAAAATTATAATAATCGGTATTATGATTGAGTTTTTCTTTTTTAGAATAACCTTATGCAAAAATTGAATATAATTTCTTGTATTTTTCATATTTCCTTTCGTTTATCATATTACTAGTTAGTAATATATAATAATATTATATATTAAGCACTAAATAACAAAATATTTTTATATTTTTTTATTAATTAACATCTCTGACAAAAAAGAAATAAAAAAATGCCCTTCTGGGCATATTCTTTGAAAACTGAATAGTAATTAATAATTCATTAAAATGTCTTAAATACATCTTAACTTCTAAACCTATCAATTTATTAGTAATGGTCAGCTAAATGTATTACTACACTTACACATCCATCCT
>NZ_JAFIRF010000004.1:0-4688 GCF_017116885.1 Mycoplasma sp. CSL10166
CCTTTTCTAATTCATCTTTTTGATTCTATTGTTTCATTTTGTTTTGATTTTAATAGAACCATTGATTCATTGTTATATGCTGTATATCTGTTTTTATATTTATCTTGTTTTAGATAAACAATATTTTTAGTTGCTGATTCAATATCTTTAAATGGTTTTGTTGTTATATAACCATCTTTTATTTCATCAATCATTCTAGTTTTAGATATATTAAAATTAGTTGTTTTTTCAATTTCAATCATTTGTAGTATTTTTTTATTATTTTTTACTCATTTATTACCTGCAAGTGATTTTACTTTCAATTTTTTATCTGGGTTGTTTAAATAAATATCATTCAATTCTTTTGCTAGCTCCAATTTATTATCATTTTTAGGAAAACTTGAAGGACTAGCAATTTTTAATTTTTTCATTTCTTTTATATTGTTTAAAGTTTCAAGAGTTGGAAAATCAATTCTAGTTTTGGGTATTATATGTCCTTTTTCTGAAAAATGTTTCAGTTCTCATAGTTTATCTATATTTAACATTTTCTTTATTTCTACAACTAAATCAGTGTTTTCTATAATATTAATTAATTCATCTTTATTTTTATCAGAGAATACACCAATTCCATCTGTGATAATGTTTCCAATTAATGAAACATCTTCTAATGCTTTGTAAGCATCAAATACTAACATTCTAACAACTGCTGTTATAAATGCTGAGTATATATAATTAGATATTTTTGATGGTGAAGAATCTTCATTTTCATCTGTAATTAAATTTTTGGTGTGTTTTAAATTTATACCTTGTGTTAATTTTCCATAAAATGAATTTGCAAGTAGTTTAAATAACAAATCTAATAATGGGTTATCTTTATGAAGATTTCTCATATCTGTTAGCCAATTTATATACTCTTCAAAAGGTTTAATTGATTTATTAGTTGAGAATATAGCAATTCCATCTTTTTCAATAGCACTCTCATCCCAATCTACAAGATCATTAAAGTATTTTCTTATAATATATAATTCAACTAATGAGTGTGTACCATCAACTTCTAATAATTCTGTTAAAGAATTTTCTGAATATGTTAAAAGTGGTGATATTTTTAAATCATCTTTAAACTTAATTCTCCCTTTAAAAGTACCTAAATCATTAAAAGTATATTTACCATCTTCAATCCCTTTAAAATATTCTTCTTTTTGAATTAATGTGGGGGTTTCTTTTTGATAAACCCTTTTATTATTTTTTTCATTTATATCTACAAATTTACCATCTTGAACTATAAGATGTTTTTTAGTTATACTTGGTAATAATTTTAGTGGGTTTGTATAAGCACCTTTTAAATCAAAATCATAAAAAGGTTTATTTACAACTCCCATTGTATATGCTTGATTTCTTGCTCCTTTATAACTATCAGTCCCATAATTTAAAATTTCTTTATTTTGTTCTCAATGTTTCTTTTCAATTCCATTCTTCAAAGTTGTAAATTCTTTAAAACCTAGATCTTCTCATTTTAATTTCTTTGAAGATATAAAGTTTTTTATAAAAATTGCTTCTGATAATGCTGGTGTTGTTATTTTGGGTTTATCAACACCATTCATAACACCAAATCAATAAATTATTAAACTAAAATATAAAGTTATAGTAGCATCTGTTTTAGCATATTTTATAGCAATATCTTTTGTTATAGGATCTTTTAAAAGACTTGAAAATTGTTCTATTGCTTTACCTTTAAAATCAGGTACAACATTTTCAATTTCTTTTTGTAAATCAACCTTTTCAAAACCTAAAACTTTACCAATTTCATCTAAACTTGCTTTATGATAATTTAATGTATCTTGTATTTTTATTGATTTAAATTCAATTTCAATATTTTCATTTTCTTTTGTTTCTTTATTTTGTTCTATAAAAGAGAACTTATAATTATCAATCTTAAAGTTTGAATATTTACCAAAATCTATACTTGTAAGTCCTTCAATTCCAAAAAAGTTCTCAAAAGTAGATATTTCTGCAGTTGAATAATGTGCTAACAACACAATATCATATTTTGATGATGATCTTATGTTCTGACCTTTTAGAACAAGTAAAGCAATATCTTTCATAAACTCATCAAAGTTTATTTTATTACTTTCAACAATTCTAAAATGTTCTAAAACTTCATTTTTCTTAATTATTGATAATTGGTATGATATTACTTTGTTATTTTTAACATCAAACTCTGTATCAAAACCTATGTAAATAATATTTTTCTTTTTTAATTTTTGATGTGCTTTAAACACATCATTTCTATCAAGATTCCATCTTGTTATTTGCATTTTTGCTCCTTTTATTTGTTTTACTAATAAAAGGTATTAAAAATCACTTATTTTTAAGCACCCACTTTATAGATGATACTTAAAAATAAATGATTTTATTTTTAAACTGTATTATACATTTATGGTATAATATTATCATCAATCAAGGTTATAAATTCACTACTGGGCTACTAAATCATTAGTGAATTTTTAATACCTTTTTTATTATACCAAAATTATTTTTTATTTATAATTTTATGGTCTATCATAAAGTCTAACTTATTTCATTTATTTTAATTATAGACAACAATAAACAAACCCTTTTAAGTTTTATGATAGACAACAAATATACTTTATAAACACAATACATTGTTTGTTAAACAAAAATAGTTAATACAAAATTTAAATGAAAATAGTATTTTAAAATTATGTTCATTTTAAAAAGCACCAACTCCTTTCAAATTCAATGGTGCTTTTTTCTTATATCTTATTTTTAATAATTGTTGATTGCTGAATATATAAATTAAGATCTTTTAATTGTTCTTGGTTATCTGATAAATAATCTTTAATTTCTTGGTATTTTAAAGCTTCAAATAATATAACTTTCTTTCCATATTTTTTAATTTGTATAATTTGATAAAAAACTTTCATTTTTAAGTTCCTTTATATGTGTATGTGTATGTGTGTATGTATAATATACCCTTTAAAGTATATATAAATCATTCAGATTTCAAAGTTTAAGATAGTTTAATATAAATCTTTATTAGTATTCTCTTTCTTTAATATGAGATGATTTTGAAGCATTCTCATTTAAATAAGAATCTACTTGATCTTTAAGTACTCTTATATCTTTATTTAAATAATTGCCTTTTCAGATATTAGAGATAACATTAGCAATCTCTTTACTTTTAACACTAACTCTATCTCTTAAATTTTCCTGGTTTGCTTTTAGTTCAATTTTTGAATGATAAGATTTTGGGTTTGTAGTTCTTATAAATCTTTGTTCTAAATTATCATAATAAATATTTTTATTATTAATTAGATCTTGTAATTTTGAAACCTGTAATTTATTAAAATTTCTAAATTGTTTGTGTAGTTCTCTAAGTCTATCAGTTGTAAACAAATTTGTACTTGATAATTTGTATTCTAAACCTGTTTTCCCTTTATTCTTTTCAAAACCAATACCAATAATATGAATATGTGGTGATGTCTCATCAAGATGTAATGATGAATCATATATTTTAAATTCAGGTATTATCTGTTGTATGTAATTAGTAATATCTTTTTGATATTGGTATCAATACTCTAAATAGTCTTTATCATCATTCAACATATCTTTTAATCAATAAAGTTCATTATCAGAACCTAGTTGTAAAATAAGTTGCTCTCCAATCCCTTGTTTTTGGCTTGGTTTATTCACAATAAAATCAAAATAATCATAATTCTTTATTTGTCTGATTTTCTTTTTACCTTTGTTATATTTATCAATAATTTCTTTTGAAATAAAACTATTGAACCAATCTTTATAACTCTCTTTTCTCTTTAAATATTTATTTTTATGTGAATCTTTGGGTTCAATAAAACTTAATGACTTTTCAACATTCTTATAACTCCTATGATTGTGTCCCAATCACTTTGCAATATCAATTAAAGATTTTGCTTTTCTTTCTTGTTTACTCCCACCACCTGTTGACTTATGAAAACTTGTATTTAATTCTATTATCATTGTCTTTCTCCTTGTTTTTATTTTCAAGAATAGGGGTTGAAAATCCCTAAGAACAGACTTGTCTGTTCTCTTTTGGCTTAGCCAAAAGCCAGGGGGCATAAATGCACTAAACTTGTTTAGGGCATTTTGCCTACCTGGTTCTATAATTTTATAATAAAATTATATCAAAATTCCAGGTTTCTAACATATATAAAAAATTTACTATATATATATATCAGTCAATAGATTAACATTTTCAAAAGAAAATGTTAACAATTGACCTATGGGGCAAAACCACAATAGTCAATTGTTAACATTTTAGTCTTGTTTATTCCAAATTTTCTTGTAAAGTCATCAGAATCTTCTATTTATATCTTCATCTCTTTGTTTAAAAACATATACTTTATTTCTAATCATTCTGCTTTTAACAACTCTTCAAGATTCTTTATTTATATTATTCTTAAATATTTCTGGTAATTCATCATATTTACACATATTTCTAGGGTTAAACCCTTTTTTATTAATACCATAAATCATTACATCTTGCAAAATATTCATATACAATGAATATGATATATCACCACCTTTTCTAATTCATCTTTTTGATTCTATTGTTTCATTTTGTTTTGATTTTAATAGAACCATTGATTCATTGTTATATGCTGTATATCTGTTTTTATATTTATCTTGTTTTAGATAAACAATATTTT
>NZ_JAFIRF010000005.1:0-2161 GCF_017116885.1 Mycoplasma sp. CSL10166
TTTCACTCCCCTCCCGGGGTTCTTTTCACCTTTCCCTCACGGTACTAGTTCACTATCGGTGTCTGGTTAGTATTTAGCCTTACCGGATGGTCCCGGCAGATTCAGACAGGGTTTCACGTGCCCCGCCCTACTCAGGATACTATCAGAAGATTTTGCCATTTCGCATACGGGAGTATCACCCTCTATGCTAAAGTTTCCCAACTTTTTCTGCTATAACAAAATTTTGTAACTTCATGTAGATAGTCCTACAACCCCAACATAAATGTTGGTTTGGGCTCTTCCAAGTTCGCTCGCCGCTACTAATGGAATCATTGTTTATTTTCTCTTCCTGTTGCTACTAAGATGTTTCAGTTCACAACGTGTCTCGTCATTAGAACTATGTATTCATTCTAATGCAATTAGATATTACTCTAATTAGGTTTCCCCATTCGGAAATCCCCGTATCGTAGCTTATATCCAGCTCCACGAGGCTTATCGCAGGTAATCACGTCCTTCATCGACTTCCAGACCCAAGGCATCCACAACTCACTCTTACTTATTTAAAAGTTCAATATTTTCCTATTGTTGATGTATTCAAAGACATTTTAATAAATTATTATTTAAAATAATTACTCGGTATCACAAAACAAATTGACTAATTTATTTTTATTGATGTCGTTGTTATATTAATTTATCTTTACTATTCAGTTTTCAAAGAACAATTGAGAGAAGTTCTCTCAAAACTAGATATATAAATCTTTCTGACCATTAAAGAAAGCCATGACTCAAATATTAATAAATAAAAATGGTCTTAAAAGTTAGTAATTGTTACTAAAATGAATTGTAACTTATGTACTCCGTAGAAAGGAGGTAATCCATCCCCACGTTCTCGTAGGGATACCTTGTTACGACTTCACCCCAGTCACCGGCCCTGCCTTAGGCAGTTGTCTCCGTAGTTAACAAAACCGACTTCGGGCATTACCAGCTCCCATGGTGTGACGGGCGGTGTGTACAAGACCCGAGAACGTATTCACCGTAGCGTAGCTGATCTACGATTACTAGCGATTCCGACTTCATGTAGTCGAGTTGCAGACTACAATCCGAACTGAGAATAGTTTTTTGAGATTTGCTCCACGTCACCGTATTGCTTCTCTTTGTACTATCCATTGTAGCACGTGTGTTGCCCCACTCGTAAGAGGCATGATGATTTGACGTCGTCCCCACCTTCCTCCCAATTACTCGGGCAGTCTCCCTAGAACATTTAACTAAGGATAAGGGTTGCGCTCGTTGCAGGACTTAACCGAACATCTCACGACACGAGCTGACGACAACCATGCACCATCTGTCATTCCGTTAGCCTCCGCTATATCTCTATAGCATTGCGGAAGATGTCAAGAGTGGGTAAGGTTCTACGCGTATCTTCAAATTAAACCACATGCTCCACCGCTTGTGCGGGTCCCCGTCAATTCCTTTAAGTTTCACTCTTGCGAGCATACTACTCAGGCGGATGATTTAATGCGTTAGCTGCGCCGATAGTTCTCTATCAGCTAATCATCATCGTTTACAGCGTGGACTACCAGGGTATCTAATCCTGTTTGCTCCCCACGCTTTCGTCTCTCAGTGTCAATATGTGCCCAGTTAGCTGCCTTCGCCATGTTGGTGTTCTTCCTAATATCTACGCATTTCACCGCTTCACTAGGAATTCCGCTAACCTCTACACAATTCTAGCGTGCCAGTATCCAACGCAATTTGGGGTTGAGCCCCAAGTTTTAACGCCAGACTTAACACACAACCTACAGACGCTTTACGCCCAATAATTCCGGATAACGCTTGCAACCTATGTATTACCGCGGCTGCTGGCACATAGTTAGCCGTTGCTTTCTGACAAGGTACCGTCAAGGCAATAGCATTTCCTCTACTGCTTTTTCTTCCCTTATAACAGCAGTTTACAACCCGAAGGCCGTCTTCCTGCACGCTGTGTCGCTCCATCAGACTTTCGTCCATTGTGGAAAATTCCCTACTGCTGCCTCCCGTAGGAGTCTGGGCCGTATCTCAGTCCCAGTGTGGCGGATCAGTCTCTCAACCCCGCTAAACATCATCGTCTTGGTAAGCCATTACCTTACCAACAAACTAATGTTCCGCACCCCGATCCTCTAGTGAAGCAAACGCTCCTTTTATATTA
>NZ_JAFIRF010000006.1:0-1138 GCF_017116885.1 Mycoplasma sp. CSL10166
TATTCTTTGAAAACTGAATAGTAATTAATAATTCATTAAAATGTCTTAAATACATCTTAACTTCTAAACCTATCAATTTATTAGTAATGGTCAGCTAAATGTATTACTACACTTACACATCCATCCTATCAACCTCGTAGTCTACAAGGAATTTCAAGGGAATACTTATCTCTGAGGAGGCTTCCCACTTAGATGCTTTCAGCGGTTATCCTTTCCGTACTTAGCTACCCAGCTATGCTCCTGGCGGAACAACTGGAACACCAGCGGTACGTCCACTCCGGTCCTCTCGTACTAAGAGCAGCTCTCATCAATATTCCAACGCCCACATCAGATAGGGACCGAACTGTCTCACGACGTTCTGAACCCAGCTCGCGTACCGCTTTAATTGGCGAACAGCCAAACCCTTGGAACCGACTCCAGCTCCAGGATGCGATGAGCCGACATCGAGGTGCCAAACCTTGCCGTCGATGTGATCTCTTGGGCAAGATAAGCCTGTTATCCCCAGGGTAACTTTTATCCGTTGAGCGACTGCCGTTCCATGACGTACAGCCGGATCACTAAGTCCTGCTTTCGCACCTGCTCGACTTGTAGGTCTCGCAGTTAAGCACACTTCTACCTTTGCGCTCTACATACAGTTTCTGACTGTATTGAGTGTACCTTTGAACGCCTCCGTTACTTTTTAGGAGGCGACCGCCCCAGTCAAACTACCCACCACGCACTGTCTCCTCGCCGGATAACGGCGACAGGTTAGAAACTCAACATACCAAGGGTGGTATTTCAAGGTCGACTACTCTAAGACTAGCGTCTTAGCATCAACGTCTCCCACCTATCCTACACATGTTAGGCCAAGTTCCAATACGAAGTTGTAGTAAAGCTCCATGGGGTCTTTTCGTCTTGATGCGGGTACCCAGCGTTTTCACTGGGACCATAATTTCACCGAGTCCAATGTTGAGACAGTTGAGAGATCATTGCGCCTTTCGTGCAGGTCAGTATTTAGCCGACAAGGAATTTCGCTACCTTAGGACCGTTATAGTTACGGCCGCCGTTCACCCGGGCTTCATTTCAACGCTTCGCATAAGCTAACGCATCCACTTAACCTTCGGGCACTGGGCAGGCTTCACCCCCTATACATCACCTT
>NZ_JAFIRF010000007.1:0-892 GCF_017116885.1 Mycoplasma sp. CSL10166
AGCCAGTACAGGAATATTAACCTGTTGTCCATCAGATACGCCTTTCGGCCTCTCCTTAGGTCCTGACTAACCCTGGGTGGACGAACCTTCCCCAGGAAACCTTTCCCAATAGGCGTTGAGGATTCTCACCTCAAATCGTTACTCATACCGGCATTCTCACTTCTTAGCGCTCCACCAGTCCTCACGGTCTGACTTCGCCGCACTAAGAACGCTCCTCTAACGTACTTTCGTACCCGTGGCTTCGGTATCGTGTTTTACTCCCGTTACATTATTGGCGCAAGTTCTCTTGACTAGTGAGCTATTACGCACTCTTTAAAGGGTGGCTGCTTCTAAGCCAACCTCCTAGTTGTTTATGAAAACTCACAACCTTTCTGACTTAACACGATTTTGGGACCTTAGCCGACGATCTGGGTTGTTGCCCTCGCGAGCCGGGACGTTAGCACCCCGGTTCCGACTGCATGATAATACACAATGGTATTCGGAGTTTGATTATAGTCAGTACCGCTAGGCGCGGCCATTCCATATTCAGTGCTCTACCACCAAAGTTTAACATCACACGCTAGCCCTAAAGCTATTTCGAGGAGAACCAGCTATCTCCAAGTTCGATTGGAATTTCTCCGCTATTCACAAGTCATCCGGGCACTTTTCAGCGTACTACGGTTCGGCCCTCCACTTGGTGTTATCCAAGCTTCAGCCTGCTCATGAATAGATCACATGGTTTCGGGTATATGTCAACATACTAAGCGCCCTATTAAGACTCGATTTCTCTACGGCTCCGCTTTTATCCACTTAACCTCGCATGTTAACATAACTCGCCGGTCCATACTGCAAGATGTACGCCATCACGCATTAACGCGCTCTGACTAATTGTAAGTAAGTTGTTTCAGATTCT
>NZ_JAFIRF010000008.1:0-624 GCF_017116885.1 Mycoplasma sp. CSL10166
CGCTACCTTAGGACCGTTATAGTTACGGCCGCCGTTCACCCGGGCTTCATTTCAACGCTTCGCATAAGCTAACGCATCCACTTAACCTTCGGGCACTGGGCAGGCTTCACCCCCTATACATCACCTTGCGGTTTAGCAGAGAGTTGTGTTTTTGATAAACAGTTGCCCCTCACAATTTACTGTGGCCAACCAAAAGTTGGCACCCCTTCTCGCGAACTTACGGGGTTAATTTGCAGAGTTCCTTAACATTGGTTTTCTCGCTCGCCTTAGAATACTCATCTTGGGAACGTGTGTCCGTTCTCGGTACAGGTGACCATACATTTAAACGTTTAGAAGCTTTTCTTGGAAGCATGAAATCACACAATTCAGCTTTTCAGCTTATGACTCGCAACTCCCGGTTAGAGGACACGCATTTAACTATGTCCACCAGTTGTTACTTACCCCACAATCCAATAAGTGGTAGTGTTATCCTTCTCCGTCACTCCATCACTACGTACAGCCAGTACAGGAATATTAACCTGTTGTCCATCAGATACGCCTTTCGGCCTCTCCTTAGGTCCTGACTAACCCTGGGTGGACGAACCTTCCCCAGGAAACCTTTCCCAATAGGCGTTGAGGATTCTC